>CP020563.1:2606947-3209262 GCA_002082585.1 Kitasatospora albolonga
GCGGCCTTCAGGGCGGCCTCGTCGACCTTGCTGGCGTCGTGGACCTCGGTGCGGAGGCGGGTGATGCAGCCTTCGATCTCGTCGATGTTCTCGATGCCGCCGAGCCCGGCGACGATCTTCTCAGCCTTGGTGGCCATGTCCTTCTCCCTGGTGTTCGCGTGCAGACGGGCCGCCCGCTGCGGGTCCGTTTCGTCACGGTAACGCACGGTTGGCCCAACTTCGCGGGCGGGTAACCGGACTATCACCAAAGATAACGATCACCGGTGCCCTGACTTCGGGGCGGGCCCCGGACCGTGACGCAACTGGTCTACACCAGTTTCCAACGACCGCCAAACGAGGCGTGTTCCGGGAAGGATGCCGATGAGTTCGAGCGCCGCTGCGGCACCGCAGCCAAAATGGTGGAACGGACCGGTCCAGGGCCTGCAGAAGGTCGGCCGCAGCCTCCAGCTCCCGGTGGCCGTCCTCCCGGCGGCGGGCCTGCTCGTCAGCCTCGGGAACCTCTTCTCCTCCTATCTGCACGGCGCCTTCTGGGAGAAGACCTCCAGCGTGCTGCTGAACGGCGGCGGGGCGATCCTCGACGGCAAGACGGGGCTGCCGCTGCTGTTCTGCATCGGCGTGGCCATCGGCTTCGCCAAGAAGGCCGACGGCTCCACCGCGCTGGCGGCCGTCGTCGGCTTCCTGGTCTACCGGGGCGTGCTCGGCGCGTTCCCGATGGACGGCACCGTGACGGACGAGCTGCCCCAGGGCGAGCCGCAGAACCCCGGCGTGCTCGGCGGCATCCTGATCGGCCTGCTGACCGCGGTCGTCTGGCAGCGCTACCACCGCACCAAGCTGGTCGACTGGCTCGGCTTCTTCAACGGCCGGCGCCTGGTGCCGATCCTGATGGCGTTCCTCTGCGTGATCCTCGGCGTGCTCTTCGGGCTGCTGTGGCAGCCGGTGGGCGACGGGCTGACCTGGTTCTCCAAGCAGCTGATCGACCTCGGCTCCTGGGGCGCGGCCATCTTCGGCTTCGCGAACCGCCTGCTGATCCCGATCGGCATGCACCAGTTCCTGAACACGTTCTTCTGGTTCCAGGCGGGCGAGTTCACCGGGGCGGACGGCCAGACCGTCCAGGGCGACATCTCCCGGTTCTTCGCCCAGGACCCGTCGGCCGGCCAGTTCACCTCGGGCTTCTTCCCGATCATGATGTTCGGCCTGCCCGCCGCCGCGCTGGCGATCACCCACTGCGCGCGGCCCGAGCGCCGCAAGGAGGTCGGCGGGCTGATGGTGTCGGTGGCGCTGACCTCGTTCGTCACCGGCGTGACCGAGCCGATCGAGTTCTCGTTCATGTTCGTCGCACCGCTGCTGTACGGCGTGCACGCCGTACTGACGGGGGCCTCGATGGGCATCACCTGGCTCCTGGGAGTGCACGCCGGGTTCAGCTTCTCGGCCGGGTTGATCGACTACGTCGTCAACTGGCATCTGGATACGAAACCGTGGCTGATCATCCCGATCGGCGCGTGCTTCGCGGTGATCTACTACGTGGTCTTCCGCTTCGCGATCACCAAGTTCGACCTCAAGACCCCCGGCCGCGAGCCGGAGGAGGTCGAGCGGGAGATCGAGAAGGATCTCACGAAGTAGCAGCTCGGAAGGGGTTTCCCCACCCCGCGCAAGGCCCTCGGACCACCCGGTCCGGGGGCCTTCGCCATGTCACCGAACGTACCGGCTCTGCTACCGCGAATGAGAAGGGAATTGAAGGTTCCTTATCTAACCCTCACCGTGCTACAACTGGTCTACACCACTGAGTGGTCCAGACCACGGCTGTCTGCCGCCGTCTGTCGAGTCGCCGCCTCCCCTCATCGATCGTCCGGGCGGCACCGTGTCCCATGGAGGAAGTTGATGACCACGGCTGAGACCGCACCCGCGGCCGAGAAGAAGAAGGGCGCAGGCGTGATGGCCGTCATGCAGCGCATCGGCCGCAGCCTCATGCTGCCGGTCGCCGTGCTGCCGGCCGCCGCGCTCCTGGTCCGCCTCGGCAACGACGACATGCTGGGCCGCGAGTCCTTCCCGGCCTTCATCACGAAGCTCGCGGGCTACATGGCCGCGGGCGGCGGTGCCATCCTCGACAACATGGCGCTGCTGTTCGCCGTCGGTATCGCCATCGGCTTCGCGAAGAAGTCGGACGGCTCGACCGCGCTCGCGGCCGTCACCGGCTACCTCGTCTTCCAGAAGGTGCTCGCCACCTTCACGGACAGCAACCTGCCGCAGGTCGCGAGCGTCGCCGACGGCAAGATCGTGATGAGCGACGCCCCCGTCAACGCCGGTGTCCTCGGCGGTGTCGTGATGGGTATCGTCGTCGCCCTGATCTACCAGCGCTTCTACCGGACGAAGCTGCCCGACTGGGCGGGCTTCTTCAGCGGCCGCCGCCTGGTCCCGATCCTCTCCGCCTTCGCGGGTCTCGTCATCGGTATCGTCTTCGGTCTGATCTGGCCGGTCCTCGGCGCCGGTCTGCACAACTTCGGTGAGTGGCTCGTCGGCTCCGGCGCCGTCGGCGCGGGCATCTTCGGTGTCGCCAACCGTGCGCTGATCCCGGTCGGCATGCACCACCTGCTGAACAGCTTCCCGTGGTTCCAGGCGGGCGAGTACAACGGCGCCCACGGTGACATCGCCCGCTTCCTGGCCGGTGACCCGAACGCCGGACAGTTCATGACCGGCTTCTTCCCGATCATGATGTTCGCCCTCCCGGCGGCCTGCCTCGCGATCGTCCACTGCGCCCGCCCCGAGCGCCGCAAGGTCGTCGGCGGCATGATGTTCTCCCTCGCGCTGACCTCGTTCGTCACCGGTGTGACCGAGCCGATCGAGTTCACGTTCATGTTCATCGCCCCGGTGCTGTACGCGATCCACGCGGTGCTGACCGGTGTGTCGATGGCCCTGACCTGGGCGCTCGGCATGAAGGACGGCTTCGGCTTCTCCGCCGGTCTGGTCGACTTCCTGCTGAACCTCGGCATCGCGTCGAAGCCGTGGATGCTGGTCCTGGTCGGCCTCTGCTTCGCGGTGGTCTACTACGTGGTCTTCCGCTTCGCGATCACCAAGTTCAACCTCCCGACCCCGGGCCGGGAGTCGGACGAGGAGCTCGCCGAGCTCCAGAAGGCCGAGGCGAAGTAGCCTCCGCCCCACCCCCGTACACACGGAACCCCCGCCTCCCTCTCCGTGAGGAAGGCGGGGGTTCCGTCGTATTCGGGAGCCGTACTCGGGAGCCGTACTCAGAACTCGTACACCGCTCCCGGCACCGCCAGTTCCACCGGCCCCGGGTAGGCCGCCCGGGCGTCCGCGAGGTTGCGGTTCTCGTCCGTCCACGGCGGGATGTGGGTCAGGACGAGCCGGCGGGCGCCCGCGCGGGCGGCGGCCTCACCGGCCTCCCGGCCGTTGAGGTGCAGGTCGGGGATGTCCTCCTTGCCGTCCACGAACGACGCCTCGCAGAGGAACAGGTCCGCGTCCCGGGCCAGCTCCTCCAGGGCGTCGCAGGTCCCCGTGTCGCCGGAGTAGGCGAGGGTGGAGCCGCCGTGCTCGATCCGGATGCCGAAGGTGTCGACGGGGTGGCGGAGCTTCTCCGTCACGACCGAGAAGGGGCCGATCTCGAAGGCGTCCGACTTCAGCGTGTGGAAGTCGAAGACCTCGCTCATCGCCCGGTCGGAGGGGGTGTCGCCGTGGGCGGCGGTCAGCCGCTGCTCGGTGCCCTCGGGGCCGTAGACCGGAAGGGGGACGGGGCGGGCGCCGTCGTGGCGGTAGTAGCGCACGACGAAGTACGCGCACATGTCGATGTAGTGATCGGCGTGCAGATGGCTGAGGAAGATCGCGTCGAGGTCGTAGAGACCGACGTGGCGCTGCAGCTCGCCGAGGGCTCCGTTGCCCATGTCGAGGAGCAGCCGGAAGCCGTCGGCCTCTACGAGGTAGCTCGAGCATGCCGACCCCGGGGAGGGGAACGAGCCGGAGCAGCCGACGACGGTGAGCTTCATGGAGCGTGAACCTCCGGAACATGGGAACGGGGAGGGTTCGTGCGGGAGAGGTCGTGCCGTTCCTGCCGGAACGTTTTGCGGTTCGTCGAGCGTAAGGCGCGAAACTCCGCGTCGCTCCTCTGCCGCCTGCCGTTGTGGGGCAACTCACCTGCTCTGTCACCGGTTCGATGGAAGCGCGTCCACGGCGGGCCCGGGCGCGGCGGCCGGGCGGGGCGGGGCCGTTCCCGGCGCGCCGGTACGGTCGGGGCATGGACACGTTCTGGTGGGTGGCGCTGGTCGCCGTGGTTCTGCTGGCCCTCGTCGCCGCGGTGGTGGACGGGCGGGGACGGTCGGGGCGGGGGCCGGGATCGCGGGGGCCCGGGTCGCGGCGGCCGGGGCGGCCAGGTGGATCGGTCCGGCCCCCGTCGCGGCCCTCCGGTCCGGCGGGACGCGGTGACGGGCGTACGCCGCGGGCGGGCGAGGTGTGGTGGGCCGATGTGCCGTACGAGGACGGGCCCGGGTCCAAGGACCGGCCGTGCCTGGTCCTCTCCGTACGGGGACGGGGGCGGGGCGCCACGGCGCTCGTCGCCAAGATCACCAGCAAGGACCACGGGGAGCGGCCCGGGGTGATCGCGCTGCCCGCCGGGACGGTGGGCGACCAGCGGGGGCGGCAGAGCTTCCTGGAGACGGACGAGCTGCGGGAGGTCCGGATCGCCGGGTTCCGGCGGAGGGCGGGGACCGTGGACGCGGAGCTGTGGGAACGGGTGCGGGGGCTGGGGGCGGGGTGAGGAAGCGGGGCCCCGGGCGGGCCTTTCGGGGCGCTGCCCCGGACCCCGCTCCTCAAGCGCCGGGGGGGCTGGTTTTCCCCCGGACTGGCTGGGATTGCCCCACCGGCCGGAGGCAAGGCTCGGGGCCTACGCCCAGAGCTGGCCCTGCAAGGTCTCGATCGCCGCTTCCGTCGTCTCGGCCGTGTAGACGCCCGTCGACAGGTACTTCCAGCCGCCGTCCGCCACCACGAAGACGATGTCCGCGCTCTCCCCCGCCTTGACCGCCTTCTTGCCCACGCCGATCGCCGCGTGGAGCGCGGCGCCGGTGGAGACGCCCGCGAAGATGCCCTCCTGCTGGAGGAGTTCGCGGGTGCGGGTGACCGCGTCGGCGGAGCCGACCGAGAAGCGGGTGGTGAGGACCGAGGCGTCGTACAGCTCGGGGACGAAGCCCTCGTCGAGGTTGCGGAGGCCGTAGACCAGGTCGTCGTAGCGCGGTTCGGCGGCGACGATCTGGATGCCCTCGCGGTTCTCGCGGAGGTAGCGGCCGACGCCCATGAGGGTGCCGGTGGTGCCGAGGCCCGCCACGAAGTGGGTGATGGACGGGAGGTCGGTGAGGATCTCCGGTCCGGTGGTGGCGTAGTGGGCGCCCGCGTTGTCCGGGTTGCCGTACTGGTAGAGCATCACCCAGTCCGGGTGTTCGGCGCTGAGCTCCTTCGCGACGCGTACGGCGGTGTTGGAGCCGCCCGCGGCCGGGGAGGAGATGATCTCGGCGCCCCACATGGCGAGCAGGTCGCGCCGTTCCTGCGAGGTGTTCTCCGGCATGACGCAGACGATGCGGTAGCCCTTGAGCTTGGCCGCCATGGCGAGCGAGATGCCGGTGTTGCCGCTGGTGGGCTCCAGGATGGTGCAGCCGGGGGTGAGTCGGCCGTCCTTCTCCGCCTGTTCGACCATGTGGAGCGCGGGGCGGTCCTTGATCGAGCCGGTGGGGTTGCGGTCCTCCAGCTTGGCCCAGATGCGGACGTCCTCGGACGGGGACAGCCGCGGAAGGCGGACGAGGGGGGTGTTCCCCACGGCCGCCAGCGGGGAGTCGTACCGCATCAGCGCATGCCGCCGGCGACGGCCGGGAGGATGGTGACGTTGTCGCCGTCGCTGAGCTTGGTGGAGATGCCGTCCAGGAAACGGACGTCCTCGTCGTTGAGGTAGACGTTCACGAAGCGGCGGAGCTGCTCGCCGTCGACAATGCGCTCACGGATGCCGTTGTGGCGGCTGTCCAGGTCGGCGAAGAGGTCGGCGAGGGTGTCCCCGTTGCCTTCGACGGCCTTGGCGCCGTCGGTGTAGGTGCGGAGGATGGTCGGGATGCGGACCTCGATGGCCATGGCGTGGGCTCCTGTCGAAAGCGGGAGGTGGCGTGGGGCGCGCGTTTCTTCCCCCGCGCGGGGGGTGGGGCGTGGTGCGTGGGGCTCGCGGTGGGCCCGGCCCCCGTCAGGCCGTGCGGCTCGCGGTCAGGCTGCGGGCGGGGGACAGATCGCGCTCTTGAGCCTGCACAGGTCGACGTGCAGCCGCGCGACGAGCAGCGTGCCCGGCGTCCTGTTGCTCACGTCATGGGGAACCATGCGGGCATCGTATCGATTCCCGGCCGGGAAACCCGAGTGTGATCCCACATGGTGGATGGTTCGCGACCATTATGCGGACAGAGCGGGGCGGCCGGGTCCCTCCGGGAGGTAGACGACGGTGGGGGCGCCGGTCTTCGGGTGGGCGCTGACCTCGGCGGCGACGCCGTACACCTCGCTCAGCAGCTCCGCCGTGAGGACCTCCTCCGGGGTGCCGGAGGCGACGACCCGGCCGTCCTTGAGGACGTAGACGCGGTCGCAGTAGTAAGCGGCGAGGTTGAGGTCGTGCAGGGCGAGCAGGTTGGTGGTGCCGAGGCCCCGGACCAGGGAGAGGGTCTCCAGCTGGTAGCGGATGTCCAGGTGGTTGGTCGGCTCGTCCAGGACGACGAGCGCGGGCTGCTGGACCAGGGCGCGGGCGACCAGGGCCCGTTGGCGTTCGCCGCCGGAGAGGGAGGCGAACGTACGGGGTTCGAGTGCGGCGATCCCGACCCGCTTCAGGGCGTCGGCGACGAGCGCGGTGTCGGCGGCGCTGTCCGCCTCCCAGAACCGCTTGTGCGGGGCGCGGCCCATCGCGACGACCTGGCCGACGGTCAGCTCGAACCCGGCGTGGCCGTCCTGCGGGACGGTGGCGATGCGCTGGGCGCGGGCCTTCACGGGGAGGGTGGCGAGGTCGTCGCCGTCCAGGAGGACCCGGCCGTGGGTGGGGCGCAGGGTGCCGTAGACGCAGCGCAGGAGCGTGGTCTTGCCGCTGCCGTTGGGTCCGACCAGGCCGACGGTCTCGCCGTCGGCGGCGGTGAGGTCGACGGCGTCGACGAGGTGGCGGCCCCCGCCGGTCCCGTACGAGAGGCTTTCGGTGCGCAGGGTGGTCACGGGCGGGCTCCTTCGGGCGGTGCGGTCACACGGGCGCTCCCCTGCCGGTGGCGTACGGGTCGTCTCACGCGGGCGCCCCTTCCGGCCTGCGCCGCAGCATCCACAGGAAGAACGGTCCGCCGGTCAGGGCCGTGAGCACGCCGACCGGGATGTCCTGCGGGGCGGCCAGCGTCCGGGCGGCCAGGTCCGCGAGGACCAGGAACACCGCCCCGCCGAGCGCGACCACCGGCAGCAGCGCGCGGTGCGAGGCGCCGACCGCCATCCGGGCCATGTGCGGGACCATCAGCCCGACGAAGCCGATCGCCCCGCTGTACGCGACGAGCGCCCCGGTCATCAGGGAGGCGAGGACGAAGACGGCGGCCCGGAAGCGGGCGGTGTCCAGCCCGAGGACGGTCGCGCCCTCCTCCCCCACCAGGAGCAGGTCGAGCGGGCGGGCCAGGGTGAGGAGCACGGCCGTACCGGCGATCAGGGTGACCGTGGGGAGCGCGAGCATGTCCCAGCGGGCCGCGCCGAGGCCGCCGAGGGTCCAGTAGAGGACTTCCTGGAGGTGGTCGGCGCGGGCGGAGGTGACCAGGATCAGGCTGGTGAGGGCGGAGAGGATGTAGGAGACGGCGACCCCGGCAAGGACGAGCCGGTTGGTGGTGAGGCCTCCCCCGCCGCGCGCCAGGGTGTAGACGAGCAGCAGCGAGAGCAGGGCCCCGGCGAAGGCGGCGGCGGGGATCGTGACGGTGGTGGCGAGGGACGCGCCGATGCCGAGGACGATGACGACGACCGCGCCGGTGGAGGCGCCGGAGGAGACGCCGAGGAGGAACGGGTCGGCGAGCTGGTTCCGTACGAGGGCCTGGAGGACCGTGCCGATGACGGCGAGTCCGGCGCCGACGACGATGCCGAGCAGGACCCGGGGCAGCCGCACGTCCAGGACGATCGTGCGGAACGGGCTCGCCTCCGCCCGCCCGGTCAGGATGTCGATGACCTGGCCGGGCGGAATGCGGACGGAGCCGAGGGCGAGGGCGGCGACCACGGCGGCTGCGAGGAGTACGGCGAGGACGCCGACGACCAGGGTGTAGCGCAGCAGCCGCCGGGGTGCGGGGGCGCGGCAGGTCACGGGGTGGTGGCCGCCGGGTGGAGCTGGGCCGCGAGCTTGTCGACGGCGGCGGGGACGCGGACGCCGAGGACCACGTCCGAGAGGGGCATGACCGCGAAGCGCTTGTTCTTGATGGCGGGGACGTCGGCGAGGGCCGGGTCGGTGAGGAGGCGCTTCTTCTTCTGTTCGACGGTGGTGGCGCCGTAGTCGTAGATCACGATCGCCTCGGGCTTGCGGGCGACGACGTTCTCCCAGGAGGCGTCCCCGAAGGACTTGTCGAGGTCGGCGAAGATGTTGGTGCCGCCGGCGCGCTTGATCAGCTCGTTGCCGATGCCCTTGCCGCCCGCGGTGAACGCGGTCTTGTCGCCGCTGTCGTAGACGAAGACGGGGAGGGCCTTGAGGTCCTTGAGCTTCTCGGCGGTCGCCGCGTTGTCGGCCTTGGCCTGCTTGATCCACGCCTCGGCGCGGTCGGCGACGCCGAAGGTGCGGCCGACCTCGCGGACCTCCTCGTAGAGGGTCTCCATCGGGGTGTCGGCCTTGGCGCAGCTCTCGGTGTTGAGGCGGCTCTCGATGCCGGACTTCTTGAACGCCTCGCGGCTGCGGCCGTCGCCCGCCGCGAACGCGCTGGCGTAGCCGCCGTAGACGAAGTCGGGGTTGGAAGCGAGGACCTGCTCGTAGGAGGGGTACTCCTTGGCGATCACCGGGACGGAGGCGTAGTCCTTGGCGTACTTCGGCAGGACCTTGTCGTCGAGGTAGGCGGTGCCGACGAGGGACTTGGCCAGGCCCAGCTCCAGCATGATCTCGGTGACGTGCTGGTTCATGGTGACCACGCGCTTCGGCGGGGCCTTGAAGGTGCTGGTGACACCGCAGTTCTTCACGGTGTACGGGAAGCCGTCGCTCTTCTCCGAAGCCTCGGGCCTGCCCTGGGCGTCGGTGGAGGTCTCCGAGGTGGAGCAGGCGGTGAGGGCGAGCGGGAGCAGCACGGCGGCGGCTATGAGCGCGGGGGTGCGCCGGGACATGGCGGGGCCTCTCCGGGGGATTTCCGCGTCCCCTGGTCGATGCGGAAAGGCGGCGGGCCAGTTCCTGGCTTCCGGGCCCTCTCCGGTACGGAGTCCGTACGGGAGAGGGCCCGGTCACAGTGGCGGGACCGTGCCGGAATCGCACCGGCTTCCTGGTTCCCGCTGCCTTGTGTTCGGGTCTGGGGTGCAGTGTGCCAGACCGATCCGGAGGGTCGGCGGGGCCCCCGGGCGACAAACGTTGCGGCTCAGTACGCCTCGACGACCTGCACCTCTTCCTCGGTGATCACGCCGTCCACGATGCGGTACGAGCGGAACTGGAAGGGGCCCGCGCCGTCGGTGTCGGCGGTGGAGACCAGGACGTAGTGGGCGCCGGGCTCGTTGGCGTACGTCACGTCGGTGCGGGAGGGGTACGCCTCGGTCGCGGTGTGGGAGTGGTAGATGACCACGGGCTCCTCGTCGCGGTCGTCCATCTCGCGGTACAGCTTGAGGAGGTCGCCGGAGTCGAACTCGTAGAACGTGGGCGAGCGGGCGGCGTTGAGCATCGGGATGAAGCGCTCGGGGCGCCCGGTCCCGGCCGGTCCCGCCACCACACCGCACGCCTCGTCGGGGTGGTCGGCGCGGGCGTGGGCGACGATCTGGTCGTGGAGCGCCTGGGTGATGGTCAGCATGGCAAGAGGATAGGCATGCGGGCCCTCGCGTACCGGTGGGTGGTACGGGAGGGCCCGCATGGTGGACGCCGGGGCCGTGGGGGGAGGGGGAGCGGCCGGGGCGCCCGGGAGGAGGGCCGGTCGTGGGCCCGTGGTGTCGGGCCCGCCCTCGGGGTCGGTGCTCGGCGCGAGCGGGTGGGGTGCTCGGCGGAGCCTGGGTCAGCGCTTGGCGAAGGCGGTGTTCTCCGGGTCGCGCGACCTGAGCATCAGGTAGGAGACGCCGAGGAGGAGTGCCCAGAGCGGGGCGCAGTAGAGCGAGATCCTGGCCTCCTCGTCGATCGCCATCATCACGATGACCAGGCCGATGAAGCCGAGCGCGAACCAGCTGGTGTACGGGGCGCCCGGGGCCTTGAACGAGGAGTGCGGGAGCATGCCCGCGTCGGCGAGGCGGCGGTAGCGGATCTGGCTGATCAGGATCATGATCCAGGCCCACATGCCGGAGATCGTCGCGAAGGAGACGACGTAGTGGAACGCCTCGCCCGGCCACTGGTAGTTGATCCAGACGCCGACCAGCATCAGGGCGGCGGAGAAGGTCGTGCCGACGAGCGGCAGGCCGTTCTTCGTCAGCTTGGTGAAGGCGCGCGGGCCCTGTCCGTTCATGGCCAGGTCGCGGAGCATCCGGCCGGTGGAGTACATGCCGGAGTTGCAGGAGGAGAGCGCGGCGGTCAGGACGACGAAGTTGACGATGGCGGCGCCGACGCCGAGCCCCATCTCCTCGAACGCCTTCACGAACGGCGAGACGCCCGGCTTGAAGGTGGACCACGGCACGACCGACAGGATCATGATCAGCGCGCCGACGTAGAAGACGGCGATGCGCCACGGCACGGTGTTGATGGCCTTGGGCAGCACGGTCTTGGGGTCCTTGGACTCCCCGGCGGTGACGCCGACGAGTTCCACGGCGAGGAAGGCGAACATGACGATCTGGAGCGTCATCAGCATGCCGCCGATGCCGTTCGGGAAGAACC
This sequence comes from Kitasatospora albolonga, assembly GCA_002082585.1. Classification (NCBI taxonomy): domain Bacteria; kingdom Bacillati; phylum Actinomycetota; class Actinomycetes; order Kitasatosporales; family Streptomycetaceae; genus Kitasatospora; species Kitasatospora albolonga. The sequence goes on from CP020563.1 coordinate 2,617,944, forward strand.
CGCCGTCGTTCCAGAGGTTGGAGACGGTCGCGGTGTCGCCCGCGTCGGAGAAGCCGATGGTCAGGACTCCGGCGCAGATGAGGATCATGCCGACGATCGCGGTGACTTTGACCATGGAGAACCAGAACTCCAGCTCACCGAAGAGCTTCACGGAGATCAGGTTGGCGCCGTACAGAATGATGGTGAAGACGAGGGCGGACAGCCACTGCGGAATGTTCCACCAGTACGTCATATAGGTGGCGGCGGCGGTGACTTCGGTGATTCCGGTGACGACCCAGAACAGCCAGTAGGTCCAGCCGGTCACGAATCCGAAGAAGGGCCCGATGAATTCGCGGGCGTACTCCGAGAAGGAGCCGGAGACCGGGCGGTACATGAGGAGTTCGCCCAGGGCCCGCATGATGAAGAAGATGACCAGGCCCGCGAGGCAGTAGGCCAGGATGAGGCTCGGTCCGGCCCGGTCGATCGCTTTGCCCGCGCCGAGGAAGAGCCCGGTGCCGATGGCTCCGCCGATGGCGATCATCTGGATCTGACGGGCTCCCAGACCGCGCTGGTACCCCTCGCCACTGGTCACGGCCTCCCCGGCGTCCGCGCCGGGCTTTCCGTTGTCGGCCTGTCCCTCGTCGACCTGTGCCGATGTCATGTGTGGTGCGCCTTTCTCCACGCCGATCCGCGCCGTGCAGGCTGCGGATCAGGTCCTGATCCCCCCGGATATGGATGGAGTGCCGCCGGCGTTCGGCCGGCTTGTGGCGACCCCGGGAACAGGGGTGGCGTCCCCGGGCGATCGTGAAGATTTATCACGGCCGTCACAGGACACCATGGGACATTCTGTGGCGCATCCCACAGATAAAAGCGGACAAGAAGCTCCATCCGCCAGGAAAGGCGCTTATGTCTTGGCGGGATCATTACCCGGATCTGAGCGTCCGTTGAGCGAACACGGACGCCCCGCCGCCCGGGGCCGGAGGATTACGGCATCAGTGTCTCGACGAGCGTTTCCTGGAGCGCGCCGAGCCAGAGGTAGGCCATCACCATCGGCTTGCGCGGGTCGCTGTCGGGGAGCCGGTAGAGGGAACCGTCCTCGCCCTCGTCCTCGTCGGAGACCTCCAGCCGGGTGCCGATGGTGAGCCGCAGGTCGTTGAGCGAGCCCAGCCAGGCGCGGCACTCGACGGCGGTGAGGGTGAGCACGCCTCCGCCGTCCCCGGCGGAGGCGAGGGAGTCGAGGGTCCGTACGACGGTGAGGGCGTCCTCGCGCTTGCGGGAGCGCAGGTCGTTCTCGGTGAACCGGCGGAACTCGGCGGACAGCTCACGCAGCTCCTCCTCGGAGGTGCCCCGGGGCGCGGCCCCGTCGGGCCCCCCGTAGGCGTCCGGGAAGAGCCGGGCCAGGGCCGGGTCGGAGGGCGGCTTGCTGGGGCCCTCGGCGAAGAGCGCGGCGAGCGGGTCCTCGCCCTCGGCGGGCGTGTCGCCCGGGCCGATCAGTTCGAGCAGCTGCACGGCGAGGGAGCGCAGGATCGAGATCTCGACCTCGTCGAGCGCGACGGCCGCGCCGCCGCCCGGGGTGGCCTCGAAATGGCCGGCCATGGATTCTCCGATGGTGGAACGGACGGGGCGGGACAGCGGTCGGGGCGAGGGGCGCCAGGGGCTAGTTGCGGTCCTGGGTGAGGGTGGCCCACAGCCCGTAGCCGTGCATGGCCTGGACGTCGCGCTCCATCTCCTCACGGCTCCCGCTGGAGACGACGGCACGGCCCTTCTGGTGCACGTCGAGCATGAGCTTGTGGGCCTTGTCCTTCGAGTAGCCGAAGTACGCCTGGAAAACGTAGGTCACATAGCTCATGAGGTTGACCGGGTCGTTGTGGACGAGCGTCACCCACGGGACGTCCGGCTCGGGGACCGCGAAGGTCTCCTCGGCCGAATCAGGACGTTCGATCTCTACGGGGGTAGCAACGCTCACCTGTCCCATGCTGCCACCCGGGCGGCCCGGACGCACAAACGGACCCCACATCTCGTCACTCTGACGAATAGGGGGTAGCATCCCAGCCATGAACTCAGCGGACCTCGGGCGACGGGTCGGCGTTCCGTCGACCGCGCTCTTCACCGACCAGTACGAACTGACCATGGTGCAGGCGGCACTCAAGGCGGGCACCGCCTCCCGCCGCTCCGTCTTCGAGGCGTTCACCCGACGGCTGCCCGAGGGGCGGCGGTACGGGGTCGTCGCGGGCACCGGGCGGGTGCTGGACGCGGTGGAGAACTTCCACTTCGACGACGAGATGATCGGCTTCCTGCGCCAGCAGGAGATCGTGGACGAGCCGACCCTGCAATGGCTGGCGGACTACCGCTTCAGCGGCGACATCTGGGGCTACCCGGAGGGCGAGGTGTACTTTCCGGGCTCGCCGGTCCTGCGGGTGGAGGGCTCCTTCGCCGAGTGCGTGCTGCTGGAGACGGTGATCCTCTCCATCCTCAACCACGACTCCGCCATCGCGGCCGCCGCCTCGCGGATGTCGGCCGCCGCCGGGGGCCGCCGCCTGATCGAGATGGGCGCGCGGCGCACCCACGAGCTGTCGGCGGTGGCCTCGGCGCGGGCGGCGTACGTCGGCGGGTTCGACGCCACCTCCGACCTGGCGGCCGGTTTCCGCTACGGCATCCCGACCGTGGGCACCAGCGCGCACGCCTTCACCCTGCTCCACGACACCGAGCGCGACGCGTTCCGGGCCCAGGTGGACTCGCTGGGCCGGGGCACCACGCTGCTGGTCGACACGTACGACGTGACCGAGGCGGTGCGGGCGGCGGTGGAGATCGCGGGGCCCGGGCTCGGGGCCGTACGGATCGACTCGGGCGATCTGCTGCTGGTCGCGCACCGGGTGCGGCAGCAGCTGGACGAGCTGGGGGCCACCGGCACGAGGATCGTGGTGACCTCGGACCTGGACGAGTACGCCATCGCCTCGCTGGCCGCCGCCCCGGTGGACGCGTACGGGGTCGGCACCCAGCTGGTCACCGGGAGCGGGCACCCCACGTGCTCGATGGTCTACAAGCTGGTGGCCCGCGCCGGGTCGGCGGAGCCGGACGCTCCGCTGGTGCCGGTGGCGAAGAAGTCGCTGGGCGCGAAGGCGTCGAAGGGCGGCCGCAAGTGGGCCGCGCGCCGGGCCGACGAGCACGGCGTGGCCGAGGCCGAGGTGATCGGCACCGGGGCGGTGCCGCGGGAGCTGGCGGGCCGGGAACTGCTGGTGGAGCTGGTGCGGGGCGGCGAGGTGGTCGCGCGGGAACCGCTGGAGGCGGCCCGGGAGCGGCATGTGGCGGCCCGGGCCGGTCTGCCGATGTCGGCGATGCAGCTGTCGCGGGGCGAGCCGGTGATCGTCACGGAGTACGCGTGAGGCCGCGGCCCGGCCCAGAAGGCGCGGGGTCCCCACCGCCGGGGTTCCGCCCCCGGACGCCGGACGGGCCGGGGTGGGCGCCCCGGGCCCGAGTGGGTAGGGGTTGATTGTCAGGCCCCAGTCCCTACGCTCAATGCCATCCCCGTGAACCATCAGTCATGGACACCGCAACACCACCGCTCACCTCCCCCACCCACCTAAGGACACCCGTCATGCACCGCGCATTGATCGTCGTGGACGTTCAGAACGACTTCTGCGAGGGCGGCAGCCTCGCGGTGGCGGGTGGTGCCGATGCCGCCGCCGCCATCACCGACCTCATCGGGGCGGCCCAGCCCGGCTACCGGCACGTGGTCGCCACCCGGGACCACCACGTCGACCCCGGTGACCACTTCTCCGAGACCCCGGACTTCGTGGACTCCTGGCCGGTGCACTGCGTCGCCGGTACCGAGGGGGTGGGCTTCCACCCGAACTTCGCGCCCGCCGTCGCCTCCGGGGCCATCGAGGCCGTCTTCGACAAGGGCGCGTACTCGGCCGCGTACAGCGGTTTCGAGGGCGCCGACGAGAACGGCACCGGCCTCGCCCAGTGGCTGCGCGAGAGGTCCGTCACCGAGGTCGACGTGGTCGGCATCGCCACCGACCACTGCGTACGGGCCACCGCCCTGGACGCGGCCCGTGAGGGCTTCGTCACCCACGTGCTGCTCGACCTGACCGCCGGGGTCGCCCCAGCGACCACCGAGAAGGCCCTGGACGAGCTGCGGGCGGCGGGCGTGAAGCTCTCCGGGAAGCCCGTCGTGGCCGAGGCCCTGTAGGGCCCGCGGCAGCCGCGTACGGCCCGCCCTACGCCGCCGGGCGGGCCGGTCCGGCGTATCCCGCCGGGCCCAGCAGCGCCCGGATCGGGTGCCACAGCTCCTGGGCCGACTGGAGCGACAGCTGCGCCTGCGGCGACTGGCCGGGCACCTCCGGCGCCGCCGCCCGCCACAGCAGGCCGTCCGGGTGGTGCAGCACCGCCGTGACCTCGTCCGGGGTGGGCGGCCGGTCGTTGCCGCGCAGGTACACCGCCCGCAGCCCCAGGTTGCGCAGCCTGGTCAGGGCGCGCGCCCGGTTCGCCGCGTGGACCAGCACCCGTACCGGGGCCCCGGGCCCCGTCCCCGTACCGCCGGACGGTGGTCCGGTGAGGGTCAGCGCCACCACCACCGTGCCGTTCGGCAACCTGCAGAAACCTCCGCCTGCCATGCTCCGCACTCCCCCGTGAGACGTCGTGTCAATAAGGATGTGAACAAGACGCACCTAAACACGATCGGCCGCCGCCCGCTAGAGGGCGACGGCCGATCATGCTCTGACCTGCGGTGTTACGGAATTATCGGCCCGAGGGGCTGACCAGCACGGTCATCGTGGAGCCGTTCAGCGGCTCGTGCACGATGGAGATGCGGGTGTTGGTGTCAGAAACCTTGACGCTGCCCGTCGGGTTCTCCTTGTACCAGTAGGTGCCCCTGCGGTCGTCGAAGACCGGGTTGCCCAGGGAGGGCTGGATCTTCAGCGGCACGTCCTTGTTGTGGAGCGTGAAGCCCTTGTTCGGGTACCAGCTGAACGGGGCGTCGAACGGCTGGATCTTGTTGCGCACGATCGAGCCGTCCTTCCACTTCAGCGGCTTCGCGTGCGAGTCGACCGGCAGGATCAGGCCCTCGCCCGGGTGGACGGAGGTGTTGTTGTCCTTCTGGGAGGTGTCCCAGAGCCACACGAGCAGACCCGTCTGGTACGCGTAGTGCTCGACCCAGTTGGGGCGGGTGGTGGCGAAGCCGAAGTTGTACGGGCCGACCTTGAGGGTCTCGTCGTACGACACGTACTGGCGGTTCTCCGCGATGTAGTACTGCGGGTAGTCCTGCGTGAACGACTCGCCGATCCGCGAGAAGCCCTTCGAGGTCCAGCCGTTGTCACCGTCCTCGGCGTTGTCCGCGAAGAGGGTGGCGCCGTCGGCCGTGACGGTGATCTCGTCGGCCGCGAAGCCGTTGCCGCCCGCGCCGCCGTCCGTCTGGTAGCGGAAGCGGAGGTCGATCTTCTTGCCCGCGTAGGCGTCGAGGGAGTAGGAGAGCTTCTTGTACGCGCCCGAGACGTCGGTCAGCGCGGGCTTGTCGCTGGCGTCGCGCGGGATCGGCTTGCCGTCGGCGGTGCCGTCGAGCGCGGTCCAGCTGGTGCCGCCGTTGTCGGACACCTCGGTGTAGAGGTAGTCGTAGTCGGCCTCGATGTCGTACCAGCCCGAAAGGTCCAGCTTCGCGGCGGACTTGCCGGTCAGGTCGACCGAACGGGTCAGCGTGTTCGAGAGGTTGTCGCCCCGGTCGCTCCACCACTGCTTCACGCCCTCGGCGGGCTTGACGACCGTGGTGGTGACGGACTTGGCCGGGAGCTCGACGACGAGCGCCTGCGGGTTCTTGGTGTTGTACGCCGAGACGCCCAGCTTGTGCAGCGAGGTCTTGCCCGCCTTGGCCGTCTCGTAGTCGAGCCAGCCCAGCTGGAGCTTGTCCCACGAGGTCATGTCGCCCGGCAGGTCGCCGATCTGGCCCTTGCCGGTGCCGAGCCAGGAGCCCGCCGACATCAGGGACCAGTAGCCGACCGAGTTCTCGCCGCCGCCTGAGGTGTCGTACAGGTCCGGCAGGCCGAGGTCGTGGGCGTACTCGTGGGCGAAGACGCCCAGGCCGCCGTTCTCGGGCTGGACGGTGTAGTCACCGACCCAGATGCCCGTGTCACCGATCTGCGCGCCACCGGCCTTGTTGTACTCCGGGCCGGTCGCACCCGCGTTGGTGCCGTACGCGTACCAGCGGTGCGCCCAGATGGCGTCGCCGCCCTGCGCGCCGCCGCCCGCCGACTCGTCCTCACCGGCGTGGACGAGCTGGAAGTGGTCGATGTAGCCGTCCGGCTCGTTGAAGTTGCCGTCGCCGTCGTGGTCGTAGCGGTCCCACTGGTCGTACTCGGCCAGGTCCGCCTTGATCTGCGCGTCGGTGCGGCCCTTGGCCTTCTGGTCGGCGACCCAGGCGTTGACGCCGTCGCGGACGGCGTCCCAGACGTTGGCGCAGTTGGACTGGCCGCAGTAGTTGGAGCCGTAACGGGCCTCGTTGTACTCGACCTTCACCCAGTCGGAGACCGTGCCCTCGACCGAGTAACGGCCCGAGGAGGTCTTCTCGTAGTAGGTCTTGAGCGAGTGGACGCCCTTGCCCTCGCCGAAGTACAGCTTCTCGAAGTGCGCCCGGTTGTAATCGGCCTTCCAGGCGGTGCTGTTGTCCTTCTTCGGGTCCGGCTTCGCGATCTCGTTGTGCGCCGGGCCGGGCGTGCCGCCGTACTTCTTGACCGGCGGCTTGGGGCCGTCGCCGTCCGGGTCGAACATGGTCGTGTCGTCGACCTTGTCGCCGAACTCCAGCAGGATGGTGAAGATCTTGTCGGTCTTCTCCCGGCCGAGCTCCACGTACTTCTTGTCGCCGAGCTTGACGACCTTGGAGCCGCTCCGGTTCGTCACCTTCTTGTCCCCGGCGAGCACCTGCTCCAGCGCTGCCTCCCGCTGCGCTGCCTGCTGCTCGCTGAAGGGACCTTCGAGGTTGTGCTCCACGTGTCCCTTGCCGGGCGCCGGGTCATGGCGGTCGACGGTGGGAGCCGCGGAAGCGGCGGGAGCTGACGAGGTGTCATGCGCCTGGGCGGTGGCGAAGGTCGACGCCGTCGCTGCGGTGGCGGCCATGGCCACGACAACAGCGGCGGTGCGAAGCGCCCGTCTCTGATTGGTCACTTGATTGCAGTCCTCCCCGGGCGTCCGCGCAGCGGCCAGGGGGGTATGGAGAGGGCCGCGCGCGCAACGCGTCACAAGTGACGACATTCGATCGGAGTTGCGAGAGAAAAGACAGACCTTGACTTGAACAGACCAAGTGCACTATGCAGGAGCGCCCTTCCGGTATCCGGACAGGATCGCTCCCAACAGGCGCGCCGCACCGTCCGGTTGGTGAGAGACGTGACTCCGTGCGCCCCCTGTGCACCGGTACCGTGGGTTAGGTCACGCTTACTACCCGTCCGGGTCGGGCATCCACCGTCGTAGGGTCGGAACGCACCTGTGCACGCGTGCCGACCGCCCGACCATCCGACGTCCCGAGGACGGAAACCGCCATGCCGCGTCCGACTGCCGCACAGCTCGTCTACGGTTCGGCCACCGTCGTCTGTACGACCCTCGCCCTGCTGCTGCTCTCCGGTACGGAATCGGGGCTCGGCGTGGCCCTCGCCGGTGCCACCGGGCTCGCGCTCGGCCTGCTCGTGGCCGTACGCCTGCCCCAGCCGCAGCCCCAGCCCCGTCCCGGGCAGAGCGCGCGGCTCCACGCGGCGCACCCGGGAGCGGCCGTCGCGCACCGCGCGGTGGACGGGACCGGGGCCCGGCACCGGGTCCCGGCCGCCCGGCCCTCCCAGCGGGCGGACCAGCGGGCGGGTGAGCACTCACTGCGCCGCTGAGCGACCGGACGCCCCGGGCGGCCGGGCCGGCGGACGCGCCCGGCCCGACCGCCCTTCGGCCTGCCTAACGGGCCACGACCACCACGGTCTTGGCCGCCTTGTCCTGGAGCCCCTGCCGGTAGGGCTTGTCGGTGAACATCAGCACGATGTTGATCAGCCACCACAGGCACGGGCAGCACAGCAGCGCCGGGGCCCAGAGGACGGCGGCCCGCGTCAGCGCCGCGCTCGTGTCGGGCACCCGCCCGTCGTTGAGCATCGCCACCCGCAGCTTCAGCAGCCGCTTGCCGAGCGTGCGGCCGTCCTTGTGCGTGAAGTACGTGTCGTACGCGATGTAGACGGCCAGGCCGATCAGCGACCACACGAACTGGTTGCCGGTGTAGGAGTTGCTGATCGCGTCGCCGAACCCGTCGCCGTCGTCGGTGGTGACGTCGACCGCGCCGCCCCACGGCAGCGAGATCAGGTACAGCGGGATCGAGATGATGAGGAAGTCGATCAGCCGCGCCAGAATCCGCTTGCCCGGCTCGGCGAGCGGCGGCATCCCGGCCAGCGGATCGGGCGCCCCGAAGCCACCGCCGCTGCCGTACGGGTCGTTCGGCGGCGGGGGCGGCGGAGGGGGCGGCGCGCTCCCGTACGGCGGCTGACCGTACGGCGGCTGACCGTCTGACGGCGGCGGGGGCTCCTGCGGCTTCTTGAGGAACGGATCGTCGTCCTCGGGCGGCTGGCCGGGCGTCGGCTGGTCGTTGCTCATGGGGGCAGTGCACCCCGTGCCACCGGGGCCCGCAACGGCTCAGGTGCGTTCGGGGGACGCGGGGCGGCATACGAGTCTACGGCGGGCCTCCGGAGGCCGCCCGCGCAGCCGCCCGGCCGATGCCCAGCCGCCCCGGCCGATGCCCAGCCGCCGTCGGAAGCCCCGCCCGCCCGGCCGCCCTCAGCCCGCTACGAAGGTGCGGGCCGCCTTGTCGTGCCAGCACTGGCGCCAGGGGCGGTCGACCAGGCACCAGAACACGTTGACCACGCCGATGACGAGGAGCCCCAGCACCCCGTAGACGAGCCAGCGGCGCAGGGCCGCGCCCAGCGTGGGCGTCTCGTGGGACTCGATGTCCCGTACGTCGAGCCCGAGGAGCTTCTTGCCGAGCGTCCGGCCCCACTTGGCGGTGGGCAGCGCCTCCAGGAGGAAGCCGAGGAGGAGGAAGGCCGCGAGCAGGGCCCCCAGCAGCGCCCCGGTGGTGGAGTCCAGCAGCCAGACGGTGACGGTCTCGCCGGTCTGCTTGGCCGCGGTGATCTTCCGGTCGATGTGGTCCAGCGCCCGGGTGGCCAGGGGGACGGCCACCGCGCCCACGACCGCGCCGAGCACCAGGGTGTCGACCAGCCGGGCGGCGAACCGCTTGCCGAGTCCGGCGGGCCTGGCCGAGGTCTGGGAGCGGACCAGCTGCTGGAAGGGGTCGTCGGCCGCCGGGGGCTTCCAGGGCACGACGGGCTGGTCCGCCGCCGCCGTCCCGGACTGCGCGAAGGGGGGCTGCTGTTGCTGGGACGGAAGGGGGTGAGGGTGGGGCACCGGCTGCTGCTGGTGCTGCTGCTGAGGGGCTTGGTGCTGCTGGGGTGTCTGGTGCTGGGGTTGCTGCTGGAGCGCCTGTTGCTGGTGGGGCTGGTGGGGCTGCTGCTGCTGCGCTTCGGGCTGGGCCAGTTGGTGGACCTGCTGCGCCCAGGAGGCGGACCCGCCGCCGGGGCCCGGGGTGAGCGGGGTGTGCAGGGCCGCCGGAGGTACGGGGGTGGGCGCGGCGGGGGTCTCGGGGGCCCGGACCGGCCCCTGCCGCGCCTCCTGGGGAGCGGGGGCCGTCTGTTGGGCCCGGGCCGGGAGAGGGCGGGGCTCCGGAGCCGGTGCCAGGACCGGCCGCTGCGCCGCGCTCACGTTCTGCGGCCCCTGCGGCGTACCGGCGTTCGGCTGTACGGCGTTCAGCTGTGCCGCGTCGGGCCGTACGGGATTCGGCTGTACGGCTCCGGGCTGCGGGGCGCTCCCCCGTGCGTCCGCCCGTGGGCCCACCGCGCGGATCGTGACCGTCCCCTCGGTCGGCGGGCGCGCCCCCGCCTCCTCCGGCGTCCGGCCGCCGCCACCGCCGTCCCGCATCCCCGGCAGCGCGCCGCCGGTCGGGTCCTGGGCGAGGGGCGGCCGGGCCCCGGGGGAGGCGGGCTCCGGGGCCGGGCCGCCGCCCCAGGAGACCCGGCGGTCACGCTCGCCGCCGAAGCCGGTCTGGCGCGCGGAGTCGGCCTGCCAGACGGACCCGGCGGCGGGTTCACCGGAGCCGCCCGGACCCTCCGCCGGACCGGCCTCCTCCTCGTCGAAGAAGATCGGCCCGGTCTCCTCCACCGGCCCGGCCTGCGCACCGGCGGCCTGCGGGGCAGGGGCCGCGGAGGGCGCCGGAGCGGGCTGCTGGGGCGCGGGCCTGCTCGTACCGGGGACCCAGGACGCGCCGTTCCAGTACCGGACGTAACCGGGGATGGAGGGGTCGGGGTAGTAGCCCTCGCGGGGGCTCTCGTCACCGGGTGCCGGAGTTGGCGCGCTCATCAGCGGGTCCCGTATCTCTTCGCGGCCTCAGGCCGTCCCCGGAGTGCGGGCGGACGGCCTCAATACAAGGGTCCACATCTATCAGACCGCCACGTGCCCCCGGGCCGGTCCGACTGTTTGGGACCACTTTCGCGACGGATCGAAGTTTTTTTGAGAAGTCGCGTAATAGGTGGCGGGGAGGGCGCTCTCTCCTTGTGCGGGACGGTCACGGGACCGGCCCATGAGCACCGGAAGGTCGTGCATTCTCATGATGAACATCGTGGAACGTGAGCTGGAGCTGAAGCTCGTCCTGTCCCCCGAGCGGTCCATCCCGGTCCCCGCCCGGCTGACGTACCGCACGGACGACCCGTACGCCGTGCACATCGCCTTCCACATCGGCTCCGAGTCGCCCGTGCACTGGACGTTCGCCCGGGAGCTGCTGGTGGAAGGGGTGTTCCGGCCGTGCGGGCACGGGGACGTGCGGATCTGGCCGACGAAGGTCGACCGGCGCAGCGTGGTCTGCGTGGCCCTCACCTCCCCCGACGGCAACGCCCTGCTGGAGGTGCCCTCGGCCGCCGTCTCCGCCTGGGTGGAGCGGACCCTGCGCATCGTGCCGCCGGGCACCGAGGCCGACCGGCTCGGGATCGACGAGGCGCTGGCGGAGCTGCTGGCCCCGCTGCCGGCGGACGACCTGTGGCTGAGCGACCCGTGGTCGGCGGACGAGTCGCCGTCCCAGGACGGTGAGGCGTGAGGGCGGCTCACCAGGGCGTGCGGGGCCCCGCAGGAGGCGGGTGTTCAGAAGAGCTTGCCGGGGTTGAGGAGACCGAGCGGGTCGAAGGCGGCCTTGATGGAGCGCTGCAACGCGATGCCGGTCTCGCCCAGTTCGCGGGCGAGCCACTCCTTCTTGAGGACGCCGACGCCGTGCTCGCCCGTGATGGTCCCGCCCAGCTCCAGGCCGAGCGCCATGATCGCGTCGAAGGACTCGCGGGCCCGGCGGGACTCGTCGGGGTCGGTGTGGTCGAAGCAGACGACGGGGTGGGTGTTGCCGTCGCCCGCGTGGGAGCAGACGCCGATGGTGAGTCCGTACTCCTCCGCGATGGCGGCGGTCCCCTCCAGCATCGCGCCGAGCCGCGAACGCGGGACGCAGACGTCGTCGATCATCGTGGCGGACGTGACGGCCTCCAGCGCGGTGAGCGACATCCGGCGGGCCTGGAGGAGGAGTTCGGACTCGGCCGGGTCGTCGGCGGGGACCACTTCGGTGGCCCCCGCCGCCGTGCAGAGGGCTCCGACGGCGGCGAGGTCGGCCGCCGGGTCCGGGGTGTCGAAGGCGCAGAGGAGGAGCGCCTCGGTGGTCTCGGGCAGTCCCATGGAGGCCAGTTCGTTGACGGCACGCACGGTCGTCCGGTCCATCAGTTCGAGGAGTGACGGCGTGTGACCGCGCTCCATGATCCGGCACACAGCGTCACAGGCGGTGGCTGCCGAGGGGAACTCGGCGGCGAGGACAAGCTGCTGCGGCGGCTGCGGCTTCAGCGCGAGGACGGCTTTCACGATGATCCCGAGGCTGCCCTCGGAGCCGACGAGGAGACGGGTGAGGTCGTAGCCCGCGACGCCCTTGGCCGTGCGGCGGCCGGTGGTCAGGAGCCGCCCGTCGGCGAGGACGACGTCGAGGCCGAGGACGTACTCGGCGGTGACCCCGTACTTCACGCAGCACAGGCCGCCGGAGGCCGTGCCGATGTTGCCGCCGATGGTGCAGGTCTCCCAGCTGGAGGGGTCCGGCGGGTAGTACAGGCCGTGTGCGTTCACCGCGCGTGACAGCACCGCGTTGACGACGCCCGGCTCGACGACGGCGATCCGGTCGACCGGGCTGATCTCCAGGATGCGGTCCATCTTCACCAGGGAGAGCACGATGCAGCCGTCCGAGGCGTTGGCCGCGCCGGACAGGCCGGTACGGGCGCCCTGCGGGACCACCGGGACGCGCAGCGCGGTGGCGGTGCGCATGACGTGCTGGACCTGCTCGACCGTGCGCGGGAGCACGACGACGGCCGGGGTTCCGGCCGCGCAGAAGCTCGCCATGTCGTGGGCGTAGGACGCGGTGACGTCCGGATCGGTGATCAGGGCCTCGGCGGGGAGCTCCGTGCGCAGGCGTTCGAGAAGATCGCTCATGGTTCCAGCGTGGCACTCGGGGGCCAAAGGTGTGAACCCGTCGGCGGCAGCGATCCCAAGGCGCGGTGTGCTCGTATGACTGACGCACAGTGATGGCCATGGATGTCATGCCCCAGCAGGAGCCCGAGTCCCGCCGCCGGCCGACGGAGCCGTCCCCGCACGGTGCCGGGGCCCCCGATGCGATGTCCGGCGAAGAGCCCTCCGCGCCGCCCGCCGAAGGCGCCACCGCCGTACCGCCGCCTCCTCCCACCCTGCGGACGACCCTGCGCCGGGCCGCGTTCGGGGCGGTGGCGGCGGGGGTGCTGCTGGCCGGGGCGCTGGTGGCCGTACCGGACCGGGGGCGGGACGCGCCGAAGGAGCCGGGGCCGGTGGAGCGGGCCGAGGCGGCGGCGACCGCGGGCTCCCCCGCCTCCCTCTCGGACCTGACCGCGCTGATCGGGGACCGGCAGCAGTGGGTGGAGGCCCACCCGAAGGACGCGCCCTCGTGGGCGACGCTCGGTTCGGCGTACGTGGAGTGGGGGCGGCGCTCGGCGGACGCGGCGTACTACGGGCGCGCCGAGGAGGCGCTGAAGCGGTCGCTGGAGGCGCGGCCGGGTGAGCGGGGCAACGGCGAGGCGTGGGTGGGGATGGCGGCCCTGGCCAACGCGCGGCAGGACTTCCTGGCGGCGAAGCGGTGGGGCGAGACGGTACGGAAGCAGGAGCCGGACAGCTGGCGGGTGTACCCGGTCCTCATCGACGCGTACACCGGCCTCGGGGACCGGAAGGCGGCGACCGAGGCGACGGAGAGGTTCGGCGAGCTGCGCAAGGGCGTCCCGGCGCTGGCCCGGACCGCCGAGCTCTACCGCGGCCAGGGCTGGCGCGAGGACGCGCTGGCCACCGCCCGCGAGGCCGCCGACCGGGCGGGGACGCCCGCCGAGAAGGCCGAGGCGCTGCACCGGCTCGGCGAGCTGGCCTGGGAGCGGGGCGAGCCGGAGGAGGCCCTCGCGCAGTTCGACGCGGCGCTGCGCACGGAGTCCGGCCACCACACGTCCCTGGCGGGCAGGGCCCGGGCGCTGGCCGCGCTGGACCGCACGGACGAGGCGCTGGCCGCGTACCAGAGCGTGCTCACCGAGCTGCCGCGCCCGCTGTACGCCCTCGAACTAGGGGAGCTGTACGCGTCCCTGGGGCTCGACGGGGACGCCCGGAGCCAGTACGCCGAGCTGGAGAAGCTGCTCGCGCGGTCGAAGGCGGCCGGGGTGGACGAGTCGGTGCTCCGGGCCCGGTACGAGAGCGATCACGGGGACCCGGCGGTGGCGGTGGAGCTGCTGCGCGCCCAGTGGAAGAAGCAGCACCGCAGTGCGGCGGTGGCGGACGCGCTGGGCTGGGCGCTGCACCGGGCGGGGCAGCCGGAGGAGGGGCTGAAGTACGCGCGGCAGGCGGTGGACACGGGGGTGCGGAACGCCTCGTACGCGTACCACCTGGGCGTGATCGAACGGCAGCTGGGCGAGCACGGTGCGGCCCGCCGCCATCTGGCGGAGGCGCTCCGGACCAACCCGGCGTTCTCACCGCTGGACGCGCCGAAGGCCCGGGAGGCCCTGGAGGCGCTGGGCGATCCGCCGCCGGGCGGTCCCGGGGCCACGGGCTGAACGAACGGTCCCTGTACGCACGACCGCGGTCCGGGGTGCTGCCCCGGACCGCGGTCGTGTGAGGGATACGTACGGCTGTGAGGGATACGGACGGCTCAGAGGTTGCCGCGCTTCTCCTGCTCGCGCTCGATCGCCTCGAACAGGGCCTTGAAGTTGCCCTTGCCGAAGCCCATGGAGCCGTGGCGCTCGATCATCTCGAAGAAGACGGTCGGGCGGTCCTGGACCGGCTTGGTGAAGATCTGGAGCAGGTAGCCGTCCTCGTCGCGGTCGACCAGGATCTTCAGCTCGCGCAGGGTCTCGACCGGCACCCGGGTCTCCCCGGCCCACTCGCCGAGGGTGTCGTAGTACGAGTCGGGGGTGTCCAGGAACCGCACACCGGCCGCGCGCATCGAGCGGACCGTGGCGACGATGTCGTTGGTGGCGAGCGCGATGTGCTGGACACCGGCGCCGCCGTAGAACTCCAGGTACTCGTCGATCTGCGACTTCTTCTTCGCGATCGCGGGCTCGTTGATCGGGAACTTCACCTTCAGCGTGCCGTCGGCGACGACCTTCGACATCAGGGCGGAGTACTCGGTGGCGATGTCGTCGCCCACGAACTCCTTCATGTTGGTGAAGCCCATGACCTCGTTGTAGAAGCCGACCCACTCGTTCATCCGGCCGAGCTCGACGTTGCCCACGCAGTGGTCGATGGCCTGGAAGGTGCGCTTGGCGGGCGGCTCGACGATCGGGTCGGCGGCGACGTAACCGGGGAGGTAGGGGCCGTCGTAGCCGGAGCGCTCCACCAGGGTGTGGCGGGTCTTGCCGTACGTGGCGATGGCGGCGAGGACCACCGTGCCGTGCTCGTCCTTGACCTCGTGCGGCTCGGTGAGGCCGCGGGCGCCGTGCTCGACGGCGTACGCGTAGGCGGCGCGGGCGTCCGGGACCTCGATGGCGAGGTCGATGACGCCGTCACCGTGCGCGGCCACATGGTCGGAGAGGAAGGTCCCCCACTCGGTGGACGCCTTGATCACGGAGGTGAGGACGAAGCGGGCGGCGCCGTTGGTGAGGACGTAACTCGCGGTCTCGCGGCTGCCGTTCTCCGGTCCGGAGTAGGCCACGAGTTTCATGCCGAAGGCGGTCGAGTAGTAGTGCGCGGCCTGCTTGGCGTTGCCCACGGCGAAGACGACCGCGTCCATTCCCTTGACCGGGAAGCGGTCGGCCTGCGCTGCGGTGTCGGGGCTGGTGTGCAGAGTCTCAGTCATGTTCGAAGGCTCTCCCCGCATCGCAAGGTGCGCAATAGTTCGCGCATTCACTGGTCAATATGTTCAGTTGATCGCCATGATGGCCGGACTATCTGTACAGGGTGACCACTGGAGGGACGCTCATGGCGATCGATCATCTGGACGGCCGGCTCATCGTGCTGCTCGCGCGTGAACCGCGTATCGGCGTCCTCGAAGCATCCCGGCGGCTCGGCGTGGCGCGCGGGACCGTGCAGGCGCGGCTGGACCGCCTTCAGTCGAATGGCGTCATCCGGGGGTTCGGCCCGGACGTCGATCCGGCGGCGCTCGGCTATCCGGTCACCGCGTTCGCGACGCTGGAGATCAAGCAGGGCCAAGGCGCCGACGTACGGGCCCATTTGGGCGGCGTACCGGAGGTGCTGGAGCTGCACACCACCACCGGGCACGGGGACATGTTCTGCCGGCTGGTGGCCCGTTCCAACGCCGATCTTCAGCGGGTGATCGACCGGGTTGTCGGATTTGATGGCATTGTCCGGGCCTCCACGGCGATCGTCATGGAGAACCCGGTTCCGCTGCGGATCATCCCGCTGGTGGAACAGGCGGCCCAGGACACCGACTGACCCGAGGGCCGGGGCCGCCGTCCGGGCGCCGGGCCGAGGAGACGGGCCGAGCCGAGGGAGTGCCGTGTGAGCTTCTGGGAGTATCTGATCACCCGCCACCAGCAGCTCCTCACGGATGCGTTCCAGCACGTCAGCGCGGTCTTCCAGTGCATGGTCATCGCCACCCTGCTGGGCGTGCTGATCGGGGTGGTGAGCTACCGCAGCGGCTGGGGCGGCTCGCTGGCCATCACCTCCACGGCGACGATCCTCACCATCCCCTCGCTGGCCGCGATCGGTCTGCTGATCCCGCTGGTGGGGCTGGGGGTGGCGCCGACGGTGATCACCCTGACGCTGTACGGGCTGCTGCCCGTCGTCCGGAACTCCATCGTGGGGCTGCGGGGCGTCGATCCGGCGCTGGTGGACGCGGCGACGGGCATCGGGATGTCCCGGTTGGCGCGGCTCTGCCGGGTGGAGCTGCCGCTCGCCTGGCCGCCGATCCTGACCGGTATCCGGGTCTCCACCCAGATGCTGATGGGCATCGCCGCCATCGCCGCGTACGCCTCCGGGCCCGGCCTCGGCAACGAGATCTTCCGGGGCATCGCCTCGCTGGGCAGCGCCAATGCCATCAACCAGGTCCTCGCGGGCACGCTCGGCATCGTCGTGCTCGCCCTGCTCTTCGACGCCGCGTACGTCCTGCTGGGACGGCTGACCATCCCGAGGGGGATTCGTGCCTGAGACCGAGACCGGCGCCGTCGCCGTGGACGAGGGGACCCCGGCCGCCTCCGGGGCCACCATCCAGCTGGAGAACCTGACCAAGAAGTACCCGGGCAACCCGAACCCGGCCGTCGACAACGTCTCGATGGAGATCAAGGCCGGGGAGACCGTGATCTTCGTCGGCCCGTCCGGCTGCGGGAAGTCCACCACGCTGAAGATGATCAACCGGCTGATCGAGCCGTCCTCGGGCCGGATCAGGATCGGCGACGAGGACGTCACCGACATCGACCCGGTGAAGCTGCGCCGCAAGATCGGGTACGCGATCCAGTCCTCCGGGCTCTTCCCGCACATGACGGTCGCGGAGAACATCGCCCTGGTCCCGAAGATGGTCGGCTGGTCGAAGTCCCGGGTGAAGGACCGGGTGGAGGAGATGCTCGACCTGGTGGGCCTGGACCCGCGCGAGTTCCACGGCCGCTATCCGCGCCAGCTCTCCGGCGGGCAGCAGCAGCGGGTGGGTGTGGCGCGGGCGCTCGCCGCCGACCCGCCCGTCCTGCTGATGGACGAGCCGTTCGGGGCGGTCGACCCGATCACCCGCGACCACCTCCAGGACGAGCTGATCCGGCTCCAGCACGAGCTGCACAAGACGATCGTGTTCGTCACCCACGACTTCGACGAGGCGATCAAGCTGGGCGACCGGATCGCGGTGCTGCGGGAGCGGTCGCACATCGCGCAGTTCGACACCCCCGAGGCGATCCTGACCAACCCGACGGACGACTTCGTCTCCGGTTTCGTCGGCGCGGGCGCGGCCCTGAAGCGGCTGAACCTCACCCGCGTACGGGATGTGGGCATCGCGGACTTCCCGACGGTGACGGTCGAGGACCCGCTCCAGACGATCTTCAACAAGCTGCGCAACGGCCCGCACAACGAGCTGCTGATGCTGGACCGCAGGAACCGCCCGTACAAGTGGCTGCGGCGCGGCGACCTGATGCGGGCGCGCGGTTCGCTGGCGCGGGCCGGGCAGCTGGTGCACGACACGGTGACCCGGGACGCCACGCTGCACGACGCGCTGGAGGCGGTGCTGACCGACAGCGGGGGGCGGGTCGCGGTGACCGGGCGGCGCGGCGAGTTCATCGGGGTCGTCGACATGAAGACGCTGATGGACAACGTGCAGGAGCTGCTGGAGGCCGACCGGCTGACCGCGATGGAGCACCAGCACGAGCTGGAGGAGCTGCGCGTCCACCGGACGGAGCAGGAGCTGGAGGGGGGTGGCGGCGGAGTATGAGCCCCAGCCACCCGTCCGGCCCCGGCTCCGGTCCCGCCTCGGGCCCCGGCTCCGGTCCCGGTTCCGGCAAGGGCCCGGCTGCTCCCACCCGGCCGCCGGGCGAGCACGACGTCAAGGGCCACGCGTTCCACGACGAGGAGAGCGACCCCTCCCCCGCCCCGGCCGCCCCGGCGCGCCGGATCACCTGGCGCAAACTGGTCGTCCTGCCGCTGGTGCTGGCGGTCATCCTGGTGATCACGTACATCTGGATCACCACCATCCACCTGGACTCGATCGCGGAGAACTCGCTCTCCGGCGGCAATGTGCAGCTGCGCTGGTGGCAGCATGTGCGGCTGACGGCGATCTCCACCTTCTGGGTGCTGATCATCGCGATCCCGCTGGGCATCGCGCTGACCCGGCGGCGGCTGCGGAAGGCGGCCCCCGCGTTCACGGCGCTGGCCAATATCGGCCAGGCGACCCCGGCGATCGGTCTGCTGGCGCTGCTGGTGATCTGGCTGGGCATCGGGCCCCGGACCGCGATCATCGGCATCGTGATCTACGCGGTGCTGCCGGTGCTCTCCAACACGGTGGCGGGTCTGCGGGCGATCGAGCCGAACATGATCGAGGCGGCACGCGGGATGGGGATGTCCGGGCGGGGCGTCCTGTTCAAGGTGGAGCTGCCGCTCGCGGTGCCGCTGATCCTGGCCGGAGTACGTACGGCACTCGTCCTGAACGTCGGTACGGCGACGCTGGCCACGTTCGGCGGGGGCGGCGGGCTGGGCGACCTGATCACCTCGGGCATCCAGACGCAGCGGATGCCGGTGCTGGTCATCGGCTCGGTGCTGACGGTGGTGCTGGCGCTGCTGGTGGACTGGCTGGCCTCGCTGGCCGAACTGGCGCTGACCCCGCGCGGGCTGGAGGAGCGGTGAGGACGACGACGTACGGTTTCCGGGTCCTGGCGGCCGCGTCCTTGCTGCTGGTGGGCGGCTGCGGGCTCAAGAGCGGTTCCCCGATGGTGGACGAGGTGTCGCCGGGCTCGGTCGGCCGGGGCGAGCCGCTGAAGGGCGCCACGCTGACGGTGACCTCGAAGAACTTCAGCGAGAACATCATCCTCGGCCAGATGACCGGCCTGGTCTTCAAGGCGGCCGGGGCGGAGGTCATCGACCGCACGAACCTGCCGGGCTCGATCAGCGCCCGCGAGGCCATCATCAACGGCGACGCGGACGCCCAGTGGGACTACACCGGCACCGGCTGGATCACCTTCCTCGGCCACGCGGACCCGATCGTGGACCCGAAGAAGCAGTACGAGGCGGTACGGGACGAGGACCGCGGCAACGGGGTGGTCTGGCTGCCTCCGGCCCCGCTCGACAACACGTACGCGCTGGCCATCAGCAAGAAGAACAACGCCAAGTACCGGCTGAAGACCCTGTCGGACGTGGCGGCGCTGGCAAAGAGGGACCCGGGCGCGGTGACGATCTGCGTGGAGAACGAGTTCGCCTCGCGGGACGACGGGCTGCCCGGCATGGAGAAGAAGTACGGGATGAAGATCCCGGCGGGCAACATCCAGAAGATGGACGCCGGGATCATCTACACCCAGGTCTCGGAGTCCGACTCCTGCCTGCTGGGCGAGGTGTTCACCACCGACGGCCGGATCGAGGCGATGGACCTGGACGTGCTGGAGGACGACAAGGACTTCTTCCCCAACTACAACGCCTCCCCGGTCATCCATCTGGCGACCTTCGAGAAGTACCCGGTGATCGCCGAACTGCTGGACCCGCTCGCGAAGAAGCTGACGACCGAGGTGGCACGGACGCTGAACGCCAAGGTGGATGTGGAGGGCGAGGACCCGCACGAGGTGGCGAAGGAGTGGCTGGTGGCGGAGGGGTTCATCGAGGAGGGGTGAGGGAGCCCGGGGAGGGAGTTGCCAAGGGTTCGCTGCAAAGAAACTGCTGCAAAGCTTGTGTTGCAAAGGTCGAGTTGCAAAAAACCACTTGCAAAGCACTCTTTGCAACTCTACGGTTGGCGCATGGCAGAGAACGAGCAGGGCGACCGCCCCCACCCCCACGCCGACCGCACCGACCGCAAGATCCACCACGTCGACGCCCGCGCCTTGCGCGCCATCGCGCATCCGCTGCGGCTCCGACTACTCGACACACTCCGGGAGTTCGGCCCCGCCACCGCCTCCAAGCTCGGCGATCGGCTCGGCGAGTCCAGCGGCTCGACCAGCTACCACCTGCGCCAGCTCGCGGAGAGCGGGCTGGTGGAGGACGCCCCGGAGCTGGGCAAGGGCCGCGAGCGCTGGTGGCGGTCGGTGCACCAGGGCTCGACGGTCGAGAGCGCGGACTTCATGACGCACGCCGATCCGGAAGTGCGCGGAGCCATCGAGTTCCTCCTGCACGAGACGGCCACCACTCACGCCCGGGACCTCAACACCTGGCTGGGCACGTCGGGCGACTGGCCGGAGGAGTGGCAGCGGAGCTGGGACCTGAGCGACTTCAAGATCCGCCTCACGCCGGAACTCTCGCTGGAGCTGTCCCACAAGGTCCATGAACTCGTGGAGAGCTACCGGGGCCGGGTCCCGGAGGACACCGAGGGATCGGCGATGGTCCAGACCCACCTGCACGTCTTCCCGCGCCCTTCCGAATGAGCGTCCCCGTATGAGCACCGATCCCCAACAGCCGATGAACCGGAGGGAATTACCCATGAACGCCGACATCCACATGCTCCTGCACGCCGACCGTTCCGCCGAACTGCGCCGCGAGGCACGGTCGTTCACCCCGCCCCGGACCGCCCTGCGGACCCGCGTCGGCTGGACGATGGTCGAGCTCGGCCTCCGGCTGGCCCGGAGCGGACCGGCGGCGGCCGGTGCCCACACGTTCCGTACCGCCTAGGGCTTCCGCACAGGCCCTGGCCAGTCGCCTTCGGGGGAAGCACGGCCATGCACCACCACCACCGCCACCGCCATCGCCTGCCGCTCGCCGCCACGCTCGCGGCCAACTCCATTTCCACCGCCGGGACTTCACTCACCCTGATCGGCGTGCCCTGGTTCGTCCTGGAGACCACCGGCAGCGCGGGCCGGGCGGGCGTCGTCGCCTTCTGCGCCACCCTGCCGATCGTCGTCGCCGCGCTGATCGGCGGACCGTTCATCGACCGGATCGGCCGCCGCAGGACCGCCGTCGTCTCCGACACGGTCTGCGGCCTCGCCATCGCCGCGATCCCGCTGCTCCACCGGGCGGGCGCCCTGGAGTTCTGGATGCTCTGCGCGCTGATGGCCCTGAACGGCTTCGCCCACACCCCGGGCAACACCGCCCGGTACGTCCTCATCCCCGATCTCGCGGAGCACGCGGGCACCACGCTCCCCCGGGCCGCCAGCCTCTTCGACGCGGTCTCGCGCGGGGCCCGGATGGTCGGCGCGGCGCTGGCCGGCATCCTGATCGCCTTCGCCGGGTCGGAGACCGTACTCCTCCTGGACGCGGCCACGTTCGGCCTCTCCGCACTGCTGGTCGCCGTCGGCGTACGGGGCGTGGGCGCGGCCGAACCGCGCAAGGGCGGGGCACCCGTCTCGCTGCGCACGTACGGCACCGAACTCCGCGAGGGATACGCCCACTTGCTGGGCAACCGGCTGCTGCTGGCGATCGTCCTCATGGTGATGCTCATGAACGGCACCGACCAGGGCTGGTACGCCGTCCTGCTCCCGGTGCACGCCGAGGCCGAGTTGGGCGGAGCGCGGGACATCGGGCTGCTCACCGCGCTGTTCGGGGCGGGCGGACTGGCGGGGGCGCTGCTGTACGGGGCGGTGGGTCACCGCTTCCCCCGGCGGGCGGTGTTCACGGTGTGCGTGATCCTGTGCGGGGCGCCGCGCTTCCTGGTGGCGGCGGTGACGGGGACGACGCTGCCGCTCGCGGTGACCATGCTGCTGGGCGGAATCGCGGGCGGGGTGCTGAACCCGATCCTGACGACGGTCATCTACGAGCGCGTACCGGACCGGCTCCGCAGCCGGGTCTCGGGGGCGCTGACCGCCGGCTGCGAGTTCGCGATGCCGCTGGGCGGACTGGCGGCCGGGCTGCTGGTGGAGGGGACGGGCTCGACGGGGGCGCTGCTGGCGATGGGCGGGGTGTACTTCCTGGCGACGCTGAGCCCGCTGGTGTTCCCGTCGTGGCGGACGATGGAGGGAGCGGCGGCCTCGGCGGAAGAAGCGGCGGGCGAGGCGGCGGGCCGGGAAGAGGCAGCGGGCGAGGCGGCGGGCCGGGAACCCGCCGTACCGCCCCCGCCGAAGGGGATCAGCAGCTCGGCACCTTCCCGCCGCTCTCCAGCGCCTTGAGCGCGCCCACCGCGCCGTCCAGGGTCGTGACGGGGATCAGCCGCAGCCCCTCGGGCCGCTCCGCCTCCGCCTCGCGGCACTCGGCCTTCGGGACGAGGAAGACGGTGGCCCCGTCGCGGTGGGCGGCCTGGGTCTTCATGGAGACCCCGCCGACCGCGCCGACCTTGCCGTCCGCGGTGATCGTCCCCGTACCGGCGATGGTGCGGCCCCCGGTGAGGTCGCCGCCCTTCCCGTCGCCGTCGAGCATGTCGATGATGCCGAGGGAGAGGAAGAGCCCGGCGCTGGGCCCGCCGATGTCCCCGAGGTCCACGCTCACCCGCATCGAGCCGGGCTCGCGGTCCAGGTGGTTCAGGGCGGCGTCGACGGCGACGTTCTGGGAGTCCTTCATGTCGTTCAGGTTGTGCTGCTCGATCTCCTTCTCGGAGCCGCCGGTCGGGTAGACGGAGTCCCGGGGCATGACCGCCCGGTCCGTACGGAACCAGCCGTCCAGCACGTTGCCGATCCGGACGTCCGCCTTGGGCCCGGTGGCGACGATCGTCGTCATCCGCAGCTGCCCCTCGGTGGGCCGGGTCTCGGCGCCGGTGATGGTGATCACCGGCTTGCCCCGGTCCTCGCCGAGCACGTCGGCGGTCACCCCGGGCTGCGCCAGGGTGAACGGGAGCGGCGCGAGGGCCGCCGTACCGAACAGGGCGAGGACGGGCAGCGCGCAGAGGGCGAGCGCGCGGGGGCGCGAGAGACGAGTGAGCACCCGTCCAATCTAACCGCCGGGCGGGACCGGGAACGCGCCAGGCGTACGCCCCCGCCGCGCCTCCTCCCCGTACGCCGGTCCCGTACATACGGGAACACGTCCAACCGCGCCCCCGTACGTACGGAACGGACGCCCTGCGGCAGGGGGCCGCCCGTACGTACGGAACGGGGGCGCCCCTACCGCAGGGCGTCCGCCACTTCCCGGGCGGCGTCGAGCACGCGGGGCCCGACCCGTTCCGGTACGGCGTCGGCGAGCATGACCACGCCCACGCTCCCCTCCACCCCCGAGACCCCGACCAGCGGCGCCGCCGCCCCGCTGGCTCCGGCTTCGAGCTCGCCGTGGGTGAGGGTGTAGCCGGGGTGGCCGGCCGCCGTCTGCTGGCGGGCGGAGAGGATGGCGCGCCCCGCGGCCCCCCGGTCCAGCGGGTGGCGGAAGCCCGCCCGGTAGGCCACGTGGTAGTCGGTCCAGGTGGGCTCGACGACGGCGACCGCGAGGGCGTCGCTGCCGTCGACGAGCGTGAGGTGGGCGGTGGCCCCTATGTCCTCGGCCAGGGAGCGCAGCGCGGGCAGCGCGGCCTCCCGGACGAGGGGGTGCACCTGTCGGCCCAGGCGCAGCACACCGAGCCCGACCCGGGCGCGGCCGCCCAGATCGCGGCGGACCAGGGCGTGCTGCTCCAGGGTGGCGAGCAGCCGGTAGACGACGGTCCGGTTGACGCCGAGTTTGTTGGACAACTCGGTGACGGTCAGACCGTGATCGGTATCGGCGAGCAGTTTGAGGACCCGCAGTCCTCGGTCGAGCGTCTGGGAAGTCTCCGCTGTCACGACGCCCTCTCCTCTTCGGGTGAGCGACGGCGGCCCTGTTCCGGGGGTTGCGACACCGGTCCCAGCGGCGACGCACGGAGAGGCCGCCGGTCTGGCCATAGGCACCGGCTGCGCTCCGCGGCGGCTCTGCCACGGGGCGTTCATATGGCCGGGACAGTAGCGAGCCAGTCCGCTCAGCGGAAGCCCTCGTCCAGAATCCGGGCGCCTCTCGGGGCGGGGTCCTGACCGTACGGCATAACCGCCGGTCAGCGCGGTGGTGTCCGAAACGCGAACGTCTACGCGCGTCCTGGTCGACAGACGTGATGGTGACCCTTCGTACACCTCATGTGAACTGTCGTTAACTCACCGTGAATTGAAGCGCGCATATTTTTCCGGCTGGGCGTGCCGGGAAGCGCCAGGTGGCCGAAAACGGGTGTACGGCCCACCCCGGAACCGGACGTGCGGCCACCCCGGAACCCGACGTGCGGCCCGCCCCGGACAGGACCGGAGCGGGCCGCACGGCAGGAGGGCGGGGCGGGCGGGGCGGCCCCGTCACGTCATCCGGGTCGCCCACTCCTGGACCTTGGCGATACGCGTCTGGATCTGGTGGGCCGTGGCCTCGGCGCTCGGGGGGCCGCCGCAGACGCGGCGCAGCTCGTTGTGGATCACACCGTGGGGCTTGCCGCTCTGGTGGGTGTAGGCGGAGACCATCGTGTTGAGCTGCTTGCGCAGGCTGAGGAGCTGCTTGTGGGTGACGACGGGCCGGGCCTCGGCGGGCTTCTCCAGGAGGTCGGCCTCCTCGGCCGGCTTCTGGCGGCTGTGCGCGATCTGCCGGCTCTGGCGCTTCTGGAGGAGAAGCTGCACCTGGTCGGGTTCGAGGAGGCCGGGGATACCGAGGTAGTCCTGCTCCTCCTCACTGCCCGGGTGGGCCTGCATGCCGAACTCGGCGCCGTCGTACAGCACTCGGTCGAAGACGGCGTCGGACTCCAGTGCCTCCCAGGGCAGTTGGTCCTCGGTCTCCTCGTCCTCCAGCTTCTCGGCGTCGGCGAGGAGCTGGTCCTCCTCCGCGAACGGGTTCTCCTCGTCGCCGCCCTTCTTGGGCTTGTCGAGCACGTGGTCGCGCTCGACCTCCATCTCGTTGGCGAAGTCGAGGAGCATCGGGATCGTCGGCAGAAAGACGGAGGCGGTCTCACCGCGCCTGCGGGAGCGCACGAAGCGGCCGACGGCCTGGGCGAAGAAGAGGGGCGTGGAGATGGTGGTGGCGTACACGCCGACGGCGAGGCGCGGCACGTCCACGCCCTCGGACACCATCCGTACCGCGACCATCCAGCGCGACTCGTCCGCGCTGAACTTGTCGATCTTCTTCGAGGCGGCCTTCTCGTCGGAGAGGACGACGGTCGGCGTCTCCCCGGTGACCTTCTTCAGGATCTTGGCGTACGCGCGTGCCGAGTCCTGGTCCGTCGCGATGACGAGCCCGCCCGCGTCCGGGATGCCCTTGCGGACCTCGGTCAGCCGCTTGTCGGCGGCGGCCAGCACGTTGGGAATCCAGTCGCCGGTGGGCGAGAGCGCGGTGCGCCACGCCTGCCCGATGGCGTCCTTGGTCATCGGCTCGCCGAGCCGGGCCGCGATCTCGTCACCGGCCTTGGTGCGCCAGCGCATGTTGCCGCTGTAGCTGAGGAAGATCACGGGGCGGACGACGCCGTCGGCGAGCGCGTTGCCGTAGCCGTAGGTGTAGTCGGCGGAGGAGCGGCGGATGCCGTCGTTCCCCTCCTCGTACGCGACGAAGGGGATCGGGTTGGTATCCGACCGGAACGGCGTACCGGTCAGCGCGAGCCGCCGGGTCGCCGGGTCGAACGCCTCCTGGCACGCCTCGCCCCAGGACTTGGAGTCCCCGGCGTGGTGGATCTCGTCGAGGATGACCAGGGTCTTGCGCTGCTCGCACCGGTTGCGGTGCAGCATCGGGCGGACGCCGACACCGGCGTACGTCACGGCGACACCGTGGTACTCCTTGCTCAGCGGACCGGCGCTGTACTCCGGGTCGAGCTTGATCCCTATCCGGGCGGCCGCCTCCGCCCACTGCTTCTTGAGGTGCTCGGTCGGGGCGACCACGGTGACCTGCTGGACGACATGGTGGTGCAGCAGCCACGACGCGAGGGTCAGCGCGAAGGTGGTCTTGCCCGCGCCGGGCGTGGCGACGGCGAGGAAGTCGCGCGGCTGCTCCTGGACGTACCTCTCCATGGCCCCCTGCTGCCAGGCTCGCAGCTTGTTGGCGGTGCCCCAGGGGGCACGGCCGGGAAAGGCGGGAGAGAGGTGGTGGGAGGCGGTGGTAGTAGTCACGGTCTCCGGTTCGGGGCGCTCGGGTACGTGGGTCGCTGCCACTACCGCACCCGGCCCGAAGGACCCGGCCCGCGATACGACAACCGGGCCACCCTACCGGGGGCCCGGTTGAAACCAGGTACGAACAAGCCGCGCCGGTGCCGGACGAGACGGTGCTCACATCGCGTCGACGACCAGGTCCCGCAACCCCTGGGAGATCACCTTGATCTCGTCTGTCTCTCCTGTGGCGACATCGATGACCAGCCGCTCCGCCGCGTCGATGTCCGGGCGCAGGTCGACGCCGTTCATGGCGAGGAACGTGACGCAGGAGAGCCAGGCAGTGCGCTTGTTGCCGTCGAACAGAGGGCGGTTGACCGCCAGGGACTGGAGAAGTGCCGCCGCCTTGTCGATCAGGTCAGGGTAAGCCTCCTCACCGAACATGGCCGCCGAGGGGCGGTGGGCCGCCGACTCCAGCAGACCGGCGTCCCGGACGACGATCTGCATGTCGTCGCACGCGTGCTCGGCGATCACGAGGGCGTCCTCGGAGCTCAGGTAGACACAGCTCATTTCAGCCGATCCATCAGCTCGCTCCACTTGGCCGCCTGCTCCTTCGCCGTCTCGCGGACGATGGCCTGCTGCGCCGTTCTGGCGAGATAGTCGTCCACGGCCCGGAGCACGATGGCGTGCATGCTGATGCCCTCCTGTTCGGCACGCCGCTTGAGGGCTTCCGTCTGGTCGTCACGGAGACGCAGGTTCATCGCCATACCAGAACGGTACCACCGGGTGGGGTCAGAGTGGTACCGCTCACTTCTCCCGCACGACCACCCGCGTAGCCACCCACGCCCCCACCGCGGCCACCACCGCCATCGGCAGGAACACCGCCGCGAAGGCCATCGGGTGCGAGCCCGTGGCGCCGGTCGCCGCCGTGCCGTGTGCCGCCGCGCCCAGGGCCTTGCCGCCGAGGGCCGCGAAGGCTGCGCCGCCCATGGCCAGCAGCAGCACGTTGGAGAGGCCGTCGGAGATCTGGAGGGCGGCGGAGTTGGAGCCCGCCTCCTCGGGGGCCGAGAGCTTCAGGAGCAGGACGCTGGTGGAGGCGATCACCATGCCCATGCCGAAGCAGCCGAAGGCCCAGGCCACGGCGACGATCCAGACCGGGACGGCCGGGATCAGTACGGTCGGGGCGAGCGCGATGGACGCGGCCACGAGCACCATCCCGCTCACCATCAGCCGCCCCCGGTACGGCTCCAGACGCGGCCGGGACTGGACGAACGAGCCCAGCGCCCAGGTCGCGCCGCCCACCGCCAGGGAGAGTCCCGCCATGGTCGGGGTCAGGCCGCGCTGGGTGACCAGCATCAGGGGGACGAAGGACTCGGCGGCGATGAACGAACCGGCCGCCACCCCGCGCAGCAGGATCACCGACGGCAGCCCGCGCGCCGCCCGTACGGTCCCGGTGGGCAGCAGCCCCCGTACAGCGGGCACCAGCAGGGCGACGCCCGCGGCGGCGGGGAGCACGGCGAGCCAGTTCAGCTCCTGGCCCGCGTACTGGAGCAGCCCGGCCCCCGCCGAGATCCCCAGCGCGAGCCGGATGCGACGGCGGTCGTACGGCTGCGCCGACGCCTCCGGGTCCGCCGGGCCCGAGGCCATCCGGCGGATCTGCGGAAGGGCCAGGGCGAGCGGGATGACGATGAGGGCGGGGATACCGACGAAGACCCAGCGCCAGCCCAGCTGCTCGGTCACCGTCCCTGCGGCCAGCGGCCCGACCACGGACGGGATCACCCAGCTCGCGGCGAAGGCGGCCATGATGGCGGGCCGGATGCGTTCGGGGTAGGCGCGCCCGATGACCACGTACAGGGCGACGATCACCAGCCCGCCGCCGAGCCCCTGGACCGCCCGGCCCGCGATGAACACCCACATCGAGCCCGCCGCCCCGGAGAGCAGCAGCCCCACGCCGAAGGCGGTGATCCCGGTGGCGAGCGGTTGCAGCGGCCCGCGCCGGTCGGCCCACTGCCCGGAGAGCACCATGGCGAAGAGGCTGGTGGTGAAGTACGCGGAGAAGGCGAACGCGTAGAGCGGGATGCCGTGCAGTTCCCGTGCGGCGACCGGCATCGCCGTACCGACCGCCGTCGCCTCGAATGCGATGAGGAAGACCACGGAGACGATGCCGATGCTGAGCGCCCGGTAGGTCCGCCCGAGCACCCCTTCGGCGGCCGCCCCCGCGACCTCCGAGGTCAGATCACCGGGCAGGGCGTCCGGCATACCGGGCCGTACGTCGCCGGGTATGCCGGTCTTCAGGTCCGCGGGGAGGCCGACGGGCAGCCCGGTGGCCGGGTCGGTGGGCAGCCCGGTGGCCGGGGTGGTGGGCCCGCCCTGGTCGCGGTCGTACAGCCGGCGGTCGGCCGGGTGGCGGTCGGCCGGGTGGTGGTCGTGCGGCGGATCGGTCGATACGAGGTGCGCGGGGCCGGTGCCGTCGCGCTGTTCGGGGGCGGTCATTTCCCCAGAGTAAGAGGCATGGAGCGGTTTGAACCCTGTCGCTGTACCTGTCCGGACCCGTCCCTTGGTCGTAGGACGGAAGCCCCGGGCGTGAACGGCGTATGGCAGTCGTGTTGCGGACCGCCCGCTTCCCTTGTGGCCCGCTCCCCGCGCCGCCTAACGTCGGGGACAGCACAGCACAGCTTGGCCGTGTGCCCGAGAGGCTCAGGGGCTCGACTGCAACTCGAGTTACACCGGTTCGATTCCGGTCACGGCCTCCAGCGAAGAGACCCGACGGCCCGCCTCCATCTCCTGGAGGCGGGCCGTCGGCGTGTACCGGGGGCGGGCGGGCTTACGCAGGGTCCAGTGACGGCCGGGCCGCCAGCCCTCCGTCGTTCTCGCACCCCAGTTCCTTCGCCATGGCCAGGGAGAAGGAGTGGGCCACGGTCGCGTGGGCGTTCTCCAGGATCTTGGGGTCGGCCCTGAACCTCTTGGGGAAGGCCCAGTTCTCCACACCGATCTGGATATGGAGGACAGAGGGAGAATCGGCGATTCCTTCACTTCGGCAGGCGAACTGAAGGAACGCGGCATCCCGCGCGGTCAGCGCCCGCTCCCCCATCGCGAGCTCCGTGAACTTCGGGTCCGGTTCGCCCGTCGGGGCACCCTCGACCAGCTCCCAGGTGACCCTGAAGTGGCTGTCCGGCATATCACCCAGGGGGAAGAACCGGCAGACATCCCCGTCACCGACGACGGCGAACGTGAGCCGCTTCCGGAGCTCCTGTGCGCCATGCGCAACGGTCGGGTAGTCGCTCCACCCCTCGAACCTGGTCGTCCCGGTGATCACCTTCAGGGCTTCGCCCGCCTCGGCCGACACCGCCTCTCCCCCACAGAGCTCGGTGGGGGCCACGGACCGGTCCTCGGGCTCCTTGGCGCGCCCTGTCCCGTCCCTCTCATCAGCACAACCGACCGCCCCGGCCAGCAGGGACGCCACGACGACCGCGCCGACGAGCCCACCGGGCCCACGCTTTCCGGTCCCCCGCCTCTTCCGCGGAAGCATCCGTGCGTCCTCCTCATCCGTCATCCTCAAGGCCCGGCCCCGCCGGGATCTGCACACCATCAGCCCGGTCCCGCAGACAGGCCGCCTCGCTGTGGCCGTCCGGCTCAGGCCGCTTCCCCCGTTTCCGCCACGGCCTACGACAACGGCTTCATCCCGGGGTCCAGTTTCTCGGGAAGGCCGGCGTTCCCCTCACACTCCAGCTCCTTCGCCACGGCGAGGGAGGCGGCGTGCAGGACAGTGAGGTTGGCGGTCAGGTTTTCCACTGCGTTACCTCGGATCTTAGCTTTCCCCAGCCCTCCACGAATACGCGCCGGGAAACGGTCCGATTTTTCGAGCTGCGGGCTGACACACTCGAAATAGAGACTTGCCCAGCGAGTATTAGCGACTGCCTCCCTGCCCAGCAAGAACCGACGAGCCCCCTCAGGTTTTCTGGGATCACCCACATCGCGAAGCGCGTATATGTTGAACGACAAAAAAGCCCTTTCATCGGAAGGGACTCCCTTGACGGACATATTGCAGAGCTTCTGGCCTGTCGACCAGCTGCGGCCCGACGCGTGCCCCTTCTTGATCTCTTCGATCACCTTGCCCATACTGCCCGCCTCGCTCCGGTTGAAGACGGTTCCGCCGGTCACCTCCTGAACCGTTTTTTCCAGTCGACCGGCGAACACCCCTTCACACACCTCCGCCGCATTCACATAGGGCGACGGAGGCTCCGGGTCCGATCCGCACCCCGTGCCAACGGCACCAACAGTCACCACAAGGAAGGCCATCAGGGCCCTCCTGCACCGCTTCTCTCCCACAGCCACACCTTTCGCCGCCACTGGCGATATCACCCCGTCTCCGGCCCCGGGCCCTGCTGCCTCACACGATCATTTCCAGTCGAATAGCCCATCCTCAGCGACATCTTCATGTCCTCGCGGAAATCCGCATCCCCTTCACCCGTATAAAGTGCGAGGAATTCATCCATCGGAGCCTCCGCTCTGGCTTCGCCGGAGCGGAAAATACTGCCCCAGTCATCCCCGATGAGATCCTCGGCCTTCTCTTTGCTCTCATCGATCGTTTTATCCGAAATATCCCCGACGATCTGGCCCATGACCTGCTCCGCTGCACCGCTGGCGGTATCGGTCGCCAAAGGGATGAGTACGGCGGCAGCACCCACCGCGGCCGTCGCCGGCAGAAAAGCGACACCGGCCGCGATTCCTGCCGCAGCACCGAACTCCACCCAGCCCGCCCGCTGGGCGACGGCCTTCTCGTAGTCCTCGTGGGTCTTCATCCGCTCCGCCTCGACCTGATCGGCGCGGGACTGGTCGAGCGTCCCGTGCACCTCGGCGCCGACGTGCACGGCCACCCGGGCCGAGCCTGAATCAATCTTCCCGTCGGCCCCGACTTGGGCTTCGAGCACACTTCTCGTGTATGCCTGTTCCGCCGTGGCGAGGGTGGCATAGGCATCCGGATGCTGTCCGAGTGCCCCCAGGAAGCCGCGGACGATGTCCCTCTCTTGTGCCCTCTGACTCACGTGATCGCTGAGGGGGAGGTGCCCCTCCAGATTGCTGGTGGGGGCGAAGGGGCTGTGGGGACCGCCCTTGTCCAGAGCCCAGTTGATGTCATCGATGTATCCCGCGCCCATGACTCCGAGGCTGTCGGCCATCCCTTCCTGCTGCTTGAGGAGCCCCGCGTCCGTGCCGTACTTTTCCATGACCTTCCGCATGACGGCCGCGTTGTCGGCATCCCTTACCACGCCGACGTCCGGATGACCGGCCGGATATCCGAGTGTCGCCGCTTCCAAAGCACGCCCCAACGCGTCCGGCATGTACTGGAGGGAAGCTTCCCGTTTGTCCGGGTCGCTGGAGCTCATGTCCGGGAACGACTCCCACTTCTCATTGGCGAAGAAGTCGAGGTAGTCGGTGACCACCTCGCCGTCCTGCTTTCCCAGGTCGGCAGCCCCCTTCTTGACCGTGCCGTCCTCGTTGTAGGCCGTCGGCTCATCGGCGAAGAAGCGCTTTGCCGCCTCCGGGCTGTTCCCCAGCGCCTCCAGCATGGCCGGCATCGGGTCATAGCCGGAGCCGTTCCTGCCCGAGGGGTTGAACGGGTTCTCCAGGAAGCCGTTGGGCTGTTTGTTGCCGGCGAATCTGTACGGGTCCTGCTGGTGGAGCTGCGCCACGTGTTCGGCGATCGGGGTGAGGAACTTCGCGTCGTAGTTCCCGTACCGCATGATGCCGCCGAGCAGTTGGTAGCCGTACGGGGCACCGCCGGTGTCGTACTTCGACAGCGGGATCTGCTGCGTGCCCAGCTTGCGCAGTTCCGGTCCCCACTCGGCCGTGAACGCCTTGTCGTGCGAGGCGGTGGCGAGGTTCAGGCCGAGGTTGCGCTGGAGGTCCTGGACCTGTGCCAAGCGGTCCTTGTCGACCCCGCTGTGGTCGAGGGTGTCCGTTGCCAGTTGCCCGAAGAAGGCGAGGGACTTCTCCGGGCCGAGCTTCTCGTAGAAGTACGTCGCGAACTCCACTGACGTGCTGTTGCTCTTCAGCAGATCGTTGAACAACTGGAGTTCGGTGGTGGTGATGTCGCGGCCCTTGGCAGCCAACGCGAGGGCGCGGGCGGCCGGTTCCTGGTCCAGTTTCGTGAACTTGGGTGCGCTGAAGTCCTTGCGGTCGGTGACGTTGGCCTCGAGCGAGTTCTTGAAGTACTCATCGGTGTCGTTGCACTGGTCGACGATGAGGTCGATCTTCTTCTGCCAGGAGTCGACGTCCTTCCTCTCCTGCTGGAGAAACCGGGTGTAGTCCGGATCGTGCCGGGCCGCGCTGTTCTCCGACAACGGGTTCCGCGCCGTGACCTTGCCCCTGCCGTCCACCACGACACCGGCCGCGGGCCCCTCGTGCTCCTGGATGCTGATCAGGTCGTCCCTGGCCTTCTTGATGGCCGCATAACCCTCTTCAAGGATCTGCTTCACGCCTTTGGCCTCGGCTGCGGCGTCCGAGAACTCCTTGGCCGTCTTACCGATGAACGCTTTGGTGACGCCCGCGTTGACCCCGTCCCAACGCGCTTTGTCCGCCCTGGCCTTCATTCCGTCGGCGGCCTCGGTCGCAAGCTTGTCCAGCTTGGCCGCCATCTCCGACCAGTCGTCGGCCGCGGCCTTCAGCTTCCCCAGCGGGGCGCCGACGATGTCCTCGTACCTCAGCATGTGCGCGCTCCCCCGCTCCCGCTACTTCATGTACTCCGTGAGCTTGGAGATCGAGGCCAGATCCCCCACGATCTTCACTTCGTCCCTGGCGTGCTGGGCCTTGGTGAAATCGAGGTGGTTCGAGATGTGCGCGCAGGAATCCAGGAGTGTCTTCAGGTGGGTCCGCCAGCGGTCGTGCACCTTGAGCACCGCCGCGCCGCTCGTGAAGTTGCCGTTGGTGAGGGCGATCGCCGCGTCGAAGGTGGCGGGGCGGGCGTGGTCGCCGTCCTTCGCCAGTCGTGTCCGCAAGGCATAGGCGTCGTTCCCGATGGCGCCCAGGTCGTCCCGGTTCACCACCAGATCGGCAGCGCCGCCACCGCCCCCGCCCTCGGCCTGAACTCCGTTGACGCGCATGGCGGTTCGTTCGGCCGCCGCGGAGCGTAACGCGGCCCACTCTTCTTCGAACGACATGAAACTCCCCCCTCGTTCCGTGTGTGCGTACGGTGGCCCTCAGGCCGTCTTCAACTGTTTCATGAGATCGCGCATATCACTGATCAGATCCGCGTGATACTCCTCCGCGCCCGGGAATTCGGGCGGGTCGGACGACGGCTCCCCGTCGTCGGAGCCCGCGTGGTTCATGTCCAGGGAGATGGCGAGCGTGATGACGGCACCGCCCTCCAGGACCCTCAGCTCCGCATCGCGTTCGTCCAGGACCAGCAGATACGCCCGGTCCCCGAGGCCGGGTACGGTCTCCGACCGCTCCGGTTCGTTGCCCAGCAGGCTCATCACACCCGCACGGGCCTCGAACGCGGGCCGGGGGTCGGTCTCCTTGTGCAGTTCCGCCGTCATCCAGACGGTGAGCCCGGAGCTCCATCCCGTGCTGGTGGTGGCGGCGGAGGAGAGCGACACCGAGCACGCGACGCTGTCGAGCGCCGGATGCGCGAGCGGCTGCGAGGAGAGCTCCGGGGGCTCGATCCGCTCGCCCACCGACGCGGTGAGCGCCTTCAGCCGGAGGGCGGAGCAGGAACGTTCCCCCAGCTGGTATCCGTGCGTCTCCGGCTTGCGGTCGATGCCGATGCCGTACACGAAAACCGCCGACGCCCACACGGCGGAGGCCAGCAGCGCCCCGGCCGCGCCCCACAGCAGACCGGAACCGCGTCGGCGCCCGGACGTGGGCTTCCGGTCGAACCCGCCCATTTCGTCGGCGGCCCGGTCCGGGCCCGACTCCCCCACCAGCTCCGGCTCGGTGATCATGCCGGGCCCCTCCCCCGTTCGACATCCCGTACGCCGGTCCGGCGTACGGGCCCCTCAGTTCTTGGCGTTCACCACCGCCGCCTGCGGGCGCACCGGCAGGCGGTTCACCGGGCGGCCGGTGGCCGAGCGGACCGCCGAGGCGACCGCCGCCGGGGCCGTCACGACGGGGACGGCCGAGGCGGGCTTGGCGCCGAAGGGGGCCACCACGTCCCGCTCCTCGACCAGTTTGACGATACGGATGTCCGGGGCGTCCAGCGAGGTCGGCAGCGCGTAACCGGTCAGGTCGGGGTGGCGGACGATGCCGCGCGCGGTGCGGAGGTTCTCCGTGAGGGCCGCGCCGATGCCCTGGGTGATGCCCGCCTCGATCCGGATCGCCAGCTGCTTCGGGTTGAGGACCCGGCCCACGTCCTGGGCGACCGCCATTTCGACCACCCGGATCGAGCCGAGCTCGATGTCGACGTCGACGACCGCCCGTACCGCGCAGAACGCGAGGCCCACGAACGCGTCGCCCTGGCCGGAGTCGTCCAGCGGCTCGGTCGGGTGGGGGCGGCACTGGGCGGTGGCCCAGAGCTCCTTGCCGTCCATCGCCTCCATGACGGTGGTGGAGAGGACACCGTCGTACGAGGTGATCTTGCCGTCCGCGATCTGGAGCAGCTCCGTGGACATGCCGAACTTGTGGGCCAGCGGCTGGAGGAGCTGGGTGCGGACCATCTTCGCCGCCCGCTCCACCGCCCCGCCCGACACCCAGGTGTGGCGGCCGTGCGTGGCCGGGCCCGCCGGGGGCTGGTCGGTGTCGACGGCGGCCACATGGACCTCGTCCACGCCGAGGATCTCCTGGACGATCTGGCGGGCGAGGGTGGTGAAGCCCTGGCCCGTCTCGACCGCCGCGCAGATCACCGTGGCCACCCCGTCGTGGACCCGGACCGTGGCCGTGGAGACCTCGTCCGTGCCCTCGGCGCCGAGCATGTGGACCATGCCCACCCCGTACCCCACGCCCCGGCGCACCGCCCCGGGCTCGCCCGCGCCCTCGGGGCCGCCGGGCAGCAGCCAGTCGTCCTCCGGGGTGTCCTTGGGGAGGGCGGGAAGGGGGTGGTCGCGGACCGCGCGGAGCAGCTCGGCCACCGGGGCCGGGCAGGTCACCGTCTGGCCCGTGGGAAGGATGTCGCCGGTCGACAGGACGTTGCGGAGGCGGAGTTCGGCCGGGTCGATGCCGATCTTCGCGGCCAGCTTGTCCATCTGGCCCTCGTACGCCGCGCAGACCTGCATCGCGCCTTCGCCGCGTACGTGACCGGAGGGCGGGTTGTTCGTCCGGACCGCCCAGCCCTCGATGAAGGCGTGCGGCACGACGTACGGGCCGCAGGCGAACGCCACGGCCGCCGCCAGCGATTCCGAGGAGGCGTCGGCGTACGCCCCCGCGTCCAGCAGGATCTGGGCCTCCACCTTGACCAGCCGGCCGTCCGCGTCCGCGTGGTGGCGGTAGCGCAGGAGGGTCGGGTGGCGGTGGGCGTGGCCGAGGAAGGACTCCTCGCGGGTGGCGGCCAGCTTCACCGGGCAGCCGGTGCGCAGGGCGAGCAGGCCCAGCGGGATCTGGAAGCCGGGGTCCTCGCGGTCGCCGGTCGCGCCGGGGACACCGGTGACGACGACCTTGACCCGGTCCGGCTCCAGGCCGAAGCAGGCGGCGGCCAGATCGCGGTCGGTGTGCGGGTCGGTGGAGGCGGTGTAGAGCTCGACGCCGCCGTCCGGGCGGGGCACGGCGAGGGCCGCCTCCGCGCCGATCGGGGCCGGGTCCTGGCGGCCGATGCGGTAGAGGCCCTCGACCACGACCTCGCCGGTCGCCTCGGCGTCGCCGTACCGGAGCGGGATGTGCCGGATCAGGTTGCCGTCGGGGTGCAGGGGCTCCGCCGCGAACGCCTTCTCCGGGTCCGTGACCGGCTCCAGCACCTCGTACTCGACGGCGATGGCGGCGGCGGCCAGCCGTGCGGTGTCCGGGTGGTCGGCGGCGACGGCGGCGATCGGCTCGCCGTGGTGGCGGACCAGCTCGGCGGCGAAGACCGGGCGGTCGACGACCCGGCGGCCGTAATTGCTGTCCCCGGGGACGTCCTCGTGCGTGACGACCGCGCGCACCCCGGGCATCGCGGCGGCGGCCGAGGTGTCGATCGACAGGATGCGGGCGTGCGGGTGCGGGGAGCGGAGCAGGGAGGCCCAGAGCAGCCCCTCGGCCCAGAGGTCGGCGGCGTACGGGAAGGTGCCCTCGGTCTTCGCGCGGGTGTCGGCGGGCGGCAGCGAGGCGCCCAGGCCCATCAGGGGCGGCTCCTGGCCGGGTCCGTCACCGGGACCGGCGGAGGCGTCGATCCTGGGCAGGCTGGTGCTGGTCGCGTTGGGCGCGGTGGCCGCGTCGCCGGTCACGCCGCCTCCTTGTCGTTCGCCCCGCCGCGACGGCGGCGGGAGGTGACCTGTGGTGTCGCGGGGTGCTGTCCTGGTGTCGCGGGTCTGCGCGCGTCGATCACTGCGCGCCTCCCTCGTTCGGGTGGGGCCGCTGTACGCCACCGGCGCCGGGCTCGGCCTGGTGCGGGATGCGCGCCTCGTCCTGGGCGGCCGCCTCCGCGCTCGCCTCGCGGCCCGCCACGACGTCCGCGACGGCGTCGAGCACGCCCCGATAGCCGGAGCAGCGGCAGAGGTTGCCGCAGAGGGCCTGGCGGGTCTCCAGCTCGCTGGGGGCGTGGTTGCCCTCCAGCAGGTCGTGGACGGTCATCGCCATGCCGGGGATGCAGAAGCCGCACTGGACGGCCCCGCAGGCGGCGAGCGCGCGCTGGACGTCGGAGGGTTCGCCGTCGACGGCCAGCCCCTCGACCGTACGGACCTCGCTCCCGGCGGCGGTGGCGGCGGGCACCAGGCAGGAGGCGACCAGCCGGCCGTCCACCTGGACGTTGCACGCCCCGCACTCGCCCTGCGAGCAGCCGTCCTTGGCCCCGGCGAGGCCGAGGCGCTCGCGGAGCACGTAGAGCAGGGACTCGCCGATCCAGGCGTCGGAGACCGGGCGGTCCACCCCGTTCACGTGCAGGAGGTAGGAGGCGGCGGGGTGTTCGCTCGGTACGTCGACGGGGGCGGCGGCCGGGTCGTGCGCGGGGTCGTGCGCCGGGTCCGGTTCCGGTTCCGCTTCGGGGGCCGGGTCCGGTCCGGCCGCTGCCGCCTCTTCGGGGGTGGGCAGGATTGCGGAGTCGTTCGTGGGGCCTGACGGGACCGTGGGGTCGGGCGTGGGTACGGAGGTTGCTTCCGGCTCCGGTTCCGCTTCCGGGGTGGCGGGGGATTCCGCTTCCGGTTCCCCGCCCTCTGCGCCCTCTGCGGCTTCTGCGGCAGGGAGCGGGTGGGCGGCCTCGGGGGCGGTGCCGTCGGTCGCGTGCTCCTCGTCAGGTCCGGGGTGGGTCTCCTCGGGGTGCGGCTGGGTGGCCCACGGCGCGGGGGCACCGCCGGGGAGCGTCGCGGGGCGCGTGTCGTCCGCGTACCACTGCTGCGGGGGCGCGGCCGAGGCCGGGAACTCGCCCGACTCGTCCGGAAGATCCCCGTCCGCGACCGGGATCGTCCACTGGCCGGTGTGACCGGCGTGGTCGGGGGGTCCGGTGGGGCTGGTGTGACCGGCAGGTTCTCCGTGACCGGTGTGGTCCGCGTGGCCGGTGTGACCCGCGTAGTCACCGGGGCCCGTGTGATCACCAGGGCCCGTGTGGTCCGGGTAGTCCGCGGTGGGCACCGCCCCCGGCGCCGCCTGCTCGCCGATGGCCTCGGTGAAGTTCCACTGGGCCGTCGTGTGCGAGGTGTCCTGGTACGGCTGCCCGTACCCGCCCTGCTCGTTCGGGTCCGGCCAGTGCACCGCGCCCGGGGGCGCCTCCTGGGCGCGCCGCTCGGCCTGGGCCTGCTGCTGGCTCTGCGTCTGCACGACCCAGCTGCCCGTCGCGGCCGGGTCCAGACCGGCGGCCGGGGTCAGCGGCAGGATCATCGGCGGTACGTACCCCTGGCCCGGGGCGGCCAGCGGCGCGTTGTCGAGGTCCTCCGGGGGGAGCGTGACGAACGCGGTGGCGTCCGCGTCGTACTCACCGCTCTGCGGGGTCGGCTCCCAGCCCCCGTACCGGGGGTCGGGGCCGTCGGAGTGGCCGTGCCGCCCGTGCTGGTCGGGGCGTTCCTCATTGCTCACGACAGTGCCCTCCCCAGTGCGCGTCGGGCGAGCGCGGCGACGGTGCGCCGCAGGTGGAGTACGGCCGGGGACAGCGGCGGGGCCTCTGATCCGTCGGCCGGAGGTGCGTGGTCCGGGATGCAGGCGGCGGCGACGTACTCGCCGAAGGCGGCCAGCGCGTCGGGGGCCAGGCCCCGCTCGCCGTCCCAGTCGATCAGCGAGGCGATCCAGCGCTCCGCCTCCAGCGGGCGCAGCGGCATCGGGGCGATGGCGCCGACCGCGCAGCGCACCCCACGCCGGGCCGGGTCCAGCACGATGGCGACCGAGGCGGTGGCGCGGCCGGGGCCGGTGCGGCCGGTGGCCTTCAGGAACACCTGCGGGGCGTGCAGCAGCGGCACCCGGACGAAGCCGATCAGCTCGGCCGGGCCCAGCATCTCGCGGCCGGCCAGCAGATGGGAGACGGGGATCTCGCGGCGGACGCCGCCGGGGCCCGCGACGACCAGCTCGGCCTCCAGCGCGGCCAGCACCGGCAGGGTGTCGCCGGTGGGCGCGGAGGAGGCGATGTTGCCGCCGAGGGTTCCGGCGTTACGGATCTGGGGCGGGCCCGCGGCGCGGGCGGAGGCGGCCAGGGCGGGGATCAGGGCGGCGAAGTCGGGCCGTCCCGTGCGGGCGTGGGTGAGGCCCGCGCCGAGCAGCGCGTGGCCGTCCTGGTAGTGCCAGCCGCGCAGCTCGCTGATCCGGCCGAGGCCGACCAGCGCCGAGGGGCGCAGGAGCCCCTTGTTCACGGCCGCCATCAGGTCCGTTCCCCCCGCCACGGGGACGGCGGCGGGCATGGCTTCCAGCGCCGCCACGGCCTCGTCGAGCGAGGCCGGCAGCGTCACCGACTGCATCGCCTGCGGTGCGTGCGTGGTCAACCCAGCTGCCCCTTCCCGGTCTCCCGGCTGGTCCGCCTGTTGCGCCGTACGGTACGTGTTCACAGGCCGGACGTGGCAACTCTGGCACATCTTCCGATCGGACCGGCGCGAGGGTCCGCGAAGGGCGGTTCCGTCCCTGACCTGGGGGATGGCCCGTTTTCACACGTCTTCGGAGTGGCGGGTGAATTGCCACTCTTCAGCGATGCTTGTACGACTTATTCCGTTCGTGCCGGGGCGGGTTCGGCTCACCCCGGCGTACGCGGCGGGCGGGCGCCGCGTACGCCGGTTCCGGGGTCACACCGCCGGGGTCCACACCTCCGGCGGCGCCCCCTCGCGGGGGAAGCCGCGGACGCCGGGCCGCTTCTGCCACGGCAGCGGGCCGCCCGGCCCGCGGTAGTCGACGCCGAGGGCGTCGAGCCGGGCGTAATGGTCCGTCATGCGCTCCTCGAAGCCGGTGAAGTCCCGTTCGGCCGGGGCGGGCAGGGGTGTCCAGGCGACCTCCGCGAAGGCGGCGAGGCGCGGGAAGACCTGGTAGTCGACACGCGACCTGTTCTGCATGACCTCGGTCCACACGTTGGCCTGGGTGCCGAGGATGTGCCGGACGGCCTCCTCGGAGAGGCCCGGTGGAACGGGTTCGAAGCGGTAGACGTCCTCCAGGGTGCGGACGTATCCGATGGGCATCGGCTCGTCCTCGTGGCCGTCCTGACGGTGGTCCAGGTACACCTGCTGCTCCGGGCACATCACCACGTCGTGCCCGGCCTCGGCGGCGGCGATGCCGCCCGCGTTGCCGCGCCAGGAGGAGACCGCGGCGCCTTCGGCGAGGCCGCCTTCGAGGATCTCGTCCCAGCCGATGAGGCGGCGGCCCCGCTCGGCGAGCCAGGTGTCGAAGTGGCGGATGAACCAGGACTGGAGCTCGTCCTCGTCCTTCAGGCCGAGTTCGGCGATCCGGGCCTGGGCGAGCGGGGACTGCTTCCACTGGTCCTTGGGGCACTCGTCGCCGCCGATGTGGACGAACGGCGAGGTCGTGGCGGGGAAGAGGTCGAGGACCTCCTCGAGGACGCCTTCGTAGAAGCGCAGGGTGTTGTCAGTGGGGGCGAGTACGTTCGGATTGACGCCCCAGGTGTCCCAGACGGAGAGGGTGGTGGTGTCGATGACGTCGGTGTTGCCCAGCTCGGGGTATGCGGCGATGGCGGCCTGCGCGTGGCCCGGGATGTCGATCTCGGGGACGACGCGGATATGCCGCTCGGCGGCGTAGGCGACGATCTCGCGGATGTCGTCCTGGGTGTAGTACCCGCCGTGGGGGGTCTCGTCCCACAGATCGGATTGCCGGTGGCCGTACTTGCTGCGTGAGCGCCAGGCGCCGACCTCGGTCAGGCGGGGGTGGCGCTTGATCTCGACGCGCCAGCCCTGGTCGTCGGTGAGGTGGAAGTGGAAGACGTTCAGCTTGTGGGCGGCGAGGAGGTCGAGGTAGCGCAGGACGTCCTCCTTGGGCAGGAAGTGCCGGCAGACGTCGAGCATGAGGCCGCGCCAGCCGAAGCGCGGTTCGTCCTCGATGGCCACCGCCGGGACCTCCCAGGCGCGCCCCGGCGCGAGGGGGGCGCGGCGGAAGGCGTCCGGGCCCAGGAGCTGACGGAAGGTCTGCGTCCCCCGGAACACTCCGGCGGCGCTGCCCGCGGTGATGCGTAGGGCGTCGGCGTCGGCGGTCAGGCGGTACGCCTCGGGTGCCAGCTCCGCGTCGAGTGCCAGCTCCACGCAGGGGCCTTCGGTGCCCGGGAGCAGGTCCAGACCGGTGGCGGCGCCCACGGTGGCGCGCAGCAGGCGGGCGACGCCCTCGGTGCCCGGTGCGGCGCTGAGGACGGTCTCCGCGTCCAGGACGAACGGCCGTCGGCCGGGCGGCCCCCAGGTCAGGGTGCGCGGGGCGGGGATGAGTCCGGGGGCCGCCGCGCCGCCGGGGGTGCCCGGGCCGGTGTCGGTGTCGGTGTCCCCGGATGCCGGATCGGCGTCGTGGGGTGCGGGGTCGGCGTCGTGGGGTGTCATGACGTCAGTCCTTTACCGCTCCGCCCAGTCCGGAGACCAGGCGTCGCTGTACGAGTACGAAGAAGACGAGGACGGGAATGGTCATCACGGTCGAGGCCGCCATGATCCCGCCCCAGTCGTTCTCGTCCGGTTTGAAGAAGACCAGCAGCGCCATCGGGAGGGTCGACTGCGAGGTGTCGCTGATGATGAAGGACTTCGCGAACAGGAAGTCGTTCCAGGTGGTGATGAAGGAGAAGACGCTCGTCGCCACGAGCCCCGGGAAGACCAGCGGGAAGAGGATCTGCCACAGGAAGCGGGTGCGGCTGGCCCCGTCGATGTAGGCGGCCTCCTCCAGGGCTTCGGGGACCGCCCTGACGAAGCCGCGCAGCATCCAGATGGCGAAGGGCAGCGAGAAGGCGAGGTGCGGCAGGATCAGCGAACCGAGCGTGTTGAGCTGGCCGAAGTCCCGCATCAGGAAGAACAGCGGGATGGTCAGCGCCTCCACCGGCACCATCTGCGCAACCAGGAACATGATCAGCAGGGTGGTGCGGAACTTGAAGCGGAAGCGGGTCACGGCGGTGGCGGCGAGAAAGGCGATCAGCGCCGAGAGGATGACGACCGTGCCCGCCACCAGCAGGCTGTTGAGGAAGTAGCGGCCGAAGTCCTGCTGTTCGAAGACCCGGCGGAACGAGTCGAGCGAGGGCGCGAGCGTCCAGGGCCGGGGGTCGGTGGACTGGATCTCCCCGGCCGGTTTGAACGCGGAGAGCACCATCCAGTAGAGGGGGAAGGCGACCGCCACGGCGATCAGCAGGGCGGCGGCCTCGGCGGCCAGCCGGCCGGGCCGCTTGACCCGGAGCAGCGTACGGATGCGGCGTGCGCCGCCTCGTACGGTGTGGTCGGTCGTCGCGCTCACAGTTCCTCCCCCTGGCGCCGCACCAGGCGCAGATAGACCAGCGTGACGGCCAGCAGGATCACCAGCATCACGACGCCGATCGCCGAGCCGAGGCTGTACTGCGAGGACGCGAACGCCTTCTGGTACGCGTACACGTTGAGCACCAGGTTCTGGCCGGCGATGCCGCCGCCGTTGGTCATGACGTAGATCTGGGTGAAGACCTTGAAGTCCCAGATGATCGACTGGATGGTGACGACGATCAGGATGGGCTTGAGCATCGGCGCCATGATGGTCCGCCAGATCCGCCACTGGGACGCGCCGTCCAGCGAGGCGGCCTCCAGCACCTCGGTGGGGATGGCCCGGATGCCCGCGTACACGGTGACCATGACGAACGGGAACGAGCACCACAGGACTTCGAGGAGTACGAGCGCGAAGGCGCTGTAGCGGCCGTACGTCCAGGAGAAGTCACCGAGGCCGAGCACCTTGTTCACGGGTCCGAAGTCGGGGTCGAAGAGGAAGACCCAGACCGTCGAGCCGGTGATCGCGGGGGTGGCCCAGGCGCCGAGCGCGGCCATCATCAGCGCGAGCCGGGGCAGGGCGCGGATGCGGGTGAGCAGGACGGCCATGGCGCAGCCGACGACGAGCGTGGAGACCACGCAGGCGGCGGCGAAGAGGACGGTGGCGAGGAGGACCTGCCAGAACTGGCTGTCGTTGAAGAGGGTGGCGTAGTTGTCGAAGCCCTTGAAGGTGGTGGGTTCGCCGCCGCTGACCTGGGCCTGGGTGTACTCCAGGAACGAGATCAGGCCGAGCTGGTAGATCGGGTAGACGAGGAGCCCGGCCAGCAGGACGAGGGCGGGCAGCAGATAGAGCCAGGGGGTCCAGCCGGAGTGGTGCCGGGGCGAGGCGGACCGGCGGCGCCGGGGCGGGCGGCCGGCGGGGGTGCCGGTGCCCGCCCCGGCCGCCGCGGCGGCCGGGGCCTTGAGGGGCGGGGTGTGCGTGGTCATGGTCAGCCCGCGTCGGTGAAGGCCGCGTCCATCTTCTTCGCCGCGTCGTCCGCGGCCTGCGCCACGTCCTTACGGCCCGAGACGATCTCCTGGAACATGGTCGGCAGGACGAGGGAGGCGTCGATCTGGCCCCAGGCGGGCGAGGCGGGGACGAACTTGGCGCCCGCGCCGAGGGTCCGGACGAACGGGGCGACGAAGGGCTGCTTCCTGGCGGCGTTGTCCAGGACGTCGGTGTAGGTGGGCAGGAAGCCCATCGCGTCGAACATCTCGGCCTGGGTCTTCTTGCTGGTCAGCGACTTCATCAGATCGACGGCGAGGGTGCGGTGCGAACTGCTCTTGAGGACGCCGATGTTGTTGCCGCCCGCGAAGGCGGGGGCGATGGAGTTCTCCGCGACGCCGGGCAGCGGGACGACGGCGTACTTGCCCTTGACCGAGCCCGCCTCGACGGCCGCGTGGCTGAAGTCGCCGCCGATCGCCATGGCGGCCTTGCCGGAGGCGAAGGCGGTGACGGTGGCGTTGCCGCCCATGGAGGCGCACTTGGCGGCCGGGCAGTTGTCGTCGCCGAAGAGCGAGGTGTACGCCTCGATGCCCTTGCGGGCCTTCTCGCTGTTGATGCCGGACTTGTACGTACCACCGGTCTCGCCCGCGATCTCGCCGCCGTGGGACCAGATGAAGGGCATCGCGCCGTAGGTGTAGGCGCCGCCGACCGCGAGGCCGTAGAGGTCGGGCTTGGCCTTGCGGATCTTCTTGGCCGTGGAGATCAGCTCAGCCTGGGACTTGGGGGGATCGATGCCGAGGTCCTTGAAGACGTCGGTGCGGTAGTAGAGGGCGCGTACGCCGACGAAGAAGGGCGCTCCGTAGACCTTGTCGCCGACGGTGACCGACTGCTTGGCGATCGGGTCGGTGTCCCTGGCCTCGTCCCAGGCGTCGAACTCCGCGGTCACGTCCGCCAGTCCGCCGTCCTTGACGTATCCGGCGGTGTCGCTGTTGCCGTACTCGATGAGGTCGGGGGCGCTCTTGGGGTCGTTGAAGGCGGCCTTGATGCGCTGGGCGCGGGTGTCGACGGGTATGTACTCGACCTTGACCTCGGTGCCCTGGTGGCTCTTCTCGAACGCGGCGACCGCGTCGTTGACGACCTTCTCCTTGGGCTTGTTGCCGACCTCCTGGAAGAGCCAGACACGGAGAGTGCCGCTCTTCTCGTCACCCTTGGCACTGGTGTCGGAGGTCTGCGGCGCACAGGCGGTGGCGGTGAGGCCCGCCAGCACA
The DNA here is from genome assembly GCA_002082585.1 of Kitasatospora albolonga. Taxonomy (NCBI): domain Bacteria; kingdom Bacillati; phylum Actinomycetota; class Actinomycetes; order Kitasatosporales; family Streptomycetaceae; genus Kitasatospora; species Kitasatospora albolonga. The sequence continues at coordinate 2,662,282 of CP020563.1, forward strand.
AGCGCCGCGACGGGGGCGGCAATTCGGGCAGAAAGCTTCATCCGGGAACCCCTACCGGTCATGCGTTGCATTATGTGCAACGTGCGTTTCGTTCTGCACAACTGGCAGGAGAGTAAGGGCCGGTTCCGGTGCCGACAAGTGGTCTCCACCACTCTGTGACCAGCGGGAGCAGCCCGTGCAACGCGAGCGTTCGGTCACGGTCCGTCACCGGAAACGCAAAGGTCCCCGGTACGCGCGTCAACCGCGCGTACCGGGGACCGTGGAACCTGAGAGGAGCCGGGCCCTACTTCTTGCCCTTGTCCTTGCCGCCCTTGCCCTTGTCCTTGTCGCCGCCGGCGCCCATGGACTCGTAGATCTCCTTGCACATCGGACAGACCGGGTACTTCTTGGGGTCGCGCCCCGGCACCCAGACCTTGCCGCACAGCGCGACCACGGGAGTGCCCTCCAGGGCGCTCGCCATGATCTTGTCCTTCTGGACGTAGTGGGCGTAGCGCTCGTGGTCGCCGTCGCCCCTCGACACCTGCGGCGTCGGCTCTACGAGGGTCCCCGTACCTGCCCCGCGATCGGGCTCAAGAGTGCTCATAACCGCCAAGGGTACTGAAAGAAGGTGCCTTCAGTTGAGCGAAGGGTCGTCCGGATACGTGGCGATCATCGCGAGCTCGCTGCGCTGGCGGCGCAGCACCGCACGCCAGAGGCGCTCGGGGCGGGTGAAGGAGACGTCGCCGGGCTCGGACTCGACCACGTACCACGCACCCTCGGTCAGCTCGCCCTCGAGTTGACCCGGGCCCCACCCCGCGTACCCGGCGAAGATCCGCAGCGAGCCGAGGGCGGGTCCGAGCAGCTCCGGCGGGGTCTCCAGGTCGACCAGACCGATCGCCCCGTGCACCCGGCGCCAGCCGAGGGGGCCCTCGCCGCCGGGGATCACCGCGACGCCGAGCGCCGAGTCCAGCGAGACCGGGCCGCCCTGGAAGACCACGTCCGGCTCACCGGTCAGCCCGGCCCAGGGGCCGAGGATGTCACCGACGCCGACCGGGGTCGGGCGGTTCAGGACCACGCCGAGGGAGCCCTCCTCGTCGTGGTCGAGGAGGAGCACCACCGCGCGGTCGAAATTCGGGTCCGCGAGGGCGGGCGCGGCCACGAGCAGTCGCCCTGTGAGCGAGGACACCTCCGTCATGGCAGAAATGATCCCGCATCTTCGCCCTTCGCGGGGGCCGGGCGGCCGTGATGCCCCCATCGGTGGAGCGAGCGCAGCTCAGGGCGCACGGAGGCACGGGGAGCGCACCGCGCGGGCGGTATCCGGGGGCCATCCGGACGGTGACCCTCCGCAAGATCGGGTGCGCGGAGGGTGTTGTGGCGGATTCATGACGTTCGTACACCCCCCTTCGCCTTACGGAAGGGGGGTAGGAGGCCATTACCCTTTTCGTTGGCCCCCTGCCCGACCACTCCGGAACGCGAGATACATGACCGGCACAGACGATGTCCTGCTTGTCCACGGCGGCACCCCGCTGGAGGGCGAGATCCGCGTCCGAGGCGCCAAGAACCTGGTGCCGAAGGCCATGGTCGCCGCGCTGCTCGGCAGCGGGCCGAGCCGCCTCCGCAACGTTCCCGACATCCGTGACGTACGGGTGGTCCGGGGGCTCCTCCAGCTGCACGGCGTCACCGTCCGCCCCGGCGACGAGCCGGGCGAACTGATCCTCGACCCCTCGCACGTCGAGAGCGCGAACGTCGCTGACATCGATGCCCACGCGGGCTCGTCGCGCATCCCGATCCTCTTCTGCGGCCCCCTGCTGCACCGCCTCGGCCACGCCTTCATCCCGGGCCTGGGCGGCTGCGACATCGGCGGCCGGCCGATCGACTTCCACTTCGAGGTGCTCCGCCAGTTCGGCGCGACCATCGAGAAGCGGGCGGACGGCCAGTACCTGGAGGCCCCGCACCGGCTGCGCGGCACCAAGATCCGGCTGCCGTACCCCTCGGTGGGCTCCACCGAGCAGGTGCTGCTCACCGCCGTCCTCGCCGAGGGCGTCACCGAGCTGTCCAACGCGGCCGTCGAGCCGGAGATCGAGGACCTCATCTGCGTACTGCAGAAGATGGGCGCGATCATCTCCATGGACACCGACCGGACCATCCGGATCACCGGTGTCGACAAGCTCGACGGATACACCCACCGGGCGCTCCCGGACCGCCTGGAGGCGGCCTCCTGGGCGTCGGCGGCGCTGGCGACCGAGGGCAACATCTATGTGCGCGGCGCCCAGCAGCGCTCGATGATGACCTTCCTCAACACCTACCGCAAGGTCGGCGGTGCCTTCGAGATCGACGACGAGGGCATCCGCTTCTGGCACCCGGGCGGCGCGCTCAACGCCATCGCGCTGGAGACGGACGTCCACCCCGGCTTCCAGACCGACTGGCAGCAGCCCCTGGTGGTGGCGCTGACGCAGGCCGCGGGGCTCTCCATCGTCCACGAGACGGTGTACGAGTCGCGGCTCGGCTTCACCTCCGCGCTCAACCAGATGGGTGCGCACATCCAGCTGTACCGCGAGTGCCTGGGCGGCTCGGACTGCCGCTTCGGCCAGCGCAACTTCCTGCACTCGGCGGTCGTCTCCGGACCGACGAAGCTCCAGGGCGCCGATCTGGTCATCCCCGACCTGCGCGGCGGCTTCTCGTACCTGATCGCGGCGCTGGCGGCCCAGGGGACCTCCCGGGTGCACGGCATCGACCTGATCAACCGGGGTTACGAGAACTTCATGGAGAAGCTGGAGAAGCTCGGCGCGAAGGTGGAGCTGCCGGGCGGTTCCCTGGTCTGACCCCGCACAGTGCTGCCGCACACAGCACTGCGCCAACCGGTGCCCCGGTCCCCCTGAGGGGGCCGGGGCACCGGGCTTTCCGGACCCGGCTCCCGGGCTCGCACGGACCCGGCTCCCGGGCGCGCGGGAGCCGGGGCAAGCGCTCGCACGGGCCGTCAGGCGCCGCAGGTGCCCGAGGCGGCCCCTCAACGGCCCCGGGGCGCCCCGCCCGTACGCCGGTGGCACCCGGGGGCCCGCACCGCGCACGGGGGCATGAGCGGCCCGCATGTGCCCCCGGCATGCGCGAGGGCGGCCACCCCTGGTCGGGGGTGGCCGCCCTCTGTTGCGCCTGTGGGGTTACTTGCCCTTGGCGGCTTCCTTGAGCTTCGAGCCCGCGGAGACCTTCACGCTGTAGCCGGCCGGGATGTTGATCGGGTCGCCGGTCTGCGGGTTGCGCGCGGTGCGAGCGGCACGGTGGGTGCGCTCGAAGGTCAGGAAGCCGGGGATGGTGACCTTCTCGTCGCCCTTGGCGACGATCTCACCGACGGTCTCGGCGAGCGCGGCCAGCACGGCGTCGGCGTCCTTGCGGGTCACCTCGGCACGGTCGGCCAGGGCGGCCACCAGCTCACTGCGGTTCATGTTGTTACTCCCGTGTTCTTCTTGCCTGTGAGGCGTGAGATCGAAGCCGATGCTGCCAGGGCCCTCTGACAGTCCCCGGACCCGGGTCTGATGTCAGACCCTCGCGCCCGATTACGCATCCTGCCCCCACCTGCGGCGGGAAAGCCAATCCGGAACCCTTCAGGGTCAACGAAAAGCGCCACTGTCTGCTCGTGGTGACGTTCCGTCGGCTTCCCTTAGCGGTCCGCAGCGGATGCCGGGCCCCGCGGGGCCCACTGCCCGCCCACCCTAAAGGGGCGTTTGGGGCGCCGCGACCCGCGACGCGCCGTACGGCACGGGCGGGTGCGGCCCGGGGTGTCCCGCGCGTACCCCTGGGAGGGGCCGCGAAACAGGGGTGGGAGAGGCGGGGTCAGACGGCTGCGGAGGAAGCCGTTCCGGCGCCCGCGGCGGCCTTGGCGGCGGCGCGGACGGCTCCGGCGACCGCACCGGCGACCTTGTCGTTGAAGACCGAGGGGATGATGTAGTTCGCGTTGACCTCGTCCTCACCGACCACGTCGGCGAGGGCTCCGGCGGCGGCGAGCATCATCTCCGTGTTGACGGTGCGGGACTGGGCGTCCAGCAGACCGCGGAAGACACCCGGGAAGACCAGCACATTGTTGATCTGGTTGGGGAAGTCGGAGCGTCCGGTGGCCACGACGGCGGCCGTCTCGCGGGCGACCGCCGGGTCGACCTCGGGGTCCGGGTTCGCGAGCGCGAACACGATCGCGCCGTCCGCCATCGCCGCGACGTCGTCGCCGTTCAGCACGTTCGGGGCGGAGACACCGATGAAGACGTCCGCGCCGACGACGGCCTCCTTGAGGGTGCCGGTGACGCCCTCGGGGTTGGTGTTGTCGGCGATCCAGCGCAGCGGCGAGTCGGGGTCGGCGGCGACCAGGTCCTCGCGCCCGGCGTGCACGACACCGTGGATGTCGGCCACCACGGCGTGCTTGACACCGGCGGCGATCAGCAGCTTCAGGATGGCCGTACCGGCCGCTCCGGCACCGGACATGACGACCCGTACGTCACCGATGCTCTTGCCCACCACGCGCAGGGCGTTGGTCAGGGCGGCCAGGACGACGATGGCGGTGCCGTGCTGGTCGTCGTGGAAGACGGGGATGTCCAGGGCCTCGCGCAGCCGGGCCTCGATCTCGAAGCAGCGGGGGGCGGAGATGTCCTCCAGGTTGATGCCCGCGAAGCCGGGGGCGATCGCCTTGACGATCTCGACGATCGCGTCGGTGTCCTGGGTGTCCAGGCAGATCGGCCAGGCGTCGATGCCCGCGAACCGCTTGAAGAGGGCCGCCTTGCCCTCCATGACGGGCAGCGCGGCCATCGGGCCGATGTTGCCGAGGCCGAGCACGGCGGAGCCGTCCGTCACGACTGCGACGGAGTTGCGCTTGATGGTGAGGCGGCGCGCGTCCTCGGGGTTCTCGGCGATGGCCATGCAGACCCGGGCGACGCCGGGGGTGTAGATCATCGAGAGGTCGTCACGGCTGCGGATGGGGTGCTTGGACGCCATCTCGATCTTGCCGCCGAGGTGCATCAGGAACGTACGGTCGGAGACCTTGCCCAGGATGACGCCCTCGATGTCGCGCAGACCCTCGACGATCTCGTCCGCGTGCGAGGTGGAGGTGGCGGCGATCGTGACGTCGATCCGCAGCTTCTCGTGGCCGGACGCGGTGACGTCGAGGCCGGTGACCGAGCCTCCGGAGGACTCGACGGCCGTGGTGAGCTGGGAGACCGCGGTGCCGCTCGCGGGCACCTCCAGCCTGACCGTCATCGAGTACGAGACGCTGGGCGCCGTTGCCATGGCCGAGTCCTTCGCTTTCCTCAAGCTTCATTGCTTCGCATCCGGAACCCTCGTTCCGGTCACGCTTCCCGAATCGTCGCACCTACCGACTGGTAGCCGGTAATGAGTGCCGCCTTTCGGAAAGTATTTTCCACCATACGAGAAGTCACCCGTTCGGCGGAACCCCCAACGGCCGGAAAGACCCCTGCCGCCCCCCAGGAACGAGAACAGGCCCGCGCCACCATCAGGTGACGCGGGCCTGTCTTTTTTCCTCAGTCAGGTGGCACCGACCCGCCATGCTCGCCTCGCGGCAAGTGGTCGCTCGAAGCGACGAAGGTTGGGCCCGGGGGCTTGGATCGAGCCGGTGCCAGTACCACGGTAACAAAGACCCCGGAGAAGTGATTCCCGTGCGGCGGGTTGACCCGCGAAACCTGTTCCGACCACCCGATCGGCCACCGTGCGGTTGCCCCCGGCAGTCCCTCAGCAGGTCCGGATCAGCCCCTCGGCAGCGGACCCGGGTCAGTCCCTCAGCAGGTCCGGCACCCCGTCCCCGTCCGGCATGTCCCGCTCCCCCGACACCACCGTCAGCTGCTGCGTGGCCCGGGTCAGCGCCACGTACAGCACCCGCAGCCCGGCCGGGGACTCGTCCGCGATCTCCGCGGGCGAGACGACCACCGTGGCGTCGTACTCCAGCCCCTTCGCCTCCAGGCTGCCCAGCGCCACCACCCGCTCGCCCAGCTCCGCCAGCCACTCGCGGGCCTGGGCGCGCCGGTCCATCGCCACGACCACACCGACCGTGCCGTCCACCTCCGCCAGCAGCCGGCGCGCCTCCTCCCGGACCGTGGCGGCCAGATCCCCGTCCCGTACGGGCTCGAAGCGCGGCACCACCCCGGTCGAGCGCACCGCCGACGGGGACTCCATGCCCGGCATGGCCAGCGCCAGCACCTTCGCGGCCAGCTCCGCGATCTCGGCCGGGTTGCGGTAGTTGACGGTGAGGGTGAAGCGGCGGCGCGGCCGGGAGCCGAGCGCCTCGTCCCGGGCGGCGGCCGCCTCGTCCGGGTCGGACCAGGAGGACTGGGCCGGGTCGCCGACGACCGTCCAGGTGGCGTGGCGGCCCCGGCGGCCCACCATCCGCCACTGCATGGGCGTCAGGTCCTGTGCCTCGTCGACGATGACGTGGGCGTACTCCGTGCGCTCCGCCGCGAGCCGCTCGGCCCGCTCCCACTGGGTCTCCTCGCGCTGCGGCATCAGCTCCTCCAGGCCGGAGAGCTGGTCCAGCGGGTCCATCTCGCGCTTCCGCTTCGGCCGGGCCACCGTGCCCAGCAGCGCCTGGAGCTCGTCCAGCAGCGCCACGTCGTGGACGGAGAGGGGGCCGCTGCCGTCGGCCGTGTCCAGCCGCTTCAGGGAGCGGGCCAGGCGGCGCACCTCGCCCTGGTTGAGGATGCGGCGGGACCAGCGGGCCAGCCGCTTCTCGTCGGCCATCGCGGCCAGCACCCGACGCGGGGTCAGCTCGGGCCACCACGCGTCCAGGAACTCCAGGAACGGCGTCTCGGTGGAGACGTCCTCGTCGAAGGACGACCGCAGCTCCGCCACCAGCTGCGGGTCCGTGTAGCGGCCGCGCCCCGAGGACTTGCTCCACAGGGCGTCCAGCAGCAGCTTGCGGGCGCGCGGGCGCAGCAGGTTGACGGGGGCGGTGCCGCCGAGCACGTTGTGCCGGATGCGCCGGAGCTCGTCGGCCTCCAGCTCGATACGGGCTCCGAAGGCGACGACCCTCAGCCGGGTGGGGGTGGCCGGGGCGGGCTCGTCCTCGAAGGCGAGCTGACCGCCCTCGTGCACCGGCCGCGGCACCTCCAGCGCGCCCCGGGCCGCCTTGCGCAGCACGTGGAGCATCCGGGAGGAGCCCTTGATCCGGGCGATGGCCGGTTCGTCGTAGGCGGTGGCGCCCTCCGGCCCGGTCGCCTCCTCGGTGAGCGAGCCGATCGCGCGGATCGCGACCTGGCCCTCCTCTCCGAGCGAGGGCAGCACGCCTTCGGTGTACGCGACCAGGAGCGGGGTCGGCGAGACGATCAGGATGCCGCCCGCGTACCGCCGCCGGTCCTGGTAGAGGAGGTAGGCGGCCCGGTGCAGGGCGACGGCCGTCTTGCCGGTGCCGGGGCCGCCGGTGACCTCGGTGACGGAGGCGGCGGGGGCCCGGATGACCAGGTCCTGTTCGGCCTGGATGGAGGCAACGATGTCCCGCATGGTGTGGCTGCGGGCCTGGCCGAGGGCGGCCATCAGGGCGCCGTCGCCGATCACCGGCAGCTTCTCGCCGCCCAGATACGCCGTCAGCTCCGGGCGCATCAGGTCGTCCTCGACCCCCAGGACCCTGCGGCCCTTGGAACGGATGACCCGGCGGCGTACGACGCGGCCGGGCTCCTTCGGGGTGGAGCGGTAGAACGGGGCGGCGGCCGGGGCCCGCCAGTCGATCACCAGCGGCGCGTAGTCGGAGTCCAGGACCCCGATGCGGCCGATGTGGAGCGTCTCGGCGATATCGGCGGTGGCGTCCTCGCGTACGGCGTCGTCGGCCGGCTCGACGGAGGTGTACGCGCCGTCCGGGCCGCGCTCGCCGTCCTTGCCGAGGAGCAGGTCGATCCGCCCGAAGAGGAAGTCCTCGAACTCGCTGTTCAGCCGGTTGAGGTGGACGCCCGCCCGGAAGACCTGGGCGTCCCGCTCGGCGAGGGCGCCGGGCGTGCCGACCTGCCCGCGTTTGACGGCGTCGTGCATGAGAAATTCCGCCTCGTCGATCTTCTCTTCGAGACGGTGGTAAACGCGGTCCAGATGATCCTGTTCGACACCGGTCTCCCGGTCCCGCAGCGAATCGACAGCGGCATCCTGCGCGGCCACCGAGGCCCCCTTCTGACGTGCACTGGGCAGCCGTCAACCCTATGCGAAGGGGGGCCCTCGCGCACCTGTCGCCCGCGTCGCGAGTGTTGCGATTGCGCGTCGGAAAGCGGGCCGGAACGCGGCCCCGGCGTGGAACGCGTTCCGGGTCACGGGCCGGAGTTACGGGACGGGGTCTCAAGGGCCGGAGTTACGCGCCGGAGCGGCCGGGTCCGCTCAGGCGCCGATCTCCACCAGCCGCTCCCCGTCGAACGTACGCACCTCGAAGCGGTCGATGTCCTCGCGGGCCATCGCCGCGCCGCCGTGCACGTACAGCGGGCTCCGCGCCGAGGCGTGCGCCGAGTCCTCGATGCCGTACCCCCACTTCGGGACGGACCAGGAGGTGACGACCTCCTCCTCACCGGTCTTGGAGATGGCGATCAGGGTGCACTTCTGCGGCCCCTTGACGTTCTTCAGCTCCAGGACCGTGTGGGTGCCCCACGCCTTCTCCTCCATCCCGACCGTCGCGCCGACCCGGGTGGTGGGGTCGCTCGCCGACACCTTCTCCGTCATGTGCTGGAAGAAGGCGTCCTCGGCCGGGCTGGTGGGGTGCGGGCCCCCGACGGCGACGGAGCGGTCGCCGCCCTCGTCGCCCCCGGTGACGGCGACGGCGGCGACCGGCCCGCCGATGATCAGGGCGGCGGCAGCGGCGATGAGATACCGGCTGCGCTTCGTCCGCCGGTGCCGCCGGTGCGCGACCTCGTCCATCAGCCCGCCGAGCACCTTCGGCGCGGGCCGCTCGGGCACGTGCGGTACGGGGCGGGCGCCGGGCAGGGACGCCGGGGCCTCGGCCAGCATCGCGAGCATGGGCTCCATCCCGGCGAACTCGTCGAGGTGCGCGGAGCACCGGGCGCATCCGGCGAGATGGGCCTCGAAGTCGCTCGCCTGCGCGTCGTCCAGGATGCCCAGGACATAGGCGGCCGCCGCGTCGTGCTCGGACCCTTCGGAGCCGCCGGGGAAGGACGGCCCGGGGCCGGTGGGACCGCCGGAACCAGCGGGATACCGGGGGCCGTTGGGGGGTCCGGGGCTCATGGGGCGTCCGGGGTCCGTGCCGTAGCCGGGGCTGTCGGCGTGCCCGAGGCCGTTGGGGCGTCCGGGGCCGGAGGAGTGCCCGGGGCCGTCGGGACGTCCGGAGCCGTCGGGGTGCCTGGGGCCGGAGGAGTGCCCGGGGTCCGTGCCGTAGCCGGGGGTGGAGAGGTACGCGGGCCCTGAGGGGTGTGCAGGACCCGCGGGATACGGGGGACGTGGGGGGTGCGAGGGACCGGTGGGCATACGGGGGCCCGGAGTCCGGGGCCCGAACGGCTGCCACTGCTGGTCGCTCATGCCGTGATCCCCCTCTCTTCGAGTGCGAGCTTCATCGAACGGAGTGCGTAGAAGACCCGGGACCGTACCGTCCCGCTGGGGATGCCCAGTACTTCGGCCGCCTCATTGACCGTACGTCCTTTGAAGTAGGTCTCGACCAATGCTTCCCGATGCGCGGGCGTCAAATCTTCCAGCGCGTCCGAGAGCGTCATCAGCCACAGCGCCTTGTCGATCTCGTCCTCCGCGGGAATGACCTCCAGCGGCGACGGATCGACCTCGCGCGGCCGGGCCTGCCGGCTGCGGTGGCCGTCGATGACGATGCGCCGGGCGACCGTCACCAGCCAGGGGCGGACGGAACCGGTGGCCCGGTTGAGCCGGCCGGCGTTCTTCCAGGCACGGATGAGCGTCTCCTGCACGACGTCCTCGGCCCGCTGGCGGTCGCCCGCCACCAGCCGGAGGACGTACGCGAGCAGCGGCCCGGCGTGCTCGCGGTAGAGCGCCCGCATCAGCTCCTCGTCGGGTATCCCGGCCGGGGGCGTAGGCGGCTCACTGCGATGTCGAGCCCTGTGCGGACGGTCATCGGCCACGGCCGCATCCTTGCGCACCCGAACCTCCCGGTCGAGACCCCGTGTGGATCTCTTCCGCCATGGATACGGGGGCGGGCACCGGATCATTCAACGACGGGCGGATTCTTTTCCTCCGGGGCACCTCCGGGCCTCTCCACCGGGGCGCCCGCGGGTCTTTCCACCGGGGCGCTTCCGGCGGTACGGCGCCGGTGCCGGGCGACCCGTTCGCGGTTGCCGCAGACCTCGCCGGAGCACCACCGCCGACGGCCCCCGCGCGAGGTGTCCAGGTAGAGCCGGTCGCACGCCCCGCCCGCGCAGCGGCGCAGCGCGGCCCGCGCCACCGGGTCGGTGAGCAGGTCCACCGCGTCCCGCGCCACGACCGCCAGGAGCCCCGCGCAGTCGGGTTCGGCGCTCAGGGTCCGTACCAGCGCCCCGCCCTCACCCCGCACCGCGCGCGGCCCCGGCGGAGCGGCGGCGGCAAGGGAGTTGACCCGGTCCAGAGCGCCCCTCTCGCCCTTACAGCCGAGTTGGGGCACCACCGATTCAACCGGAGTGCCACAAGAGGCCAGTTGGGCCACCATCAACCGCTCCACGTCCGCCCGCAGCTCCCGGAAGCGGGTCAGCCAGGTGGTGTCCAGGGCGGTCAGCGCGGTGCCCGGCGGGACGAGCCGGGCGGCGGTCAGCCAGTCGGCCAACCGCCCCGGCCCGTCGAGCTGTTCACGGCCGCCGCGCCCCGCGCCGCCGGGCCCGGTGGCCACCAGGTCGAGGCAGATCCGGCCGGAGTCGAACCGCCACACGTACGCGCCCCTGCCCGCCGCCATGAGCCTGTCACCGCCTCGGGGTCACCGGTCGGATGCCACCCTCCAGAGTGCCCCCGCCGGGCCCGCACGTCACCCCCGCTACCGTGGCGGCCATGAGCGGACACGGGGAAACAGCGGCCGGGGCGGACCTCACCCTCACGGCCGACGGGCTGCTGCTGCGGCCCTGGCGCGAGGAGGACGTACCGGCGCTGCTGAAGGCGTACGACGATCCGGTGATGCGGCAGTGGGTGCGGCTGCCCGTCTCCACGCCCGAAGAGGCCGCCCGCTGGCTGGAGTCACAGCGTGCGGGGTGGGCGTCCGGGACCCGGTTCGGCTTCGCCGTGACGGATGTCTCGCGGGGCGGGGAGCTGGTCGGCAACCTCGCGCTGAAGCGGCCGGGTCCGGGCCCGGAGCGGGCCGAGGTGGGGTACTGGACGGCGGCGTGGGCGCGTGGGCGGGGCGTGGCGCCCCGGGCGCTGGAGGCGCTCACCGCCTGGGCGTTCGCGGCCTTCGCCGAAGAGGGTCTGGTCCGGCTGGAGTTGCTGCACCAGGTGGACAACGTGGCGTCCTGCCGGGTGGCGGAGAAATCCGGTTACGCGTTCGCGGAGCTGCTGGACGCGCTGCCGCCGGAGTTCCCGCTCGACGGCCATCTGCATGTGCGCGAGGCGCCGTCGACGGCGTACGGGAGCGGCGCCGCTCACCGCCCGCCCGACGTGTCCCCCGCCGGGTCCAGCGAGAGCCGGTAGCCGCGTTTGACGACGGTCTGGATCAGCCTGGGCGCCCCCAGCGCGGAGCGCAGCCGGGCCATCGCCGTCTCCACCGCGTGTTCGTCGGTGCCGCTGCCGGGCAGGGCGCGCAGCAGTTCGGCGCGGGCCACCACCCAGCCGGGGCGGCGGGCCAGGGCGTGCAGGAGGGCCATGCCCGCGGGCGGTACCGCGCGCAGTTCGTCGTCGACGAGCACCGCGTGGCCCCGGATCTCCACGCGGTGACCGGCGACGGGCAGGACCCGGGCGGTGGTGGGGAGTTGGGCGCAGACGAGCTGGACGAGGGGGCCGAGGCGGAAGCGTTCGGGCTGGACGGTGGGGATGGACCGGGCCTGGAGCGGGAGTGCGGTGACCGGTCCGACGCAGGCGGCCAGGACGTCGTCGCGCAGCGCCCCCAGGATCTCCGGGAGCAGCCCGCGGACCTCAGCGCGGCCCAGGAACGAGGCGGCGGCGGGGGCGCTGGTGAAGGTGACGGCGTCCAGGGCGCGGGCGGCGGTGACGTCGAGCATCCGGTCGAGCGGGGCGATGTCCTGCGGGGGCATCCAGCGGTAGACGGGGACGCCGACGACCTCGGCGCCCGCCGCCTGGAGGGACTCGATGAAGCCGGGGAGCGGTTCGCCGTGCAGCTGGAGGGCGATGCGGCGGCCCGCGACGCCCTCGGCGAGGAGCCGGTCGAGGACTTCGGCCATCGATTCGGACCCGGGCGACCATGCCTCGGTCAGCCCGGCGGCCCGGACCGCGCCCTTGACCTTGGGACCCCGGGCGAGGAGTTCGACGCCGCGCAGCCGCTCCAGGAGCGCGTCGCCGATGCCCCAGCCGTCGGCGGCCTCCACCCAGCCCCGGAAGCCGATGGCGGTGGTGGCGACCACCACGTCGGGGGCCCGGCCGATCAGTTCCCTGGTCGCGGCGAGGAGTTCGCTGTCGTCGGCGAGCGGCACGATCCGCAGGGCGGGGGCGTGCTGGACGGCGGCGCCGCGCCGCTTGAGGAGGGTGGCGAGTTCCTCGGCGCGGCGGGCCGCGGTCACCCCGACCGTGAAGCCCGCGAGGGGGCCGTGCGTCGTGTCGTCGTCCTGCATGGCGTGTTCCCCGGCTCCCGTGGTCCCGCTGGTGTGCGAGGTGATCCCGCTGGTAGGCGCTGTGGTCCCGCCCGTACACGTGCGTGCTGTGCGGTCCCGCCCGTACGCGTACGTGCTGTGCGGTCCCACCCGTACACGTACACGTACGCGATGTGCGGAGGCCCGAGACTGCCAACGGTGCGTGACAGGCTCGGTTCCCCCGCATTTCCCTCCCGTTACGTCGCTCGCCGCCGGGCCGTCGCTCCCTACACCTCTGCGTAACCGATCTGCGGCTTCGTGGGTTGCGCGGGTACGGGCGCGGGGCGGCGAAGGTATACCGCCCAGGTGATCGCGGAGCAGACCGCGTAGAAGGCGAGGAAGGACCAGAAGGCGGCGGTGCCGGTGCCGGAGGTCTGGAAGGACTGGCGAAAGGCGAGGTTGATGGCGAGGCCGCCGAGGGCGCCGACGGCCCCGATGAACCCCATGGCCGCGCCGGAGAGCCGCCGTCCGTGGGCGGCCGCCGCCTCGCCCTGGAGCCCCTTCTCGATCGCCTGGGCGTGGAAGATGCCCGGGATCATCTTGTACGTCGATCCGTTGCCGAGCCCCGTCAGGACGAACAGGGCGGTGAAGCCGACGAGGAAGACGGGGAGGGAGGCGGTGGCGGAGGCGTGGATGACGAGGGCGGTGGCGGCCCCCATCGCGGCGAAGGCGGCCAGCGTGACCCGGGCGCCGCCGTGCCGGTCGGCGAGACGGCCCCCGACCGGGCGGATCAGGGAGCCCAGCAGCGGGCCGATGAAGGTGAGCGAGGCCGCCTGGAGCGGGGTGCGGCCGAACTGGGTCTGGAGGACCAGGCCGAAGGCGAAGCTGTAGCCGATGAACGAGCCGAAGGTGCCGATGTAGAGCGCCGACATGATCCAGGTGTGCGGATCGCGGGCGGCCTCCAGCGCGGCCCCGGTGTCGTTGCGTACGGGCCGGAGGTTGTCCATGTACAGCGCGGCGCAGACGGCGGCCACCACGATCAGCGGGATGTACACCCCGAGCACGAGCCGGGGGTGGGCCGCGCCGAGGGTGCCGATGACGAGGAGGCCGACGAGCTGGACGACGGGGACGCCGATGTTGCCGCCGCCCGCGTTGAGGCCCAGTGCCCAGCCCTTCTCGCGGAGCGGGAAGAAGGCGTTGATGTTGGTCATCGAGGAGGCGAAGTTGCCGCCGCCGATCCCGGTGAGCGCGGCGACCGCCACGAAGGTGCCGTACGAGGTCCCCGGCTCCATCACCCAGAACGCGGCCAGCGTCGGGGCCAGCAGGCTCACCGCGCTGAAGATCGTCCAGTTGCGCCCGCCGAACCGGGCGACGGCGAACGTGTACGGCACCCGCACCAGCGCCCCGACCAGGGTGGCGGTGGAGATCAGGAAGAACTTCCCGGCCGGGTCGACGCCGTACTCCGGTCCCATGAACAGGACCATCACCGACCACAGCGTCCAGATGGAGAATCCGATGTGCTCGGAGAGCACGGAGAACCAGAGGTTGCGGCGGGCGACGCGCTCGCCCTTCTCCCGCCAGAACGTCTCGTCCTCCGGCTCCCAGGTCTCGATCCAGCGGCCTGCCATCACGCGCCTCCACAGGGGGTCGGGGTGGTGTCCCCGTCGCTCCGGGGTGTGGTCCCGACGCTAGGGAGCGCGCGTTTCGGTGCGGTGCCGTGAGGTGACCGGTGGGCAACCTTGCTCTCACCGGGCCGGGGGCGGCCCGGTGAGATGGCTACCGGCGGCGGCTCCCGGCCGCCGACCCGTTCGGCCAGAGCCTGGGCCTTCGCCTGGCCGCCACGTCCTCCACCCAGCCGACGCAGAGGATCACCAGCCCGATCAGCGGCCAGACCAGCAGCGTCATGAGCAGGGTGTACCCGGCTTCCACCGCCGACCCCAGGTGGGCGTCCACGAACGGGATCTTCCACAGGAGGTCGATGACGGGGATCGTCGCCAGGATCACCAGGTTGTGCCAGAGGTAGATCGTCACGGCCCGGTTGTTGGCGAGCGTGACCAGGCGGTCGAAACGGGCCAGCCTGCCGGGGAGTTCCCGCCAGGACGGGGCGTACTGGAGCAGGATCACGCAGAACCCGAGCGACCAGGCCGCCTGGGCGAGCGGGATGTCGTTGAGGTCCCAGCCGTCCTCGGTGAGGTGCCCGGAGGCCCACCAGAGCCCGAAGCCCATGACGATGGCGGCCAGGGAGACGGTGAGGTAGCGCGGGACCTCCTTGAACAGGCCGTCGTGGTGGGCGAATCCGAGGACCCAGCAGGAGCCGAAGACCGCGAAGTCGGTGAGCGCGTTGCCGGTCTCGCCGGGGATGTTCACCAGGCCGGTGCCGATCACGGCGGTCAGGCCGAGCGGGGCGAGCAGGGTCACCCAGGGCAGCCTGCGGAACGCCCGCAGCAGCAGGGGCGAGGCGAGGACGAACCAGAGGTAGGCGCGGAGGTACCAGAGCGGGCCCGCCGCCTGCACGGCCCAGGTCTCCTCCAGCAGACCGGCGTGGTCACCGCTGGTCCAGGGGAACGGGGGCGCGCCGACGGGGAAGACGTACCAGGCCAGCTTGGCGAACCACCACAGCCCCTCCTCCTTCACCGGCTGCCAGCCCAGGACGAACATCATCGGTACGACGACGGCCGAGAAGGCCCACATGGGCGGCAGCAGACGGCGGACCCGGCCCCGGATGACGCCCCACGCGGGGCGGCTCAGCGAGCGGGCCATCAGCGAACCGGCCAGGGCGAACATCACGCCCATGGACGGGAAGAGGATGGTCAGCCAGGCCCAGCCGAAGATGTGGTAGATCACCACGCGGAACAGGGCGACGGCCCGGAGCAGGTCGAGATAGCGGTCCCGGCCGGGGCCGGGCTTCCCCGCCGGGGCGGGAGCCGCGGCGAGATCCGGTACGGGAGCCGCGGCGGGCGTCCCGGCGGGCTGGACCGGCATCCTGAAAGGCGGCCCGGCAGGACCAGAGGGTGTCCCCGACGGCGGCCCGGTCGGCACAGTGGCTGAGCTCATCCGACGGGCCTCCGTTCAGGGGCGGCCGGGCGCTGCGCCGAGACCCCGCCGGGCGCCTCCACGACCCCGGTGCGGCGCAGCTTCTGCCAGCGCAGCCGCCCTCCGGTGAGAGCGGTGATCCACGACTGGAGCAGCACGACGTACATGAGCTGCCGGTACAGGATCTGCTGGAGCGGCAGCGAGACCAGGTGGATCATCCGCTCCTTGTCCAGCCGGAACGCGTACGCGGCACAGACCGCCTGCACCACCAGCACGCCGAACCACGCGGCCACGGTCTTGCCGGTCGGGCCGAAGACCAGCCCGTACAGCAGGAACACGTCGATGAGGGGTGCCAGCAGCGGGGCGACGACCATGAAGAGGGAGACGAACGGCAGCCCGACCCGCCCGAAGCGGCCCGACGGCCCGCGCTCGATGACCGCGCGGCGGTGCTTCCAGATGGCCTGCATGGTGCCGTACGACCACCGGTAGCGCTGGGACCAGAGCTGCTGCACGGACTCCGGCGCCTCGGTCCAGGCGCGGGCGTTCTCCGCGTAGACCACGCGCCAGCCGTCCCGGTGGAGGGCCATCGTGATGTCGGTGTCCTCGGCGAGGGTGTCCTCGCTCATCCCGCCGACCCGCTCCAGGGCCTCGCGGCGGAACGCCCCGACGGCGCCGGGGATGGTGGGCATGCAGCCCAGCACGTCGTACATCCGGCGGTCCAGGTTGAAGCCCATCACGTACTCGATGTGCTGCCAGGCACCGATGAGGGAGTCCCGGTTGCCGACCTTGGCGTTGCCCGCGACGGCTCCGACCCGGGGGTCGGCGAAGGGCTGGACCAGCTCGCGGACGGTGGCCGGTTCGAAGACGGTGTCGCCGTCCATCATCACGACGATGTCGTAACGGGCGTGCCGGATGCCGTTGTTGAGGGCGGCCGGCTTGCCCGCGTTCTGCTGGCGCACCACCCGTACGCCCGGCAGCCGCATCGCCTCGACGAGGTCGGCGGTGCCGTCGGTGGAGCCGTCGTCGATGACGATGATCTCGATCGGGTGCTCGCTGACGGCCAGCGAGCGCACGGTGGCCTCGATGCACTCGCGTTCGTTGTACGCGGGCACGAGGACGGAGACCGGGCGGGTGAGGGGCTCGCCCCAGGTGAAGTTCCTGCGGCGCACCTTGCGGGCGTGCAGGAAGGAGAGGAGCAGCATCAGGGCGAACCGGGCCAGGACGAGTACGCCGATGGCGGCGAGGCCCACGACCAGGACGCCGGTGACCTTCTCCGAGACGCTGACGGCGGAGACGAACGCCTTGCCCTTCCAGAGCGCGAACCCGCTGACCGGGGTGTGCGCGCTCGGGGCGTCCAGCGCGGTGGTGAGCCGGGTGAAGGCGTAGCCCTTCTCCTGGAGGTCGGGGAGCATCCGGTCGAGCGCGGCCACGGTCTGCGAGCGGTCGCCGCCGGAGTCGTGCATCAGGACGATGGCGCCCTTGCCGCCCTTGGGGGTGGCGCGCTCGACGATGGCGTCGACGCCGGGGCGCTTCCAGTCCTCGCTGTCGGTGTTGTTGACGACGGTGAGGTAACCACGGCTGCCGATGTACCGGGTGACCGGCCACGACTTGTTGTCCATGGCTGCGGAGTACGAGGAGTACGGCGGCCGGAACAGCGAGGTCCGCACCCCGGCCGCGCCCGCGAGCGCCAGCTGGTTCTGGGAGAGCTCCCAGTCGATGCGGCTGGTGGACTGGTAGGAGAGGTCGGGGTGGTTGAAGGTGTGCAGGCCGATCTCGTGGCCCTCGTCGACCATCCGCCGGACCAGGTCCGGGTGGCGGGCGGCCATGGTGCCGGTGACGAAGAAGACGCCGTGGGCGTCGTACTCCTTCAGCTTGTCCAGCACGCGCGGCGTCCAGACCGGGTCGGGTCCGTCGTCGAAGGTGAGGACGACCCGGCGGTCCGGGACGGACAGGGTCTTCACCTCGGCGGAGCGGGCGTCGATGACGGGCCCGCCGGTGAGGACCTCCTCCGGCACCTGGGTGGTGGGCGCGGGCGGCCGGACCCGGTGGTCGGCGAGGATCTCGCTGTTCACGTAACCGCGCAGCATCAGCATGGCGAGCAGGGCGACCAGCAGCGTGACGGGCAGGA
Source organism: Kitasatospora albolonga (assembly GCA_002082585.1). NCBI lineage: Bacteria > Bacillati > Actinomycetota > Actinomycetes > Kitasatosporales > Streptomycetaceae > Kitasatospora > Kitasatospora albolonga. Next base: position 2,680,051 of record CP020563.1, read on the forward strand.
GGTAGCGCATGGGGAGCTTCTTGCGCGGACGGTTCCGCTTCCGCGCGTTGCGCTTGCGTGTGCTCGGCTTGCCCGCGTTGTGCGTGCTCTGCTTGCCCGCGTTGTGCGTGTGCGGGCTCTGCGGGCTCTGCGTGTGCGGGCTCTGCTGGTGCGCGGTGCGCGGGCCTGCGGGTGCCTGGGAGCCGGGCGGGTGAGATCCGGGCGCGTGGGGTCCGGGCTGGTAAGGGCCGGTCGTCTGAGGTCCGGGCGCCTGCGGGCCGGTGTACCGGACCCCAGGCCACTCCGGCCGGTCGTTCCTGCCCCGCGGGGCGGGGTGTGTCATTTACGGAGCGCTCTCTTCCAGCACCGGCGATTCGGAGGGTTCCACGGGCGGCTGCTCGGTCTCGCCGGGCGGCTCGGGTTCGGGGCTCGGCTGTGTCGGCGGGACGGACGGTTTGACGGCGGAGGCCGACGGGGCGGGCTTGCGGGTGGCTTCGGTGCCGCCGGTACCGGTGCCGGTGTCGGCCGAGGGCGTGAGGGAGACGGACGCCGTGGGGCGGCCGGTGGACCCGGCGGGGACGAGGACGGGGCTGGGAGAGGCGGTGGTGCCGCCGGAGGCCGTCGGGTCCGGGGCGGCGGAGCCCGAGGGGGCCGGTGTCCCGTCGGAGACCTCGGCCGGGTCGGGCGTCTCGCTGGGTGCGGGCCGTACCTCGGCCTCCTCCGCCTTCGCCTCTTCCTGGGGCCCGGAGAGCGGGAGCCAGGGGGCGGTGGAGTTGCCGCCGAGGACGGCGAAGACCAGCGTCACGGCGTACGCGGCACAGAGCGAGGCGACCACCCAGCCGAGCCTGCGGTAGGTCTTGCTGCGCCGCCCGCTCTCGTCCACGAAGACCGGGCCGTCGGAGCCGTCCGGCGGGGCGGGCTGTCCGGGCAGCTCGGCGAGCTGCCGTCCCAGGCCGTCCAACGGGACCGTGACGTCGTTGGGTTCGTGCGTGTGCCCGGTTCGAGCACCTTCGCGCCAGTTTTCCACAGGTCTAGCCCATCCCCCACTCAACGGAACGGGCACCGAAATATGACCGGTTCTTTACTGTTGAGCGGGCCCCCACCCGTCAACGGGAACTGGCATTCATGCACCCGGACGATGAATGTAGCGCACGACATTGACGCCCAAGTGCCCCTGAACGGAGTTGATCAGGAACGGTTGCGCATCAGTGACAGATCCCCCTCGGGCAGCCATGCCCCGGACGGCGGCGCGAGCCACTGATTCTCTTTAACCAACTGGTCAGTAGCCCTGCGTAGGGCGTCTACCCCGGGGTGGTCGAGCCCCTTGCGCCAGACCAGCGCCAGAGGCGAAAGCGGAACCGGCCCGATCAGCGGACGCAGCACGGTTCCCGGCATCGGCGGGAAGTCCACCACGGCCAGTACGGGGTGGCCTCCCTTCGCCATGACCCGTTGAAATTCGGCCACCCCCACGGCGAGGGGTACGGGCGGGGCCAGTTCGATGTCCCATTCCGCGAACAGCAGGGCGGCGAGGTCCGTCCACTCCCGCGTCCGCTCGTTGCCCGCCCCCGCGTAGACGGTCGTCCCGGACAGCTCGGACAGGGGGATGACCTCGCGCCCGGCGAGGGGATGAGAGACGGGCAGCATCAGGGCCATCGGCTCGTACCGCACGGGCTGTACGGAGAGCCGGGCGAGCACCCCGGGGGCGAGCCCGGCGGCCCGGCCGAAGGAGACGTCCAGCCGCCCGGCCAGGATCTCGGAGGCGGCCCAGGTCAGCCCGGACTCGAACCGCGCCATCAGCTCGCACTCCGGCGCGAGCTCACGGGCCCGCTCCAGGACCCGGGTGGCGGTCATCCCGTCGGTGTTCAGGTCGACGAGGAGCGGCCGGGCGGGGCCCCCGCCGAAGGCGGCGGCGAGCCCGTCGTGGGCGTCGAGCACCCGGCGGGCGTACGGCAGGAGGCGCTCGCCGTCCGGGGTGAGAGAGACCTGCCGGGTGGTCCGGACGAAGAGCTCCACCCGCAGCTCGCGCTCCAGGCGGCGGATGTCCCGGCTCAGTGCCTGCTGGGCGACGAAGAGGCGGGCGGCGGCCCGGGTGAAGTGCAGCTCCTCGGCGACGGCGAGGAAGGCGCGCAGGAGCCGGGGGTCGGTGTCGGGGGTGGGCACGCGGCGAATGTACAACGCGGCGGGGGATTCACAACAGCGGTGCGTGAATGGGGTGAAAGAAGGTGTTGGACCGGGGCGGCGGGCCACGGAGAGCCTGTCCCCATGCCGAAATCCCCCGCCCCTCTCCCCTCCGCCCCTGCCTCCACCGCGCTGCTCACCGTCGCAGGGGGCCAGCCGATCGCGGCCCCGCTCACGGCTCCGGAGGGCGTACGGGAGAGATCGTCACCCGAGAACGTACGGAAACGACCATCCCCCGAAGCCGCACCGCCACCGGAGACACCGCGCCCCGGCCCCGCCAACCCCTACCTCCGCCTCCTCGCCACCCCCGGCGCCAAGGCGTTCACCACCGGCAACCTGATCGCCCGGCTCCCCATGGGGATGCTCGGCGTCAGCGCGGTCATCATGATCGCCGGGTCCCGGGGCTCGTACGCCCTCGCCGGGGCGGTCACCGCGACCGGGCTCGCCGCGACGGCCGTCGTCGCGCCCTTCACCGCCCGGCTGGTGGACCGCTACGGGCAGGCCAGGGTCGCCGTGCCCGCGACCGTACTCGCCGTGCTCGGCTCCCTCGCGCTGGTGCTCTGCGTGCGCTACGACGCCCCGGCCTGGACACTTTTCGCCGCGTACGCCGCCACCGCGACGACCCCCAACACCGGCGGGATGTCCCGGGCCCGCTGGGCCCATCTCCACCGGGGCGACCCGGCGGCCCTGCACACCGCGAACTCCTTCGAGCAGGCGGCGGACGAGCTCTGCTTCATGCTGGGCCCGGTCCTGGCGGCGACGCTGTGCGCGGGCCTGTTCCCGGAGGCGGGCACGCTGGTGGGCGCGTTCCTGCTGCTGACGGGCGTCCTGATCTTCGCCGCCCAGCGCGCGACGGAACCGCCGCCGACCCCCCGTACGCGTACGGCCGTCTCCCCGCTCCGCCTGCCGGGCATGCCCGCGCTGCTGGCGGTGTTCCTGGCCACGGGGGCGGTGTTCGGTTCGCTGGAGGTCGTCTCGATCGCCCACGCCGGGGGCGCGATCCTGGCGCTCCAGGCGGCGGGCTCCTGCGCGGCGGGGCTGCTCTACGGCTCGCTGCGCCCGGCCCGCAACGTCCGGCGCCGCCTGCTGTTCTGCCTGACGGGGATGACGGCGCTGATGTCCCTCCCCCTCCTGGCCGCCGCCTCCACCACCTCCCTGCCCGTCCTGGCGCTCTGCCTCCTCCTGGCGGGCGCGGCGACGGCGCCCACCATGGTCACGGGCATGACGCTGGTCCAACGGGCCACCCCTCCGGGCCAGTTGAACGAGGGCATGACGCTGTCGGTCACCGCGCTGCTGGGCGGGGTGGCGGCCGGGGCGGCGGCGGGCGGCTGGCTGGTGGAGCACGCGGGCACGGTCTCCGGCTACGCGGCCCCGGTGGTCGCGGCGGCCCTGGCCCTGGTCATCGCGGCGGCGGGGGCGTACGGGTGGCGGCGGCCGAGCCCAGCGGGATGACGAGCGGGCTGTGCGCCACGGGGTCCTCGATGACCCGGCAGGGCAGCGCGAAGACCTCCTCCACCAGCTCCTCGGTGATCAGCTCGGCGGGCGGCCCCTGCGCGACGACGGCCCCGTCCTTCATGGCGATGACGTGGGTGCCGTAGCGGGCGGCCTGGTTCAGGTCGTGGAGAACGGCGACGAGTGTGCGGCCCTCCTGGTTGAGCCGCCGGAACAGTTCCAGCAGCTCGATCTGGTGGGCGATGTCCAGGAACGTCGTCGGCTCGTCGAGCAGCAGCAGCGAGGTCTCCTGGGCCAGCACCATCGCCACCCAGACCCGCTGGCGCTGCCCGCCGGACAGCTCGTCGACCGGGCGGGCGGAGAGTTCGGTGGTGCTCGTCTCCGCCATCGCCCGGACGACCGCCGCCTCGTCCTCCCGCGACCACTGCTTGATCAGCTTCTGGTGGGGGTGGCGGCCGCGCGCGACGAGGTCGGCGACGGTGATGCCGTCCGGGGCGAGCGAGGTCTGCGGCAACAGGCCGAGCCTGCGGGCCACTTCCTTCGCCCTGTACGAGGTGATGGCGCGCCCGTCCAGGACCACCTGCCCGGTGCTGGGGCGCAGCAGCTTCGAAAGTCCGCGCAGGAGCGTGGACTTGCCGCAGGCGTTGGGGCCGACGATCACGGTGAAGGAGCCGTCGGGGATCTCCACGGAGAGGTTCTCCGCGATGGTCCGGCGGTCGTAGCCGAGGGTGATGTCCTCGGCACGCAGGCGCGCGTGGGGCGCGGGGCCGGCCACAGGCGCTTCGTGGAGCTGGGTCATGGCAGGGGGTCTCTCCGGTGATCGGTGGAAGGGCTCATGTCCGGCGGGCTTCCCGCACGAGCAGCCAGATGAAGTACAGGCCGCCGATCGACACGGTCACGATGCCGACGGGCAGTTGGACGGGGGCGAACAGCCGCTGCCCCACCAGATCGGCGAGTACCAGCAGAAAGGCCCCCGTCACCGCCGAGGGGAGCAGGGCGACCGAGGAGCCCCGGGTGATCCGGCGCGCGATCTGCGGGGCCGCCAGCGCGATGAAGGCGATCGGCCCGGCGGCGGCGGTGACCAGGGCGATCAGCGCGACCCCGAGCACCACCAGGACGAGCCGCACCGCCTCCGTGCGCGTACCGAGCGCGGCTGCGGCGTCGTCGCCCAACTCCAGTGCGCGCAGGGCCGGTCCGCAGGCCGCGGCGAGCGGGATGAGCAGGGCGAGGAAGCCGAGCACGGGCAGGAGCTGTTCGTGGCCGAGGCTGTTGAGCGAGCCCGCACCCCAGACGGCGGAGAGCATGGCGTCCTCGATGTCCGCCCGGAGCACCAGCCAGGTGTTGAACGCCCCGAGCATGGCGGAGACGGCGATGCCGACGATGATCAGCCGGAATCCCTGGGCGGCCCCCCTGCGGTAGGCGAGCACGAAGACCACGAACGCGGCGAGGACGCCCCCGGCCAGCGATCCGGCGGCCACCTGGTAGTAGCCGCCGCCGGTCAGCAGCAGGACGACGAGCGCCCCGGTGTACGAGCCGGAGGAGAAGCCGATGATGTCGGGCGAGCCCAGGGGGTTGCGGGTGATGGACTGGAAGATGGCCCCGGAGACGGCGAGGGCCGCGCCGAGGAGCACCGCGAGCAGCGCCCGGGGCAGCCGCCACTCCACCACGACCGTGCGGGTGGCACCCGTTCCCCCGCCGAGCAGGGACCGTACGACGTCGGCGAGCGGGATCTCGTACGTACCGAAGGCGAGGGTCACGACCACGGCGGCGCACGTGAGCAGCAGGAGGACCGCGCAGCTGACGGCCGTCCGCACGTCCAGGCGGAACGACCAGCGGGAGGTGCGGGTGACGAGGGTGGGCCGCCCGAAGTCGACGGCCTTGGCGGTTACGGGAGTTCGGTTCGGCTTCACAGCCCGCTCACCTTCTTGCGGCGGACGAGCAGGATCAGGACGGGCGCGCCGACGAACGCGGTGACGATGCCGGCCTGGAGTTCCTGCGGGGAGAGCACGACCCGGCCGATGACATCGGCGGCGATCAGCAGCAGGGGCGCGCAGACGACGGTGTACGGGATGATCCAGCGCTGGTCGGGCCCGATGAACCAGCGGGCCACGTGCGGGACCATGAGGCCGACGAAGCCGATCGGCCCGGCGGCGGCGGTCGCGGCCCCGGCGAGCAGGGTGACCGCGACGATCACCAGGAGGCGGGTGCGGACGAGGTTCGCGCCGAGCGACCGGGCGAGGTCGTCACCGAGGGCGACCGCGTTCAGGGGCCGGGCCGCGAGGAACGCGAGCAGGAGCCCCGCCCCGATGAAGGGCAGGACGGTGAGGAGGATGCTCCAGTCCCGTCCGGCGAGCGAACCGGCCGACCAGCCCACGAGTTTGGTGAACGCGTCCGGGTTCAGCAGTGTGATCGCCGAGGACACCCCGGCGAGTACGGCGCCGAGCGCGACCCCGACCAGCGTGAGCCTGATCGGGGTGCCGCCGCCCTGCCCGGCCGAGCCGATGACGTAGACGAGGGCGGTGACGACGACGGCTCCGACGAACGAGAGCCACAGGTAGGCCCCGATCGAGGAGAGGCCGAGGAACCCGACGCCGATCGTGACGGCGAACCCGGCGCCCGCGTTGACGCCGAGGATGCCCGGGTCGGCGAGCGGGTTGCGGGTCAGGGCCTGGATGAGCGCCCCGGAGACCCCGAGCGCCGCCCCGGCGACCAGCCCCAACAGGGCGCGGGGCAGGCGGAGTTCGCGGACGATGAAGGCGTGCTCGGACCCGTCGTACGCGGTCAGCGCCCGCCAGACGTCGGGCAGGGGTACGGGCTTGGCGCCGACGGCCAGGGAGACGGCGAGGGCCAGGGCGAGGACAGCGAGCGCGACCAGGAGTCCGAGGGCCCGGCCGGAGTTGGTGCGCACGAGCCCGGGGCGGGCCTGACGCCCGGCCGCCCCGGCCCGCACCCCGGGCCGCGTCTCGGACCGCGTCTCGGACCGCGTCTCGGGCCGCTCGTGGGCCCCTTCGGCGTCGGCTGAGAGGGTGGTCGTCATAGCCCGAGCCGCTCCAGCCCCGCTTCGTACAGGTCCCGGCGCAGCTCCTCGTCCTCGGTGCGTTCCCAGACGCTGTTGAGCTCGGCCATGGTTCCGGCGTCGACGGCCTCGTACTTCTCCAGCCACTCCTCCTGCCGGTGGCGCCAGTAGCCGATCACCTGGTACCACGCGGCGGGCAGCTTCCGTTCGTGGCGCAAGTAGCGCCGGGCTTGGCGGAGTTCGCCGGACTCGCCCGCCACCCACACATAGGTGCCGGGTGCGAGGTCCAGGCCGCGCAGGATCTCGGTGATCGCGCTGGGGCCCACCCCGTTGCCCCGCCCCGCCACCCAGCGCACATCCAGGCGGGCGGGGCTGGTGAGCTCGATGCGGTGGGAGGAGTCGGCGATCTCGACGACCGCGACGGCGTGGACGGCCGGGTCGAGCTGCTCCAACAGCCGCCCCAGGGCCGGGAGTCCGGTGGCGTCGGTGACGAAGACCTGTCGGGCGGCCGCGCCGGGCGCCTCGTACAGCGAGCGCGGCGGCCCGAAGAGGAGCCGGTCGCCGGGGGCGGCCCGCGCCGCCCAGCTCCCCGCCCGGCCGTGCCCGTGGAGCACGAAGTCGATGTCGGCCTCGGCTGCTTCGGGGTCGAACCGGCGCAGGGTGTAGGGCTGGATGTGCGGGTAGTACCCGTCCGGGTAGTGCCAGTCGCCGTCCCCGTCCACCTCGGGGAGGACCAACTCGCCTTCCTCCGGGGGGAAGTGGACGCGTACGTACTCGTCGCCCACCCGGGTCGAGGGGTAGTCGCGCAGGCTCTCGCTGCGCAGGGTGAGGCGGACCATGCCGGGCGAGAGGGGCACCGACCGGACGACCTCGGCGACGACACGGGCGGAGGTGGCGGAGGTCACGCCTTGGCCTTCTCACTGATCTCCGCGAGGACGCCGTCCAGCGCGTCCAGGCTCTCGGTGCCCCACTCGAAGGAGGAGACGACGGAGGCGGGGATGTTGCGGAAGACCATGCCGTTCTTCACGGCGGGAAGGTTCTTCCAGACGGTGTTCTTGGCGAGCGTCTTGTCGACGAAGTCCCCTGCCCCGTAGGCGTAGAGGAGGATGTCGGCGTTGTCGAGCTTGCCGATCTGCTCCAGCGAGAGCCACTCGCTGACCGAGCCCTCGACCCCCTTGTGCTCGCCTTCGGTGAAGGGCCGGAACTTCGCGCCCACCGCGTCCCAGACCGGCACGTAGAAGTGGCCGGCGGGGTAGGTGCCCCAGGTGGAGTGGTCCTGGCCGTAGGCGAAGACGGCGATCCTGTTCTTCTCCAGGACGTCCGCGTACTTCTTCTTCAGCTCGTCGGCCCGCTTCTCGAAGACGGCGGCCTGCTTCTCGATCTCGGCGGTCTTGCCGACGGCGGCCCCGATCATCAGGGTCCGCTCCTTCCAGGCGCCGACGCCCGCCGCGTCGAGCTGGACGACGGGGGCGATGCCCTGGAGCCGCTTCAGCTCGCCCTTCCGGAGGAACCGGGTCTCGGCGAAGATCATGTCGGGGTTCTGCTGGGCGACGGCCTCGATGTTGAGCTCGTAGTACGTCCCGACGGTGGCGGTGTCCTTGAGGGCGTCGTGGTACCGCTTGGGCCGCAGGTCCGGGTCGTCGCTGTCGAAGCCCTCGACGACGCCGACCGGCTTCACCCCGAGGTCGACCAGAGTGGCGGGCGAGTAGAAGTCGACGGAGACGATCCGCTTCGGCTCGGCGGGGACCTCGACCTTGCCCGCGATGTCGGTGACCGTACGGGTGCCGGAGCCCTTGCCCGCCGAACCGCCGTCGCCCTTCGCCCCCTCACCGCTCGCGGAGCAGGAGGTGGCCCCGAGGACGGCGGCCAGGCTCACCGCCGCGACGGCGAGCAGACGTCTGCGGGACGGCAGGAAAGCGGAAGAGCGGCGGGCAGTCATCGGACTCCTTCGGGGACCCCTGTCCGACGGCCGAGGAATGGCCGAAACAGACCGGTTAGGGCAGGCTTACCTAAGGAAGTTACCGCAGTTCCCATGAGGGTATGGCGACACCCTGTCCCGGTTTCACGACACGCGCCGCCTCAGAGGGTGGCCTCGGGCACCCCGTTCACCGAGCGGAAGTAGGCGGCGGGCGTATGGCCGGTGACCTGCCGGAAGAGGTCGATGAACGTGCTGGGGTTGGCATAGCCGAGCCGCCGCGAGACGGCCACGACCGGCTTGCCCGCCGCGATGTCGATCAGCGCCGACCGGACACGGACGAGAATGCGCCACTGCGTCAGGCTCACCCCGGTGTCCCGCTGGAACCAGCGCATCAGCGTCCGCCCGCTGAGGCCGATCATCCGGGCCCACTCCTCCGTCGTCCGGTCGTCGGCCGGATCGGCGATGATCCGCTCCGCGATGGTGAGCAGCTCCGGCGTGCGGGGAAGCGGAATGTCCAGCGAGACCGCCCGGACCGGCCGGATGAGGTCCACGCCCACCCGCTGGAGGCGCAGCCGCTCGTCGGTACCCATCTCCTCGTTCTGGTTGTGGAGCAGCAGCTCGCGCAGGAGCCGGCTCATCGGGATGCCCACGACGGTGGACCACGCGACGGTCACCAGCTCCGGACTGAGGAACGTGGCGTACGTGACGGCCCCCGCGCTCGCCCGGACCCGGTGCGGCATACCGGCGGGCAGCCAGATCCCGAGGCTGGGCGGCACCAGCCACACATGTCCGGCGGCCTCCACGGTGACGTTGCCGGTGGTGGACCAGAGCAGCTCGTGCTCCTGGTGCGCGGTCTCGGCCCACTCGGTCGGCTCGGGCGTGGGGAAGGTCCCGGTGGTCAGCAGCCAGCGCGGCTCGATCCTGGGCCCGTCGGTCTCCACCGAGGCGGTCCACTCGTCGCGCTCCAGGGTGGGGGCGCCCCAGAGGCGTACGGCGGAGCCCTGCGGCGCGTTCGCCTGCTCCTGCGGCGAGCCCTGTCGCGCATCCGTCTGTCGTTTTACCGGCATAGCCTGTCACGATACCTCCTTGTAGCCATCAGGTTCCCTTCCTAGCGTGGAACGGTGATCACTCCCCTCACTCCCGCCCCCGCCCCGCCCTCCCCGTCTCCCGGTGCCCTCGTGCGCCGGGCCTCCTTCGGCTCGGGGCGCGGCCGGAAACTGGCGGTGGCCGGGGCCGGGTTCGCGGGACACCAGGTGGCGGAGGCCCTGGTCCCGGTGGCGCTCGGGGTGGTCATCGACCGCGCGATCGGCCGGAACGACCCGGGGGCGCTGCTGGGCCTGCTGGCCGCGCTGGGCGCCCTGATCGGGGTGCTGATCCTCTGCTGGCGGACGGGCTCGCGCCTGACGACCGGGGTGTACGTGTACGGGGAGCACGATCTGCGCCTGCTGACGGCGGACCGGGCCCTGCACCCCCGGGGCACGGCCGGACGCCGTCCGCCCGGCGAGGTGCTCACGGTCGCCACCTCGGACGCCTCCAACGTCTCCGGCGTCTCCTGGCTGATCGCCGAACAGGGCGCGGCGCTGGCCGGGCTGCTCACCGCGTCACTCTCGCTCTTCCTCATCTCGTGGCAGCTCGCCACCGTCGTCCTCGCCGCGACGGCGGCCCAACTGGTGGTCCTGCACCGGCTGAGCGGCCCGCTGGAGAGCCGGGTCTACGCCGAGCAGCGAGAGGCCGCCCGCGCGGGGGCCCTGGCGACGGACTTCACGGCCGGGTTCCGGGTGCTCAAGGGGTTCGGCGCGGAGGGGACGGCGGCGCTGCGCTACCGGGAGGCGAGCCGGAGCTCGATGCGGGCGGCGCTGCGCCGGGTCCGCTCGCTGGCCGGACTGACGGCGCTCAACTCGGCGGTCTCCGGGGCGTTCCTCGCCGGTATCGCCCTGCTGGCGGCCTGGCACGCACTCGAAGGACGCCTCACGGTCGGCGAGTTCGTCACGGCGGTGGGGCTGGCGCAGGTGGTGGCGGGCCCGATGGAGACGCTGGGCTTCTTCGGCGCCTCCGTGGCCGCGAAGCGGGGCTCGGCACACCGGCTGGCGGAGCTGCTGGCGGAGCCGTACGCGGTACGGGAGACCCCTGCGGAGCACCAACTTGGCTCACCGGAAGGGCTCTTCGCCCTGCGCCACGGCACGGGGACGATCACCGCGCGGGCGGGTGAGCTGGTCGGGGTCCGGGCCTCCGGCGCGGTGGCCGGGGAGCTGACGGCCCTGGCCGCCTGCCGCCGGTCGCCGGAGCCGGGGCAGTACACGGTGGCGGGCCGGGACGCGGCGGGCCTCTCCCCCGACGACGTACGCCGAACGGTCCACGCACCCCCGCACGACGCGGCGGTCTTCACCGGCACGGTCACGGAGAACCTGGTCGCGGAAGCCGTGAGCACGACGGCGATCACCGCGTCCGGCCTGGACGACGTGCTGACCCACCTCCCCGACGGGCTCGGCTCGCAGGTGGGCGAGGGGGGCCGCTTCCTCTCCGGAGGCCAGCGCCAACGACTGCTGCTGGCAAGGGCGTTGCACCAGCCGCAACCCGTTCTGGTCCTGCATGAACCGACGACCTCGGTGGACACGGTGACGGAGGACCGGATCGCGCGGAATCTGAGCGACGACACGAGCCGGGCGATCGTTCTGATCACCACCAGCCCGACCCTGCTGAGCGCCTGCGACCGGGTGTACGACCTGACGCGGGAGCCGGTAGCCGTGGAGAGCGCCCGATGAGGACGACCACCGGCAGCGACACGGAGCGCGCGGTATCCCGACTCCCCGTCGCCACACCCCGCGAGACGGCCCGAACGACCCTCCGCCTGCTCGCCCGCCACCGCGTCCGGCTCACCGCGACGGTCCTGGTCCTGCTCGCCGCGACGGCCTCGGCCCTCGCCGTACCGGCCCTGCTCGGCACGATGGTGGACGCGGTGGCCGGGGGCCGCCCCTGGTCCGCGCTCCTGGCCCCCGCCGCAGGGATCGTCGCGGCGACGGCGGCGGGCGTCGGGCTCGGCTGGTGGGGCCAGCTGCTGCTGGCCCGCACCGCGCAGCACACGCTGGCGGGCCTGCGCGAGGAGGTCTTCGCCACGGCGGTGGCCCAGCCCACCTCCGTACTGGAGAAGACGGGCAGCGGGGATCTGGTGTCCCGGGTCGCCGGGGACGCCGAGGCGGTCAACACGGTCATCGGGCGCGTGCTTCCGGCCTTCGTGACCGCGCTGTTCACGATCGCGCTGACGCTGGTCGGCATCGGCGTCATCGACCCCCGCTTCGCGCTCGCGGTGCTGGTGGCGACCCCGGTCCAGTACGTGGCGCTGCGCCGCTTCCTGGCCCGCTCGGGCCCGGTCTACCGGTCCGCCCGCCAGGCGGAGGCGGTGCGCGGCCAGCAGCTCATCGAGACCCTGACGGGGGCGGACACCGTCACGTCCCTGCGCGCCCAGCCCCGGCACCGGGCCGCGATCGCCGCCACCTCCGAGCACGCGATCGGCCACGAACTGCGGGCGGTACGGCTGCGCACCACGTTCTACGGGCTCCTGAACCTCGCTGAGTTCATCGGTCTGGCCGCCGTCCTCACCGTGGGCTACCACCTGGTGGGCGCGGACGCGGTGACATTGGGCGCGGCAACGGCGGCGGCGCTCTACTTCCACCAACTGTTCGGCCCCATAGGCGTGCTGCTCTCCAACGTGGACGAACTCCAGAACGCGGGAGCGGGGTTGGCACGTCTGGTGGGGGTGCTGTCGCTCCCCGCACCGGACACGGGCGCCGGGGCGGAACCACGCGGGACCACTCCCCCGGCCGGGCGGCTGACCCTGGAGAACATCGCGTACGGCTACGCCCCCGGCCGCCGTACGCTCCACGGGGTGACGCTCACCGTCGAGCCGGGCGAGACGGTGGCGGTCGTCGGGGCGAGCGGTGCGGGCAAGACGACCCTCGCCAAGGTCGCGGCCGGCGTCCTGACCCCCGACACGGGCCGGGTCCTGCTGGACGGCACCCCGCTCGACCGCCTCCCGACGGCCGAACTCCGCCGCCGGGCCGTCCTGGTTAGCCAGGAGGTCCATGTCTTCGACGGCACGGTCGCGGAGGACCTCCGCCTGTTCGCGCCCGAGGCCACGGACGCCGAGATCCGCGCGGCGGCCGACCACCTGAACGCGACTGCCTGGCTCGACGCGCTCCCCGAGGGCCTGAACACACACGTCGGCGCGGGCGGCCACCCCCTCACCGCCGCCCAGGCCCAGCACCTCGCCCTGGTGCGGCTCGCTCTCGCGGCCCCGGCGGTCGCGCTGCTGGACGAGGCGACGGCGGAGGCCGGAACGGAGGACGCGGACCTGCTGGAGCACGCGGCGACGGCCGCGCTCACCGGACGTACGGGCATCGTCATCGCCCACCGCCTCGGCCAGGCGGCCCGCGCGGACCGGGTCGTCGTCATGGACGCGGGCCGCATCGTCGAGTCCGGCACGCACACGGCACTGCTGACGGCGGACGGCCCGTACGCGCGCCTGTGGGCAAGCTGGAACCGAAATGGCTAGTGGGCGGGGAGCTGGAAGCGAGCCCGCCACAGGTCGCGGAGGACCGCGATCTCGGCCATGTGGTGGATGAGTTCGAGGTTCGCGCCGAAGAGCACGCTGATGAACGGGTCGTCGGGGTCGGAGCCGTAGGGATACTGCGAGAAGCCGACGGTGTCGAGCTGCTCCTCGGTGACGGCCCCGAGGCTCTCGCGCCAGCGGTCGAGCTCCGCCCAGAACCGCTCCAGCGCCAGATCGGCGGAGGGCGCGAAGTCGACCATCAGCCGGGGCTCCCGCCGCCGCTCCCCGAACGACCACTCCCACTGACCGGCGAACCCGGAGTGCAGATGGCCGAGGCGCCAGGCGATGGTGGTGACGGGTACGACGTCGGGCTCCGGCTCCCCGGTGTGGGCGAGGACCTCCTCGACCCGCTCGACGCTCACGCTCCAGTCCTCGGCGATCTTCGCGACGGACATGCCCCCGGCGGCCTGCCGGGCGACCTCGGCGTACTCACTGGCCGGGATCTCCGGCGCCCCCTTGTCGATCACCCAGGCCCCCGGCCCGTACGCACGGGGCGTGACCGCCTCCTCCCGCGGCCGGATCGACCAGCACCCGTCCACGGGCTCCCACAGGTACTCCGCGTCACTGAGCCCGGTCAGCCGCACCTGGGCCGTCTCCCGGGCCTGGTCGAACTGCGCCAGCAGCAGCCCCAGCCGATCGGTCCGTACGCCTGTGGTTCCCATGCCCGGCTCCCCCTCGTCCTCGGCCCCGAGGGGGAAGGTAGCGACCCGTCCCGCGGGGCGCGACCGATTAACGGGGCTGCGGGGTGCGGCGGTTCAGACCCGTTCGCGAATCCAGGCGGCCAGGCCGCGGACGACTTCGGCGGAGGCGCCACCGAGGTGGACGAGGGCCCCGTCGGTGATGGTGGGGAAGTCTCCGTAGAGGGAGGGCAGGGAGAAACCGGCCTGCGAGAGCGCATCGGCGAGGTCCTTGGCGGCGAGGTTGCCTTCGACGAGAGCGGCGTCCTGGGCGGGTCGGTGGTGGTACACGGGGATCAGCCTTTCGACGTCAAGAGGGTTACGGATACGGGGACTTGCCCCTTACGCATCGCGCGGGGGCACCGAGAGCACGAACCCCAGCTCTCCGGCGGCGTCCACGACGAGGGACATGAGCTGTGCGGTGGTGAGCGCCTCGCGCCGCTCCCCGTGCGGGCCGAAGAGCAGGACGTACGCGGCCGGCTCGCCCCGGACCAGCGGCACCCGGAGCCCCGGGGTCGTTCCCGGCACCGGTCGTCCGGGCCTGTCTGTCACGGGGCTCCTCCAGAGCACGGGGGCCTCCGCCCGAGGGGGCGCCCTCCGGGGGCGGCGGCACGGAGAGGACGAAGTAAGCGGCCTTGCCCTGGGGCAGTACCCGTACACCCCAGTCATCGGCGAGGCTCTCCACGAGGATCAGCCCCCGCCCCGAGGTGGCGCCCGGCCCCGCGTCCCGGACCACCGGGAGACCGCCACCGCCGTCAACGACGGTCACAGTGAAGGCGGTTGCGGACCGCGTACAGATCACACGACAGGAGGGGCTGCCCGTGGCGTGCAGGACGGCATTGGTGACGAGTTCGCTGACGAGAAGCTCGGCGGTCTCCATGAGCTCGCCCGCGAACCCCCAGCCCGCCATCACCCCGCGTACAGACTTTCTAGCCGCCCGGACGGACCCCTCGGCAACGGGAAAGGTAAAGGTCGGCTCTTCGCTGTCCACCAGAGTTCGCCTCTCGGCAAGTGGCGAGGGCAGGCGAATTCCCCGCTCGCACCACGGGCGTTGCCACGCTTCGCCATCATGGAATGACGTTGCGTGACCGACGGGGACACCGTAGCGCTGCATACTCCCGATCTGCAAGTACCCTTTCGCATGTATGCATATCTACTTGCTGGCGCTCCCACCAGAGCAGCGGGCAGACTGTCCACCGACACATTCGAGGAGCGTGATGGGCCAGACGATCAGGAGCCGCCGACTCGGTTCGGACCTGCGGCAACTGCGCCGCAAGGCCAACCTGACGGCCGAGGCGGTCGGCACCGAACTCGGCTTCTCCCAGTCGAAGATGAGCCGGATAGAGAGCGGCGACGTCCGCGTCTCCCGCACCGACCTGAAGGCCCTGCTCGCCCTCTACGACGTCACCGACGAGAAGCAGATCACCGCGTTCGTGGAGGCGGCGAAGGACGCCAAGTCCCGTGGCTGGTGGATCGCTTACGAGGACGCGCTGCCGCGCGAGTACCGGGACTTCATCGCCCTGGAAGGCACGGCGGCCGGCATCCGAACGTTCGAGGGCATGATCGTGCCGGGCCTGATGCAGACGCCGGACTACACGCGCCACATCATCACGGCGGGACCGGCGGTGCTGCCGCCGGGCCACGTGGACTCGCTCATCAAGGTGCGGATGGAGCGCCAGTCCATCCTGGACGCCGACCAGCCCCCGAAGATCTGGGCGATCGTGACCGAGGGCGCACTGCGCCAGGTGGTCGGCGGCTACGCGGTGATGCTGGACCAGCTCAACCACCTGGCCCGCCTCACGGAGCGCAGCAACATCACGTTGCAGGTGCTGCCGTTCGAGGCGGGCGCACACGCGGGCGTCCAGTCCTCCTTCTGGCTCTTCGACTTCCCCACCGACCCCAGCATCGCCTGTGTGGCGAACCTGACCGGGACCCTGTTCATGGAACAGACGGGTCAACTCAACGCGTTCTCCGACGCGTTCGACAACCTCCGGGCCAGCGCGCTGAGCCCGGCAGATTCACTGACGCGCATCACCGACATCATGGATCTGATGCGCCGAGAACGAGACAAGAGGAACCCATCATGACCAGCGCCACCCCCACCGTCGTCGGCCCGTTCGTCAAGGCCACCGCCAGCGGCCAGCAGGATGCGTGCGTGGAGGTGGCCCCCCTCTCCGACGGCGGCCGAGCAGTCCGCGACAGCAAGAACCAGCACGGCCCCCGCCTCCACTTCGGCCCGGCCCAGTGGACCGCCTTCACCGACAGCATGAAGACTGCTGTCTGACCTACTCGCGAGCAGACCGAGGGAGTCACCTTGCCCGGCACCCCCACCATCGCCGGTCCCTTCATCAAAGCCACCGGCAGTGGACAACTGGGCGACTGCGTGGAGGTGGCCCCTCTCTCCGACGGCGGCCGGGCAGTCCGCGACAGCAAGAACCAGGACGGCCCGCGCCTCCACTTCGGCCCCGCCCAGTGGACGGCTTTCACCGACGGTGTGAAGGGCCAGGCGTACGGGGGCTGAACCAGCCCCACCCCCTGACCGGGCCGGGTCGCACGGAGCGCAGTTCGTGGGGGCCCGGTCCTTGTCATAGGCGGCCCTTAGGGTGACCCGATGGCCGCAGCGAAGAGAAGTCCGAAGAGCCCGATCGACGTCGAACCCGGCGCGGTATTCGCGTTCCGTACGTCGCCGCTCCACCCCGGCTCCCCGCCCGGGACCGGGCGCTTCGGCGCTCTCGCGGTGGTCGCGCGGGCGCCGGAGGTGATCGTCGTGGCCGTGTTCGACGGGGTGTGGGACCGGGTGCCCACGCTGGAGGAGGTACGGGGACAGCGGGTGCTGCGGCGTCGGCGGTTCGCGCACACGGGGAGGCCGGCGGTGTTCGCGTGCGGGGTGGAGGACACGACCGGGCTGAGTGACCTCACCGCGCTGGGGACCGCCCCGCTCACCGCCGAGCAGACGAAGCTGGCCGCCCCTTACCTCTCCCCCCGGAGCGTCGGCACGTCGTTCTCCACGCTCGCCCTGGCCGACTCCGACGTGGAGGGCGAGTGGCGCTGGGCGCACGACCGGGAGGCGCTGCTGCGGGAGCAGGAGGCGGTCGAGGAGCAGCGGAGGCTTGCGGCGGAGGCCGAGAAGGGACGGTACGCGGCGCGGCTGGCGGGGCTCACCTGGGAGCAGCTGCTCGCGGAGACCCCGTTCGAGGGCTGGACGCCGTCGCCGCCGTTTCCTCCGGCCGCGTTCCGGCGGGCGGCCGTCCGGCGGGTGCACCAGGCATGCCGGGAGCTGCGGGACGTGGGGCCGAAGCCCCGGAAGCCCGCCGTGCGGAAGGTGCTGAAGTCGCTGGTGCTGTGGTTCAACACGGCCGACCAGGCGGCGGGCTGGGTCATCGAGACGGAGGAGCGCGAGGACATCTGTTTCGTACTCGAAGAGCTGGCGCATGTCGCCGGGCACCCGTCGCTCGTCATGGAGGCCGACGAATGGCGTGAGTGGTGAGCGGCCGGAACAGGAGAGAATGAAAAAACCGTTGCCCCGCGAGCGAACTCGCGGGGCAACGGCCTACATGGGAATTGTGGAGATGGCGGGAATCGAACCCGCGTCCAACGGTGCGGAACCAGGGCTTCTCCGAGTGCAGTTCGCTACGCTTTTCTCGGCCCCGGAGGTCACGCGAACAAGCCTCCGACAGGCTCAGCCACTGTTTGATTTCCTTCTCGGCCCCGTGGCCGGGCCGAGAAGTTTAGATCCCTAGTTGATGCCAGGGTCCGGGTCGGGATCACCCCCGGGCTGACACTCCGCAGAGTCTTCGCTAGCTGCTAATTAGGCAGCAAGGGCGAAGGCGGAGGAATCGCGCTTGGAATTGGCGATTATTGTTTGCGACATATGGTTTACGAGATCATTGCCGCTTCCTCGACTCGCTTCCCCTGCTTCGACATCCGCTGTCGAAACCGATCATCCCCATGTGTATTTTTCAAAACGTGCGCCTTCGGTGAGGTGCACGGCCCATCGTACGTGAACAACGGCGGACGATGCCAGCGTATTCCCCCGCACGAGCCCGGCAGAGGCTCTCAGGCGCTGCGCTGCCGCCTGCGGGCCGCCGCGATGGCGCGGTTCGTCTCCCTCGTGTCCTGCTTCTCGCGAAGCGTCTGCCGCTTGTCGTACTCCTTCTTGCCCTTGGCGAGCGCGATCTCGACCTTCACCCGGCCGTCCTTGAAGTACAGGGCGAGCGGCACGATGGTGTGGCCGGTCTCCTGGGACTTGGACTCCAGCTTGTCGATCTCGGCCCGGTGCAGGAGCAGCTTGCGCTTGCGCTTGGCCGCGTGGTTGGTCCAGGTCCCCTGGACGTACTCGGGTACGTGGATGTTGTGCAGCCACGCCTCGTGGTCGTCGATCTGGACGAACCCGTCGACCAGGGAGGCCCGGCCCATGCGCAGGGACTTCACCTCGGTGCCCATGAGCACGAGGCCGCACTCGTAGGTGTCGAGGATGGTGTAGTCGTGCCGCGCCTTCTTGTTCTGCGCGATCATCTTGCGCCCGGTGTCTTTTTCCTTAGCCATAGTGCGGTCATTTTCGCACTACGACCCACCCCCGAGGCCACTCAATACCGTCTCGGCCCGCTGCTGGGCCCGCTCGTCCGCCACCAGGTCGGGTGTGATGCCCGTGCCCTCGACGCTGCGGCCGGCCGGGGTGCGGTAGTGGCCCACGGTCAGCTCGGCCACCGAACCGCCCGGGAGCTCGCTGGGCATCTGCACGGAGCCCTTGCCGAAGGTGCGTGAGCCGACGGTGACCGCGCGGCCCCGGTCCTGGAGGGCGCCGGTCAGCAGTTCGGCCGCGCTCATCGTGCCGCCGTCCACCAGGACCACCACGGGCCGCTCGGTGTCGCCGCCGGGGTCGGCGTAGAGGGCCTGTTCCTCGCCGCGTACGTCGTACGTGGCGACCAGGCCGCCGTCCAGGAAGGCGGAGGCGGCGGTGACGGCCTCGGTGACCAGACCTCCGGAGTTGGCACGGAGGTCCAGGAGTATCCCGGCGTCCCGGGGGGCCGCGCGGACCGCTTCGCGGACCTCGGCCCCGGCTCCCTTGGTGAAGGCGGCGACCTTGACGAGGAGGGCCGAGGAGGGGCCGGTGCCCAGACGGCGCACGGTGACCGCGTCGGGGGTCAGCCGGGCCCGTTCCAGCGTCCGTGTGGAGGGTTTTCCGTCCCGTACGAGACCGAGGACGACGCGGGTGCCTTCCCCGGCCCCCGTACCGTCACCGCGGAGTAAGGCGACCACCTCGGGGACGGGTTTCCGGTCCACCCGGCGGCCGTCGAGCGTGCGGAGCAGGTCGCCCTCGCGGATACCGGCCCGGTCGGCGGGGCCCCCGGGCTGGACCCGGGAGACGGCGACGCCCCCGCCCTCGGTGCGGCGGGCGGAGAGGCCGACGCCCAGGTACGAACCGTCGAGGGACTGCTCGAACTCCTCGTACTCCCGCTCGTCGTACACCGCCCCCCAGCGGTCCCCGCTCCGGCTGACGACCTCCCCGGCCGCCTCCTTCACGGACTTCCCGTCGGCCGCGGCCCGCGCCGCCGCGTCCTCGATCTCCTGCCGGTCGACCGGGGCGTGACGGGAGGCGACCGTACGGGCCGGGAGTTCGGGTACGGGGTCGGGGTCCTGCGGCAGCGAACCGGTCGCCGCGCCCGTGGCGAGGACACACCCGAAGACCAATGTCAGGGCCGCCCCGCGGCAGAGGCCGCGGGGCCGGAAGCGGTGCGAACAACCCGACATGGCGCCGAGTCTAGGACAAGCCTCCTGGGGCGCACGGGTGATCGACCGTGCGCCCCGGGAGGCGTACGTCACCATGGACCGCGGCGAGCCTGCGATCGGACGAGTGGGGGAATTCGCCCGCGCTCGACGGCATAGCGGCACTAACCTCGCATCATGACGGCACTACCGAAGGCCGAGGATGCCGGGTATGCCCGGTACACGTACCGACTCCGTGTGTCGTCCACCTCCCTCACTTCGCTGATGTCCGAATGGGACAGGTGCCGGTGGGTGTGGAATCAGTGCGTCGCGGAATCCCGCGCGGCGCACAGGGCCGGAGACGCGTGTGGCCCTGCCCGGTTGGGCAAGTTGCTGACCGGCTGGCGTGCCGGGCAGGAGTGGCTGCGTCAGGGCGCGTGTGTGCCGCAGCAGCAGATCATCCGCGATTTCGCCGGGCCCGCACCAAGGGCCTCAAGGACATCAAGGCCCGGTTACCCGTCAAGCGGCGTGCGGGGATGCCCAAGTTCAAGAAGAAGGAGCTGTCGGCGCCGACGCTGAGCTATACCCGGCGCGGCTTCCGCCTCAAGGGCGGGCGTCTGCACCTTGCGGGCGGCATCGTCCTGACGGTGGTCTGGTCACGCGATCTGCCCGACCGGCCCTCCAGCGTTCGTATCCACCGCGACCCCCTCGGCCACTGGTACGCGTCCTTCGTCGTCCGGGTCGAGGCCCAGCCGCTACCGGAGACGGGCCGGAGCATCGGTATCGACTGGGGCGTGAAGGAGACAGCGACCACCACCAGCGACGCCCACGATCTCGCCCATCCCGGATACGGGAAGAAGGCGGCCGGGGAGTTGGCCGGGCACCAGCGGCGGATGGCCCGACGGAGACCTCAGCGCGGCCGGGCCGCCTCGAAGGGGTACAGGCGCGCCAAGCGGCACGCCGCGAAGGTACACAGGAAGATCGCCCGGCAGCGGCAGGACACCGCCCGCAAGTGGGCCAAGAAGGTCGTGACGGACTTCGACCTGCTCGCGGTGGAGGACTTCAGGCCGAAGTTCCTCGCCCGGTCGGCAATGGCCCGCAAGGCGACCGACGCTGCGATCTCGGCCACCAAGCGCGAACTGATCAACATGGCACGCAAACACCGGCGCACACTGCATCTGGTGCACCCCGCCCACACCACCATGGACTGCGGACACTGCGGAGCGAGAGCCAAGCACGCACTTCCGCTGTCGGAACGTACCTACACCTGCACCGCGTGCGGAGCTGTGTCCCCCCAGGGACAAGAACTCCGCACGCGTGATGCTCGTCCGGGCCGGTCTGGACCCGGCTGGTGCCGATCGCGGAAGACCTGACAGCCCGCCGGGCTGCCGGGCAGCGTGAGCCAGGAATCCCCCCGGCTCCTGCCGGGGGGAGCACTCAAACCTTCAGATACTTGCGCAGCGCGAAGAGAGCGGCGACGGCCGGCATCAGGAGGCCGATCGCGAGCACCAGCGGCAGCTTCGTCAGAACCGCGTCCCAGCCGATGAAGTTGATCAGGTTCAGCTTCTCCTGGAGGGCGAGACCGCCGTCGATCAGGAAGTACCGGCCGCCGAGCAGCATCGCGCAGGCCAGCAGACCGCCGATGAGGCCGGCGACGGCCGCCTCCATGATGAAGGGGGCCTGGATGTAGAAGCCGGAGGCGCCCACCAGGCGCATGATTCCTGTTTCACGTCTCCGGCTGAACGCGGAGACGCGCACGGTGTTGACGATCAGGATCAACGCGATGACCAGCATCAGGATCATCACGTAGATCGCGACGACGTTCATGCCGTTCATCAGCTCGAAGAGGTTGTCCAGGATGGACCGCTGGTCCTGGACGGACTGCACCCCGTCCCGCCCCGCGAAGGCCGTCGCGACGACCTTGTACTTCTGCGGGTCCTTCAGTTTGACGCGGAACGACTCCTGCATCTGGTCGGGCGTGATGTTGCCCGCCATCGGGGAGTCGCCGAACTGCTCCTGGTAGTGCTTGTACGCCTCGTCGACCGTCTCGAAGTGGACCGGCTTCTGCACGGCGTCCATCTTCTCGAGGTCGGCCTTGATCTGCTTCTTCTGCTCGGCGGTGACAGCGCCCTTGGCACACTTGGGCATGTCCTTGGCGTCGTTCTTGTTGCAGAGGAAGATCGAGACGTTGACCTTGTCGTACCAGTAGTCCTTCATCGTGCTGACCTGTTCGCGCATCAGCAGCGCGCCCCCGAACAGGGCGAGCGAGAGGGCGACGGAGACCACGACGGCGAAGGTCATCGTGAGGTTGCGACGGAGACCGACGCCGATCTCCGACAGGACGAACTGGGCGCGCATGGCGTCCTTTCAGTACTCGATGCTCGACATGCACGAGGGGCCCGGGGGCGCCCTCGGTCAGTGCTGGTAGCCGTAGACGCCGCGTGCCTGGTCGCGTACGAGACGGCCCTGTTCGAGCTCGATGACGCGCTTGCGCATCTGGTCGACGATGTTCTGGTCGTGGGTCGCCATGATCACGGTGGTGCCGGTCCGGTTGATCCGGTCCAGCAGCTTCATGATGCCGACGGAGGTCTGCGGGTCGAGGTTGCCGGTCGGCTCGTCCGCGATCAGCAGCATCGGGCGGTTGACGAAGGCCCGGGCGATCGCCACGCGCTGCTGCTCACCACCGGAGAGCTCACCGGGCATGCGCTCCTCCTTGCCGCCGAGGCCGACGAGGTCGAGCACCTGGGGCACGGCCTTGCGGATCTCGCCGCGGGGCTTGCCGATGACCTCCTGGGCGAAGGCCACGTTCTGCGCGACGGTCTTGTTGGGCAGCAGGCGGAAGTCCTGGAAGACCGTCCCCAGCTGGCGGCGCATCTGCGGCACCTTCCAGTTGGACAGCCGCGCGAGGTCCTTGCCGAGCACATGGACCATGCCCGTGCTGGCGCGCTCCTCACGCAGGATGAGCCGCATGAAGGTCGACTTGCCGGAGCCGGAGGAGCCCACCAGGAAGACGAACTCACCCTTCTCGATGTCCAGCGAGACATCGCGCAGAGCCGGTCGGGTCTGCTTCGGGTAGGTCTTGGAGACGTTGTCGAATCGGATCACGGATGCACCACGGTCGGCCGGGAGTAGGTGAGCGTGACCATACGCGAACCGGGCTCACGCGTGCAGGCGGCGTCCGGCAATGGGCGATTTATGGTGGATCGCCGCCCGGTACGCATCGGGTCGGACCGTCCCTTGTCCGGCGGGCCGCGCCGAAAACGGCGGGAGCTGGCACAGTGGTGGGGGGAACGGTCGCGTTTCCCGGAGCGTTGTGCGGAGAGAGAGCAGTCAGCGGCTCCGCCGCGCGGGAGGAGGAATGCGCATGACCTATGACCGACTGGTGTGCGCGAACTGCGCGTCCCCCGTGAGTGAGGGGCGCTGCCGCGTCTGCCGTGCCGTGCGGCAGCAGATGCTGGAGGAGCAGGGGCAGGGCCCGCTGGCCGGGATGAGCCCCGCCATGCTGATCGCGCTGATGGTCGTGCTGCTGACGGCGCTCGCGCTGCTGGCCCACCAGACCGCCTGACCCGCACCGGGCCCGTCTGACCCCGCACCGGGCTGTCCGCCGCGCAGCTGCCGCTGTGTGGGTCCGCTGTGCCCCGAGAGAGCCCCGGAACGTCCGCGTACGGCCGCTGGAGCGGTTCACGCGCGCGGAAAGGCCCGGGAGGCGTTGTGCGGCCTCCCGGGCCTTTCGCTGTGCCGTGCCGGACCGTGTACGGGGCCTCAGGTGCGCTCGTACGCGGTCGTCAGCGGGTTCTGGGCGGGTCCCCGGGACCCCGGGGGCCCCGGTTACCGGACGACGGCCCGGCTACCGGGCGACGAGAACCTAGGCGACCGTGCGGCCGCCGCCGACCAGGCGCGGCAGGACGCGGAAGCCGATGCCACCGGCGATCATCGTCGCGGCACCGATGACCAGGAAGCCGGTCTCGGCCGCACCGGTCTCGGCGAGCTCTTCCTTGCCCTTGCTCTGCTCGACCGGCTGGTTGCCGACGCTGTCGGTGTCCGTGTTGTCGGCGCACTCGACCACACCGGAGTCGACGGTGCAGGCGTCGTCGCCACCGGTCGCGGAGCCGGAGGTGCCGGAGCCGTCGGGGGTGGAGCCGGTGGAGCCGGAGCCCGAGGTGCCGGTCGAGCCGGCGGTCCCGGTGGTACCGCCGTTACCGCCGGTGGCGCTGTTGCCGCCGGTGTTCCCACCGTTGCCGCCATTGCCACCGTTGCCGCCGGTGTTGCCACCATTGCCGCTGGTGTTGCCGCCCTGGGACGCGCCGCCCTGGTTACCGCCCTCGGAGGTTGCGCCCTCGTTGCCGCCCTCGGACGTGGCACCCTCGTTGCCACCCTCAGAGGTGGCACCCTCGTTACCGCCCTCGGAGGTGGCGCCCTCGTTACCGCCTTCAGAGGTGGCGCCCTCGTTGCCACCCTCGGACGTGGCACCCTCGTTACCGCCCTCGGAGGTCGCGCCCTCGTTACCGCCCTCGGAGGTCGCGCCCTCGTTACCGCCCTCGGACGTGGCGCCCTCGTTGCCACCCTCAGAGGTGGCACCTTCGTTGCCGCCCTCGGACGTGGCGCCCTCGGAGGTGCCGCCCTGGTCGGCGCCCCCGATCGGGTTCTCCTCGTTCTGGACCGACACATCGGCGCTGAGGCCGCCGCCGTCCACACCGATACCGATGCCGACCGCCTGCGCCGCGCCCGCGGCGGTCAGCGAGGCACCCGCGGCGATAACCGCACCGGCGGCTATCCGCGCGACGCGAACGCGCGTCTTCTTCGTCATCTGTTGCTACCCCCAGTAGCTGATCTCGTCATTGGAGCAGCCATATGCGGGCCACGGCGGCCCGCGGGGAAATCACTTTCGGCAGGGCCACGTCGTGCCGTGGTCACCCCGCCCGTCCCCCGGTTCACACCCGTCCCAGACATACGCATGCTGCTCTAGCACCCTGTCCAGAGCCAAGGATTACGTCAAGGCCGTTCCGTGCAGTACGCACCCTTATGGGGGCTCCTGACGGCTATGCGAAAGCACGACTGTGACGCATCGGGCACAGTTTCCCCCCAACTCGCCACGGGCCCCCGTAACGCGGGCGGGCCCGGACAGTTCCCTGTCCGGGCCCAACGTGCGTACGGCGGAGGTTACTTCTCGCTCTGCTTGCGCCAGCGGATGCCCGCCTCGACGAAACCGTCGATCTCGCCGTTGAAGACCGCTTCCGGGTTGCCCATCTCGAACTCCGTACGCAGGTCCTTGACCATCTGGTACGGGTGGAGGACGTACGAACGCATCTGGTTGCCCCAGGAGTTGCCGCCGTCGCCCTTGAGCGCGTTCATCTTCGCCTGTTCCTCCTGGCGGCGGCGCTCGAGGAGCTTGGCCTGGAGGACGTTCATCGCGGACGCCTTGTTCTGGATCTGCGAGCGCTCGTTCTGGCAGGAGACGACGATGCCGGTCGGCAGGTGGGTCAGGCGGACCGCGGAGTCCGTGGTGTTGACGCCCTGTCCGCCGGGGCCCGAGGAGCGGTACACGTCGATGCGCAGCTCGGACTCGTCGATCTCGATGTGGTCGGTCTGCTCGACGACCGGGAGCACCTCGACGCCCGCGAAGGACGTCTGACGGCGGCCCTGGTTGTCGAAGGGCGAGATCCGGACCAGGCGGTGGGTGCCCTGCTCGACGGAGAGGGTGCCGTAGGCGTACGGGACCTGGACGGTGAAGGTGGTCGACTTGATGCCGGCCTCTTCCGCGTACGCGGTCTCGTAGACCTCGGTCTTGTAGTTGTGCCGCTCGGCCCAGCGGAGGTACATGCGCTGGAGCTTCTCCGCGAAGTCGGCGGCGTCGACGCCACCGGCCTCGGCGCGGATGGTGACGAGCGCCTCGCGGGCGTCGTACTCGCCGGACAGGAGGGTACGCACCTCCATCTCGTCCAGCGCCTTCTTCACCGACTCCAGCTCGGCCTCGGCCTCGGCCAGCGTGTCGGCGTCGCCCTCGTCCTCGGCGAGCTCGAAGAGGACTCCGAGGTCGTCGATGCGACCGCGCAGGGCCTCGGCCTTGCGGACCTCGGCCTGGAGGTGCGAAAGCTTGCTGGTGATCTTCTGGGCCGCGTCCGGGTCGTCCCAGAGGGACGGTGCCGCTGCCTGCTCCTCGAGCGCGGCGATGTCCGCCCTCAGCGCATCCAGGTCCAGGACGGCCTCGATCGACCCCATGGTCGAGGAGAGGGACTTCAGCTCTTCGGAAATATCGACGACTGCCACGGGTCCAGCGTAACGGCATGGCGGATGAAGCTTGCCCTCCCCCGGGAACCGGAGGGGGAAACCGGCCCGGGGCCGGTCCCCCGAACCGCCGCGCGACGGGTCCTCTACGGGGTCGCCGGTGCCGAGTTCTCGCTGTCCTGGGGCCCCGCCGGGCCTCCGTCGCCGCCGCCCGTCGCGAACCAGCCGCCCACCGCGAGGGCCGCGCACAGCAGGAGTGCGGCGGCACCCAGGGTGATCCGGCGCTTGCGGACGGCCGCCGCCTTGTTACGGGCGGAGCCGGGGCGCGGCTTTCCGGGCGCGCGGGGGGCGCGGGCGGTGCCGAGGGGGCCGCCGGCCAGCTCGTCGGGGGCGGGGACGCGCATGCTCGTGTGGGTGTCCCGGTTGGAGTCCGGGGACGAGCCGGGCACCAGCGGGACCGCGCCACGGCGGCGGGGCTCCTCGGCGGCGGGGGTGTACTGCTGCTCGTCGTACGCGGGTGCCTGCTGCTCCGCCTCGTCGCCGCCGGGCTCGTCCACGTCCAGGGGCGGGATACCGGCGAGGAGCGGGAGCAGCTCGCGCAGCCGTACGGCGAGCTCGGAGGCGCGCAGCCGGGAGGCCGGGGCCTTGGCCAGGCACTGCACCAGGAGCTGCCAGAGCTCCTCGGGGATGCCGGGGAGCGGGACGACGGTCTCGGTGACATGGCGGCGCAGGACCGCGCCGGGGTGGCCGCCGCCGAAGGGGGTGAACCCGGCGAGGAGCTCGTACAGCACGGTCGCGAGCGCGTAGATGTCGACGGCGGCGCGCGGCGGGAGGCCCTCGACGATCTCGGGGGCCAGATAGTCCGGCGTACCGATGATCTTGGTGGCCTTGGT
The DNA here is from genome assembly GCA_002082585.1 of Kitasatospora albolonga. NCBI lineage: Bacteria > Bacillati > Actinomycetota > Actinomycetes > Kitasatosporales > Streptomycetaceae > Kitasatospora > Kitasatospora albolonga. Next base: position 2,706,701 of record CP020563.1, read on the forward strand.
GCGGCGCGGGGTGTCGATGAGCTTGGCCACGCCGAAGTCGGTGAGCAGGGCCGGGTGGGCGCCGCCGGGGCCGAGGGGGCCCTCCATGTCGAGCAGGATGTTCTCCGGCTTGACGTCCCGGTGGACGATCTGGGCCTTGTGGGCGGCGGCCAGGCCGTCGGCGACGTCCGCGATGATCGCGACGGCGGCCTCGGGGGCGAGGCGGCGTTCGCGGTCCAGGCGGGTACGCAGGTCGGTGCCGCGTACGAGGGTCATGACGAGGGCGAGGTCGTTGCCGTCCACCACGAGGTCCCGGACGGCGACCACGTTGGGGTGGTCGAGCCCGAGCAGGGCGGTGCGCTCCTGTACGAAGCGGCCCACGAGTTCCTGGTCGGACGCGAGGTCCTCACGGAGCAGCTTGATGGCGACCGGGCCCTCGGGCCCCTCGCCGAGCCACACCGTGCCGGCGCTGCCGCGCCCCAGGATCTGGTGGGCCGTGTACCGGCTGCCGATATTCCGTGCCAAGACTGCTCCCTCAGCGGCTGGCGGTGGACCCCGGTCGACCAAGTTACGCGGCGTTCGGGGTGCTGCATGCCCGGGACGGCGCCAACCTGCACTTCTCCGGACCGAATCGGCCCGGAGAAGTCGACAAAGGGACAGAGTCGGGGTGGTGTCGGCCTCGGGCCCCCCGACCGTACCTCCGGACGTGACCGCGTCAGGACCCCATACCGCCGACGTGACCGCGTCAAGCGCCGCCCGTACCGCCGGATTCGCCGGTGGCCTCGCCGATCTGGGAGATCCAGTCGGTCACCTTGCCGATCGCGTCACCGATCGCCTCCCAGTAGCCCTTGCCCTGGGCGACCCAGTCCTGGAGCGGGGTCAGCTCCCAGATGAGCCAGCCCGCGATGACCAGCAGCACCACGGTGAACAGGCAGCCCTTGAGGCAGCCGAGGCCGGGGATGCGCATCGGGTTGGCACTGCGCTGCCTCGGCGGGCGCGGCTCGCGCGGCGGGCGGGCGGCGGGCTGCTGGGGCTGCTGGGGTTGTTGCGGCTGGGGCGCGTACTGCTGCCGCTGGGGCTGGTGCTGCTGCGGCGGTGCCTGGTAGCGCTGGGGCTGGTGTTGTTGCTGCTGGTACTGCTGGTGCTGTTGTTGCTGCTGGGGGTACTGCTGCTGGAGCGGCTGCTGCCGGTGCTGCGGGGGCTGCTGCTGCCGCTGGGGAGGCTGCTGGGGTGCCTGGCGCTGGGGGCGGCGGCGCAGCGGGTCCTGGCTCGGGTCCAGGTACTGCACCTGCGTCTGGTCGTTGCGGTCGCGGGCCGCCTGGAGCTGCGACTGCCAGGGGTGCGGCCCGTCCGGCTGCCCGTCGGGGTGCTGCGGCGGCACGGGCGGCATGACGGCGGTCGGGTCGGCGTGGCCCTGGTTGCCGCCGGGGCCCTGGCCCGCGCCCGGGCCTCCGGAGTGCGGGAGCACGCTGGTCGCGGCGGCCGGGTCGTACGAGCCCGCGTTGTTCGGCAGGACCTGGGTGAGGTCGGCGGCCCCGGGGGTCTCCGGGACGGCCGTGGGCGCCGGGTCGGGGGCGAGCAGGGCGCCCACCCCTTCGGCGGCGGCGATCTGGGCCGAGTTCGCGTGGACGCCGATGCCCGAGGCGACCGTACGCAGACCACGGGCCAGGTTCTCGGCGCTGGGCCGCTGGTCCGGGTCCTTGCGCAGGCAGCGCTCGATGACCGTCCAGAGCGGCTCGGGGACGGTGGAGGGGCGGCGGGGCTCCTCGCTGAGGTGCCGGTGCAGGACTTCGAGGGCGGTGCCCCCGGCGAACGGCGGGCGGCCGGTGACCAGCTCGTACAGCAGGATGCCCGCGCCGTAGATGTCCACGGCGGAGGTCTGCGGGCGGCCCTCGGCGGACTCCGGCGCCACATAGGCGGGGGTGCCGACGAACTCGTGCGTCCGGGTCAGCCCCGGGGAGTCCGCGAGCCGCGCGATGCCGAAGTCGGTGAGCATCGGGGTCATGCCGCCGTCGCGCTCGTCGAGCAGCACGTTGGCGGGCTTGAGGTCGCGGTGGACGACGCCGTCGGCGTGGCTGGCGGCGAGCGCGTCCGCGATCTGCGCGGTGAGCAGGGAGGCGGCGACCGGGGTCAGCGGGCCGTTGGCGCGCAGATAGCGGTGCAGGTCGGGGCCGTCGATCAGGTCCATCACCAGGGCGAGGAGGTCGCCCTCGACGACGAGGTCACGGGTGCGCACGATGTTGGGGTGCGTGAGCCGCAACAGGACCGAGCGCTCCCGCAGGAACCGCATCACGACATCGGCGTCGTTGGCCAGCTCCTCCTTGAGGACCTTGATCGCCACGGTCTCGCCGGGCTGCCCGGCGACGGCCGCCTCGGCGCCCGCCGTCTCCCGCTGGCGGGCTCGCCAGACGGTGCCCGTGGCGCCGCGTCCGAGCGGCTCCTCGAGCAGGTACTTGCTGCCTACCGGCCGCACGTCATGCGCTCCCTGCTGATCGTGGTGCTTGCGGTCCCCCGGGCCCGCCCGGATGTTCCGGCCCACTCTAATGCCGCCGCACCCGGCCCCGAGGGGTCGCGTTTCGGTGGAAGACGCGCACACCGGACAGATGGTTGCCGCACCCGGCCGACGCACCCACCGGACTCCGGAGGCCGGTGGATCGAACAGGGGTGCCGCACGTCCGTCCGATACCGCTCAAACACCTGTCCGGGACTTCTCCAGCACCTGTCCGACGCCTGTTCGGGTCGCCGCCGAAGACCCCCGGAACAGCTCTCCAGCGGCCCTCCGAACGGCGGGAACCGGACGCAAGCAGGCACTTTTGCGCCCACAGCCGACCATTCAAGATCATTTAAAGGTGACCGCCGGGCGTGTTGTCAGTGGCAGGTGCGAGGATGCCTCCAAGCACGGATCTGACGGGTCGGGAGCCCGGGGTCCGTGACGACCTGTACGGACGACCTGTCCGTGCCGGGTGGGGGGAGTCACAGGGCGTCTCCCCTGCCGGGCACCCCGCGCAGAAGGGACCGCCGACGGCGATGCAGATCCGGCTGACCGTCCTCGCGCCGCGCAGCGGCCAGACCCCGGCGCGCGCCTGCGACGTGCTCGTCACCGCCCCCGCCGGGACGGCGCTGGCCGCGGTCGCCTCCGGCCTGGCCCAGGCCGTTTCCGGGCCCGATGGCTCCCAGGGCGGCGGCGCGGTGGTGCTCTTCGCCGGGCGGGAGCGGCTGGACTCCCAGCGCATCGCCCTCGGTGAGCCGCCGCTGGTGGACGGCGCGGTGATCTCGCTCCAGGTCCCCGGCGAGGGCGAGGCGACGGACGACTCCGTTCCGGCCCGGCTCCACGTGGTCGCCGGGCCGGACGCGGGCGGGGTCCATCTGCTGCACGGCGGGCAGATCCGGATCGGCCGCTCCGCCGAGGCGGACGTGCCGCTGGACGACCCGGACGTGTCGCGGCTGCACTGCGCGGTGACGGTGGCGGAGGACGGCCGCGTCTCGGTCGCCGACCTCAACTCGACGAACGGCACCTCCCTGGACGGTACGGAGGTCCGGGACCGCCCCGTCCGCTTCCCGCCCGGTTCCCTGCTCCGCCTCGGCGAATCGGCCCTCCGCCTCACGGCCGGCTCCCGTACGGTGACGCTGCCGACGGCCCCGGACGGCGAGGGCCACCTGCGGGTGAGCCGCGCCGACCCGGACCCGCACGACCGCGCCCACGCCCCGTCCTACGGTTCCCGCCCGGGGGGCGCGGGCCACGAGAGCCAGGGGCCGATGGCGTACGAGGGCCAGGAGCCCGGCCCGGTCCACGGCGGCGCTCCCGATGCGCCGCCGCACCAGCGCACGTACGCCGGAGGGCGGGAGGCGGCGGACGACGGCGGCGGACGGGACCCGTACGGCTCGGGAGGACGGGGCGCGGCCGGATCGGGCGGGCAGGACCCGTATGGCGCGGGCGACCGGGAAGCGTACGGCGCGGGCGAGCATGCTCCGTACGGCTCGGGCGGCTGGGAGGCGGCGGACGACGGTGGCGGCGGCGGACGACGGGGCCTGTACGGCGCCGGAGGGCAGGACTCGTACGACGCGGGTGGCTGGGGGGCGGCCGGATCGGGCGGGCAGGCCCCGTACGGCTCGGGCGGAGGGCAGGCCCCGTACGGCTCGGACGGAGGGCAGGCCCCGTACGGCTCGGGTGGCCGGGAGGCGGCCGGATCGGGAGGACAGGTCCCGTACGGCTCGGGCAGCCGGGAATCGGTCGGCTCGGGTGAGGCTCCTCGGCGGGGCGGGATAGGCGCCTGGGCCCGGCGGCTCAAGGGCGGCGGAAGCAGGAGCGAGCAGGCACCGGGGGCGGAGCGGGCACGAGGAGCGGAGCAGACGCGGGGAGCCGGGCCGTCGGGCCGGGACCCGTGGCAGGAGGCGGGGGGCACCCCGTCCGGCCACCCCCACTCCTCTCCCCCCTCCCCCGGCGGCCCTCCGGGTGGCTCGCGCGGTTCGGGCGCCTCGGGTGCCTCGGGTGCCTCAGGCGCGGACCCGTACGGCTCCTCGGGCGGTTCCGGCGACTCCGGCCACCTCGCCTCGCCCTCCTCCCCCCTCTCCCCCTTTTCCGCCGTGCCGTCCGCGCCCGAGGGCACCTGGCCGGACCCGGCGGCGGTGCTGCTGACCGCGCTGGGCCCGGGGCCCCGCCTGTGGGAGCGCCACGACGGGCACCCGGAGGCGCTCGTGGTGCGGCTCGGGACGACCGACCGGGCCGATGTGCCCTCGGTGCCGGTGACGGTGGGGCTGCGGGAGGCCGGTTCGCTGGGCCTGGCCGGACCGCGCGCCCGGCTGGCGGGGCTGGCCCGCGCCACGGTGGCGCAGCTCGCCGCGCTGCACTCCCCCTTCGACCTGGAGATCGTGCTCATCTCGACGGACCGCTCCCGCTCCCTGGAGGAGCGGCGCCGCGAGTGGTCCTGGCTGGGGTGGCTGCCGCATCTGCGCCCGATGCACGGGCAGGACTGCCGGCTCCTCCTCGCGTACGACCGTGAGCAGGCGGCCGCCCGGACGGCCGAGCTGGTCCGCCGCCTGGACGAGGGCCCGCTCGGTCCCGGCTGGCCGAATCTGGACCGTACCGAAGTGGCCGAGGCCGCCCGGGCGCACACGGGCCCGCGCACGGTGGTCGTCCTGGACGGCGACCCGGGTACGGCGGCGCTGCGGGAGACCACGGCACGGCTGGCCGGTGCGGGGGCGGCGGCGGGCATCCATCTGATCTGCCTCGCCGAGACCCCGGCGGCCTCGCCGACCTCCCCGGTGGCCGCGACGTACGAGGCCGCCTGCCGGGCCTCCATCGCCTTCCGCGAGTGCGGGGCGGTCGCGATGCTGAGCGGCGATGTGGCGACGGCGTTGCGGCTGCTGCGCACGGCGGGCGGGCAGGCGGCGGGCCACGGCACGGTGGCGGCGGTGGACGCGGTGTCGGCGGCCTGGGCCGAGCGGTTCGGGCGGGCGCTGGCGCCGCTGCGGGACGAGGGTTCGGCCGCGCTGGCGGGCCGCCCGACGACGGCCGCGCTGCCGCCGTCGGCCCGGCTGCTGGACGAGCTGGGCCTGGCCCGCGCGACCCCGGCGTCGCTCATGGCGCGCTGGGCCTCCACCGCGGAGCACCAGCCGGGCGCCTCGGTGCCCCGCCCCGCCGCCGCTCCCCCGCCCCGGGCGGACCTGGAGACCCCCGGCTCCAGCCGCACCCTCAGCACGGCCCCCCGCGTCGGCCCCCAGCGCACGGCCACCGGCCACCGCTCCCAGGACACCCCGGCCCCGGGCCACACGCCGTACCGGGGGACGGACCGCGACTCGGGCCGTACGCCGTATCCGGGCACGGGCGATCGCGACTCCAGCCGCACGCCGTACCCCGGCACGGGCGGCAGGGACTCCAGCCGTACGCCATACCCGGGCGCGGACTCCAGAGACTCCAGCCGTACGCCGTACCCCTCGGCCGACACCCGAGACTCCAGCCGCACGCCGTACCCCTCGGCCGCGTCACCGTCACACGGCGCCGGTCAGACAGGTCAGACAGGTCAGACACCCGCAGGCTCCGCACCGCAGGCCCCGCCGTCCCCGCACGCCGGGCGGCCCGTGCTCGTTCTCGGGGCCGGGCCCCGGGGTGCCCTCAGCGTCGATCTCGCCGACGAGGGCCCGCACCTGCTCATCGAGGGCCCCGCGGGCAGCGGGCGCACCGAGCTGCTGCGGGCCATCGCCGCCTCGCTCGCCTCCGCCGCCCGGCCCGACCGGCTCGGCATCCTCCTGGTCGACGGCCACGGCGGGAAGCCCGAGGAGCGCGACAGCTCAGCACCAGGTCTGCTCCCCTGTACGGAGCTGCCGCACGTCTTCACGCACCTCGTGGCCTCGGACCCGGTCCGGATGCGGGAGTTCGCGCAGGCCCTGGGCGGCGAGCTGAAGCGCCGCGCCGAGCTGCTCGGCCCGCTCGACTTCACCACCTGGCACGCCCGCCACGCGGAGCAGGCCCGGCAGGAGGAGTCCCGGCATGTCGTGGGCCAGCGCCCGCCGAGCGGCGCCGAGCACCGGGGCGACCTGGACTCCCCGGCCAGCGGGACCCTGCGGCTGCGCCCGGTCGCCGCGCGGGCGACGGACCCGGGCCCCTCACCGCTGCCGCGCCTCGTCGTGCTCGCCGACGACTTCGACGCACTGGTCGCCCCGGGGCTCGGCAGCCCCGGCCGCCCCGCCGCCGGTTCCGTGGTGCGGGCGCTGGAGGCCGTCGCCCGGGACGGCGGGCGGCTCGGGGTGCACCTGGTGGCCACCTCGGCGCGCCCGGACCGCACGGAGGACACCGAGCTGGCCCGGGGGGCGCGGCTGCGCATCGTGCTCGACGCCCCGGTCCTGCCGCCCTCCCCGGACGAACCCGCTCCGGGCCGGGGCCGGTTGGGGCACCCGGACGGCCGGGTGACCCCGTTCCAGGGCGGCCGGGTCACGGGCCGCATCCCGCGTACGGCGACGCTGCGCCCCACCGTCGTACCGCTGGAGTGGGAACGGATGGGCGATCCGCCGACCCGGCGCCCGGTCCGCGAGCTGGGCAACGGGCCGACGGACCTCGCCCTGCTCGCCAGCGCCCTGGAGCGCGCGGCCCGTTCGGTGAACGCCGAGCGGCTGCCGCCGCTGATCCCGTTCCCGACGTGAACCCCTGAGGCCGGCGTGAACCCGTGAACCCGTGAGGGCAGGAGCCCGACAACGCGCACCCCCGACCTGGCACTCCTGCCCCTGCCCGCCCCTTCCTCACCTCATTCCGCCACATCCCCCGGCATTTGCTGACGTGACGTCACGAGCCCATCACGATCAACGTGTTGGGCCCGGCGGCGGTATTGCGGGGCCCGTGTGCCGGGCGTAGGACTGTGCGCACGGACGACGCGGGCCCGGGGCGACGACAGCGTGGTCGGGCGCGTACGGAAGAGACGGGGCAGAGATGCGGACAACCCATTCCCTACGCAGGGCGGCCCTCGTCTTCACGGCGGTCGGCGCGCTGGCGCTGACGGGCTGCGGGGACGGCGGCGATGCGAAGAAGTCGGGCGGCGGGACGGACAAGGGCACGGACAGCGCGCCCACCGTCACCCTGCCGAAGCTGGACGGGGAGAACATCTCCGTCGCCGCGGTCTGGACAGGACCCGAGCAGGCCAACTTCACCAAGGTGCTGGGCGAGTTCGAGAAGCGTACGGGCGCGAAGGTCACCTTCGTCCCGGCCCAGGACCCGATCGTCAACTTCCTCGGTACGAAGATCGCGGGCGGCCAGCCGCCGGACGTCGCGATGATCCCGCAGGTGGGCGCCATCCAGCAGGCGGTGGCCAAGAAGTGGGCCAAGCCGGTCGGCGAGGAGGCCAAGGCCCAGCTGACCAAGAACTACGCCCAGGTCTGGCAGGACCTCGGGGCGGTGGACGGCACCCAGTACGGGGTGTACTTCAAGGCCGCCAACAAGTCGCTGATCTGGTACAACGCGGCGGCCTTCGACAACGCGGGCGCCACCGAGCCGAAGACCTGGAAGGAGTTCATCCAGACCGCGGAGACCATATCCGCCTCCGGGGTCACCCCGGTCTCCGTCGCGGGCGCCGACGGCTGGACGCTCACCGACTGGTTCGAGAACGTCTACCTCTCCCAGGCGGGCCCGGAGAAGTACGACCAGCTGGCGAAGCACGAGATCCCGTGGACCGACCCATCCGTCAAGGACGCGCTGACCACGCTGGCTGAGCTGTTCGGCAAGCCGGAGCTGATCGCGGGCGGGGCCGACGGGGCGCTCCAGACGGAGTTCCCGGCCTCGGTGACCCAGACGTTCACCGGGGGCGACCAGCCCAAGGGCGCCATGGTCTTCGAGGGCGACTTCGTCTCCATCAACATCGCGCAGACCGAGGCGAAGATCGGTACGGACGCGAAGGTCTTCCCGTTCCCGGCGGTCGGTGCGGACTCCCCCGTGGTGACCGGTGGCGACGCGGCGGTGGCGCTGAAGGACAGCAAGGGCGCCCAGGCGCTGCTGACCTGGCTGGCCTCGGCGGACGCGGCGAAGATCTGGGCCGAGGCCGGCGGGTTCATCTCGCCGAACAAGAGCCTGGATGTGGCCGCGTACCCCAACGACGTGCAGCGCACGATGGCCGAGGCGCTCGTCGCGGCCGGGGACGACGTCCGCTTCGACATGTCCGACCAGGCCCCGCAGTCGTTCGGCGGGACGCCCGGCAAGGGTGAGTGGAAGATCCTCCAGGACTTCCTGAAGAACCCGAAGGACATCGCGGGGGCCCAGCAGAAGCTGGAGTCCGAGGCCGCCAAGGCGTACAAGAGCTGACGCGGTGACGACGACGAACGCGGGGGGCGCCGACGCGGCGCCCCCCGCAGACACGGACCCTCTGAAGCCCGCGAAGAACAGGAGCGTGACCGGGACCCGCCGCCTCATCGCGGCGGCGTTCCTGCTGCCCGCACTGGTGCTGCTCGGCGCGCTGGTGCTCTATCCGATCGGCTACTCCGTCTACCGGTCGTTCTTCGACCAGGCCGGTACGGGCTTCGCCGGGATCGACAACTACAAGGCGCTGTTCACCGACGACACGATCCTCACCGCGGTGAAGAACAACGCGATCTGGGTGGTCTTCGCCCCGACCGTCGCGACCGCGCTGGGCCTGATCTTCGCGGTGCTGACCGAACGCATCCGCTGGGGTACGGCGTTCAAGCTGATCGTCTTCATGCCGATGGCGATCTCGATGCTGGCGGCGGGCATCATCTTCCGCCTCGTCTACGACCAGGCGCCCGAGCGCGGGGTGGCCAACGCCGTCGCGGTGAGCGTGCACGACATGTTCAGCGAGTCGGCGGGCTTCCCCAAGGCGCGGCCGCTGCCCGTGCACCCGCTGGAGAAGGGCGAGGGCGGGGCGTACGTCTCCAAGGAGCCGGTACGGGCCGGGGTGCCGGTCCAGGTGCCCCTGGTCGGCGTGGCCCCGGCGAAGATGCCGGGCGACGCCCGCCCGGCGAAGGCGGACCCGGTGGCGGACGGGGACGGGATCACCGGTACGGCCTGGCTGGACTTCACCCGGGGCGGCGGCGGGAAGCCCAATGTCGTCGACCCGGAGGAGCTGGGGCTGAAGGGGCTGAAGGTGGAGGCGGTCAAGGACGGCAGGGTCGTCGCCACCGCGACCGCCGGGGCCGACGGGGTGTTCACCCTGCCCGCGTCGGCGGACGGGGCCCAACTCCGTCTGCCCGCCGAGAACTTCCGCGAGCCGTACAACGGGGTCGACTGGCTCGGCCCGACGCTCGTGACACCCGGGATCATCGGGAGCTACGTGTGGATGTGGGCCGGGTTCGCCATGGTGCTGATCGCGGCCGGGCTGGCGGGCCTGCCGCGCGAACTCCTGGAGGCGGCCCGGGTGGACGGCGCCAACGAGTGGCAGGTGTTCCGCCGGATCACCGTGCCGATGCTGGCCCCGGTCCTGGCGGTGGTGCTGGTGACGCTGATGATCAACGTACTGAAGGTGTTCGACCTGGTCTTCATCATCGCGCCGGGCTCGACGCAGGACGACGCGAACGTCCTGGCCCTCCAGCTGTACCGGTCCTCCTTCGGCACGGACGCCGACCTGGGCATCGGCAGCGCCATCGCGGTGCTTCTGCTGCTGCTGGTGGTGCCGGTGATGCTCTTCAATATCCGGCGGATACGGAAGGAGGCGCGGCGATGACGGACCTGCCCTGCCCCCTGACGCCTCCCGGCCGGGGGTCCGGGGGTTGTCCCCCGGGAAGAGACAGCAATATCCGGCGGATACGGAAGGAGGCGCGGCGATGAGCACATCCACGGCACCGGAGCCCGGGGCGAAGCGGTCCCTCGGCGCCCGCATCGCCGCCCGGACCGGCGGCGGGGTGATGCGGGTCTTCCTGATCCTGGTCGCCCTGTTCTGGATCATGCCGACGATCGGCCTGTTCCTCTCCTCGCTGCGCAGCCCCGAGAACATCGCGGCGACCGGCTGGTGGAAGATCTTCACCGCCCCCTCCGAGCTGACCTTCTCCAACTACCAGCGCCTGCTGGACAATTCGACGATCACCGGATCGCTCCTCAACACCATCATGATCACCGTGCCGTCGACCCTGCTGGTGGTGGTGATCGGCTCGCTCGCCGGATACGCCTTCGCGTGGATGGACTTCCCCGGCCGCGACTGGTGGTTCCTGCTGGTCGTCGGGTTGCTGGTGGTCCCCGTACAGGTCGCGCTGATCCCGGTCTCCGAACTCTTCGGCACCATCGGGATCTTCGAGACGACGATCGGGGTCGTCCTGTTCCACACGGCCTTCGGGCTGCCGTTCGCGATCTTCCTGCTGCGGAACTTCTTCGCGGAGATCCCGCGCGAACTGCTGGAGGCCGCGCGGCTGGACGGGGCGGGCGAGATCCGCCTCTTCACCCGGGTCGTGATGCCGCTGGGCGGTCCGGCGATCGCCTCGCTCGGGATCTTCCAGTTCCTGTGGGTGTGGAACGACATGCTGGTGGCGCTGATCTTCGCGGGCTCCGACTCGCCGCCGATCACCGTGGCATTGCAGCAGCAGGTACGCCAGTTCGGCAACAACATCGACGTGCTGGCGCCGGGTGCGTTCGTATCGATGATCATCCCGCTGGCCGTGTTCTTCGCGTTCCAGCGGCAGTTCGTCTCGGGCGTCATGGCGGGAGCCGTCAAGTAACCCCGTAGGGACCGTCGAGCAACCCCGTACGTCAGACCGCGCGTACGACCGAACCGCACAGCCGTACGTCAACCGGAAGCGGCCCCGTTGCCCGGAACGGGGCCGCTTCGCCGCGCACTTCGCCCGAATGCCTCGTCCGGCGTAACCCTGTCATTCCATCCGACGTTTGCGGGCCACCTGGTTCCCGCGAACGACCCATGGATGTGTAGTGCCCCGGTTCACTGTCATCGTGCCCGCATTCCGGGTCCAGGCGTATCTGCACGCGTGTCTGGATTCCGTGCTGAGCCAGTCCTTCGAGGACTACGAGATCATCGTGGTCGACGACGCATCCCCGGACGCCTGCGGTCCGATCGCCGACGAGTACGCCCGCCGGGACCCCCGGGTCACCGCGCTCCACCTCCCCCGCAACGCCGGTCTCGGCCCGGCCCGCAACGCCGGTATGGAACGGGCCTCCGGGGACTACCTGATCTTCCTGGACGGCGACGACACCCTCCTCCCCGACGCGCTCCGGGCCATCGCCGACCGGCTCGGGGCGACCGGTGACCCCGACGTCCTGATGTACGACTACGCGCGGACGTACTGGTCGGGCCGGAGCGTGCGCAACGTCCTCGCGGACCGGCTCGACGAACGCGGCCCTGCCTCCTTCCGGCTGGCCGACCGCCCCGAGCTGCTCCAGCTCCTCATGGTCGTCTGGAACAAGGCGTACCGCCGCGCGTTCGTCGAGGCCGAGGGGTTCACCTTCCCGCCCGGCTACTACGAGGACACCCCCTGGACCTACCCGGTGCTGATGTCCGCCGGGTCGATCGCGGTCCTGGACGCGGTCTGCGTCTCCTACCGGCAGCGGCGGCGCGGGAACATCCTCTCCACCACCAGCGAGCGGCACTTCGACATCTTCGACCAGTACGACCGGGTCTTCGCGTACGTCGACGCCCGCCCCGAACTCGCGGTGTGGCGCCCGGTCCTGTTCCGCCGGATGCTGGACCACTTCTCGGCGGTCTACGCCTCCCGCGACCGCCTCCCGCTCCCCAGCCGCCCCGCCTTCTTCCGCCTGGCAGCCGCCTCCTGCCGCCGCCACCACACCCCCGGCGCCCCGGCCCCCCTCCCCGCGCAGCTCCGCCACGGCCTGATGCGGCTGGGGGCCCGGCGCACCTACCGGGCCCTGGCCGCGAGCCGGCGCCTCGGCCACGGGCTGAGCCGGGGCGCGGCGGCCCTGCGCCGGGCGGTACGGAGCGCGGCGCTCCAGGCGCACTACCGCATCCAGCTCCTGCTGCCGCTGCGCTCCCGGGACGCGGTCTTCGCCACCCGGGGGCACGGGGCGTACGCGTGCGGCCCGGCCGCGATCGAGGCGAAGGCCCGCGAGCTGGTCCCGGGGCTGCGGACCGCGTGGCTCTGCCGTCCCGTGCACGCCCACACCGTGCCGACCGGCACCCAGCCCCTCGCCCCCGGCACCTTCGCGTACTGGAGCGCCCTCGCCCGCGCCAAGTACCTCGTGAACAACGCCGACTTCGACCGGCGGCTGGTGAAGCGGCGCGGTCAGATCCTCCTCCAGACCCACCGGGGCACCCCGCTCAGAACCATCGGCACCGACCTCCTGGACCGGCCCGCCGCCGCCCGGGACACCGACTTCGAGCAGCTGCTGCGCACCGTCGACACCTGGGACTTCGCCCTCTCCGCCAACCCGCACTCCACCCTCGTACGGGAACGGGCCTACCCGTCCGCGTACACGACGCTGGAGTACGGATCGCCGCGCACCGACGTCTACCACCGCACCGGCCCCGCCGAGGTGGCCCGGCTGCGCGAGACCCTGGGCATCCCGGCGGGCGCCACGGCCCTCCTCCACGCCCCGGCCCACCGCGACTACCGGCGCGTCCAGCGGCCCGTCCTCGACCTGGAGCTGCTGGTCCGGGTGCTGGGCCCGCAGTTCGTGATCCTGGAACGCGCCCCCCGCACCCCGAACGGCAGCGGCAGCCGTACGCGTACGACGACCCACCCCCGGATCATCGACGTCAGCGGTCACCCCTCCCCGGAGACGCTGGCGCTCGCCTCGGACGCGCTGATCACGGACTACGCGTCGCTGATGTTCGACTACGTCAACCTGGACCGCCCGGTGGTCCTGTATCTGGACGACATCGAGGCGTACGAGGCGGCCCGGGGAACCTACTTCGACATCACGTCGTTCCCTCCCGGCGTCGTCGCGCGCAGTCAGGACGAGCTGTTCGACATCTTCGCCACGGACCACTGGCGCGGCTCGCGCTCGGCGCAGCTGCGCGCCGCGTTCCGGGCCCGGTTCTGTCCGTACGACGACGGGCACGCCGCCGAGCGCGTGGTGCGGCGGGTCTTCCTCGGGGAGACGGACGGACTGCCGCTGCCGGTCCCGCCCTCGGCCCGCCGGGCGGTGCTCCCGGCGCAGCAGAACCCGGCGGGGGCCCGGGCGGGCGGCTGAGGGCCGCCGCCCCGGTCTCTCTCCCTGAACGCTCAAGAAGCCTCAGCGCCCCGGGGACCTCACCGCTCCAGGAACGCGAACAGCTCCTCCCAGCGCCGCCCCACCTCCGGCTCGGAGAACCGCTGGACCCCGGAGCGCGCCCGGTCGCCCAGCGCGTCGCGCAGCCGGGGGTTGCCGGTCAGCCGGAGCAGCCGGTCGGCGAGGGCCGGGACGTCCCCGGCGGGGGCCAGGAGCCCGTCCTGACCGTCCCGGACGATCTCGCGGACCCCGGGCGCGCAGTCGAAGGCGGCACACGGGACACCCCCGGCCATCGCTTCCAGGAGCGCCAGCGGGAAGCCCTCGCCCCGGGAGGACTGGACGAAGACGGAGGCCCCCGCGAGAGCCGCCTCCACGTCGTCCGTACGGCCCATCCACTTCACGGACCCGTCGAGCCCGAGGGCCGTGCACTGCGCCCTCAGCGCGGCCTCGTCCTCGCCCGTCCCGTACACGCGCAGCCGCCAGTCGGGGCGCTGCGGGGCGACCAGGGCCCAGGTGTCCAGGAGCAGGTCGATGCCCTTCTGGTCGGTGAGGCGGCCGATGGACGCCACGGTCCTCGCGGTGCGCGGGGAGGGCAGATGGGGCAGGCGGGCGAGGGCGTTGGGCAGGAAGCCGACGTTGTTCATGCCGTCGCCCGCCCACCGGTCGGCGTCCTCCTCGGTGAGGACGAGCCAGTGGTCGATGTCCTTGTAGTGGTTCCTGATCCAGCGGTAGCGGTGGCTCGCGCGGGAGTAGTCGTAGGACTCGTGGCTCATCCCGATGACCCGCAGCCCGGTGGTGTCGGCCTCCCCGACCCACTCCATCGCCCAGACCTGGGTGACGACGACGACCGCGCCGGGCCGGGCGGCGGCGAAGAGTCCGGAGAGCCGCGCGACCGCCCGCCGCTTCTCCGCGACCCGGGCCGCCTCCCGCCGACGGCTCGGAACGCGGAAGCGGTCCCGGATGCCGTGGGGGGTCCAGGGGGTCGGCGGGTGGGCCGGGTAGAGGGCGGTGACGGGGTGGCCGGGCCGCTCGGGCAGGGCCATCTTCCGCTCGGAGGCGTGGATGCCGATGGTGTGGACCCGGTGGCCCTGCTCGGTGAAGAGGCGGGCGGTCTGGTACATCCAGGCGGTGACACCGCCGAGTTCGTCGGTGCTGTTGGAGACGATGAAGATGTCACGGCTCATCGGCCGGCCCCCCGGTCGTGGTGGTCGGTGGTGTGACTGACGGCGGTACGGGGACCGGCGGTACAGGGATCGGCCGTGCGCGGGGCGGCGGTGTGGCGGGGGCCGGGCGTACGGGGGCCGAAGAGGGCGGCGACGACCTGCCGGGCCGCGTCCCCCCGGTCGTAGGCGCCGAACTCCTCGGCGAACGCGGCCCGTCGGGCGCCATGACCGGCGTCGGACTTCTTCAACTCGGCCAGCTCCTCGAAGAGTTCCTCCTGCGTCGCGGTCACCGGGCCGGGCGCCTTCTCCCGCAGGTCGAAGTAGCTGCCGCGCTCGGCGGCGTACGTGTCGAGGTCGGGGGCGTACAGGAGGACGGGCCGGTCCAGCAGGGCGAAGTCGAACATGATCGAGGAGTAGTCGGTGATCAGGACGTCGGCCAGGGCAAGGATCTCGCTGACGTCGTGGTGGCGCGAGACGTCGATCACCGTGCCGGGCGGGCAGACGGGGAACCGGGCCGCCTCCAGGTAGTGCGCGCGGACGAGGAGGGTGTGCGTGTCCCCGAACCGCTCGGCGAACTCCCTTACGTCCAGAAGCAGTCGGCGCCTGTTCTGCTTTCCGCCCGCCGCCGGGCCGCCCCGGAACGTCGGCGCGTACAGGACCACCTTCTTGTGGTCGTCCAGCCCCAGCGCCTCGGCCAGCGGGGGACGGGGCAGCCGCCCCTCGCTCTCCGTACGGGCGCGCTCCGCGACCAGGGCGTCGTTGCGCGGGTAGCCGGTGCGCAGCAGCCGGTCCTCGGGGAGGCGGTAGGCGCGGGCGAGGGTGGCCACGTCGTGCTCGGAGCGGACGAGGAAGTGGTCGAAGCGGTGGACGGCCTGCTGGAGGCGTTCGCGCCGCGCCGCGTTCTGGAGCCGTACGCGGGTCTCGTCGAAGCCCATCCTCTTGTACGCGGAGCCGTGCCAGGTCTGGAGGTAGGTGGTGCGGGCGGGCTTGCGGAGGTGCTGCGGGAAGCCCTGGTTGTCGATCCAGTACTCGGCGCGGGCCAGCGCCCACAGATACCGCCAGGACCAGCGGCGGACGAGGCGCGCGTCGCCCGGGAAGCCCGCCGGGGAGGTCTCGTAGGACCAGGTGGCGTGGAGCTTCAGCCCCTGGCGGCGGATCTCCTCGTGCAGGGCGCGCGGGCTGTCGCCGTAGCAGCGGCCCATGTGGCTCTCGAAGACGACGGAGCCCCGGCGGACGGGGAGCCGGGTGAGCCAGCTGTTGTAGGCAGCCGCCTTGAAGGACCGGGAGCGGTAGCGGTCCAGCCGTTTGCGCAGCGCGCGGGCGAGGAGCTTCGCCTTGCGGGCGGGGCGGAAGCGGGTGGCGTACCGCACCAGGCGCCGGGTGGCCCGGGCCGGGCGGCGGCGGGCGGTGAGACGGAGGGCGAGGTGGTCCTTGAGGGTGACGTAGGGCTCCCAGGTGTCCCCGGCCAGGGGCCCGAGCCGGGGCCGGGCGGGGAACCGGACCGCCCCCGGCCCCTGGTCCGGCACCTGGTCCTGCGGGGCGAAGAGGTCGCTGACGGACCGGACCCTGCCCTGTGGCCCCTCCGCCTCCACGATCAGCCGCGCGTCCCAGACGGTGTCGCGGATGCCGAGGGGCCGCAGGAGGCGGGCGATATCGGCGCGCGCCCCCCAAGTGACCCCGGTCCCGTCGCACCGCACGTCCGCCACCGGGAACGCGACGGCGCGCGCCCCTCCCCGGGCCCGGAACTCCAGGGTGGCGGTGAGGGGGGCGCCGGGGCCGGTGGCCGCGGCCCCGGGGGCGGTGCGCGGCGGCAGCACAAGGCGGCCCTCCAGCAGCAGCCGCCCCTCCTCGGCGGCGCAGCGGGTGAGCCGGTTCATCAGCCGGGCCTCGCCGAACACGCGGTACTGGTAGCCGAGTTCGGTGACATCGACATCCACCGCCCCATGATCGGCCTCCACCGCTCCCTGATTGGCCTCCACCACCCCTTGATCGGCCTCCACCGTCCCCTGATCGCCCGCGTCGGCCTCCGCCGGGCCCTCGCCGCCCCAGCGCACCCGCCCGTCCTCGCCCGGGACCACCGGGGAACAGACGGTGGCGGGTCGGCTCAGCGCGTACGCCGCCGTCAGGACGCCCTCCGCGTCGCCCCGGGCCAGCAGGGTGGCCGCGACCCGTTCCAGCGGCGGCAGTCCGCCCGGTACGGGGGCGGTGAGGACACGGGCGGCCGTGGCGGCAGCCCGGGTGCGGCGGGCGGCGGGGAGCCGGGGGAAGGAGCGGGCGAGCGGCACCAAGTGGTCCTGTACGAAGGCCCGTTCCCGCTCCTCGCGGAGTTCGGGCAGCCCGTGGTCGGCCAGGGCGGCGGCGACCCCGCGGTGGGCCGCCACGAGGGCGGCGAGGTCGCGGGCCCGGTCGGGTACGGCCCGGCCGGTCACGATCAGCCGCCGTACGAGCGCGATCCGGCCGACGGCCGCCGCCGCGAGGGGGCCGAAGAGGAGCTCGCCGTACGGCACGTCCTCCTCGTACCGCAGCCCGTGGCGCAGGAGGGCTTCCCGGCGCAGACAGAATCCGGTCACCAGGGCGTCCCGGACGACGAGTTGGGGGGCGTCGGTGAAGCGGGTGACGGTACGGGAGGCGGCGTACAGCTCCTCCTGCCACGGCGGCTCCTGCTCCTTGCCGCCCTCCCCCGTGGTCCGGCTCCACCGCCCGGCGACGAGATCGGCGCGGCTGCGCTCGCCCGCCTGCCAGAGGTTGCGGCAGGCGTGGCGGTGGAGGAGCTCGCCGGGGGTGAGCACGAGGACGTACCGGCCGGTTGCCGCGTCCAGGCCCGTGTTGCGCAGGGCGCCGGTGGTGCGGGCGTCCGGGTCGGCGGGGACGAGGCGGACCCGGTCGGGGGCGGAGTCGGCCAGGGCGCGGGCGGCGGTGCGGACGGGTGCTCCGGCGCCGGGGCCGAGGACGACGACGGCCTCGGCGGCGCGCAGCGACTGGCCGAGGACGGAGGCGACGGAGGCGCGCAGGGCGTCTGCGCCTCCCCGGCCTTCACCGTCCCCTTCTCCCCCTCCGGCGCTTCCGCCTGCGGCGATCACACAGCTGAAGTCGGTCATTCCTGGGCCCCCTTGAGCATCCGGTCGACGACCCGCACGGCCGCGCTCCCGTCGTCGAGATCGCAGAACGCCTCCCGGAACCGCTCGTACGCGTCCCGGTGCCCGGCGACGGCCGCCTCCGGGTCGCGCAGGGCGGCCACGATCCCGGCGGAGTCGGGGATCAGCGGCCCGGGGGCGCGGTGCTCGAAGTCGAAGCAGAAGCCGCGCAGGGTGTCCCGGTAGTGCGCCAGGTCGTGGGTGTGGAAGAGCATGGGGCGGCCGGTCTGAGCGAAGTCGAACATGATCGAGGAGTAGTCGGTGACCAGGACATCGCTGATCAGCAGCAGTTCGGCGGCGTCCGGGTGGCGCGAGACGTCCCGGACGGCGTCGGTGTCGGGGACGCTGCCGCCGACGAGGTAGTGACGGCGGACGAGGAGGACATGGTCCTCGCCGAGGTCCTTCTCGACCTGTTCCAGGTCGAGTTGGAGGTCGGGGTCGTACCGTCCGCCCTGCCGGGGCCGGTCCTCGCGCCAGGTAGGTGCGTACAGGACGACGCGCCGCCCCTCGGGGATCGCGAGCCGCTCCCGTACGGCGGCGGCGACCTTCGCCCGGTCGGGCGCGTACAGCAGGTCGTTGCGCGGGTAGCCGCACTCCAGGACCTCGCCGGAGTAGCCGAAGGCGCGGCGCAGGACGGGGGTGGAGAAGCTGTTCGGGGAGACGAGCAGGCTCCACTGGGCGGACCGGTGTTCCATGGAGGCCATGTAGGCGGTGTCCGCGTGCGGGGCGCCCGCGAGGTCGCGGCCGATGCGCTTGAGCGGGGTGCCGTGCCAGGTCTGGACGACACACTGGCCCTCGGCCCGCTCGAACCACTGCGGCAGATGGGTGTTGGTGACGATCCAGCGGCTGCGGGCGAGCGCCTCGTACCACTCGGCGCTGTGCAGGGCGACGGCACGGATGCCCTCGGGCACGGCCGCCTGCTGGTCGCGGACGGTCCACAGGTGCTCGATGTCCGGTGCCCGGGCGGCCAGTTCGCGCTGGATCGCGCGGGGCGAGTCGGAGTACTGGCGGCCGTCGAAGCTGGAGTAGAGGGCGACCGGGCGGAGTCGGCCGCGGTCGGCGGTGCGCAGTACGGCGTACCGCTCGCGCTGGAGCCGCTGCCCGTACGGGCCCCGCTCGGTGACCGGCAGGGCGCTGCCCGACTCCAGGACGAGCCGGTCGTGGTGGCGTCGCTGGAGGGTGAAGGGCCGTGATCCCGCGCCCCGTTGGAGGGGCAGGGTGGCGTGGAGCGGGGTGCTCAGCCGCAGCGGCCGGTACGCGTCGGGGTCGCGCTCGCCCGGCGTACGGAGGAAGAGGTACCAGCGGCCCTCGGCGAGCGGCAGCGGACCGCCGGGCCCGTCGACGGCGGCGGGCCGGACGGCGGCCCGGAAGCGACCGCCCTCCCCCAACTCAACTTCCGCAAGCGCTTCTTCGTGGTGGCCGCTGTGCCGGAGCACCAGCTCGCCGATGGTGCCGGACGGCTCCGGGAAGGCCCCTTCGAGGACCAGCTCCCCGCCCTCGCCCCACTCCACGGAGGTGACGACGGGCTGGACGGCCCGGTCGGTGAGGACGAGGTCGCCGGACGGGTTGGGGGCCGCGTACAGCTCACGGCCGCCGGGGAGCGGATAGCGCCCGTCCTCGGCATCAGTCCGGGCGGCGACCGTCAACCTTCCCTTGCCGCCGACGAGTTGTACGCCCCACACATCGCCCTCACGCTGGAAGGTGCTGAACGGGATGTCGGCGGACCGGGAGCCGGGCGAGCCGCGCAGGGCGAACTCCTGGGTCTCCTTGGTGCGCCACTCGGTCAGCCGCAGCGCTGCGGGTCCGTCGTCTTCGAGGACCTTCACTTCGAGGCGGAGGGAACCGTCGGCGGCGGACTGGCCGGTGAGGACGGCGGCGACGCGTTCGGCGCGCAACTCCAGCTTGTTGCCGGAGAGTACGGGGACGACCCGGGTGCGCTCGTCGACGTACCGGGCGACGGGCGGGGCCGGGGTGCCGGTCAGCCGCATCGGGCCCCGGCGCACCCGCCCCGCGCCGAACAGGGCGGCCTCCAGCTTCCAGACCGTCCGGGCGCCCCGGGCCTTTCCGGCGATCGCGCGCGGGTCGACAACCGCCTCGAACCCGGCGTGCGCGTAGCGGTGCAGGGAGCGGCCGGAGCGAGCGGTGGCCTCGTCGCCGCCGGTACCGCCGGAGCCGCCCGGGCCGTCGGTGCCTCCAGTGCCCCCGGTGCCTCCGGTGGGGCGCAGGCGCAGCGGGATCAGCCGCTTCCCGGACCGCAGCCAGCCGAGCCGAGGGCGCCCGCCCGGGGCGTTGCGCACATAGGCGTACCCGGTCAGCCGCAGCAGCCCGTCCCGCCACACGGCCTCGGTGAGGTGGGCGTGGACGGGCAGGTCGGCGGCGGTGAGCGCGGTGGCGGCGGGCGGCAGCGGGTCGCGGACGGCGGGGTGGTGGGCGCGGGGGCGGAGGCGTCCGCGTACGTGGAAGGTGTCCCGGTCGCGCTTCTCCTCCGCGAGCAGCGCGAGGAGTTCGGCGATCCGGCGCTCCCGGATGAGCTGCCACTTGACCCGCAGGTCCAGCGGCAGACCGGCGAGGACTTCGGGCGCGACGGTGGCGGCGAAGGCGCCCGCGTGGTCGAGGAAGGCCGTGTGGAACTCCTCGTCGCCGTCCGGCAGGGCCTCGATGAACAGCCACAGATCACCGGAGAGCGCGTGCGCGTCGTACCGCCGCTTGGCCGCCTCCCCGGCCAGTTCGGGGCGGGCCGCGAGGAAGCCGCTGACGGTGGTGACGGCGGTGACCCGGTCGCGGATGCCCCGGGGGACGGCCCGCCGGGTGGTGATCGAGCCGTCCCGGTCGCGCCAGTGGTAGACGGGCTCCTCGACGACATCGACCGAGCGGGCCAGGAAGTGGGCGGGCAGGACGACGGCGATGTCCTCGTACAGCACGCCCTCGGGGAAGGCGAAGGCGTGCTCGTCCCAGAAGGCGCGGCGGAACACCTTGTTGCAGGCGATGCGGTCGCCGAGCAGCAGCCAGTCCCGGGTGACGTGGGTGGCCGCGCGGGCCTTCTCCATCGGTTTGCGGAACATCGGGGACTGTTCGAGCGCCCCGTTCGCCCGCAGCCGCAGCACGTTGCCGGTGGCGAAGTCGGAGCCGGAGCGGTCGAGTTCGGCGAGCATCCGCTCGTACGCGCCCGGGGGGACGATGTCGTCACTGTCGACGAACGTCAGGAACTCCCCCTGGGGGTGGGCCTCCCGGACCCCCGCGTTACGGGCGGCGCCCAGCCCGGCGTTCTCCTGGCGGACCATCCGGAAGCGGGGGTCGCGGTCCACGAACTCCTGTGCCACAGCGGGCCCGTTGTCCGTGGAGCCGTCATCGATAAGGACGACCTCCAGGTCGGCCATGGTCTGTTCGGCGAGCGAGGTCAAGCAGGCACCGAGGTACTCCTCGACGTTGTAGAGGGGGACGACGACGGTGAGACGGGGTGCCATCGCGGCGCACGATCCTTCCGGGCGGACGACAAGGGGAACCAACGGACGACGGGGGGACCTGCGGACGACTGGGGAACCCGGCGGGCGGCAGGAGGAACCGACGGGGGCGCGGGGGGCCGTGGGGTACAACCCGCGCCACGGGGACCGGTCACCCGAGGGGAGCCGTTCGGGTGACGGCGAGGGCGGGTTGACGCGCGAGGGGGCGGGTTCACGCGTACGGGGGACGCGCCCGTGACGCGGTCGAGCCCCGTACCGGGAAGGGCACGGGGCTCGCTGCTTCCGTGGGGCGAAGGGCTCAGGGCTTGACGGCGATCCGGCCCTCGTCCATGCGCAGCAGCAACAGCCGCTCGCCGGTCTTGTCGAGGAACTCGTCCACGGCCTGCCGCGATCCCTGCCAGTAGCCGTAGTCGTCGATCAGCAGCACACCGCCGCTGACCAGCCGGGGGTACAGGTGCTCCAACTCGTGCCGGGTGGAGGCGTACCAGTCGGTGTCGAGCCGCAGGATCGAGATCTGCTCCGGCGCCTGCCCGGGGACGGTGTCCTCCACGGGCCCCCGCACGTAGTGGACGCGCTCCTTCGGGTACGGGACCTGTTCGAACCCGGCCTGTACGTCCTCCAGCGAGGCGACCGCCCAGATCGGCCGGTCCTTGCCCTGGGCGTCCAGCAGTTCCTGGGCCGGGCGGCCGTCGCGCCGCAGGTCCTCGGCGGTGGGCGGGGTCATGCCCTCGTACGTGTCGAAGAGGTGGAGCTCGCGCTCGGTCTCCCCGACGGAGAGCAGGGTCCGGGCGCATGCCTGCATGGAGCCGCCGCGCCAGACCCCGCACTCGACAATGTCGCCGGGGATGTTGTGCCGGGCGATGTACCGGGTGGCGAGGATGAAGGCGTTGAGCCGCTCAGGCGAGGTCATCGTGTACGGCTTGACCGCCCGGATGATCTCCCTGGCCTCGTCGTCGTAGTCCTCCGGGAAGGCGAGGGCGGGCTTCTTCACCGGGGTCTTCGCCGGAGTCTTCACCGGGGCTTTCATTGGGGCCTTCGGCTCGGTCTCCGGCGCCGTCGCCGCGGTGGGGGCGGGGGCCGGGGCGGGATCGGCCGGTGCCGTGCGGGCGGCGGGCACCGTCACGCGCCTGAGCTGGTATCCGGTGAGCTGCTGAAGGACGCCGTTGACGGCGTTGCGCCAAGCCATGCACCGGGACAGTACGCGCGCTTTGTGGCGCATGTCACTTTTCGTCAACCTGCCATTGATCGGGGCGGGTTCTGTTCGAGCGAAGGTGCCGGTACGGGGGTGGTCTTCGGACGTCCGCACCGCTCACGGCCGTCGAGCGGCGGGGGCAGCGGTACGGAGCCGACGCCGCCGACCCGGTTCGCCCACCAGACCGCCACCTCCCGTACGGCGAACATCGTCAGCCGGGGGTAGCGCCGCGGCTTGCGGAAGACGCCGACGGAGTCGCCCCAGTAGGCGGCCTTCCCGTCGATGGCCCGGTAGTCGTGCCAGATGCCCTTCCGCGGCGGGAAGTCCGTGTACGCCTCGCGGAGTTCGAGCCGGGAGTGGGCGGCGAGGGCGCGGAACCCGTCCGGGTAGTAGCGCCAGCAGTCCTGGGCATCGTGGACATGGCCGCGCGAGGGCGCGGTGATGAAGGCGTGGCCGCCCGGCTTCAGGACGCGGGCGATCTCCAGCATGGAGGCCCAGAAGAACGGGATGTGCTCGAACGCCTGCCCGGAGAGCACGACATCGGCGCTGTTGGAGCGGGCGGGGATGCGGTACGGCTTCCTCATCACCGCGTCCACGTTGGGCCCGTCCTGCACATCCACGCCGAAGTAGTCGACCGGGTGGTCGGCCAGGAGCGCCCGGTGGGTGCGGGTCTGCTTGCCGGAGACACGGGAGCCGAGGTCGACGACCCGGTAGGTGCCGCTACCGGACGCGGGCCCTTCGACCGGCAGATACTCCCGGACGCAGAGTTCCATCTGCTCGTAGGCGGACCGGTGCATGGACGTCTCCCAACCTCGCTGTGTACGTGCCTCGCTGTGCAGGTGAGCTGTCGGAATCAACGACCGTGCGGGGCAAAGGGGACGCCGAAGAACCGCCGTACGACCCGTTCCGCCGCGCCCCCGTCGTCGTACGGGCAGAACCGCTCCCGGAACGCGGTGCGCAGCGCGGCCGAGGCGGGCGAGCGCCACTCCCCCGTGCGGAACACCTCGGCCAGCTCCCCGGGGGTGGTGGTGACGGGGCCGGGGGTGTCGCCGGGCCGGCCGGAGAGCAGGTCGAAGTAGGTGCCGCGCGTCCGGCGGTAGGCGTCCCAGTCGGGGGCGTGGACGACGACCGGGCGGTCCAGGCAGGCGTAGTCGAAGGTCAGGGAGGAGTAGTCGGTGACCAACGCGTCCGCGGCCAGGCAGAGTTCCTCGACCCGGGGGTGGGCGGTGACGTCGAGGACGCGGCCGGTCGGCGCGGCCCCGAGTCCGGCGGACCGCCCGTAGAAGTAGTGGGCGCGCACCAACACGACGTACTGCGGGCCGAGTTCGCGGGCAAGGTGCTCGGGGTCGAGATCGGGCACGAAGCCGTCGCGGTAGTCGCGGTGGGTCGGGGCGTAGAGGAGGGCGGTCTGATCGTCGCGGATGCCCAGTCCGGCACGGGTCTTCGCGATGTCCTCGGCGGTGGCGGTGAAGTAGACGTCGTTACGGGGGTAGCCGAGGTCGAGATGTTCGTACGCGGCCGGGTAGACGCGGTCCCAGACCTCCGTGCTGTGCGGGTTGGCGGAGAGGCTGAAGTCCCACTGGCCCACATGGGCCAGGATCTTGCCGAAGTCCGCCTTCCGGGCCAGCTCGGGGTAGGCGTGCTGGTCCAGGCCCATCGTCTTGAGCGGGGTGCCGTGGTGGGTCTGGAGATAGCGCTGACCGGGACGCTTGGTGAAGCCGCCGGGAAAGCTGGAGTTGTTGACCAGGTACGTGGCGGTGGCCATCGCCCGCCAGTAGGGGCGCGAGCCCTCGATGACGTACGGCACACCCGGGGGCATCCGGTCGCGGTGCCGGGACGAGACGACCCACACGCCCCTGATGTGCGGGGCGAGTTCGCGGGCCTTGGCGTGGATGGCGGCGGGGTTGCAGGCGACGCCCCGGTTCCAGTAGGCCCCGTAGACCGCGAGGTTCGGGTCGAGCGGGCGGCGGAGGTCGGTGCGGTAGGCGGCCCGCATGACCTGCCTGCGGACGAACCGCTTCACGGACGCGGCGGAGGCTCTGGGCGGCATGGCAGCCGAGCGTAATCCCGGACGCGGGGAACGGGCCGCCGGCGTTCACCCGTTCGGGGCAGCGCCGGTGACCCCGGGACCCGGCCCCTGTTGACCAGAACATGAAGCCACCGCTCCTCAGCGTCGTCATCCCGGTCCACAACGTCGAGGACCACCTAGAGGAGTGCCTGCGCTCGGTGGCGGAGCAGAGCCTCGACGCGATCGAGGTGGTGATGGTCGACGACGGCTCGACGGACGGCAGCGCCCGGATCGCGGCGGGGTTCGCCGCCCGCGACAGCCGCTTCCGGCTGGTCCGGCAGAAGAACGCGGGCCTAAGCGCGGCCCGCAACACCGGTGTCCGGCACACCACTTCGGCCGTGCCCTACCTGGCGTTCGCGGACAGCGACGACTTCGTCGTCCACGACGCGTACGAGCGGATGGTGGCCTCCCTGGAGTCGACCGGCTCCGATCTGGTGACCGGCAACGTGTGGCGGCTGACCGGGCAGGGGCGGCGGCAGGCGTGGCAGTACCGCTGGCTGACCGCCTCCCGCCGCCGCACCCACATCACCCGGGACCCGCGCCTGCTGGCCGACCGGGTGGCGTGGAACAAGGTGTTCCGGCGCTCCTTCTGGGACGGGCACGCCTTCGCCTTCCCCGAGGGGAAGCTGTACGAGGACACCCCGGTGATGATCCCCGCGCACCACCTCGCCGGGGCGGTCGACGTCCTGCACGAGCACGTCTACTACTGGCGGGTGCGGGAGGGTTCGATCACCCGGCGGCGTACGGACGTCACGGGCGTACGGGACCGGATCGACGCGTGTGAGCAGGTCAGCGCGTTCCTGGGCGAGCACGGGGGGGCGGAGCGGCGGCGGGCGTACGACGCGTCCTGTCTGCGCGACGACTTCGGGTACTTCCTGGACGGCCTGCCGATGGGCGGCGCGGCGTACCGGGCGGCGTTCCTGGAGGGGGCCGGGGCGTTCGTCGAGCGGGCGGGGGCCGGGGTGCTGGAGGGGCTGCCGGTGGAGCTGCGCGTCAAGTGGCGGCTGGTGCGGGAGCGGCGGCTGGACGAGCTGCTGGCCGTCCTCGCCTTCGAGCGGGCCAACGGGGTGGGGACGTTCGCCGTGGAGGGGCCGCCGGGGCGGCGGCGGGCGGTCTACCCCGGCGTGCGCGGCGCGAGCACCCGGCTCGCGCGCACCGACGTACCGGCGGTCGCACGGCTCGTGGAGGCGCGGTGGGGCGCGGACGGGAAGCTCCGGCTGCGCGGGTACGCCTATCTGCGCAACCTGCCGGCCGGGGCGGCGCGGCAGCAGCTCAGGGTGGGGATGGTCCGGGCGGAGGAGGCCCGCCGCGTGCGGACCGTACCGGTGCGGGCGGTTCCGGTGCCCGAGGCGACGGTGAACTCCGGTCAGGAGCTGCACGGTTACGACCACGCGGGCTTCGAGATGGTCCTCGATCCGGACCGGCTGCCCGCGACGGGGGACGGTGGCGAGGGCGGCTGGCTGGTCGGGCTGGTCGTCGCGGTGCGCGGGACGGTCCGGCGGGTGGCGGTGCGCGCGGTGGACGCGGGCGCGGAGCAGCCGCTCGTGCACGACCTGGGGGACGGGCGGCGGGCGGTGCTCGACCACCGGGGCGGGCGGCTGCGGGTGCGGGTGTCGCGGCCGGGGGCGCTGGTGGCGGGGAGCGGGGGCGCGGAGGGGGGCGCGCTGGAGCTGGCGGGCCGGTCCTTCGGAGGCCCTGAGCCCGTGGCCCTGGTGCTGATGCGGGAGGGGGACGAGGAGCGCTCGTTCCCGGTGGAGTGCGGGGTTCCGGGTGGGGGTGCGGTCCCGGGTGGGGACGCGGTCCCGGGTGGGTGCGGGGCCGGTGCGGTGGGGGGCGGGGGGCGGGGGACGGCGTTCACCGTGCGCGTTCCGCTCGACGGGCTCGCCGCCGTGCCGCCCGCCGTGCACCGGGGCCCCCGTGAGGTCGCGGCGGAGAGCGGCGCGCGCTGGCGGACCCGGCTGCTGCTCGCCGACGGGACCCGCATCCCGCTGCCCGCCGCCCCGGAGCTGCCGCCGCCCGCGTGCGCGGACGCGGCGGGAGAGCTGGTGGTCGACCTGGGCGGGCTGCCGGTGGCGGACCGGGTGGAGCGGCTGGAGGACGGATCGCTGCGGGTCTCGGGGACGTACGGAGTGGCCTCCTCGGGCGGGGTGGCCACCTCGGGAGCGGGAGCGGTGTCCTCGGGCGCGGGGACGGCGGGCTCGGGAGCGGTGTCCGGCACCAGCAGTGGCATCGGCAGCGGCATCGGCGCTCGGCTCGTCCTCCGTCACGAGACCCTGCACGAGACGGTCCCCGTCACGGAGCTCACCGTCGAGAACCACCCCACGGGCCACCCCGCCGACCGCTCCACCGGCCACCCCACCGCCCGCTTCTCCGCGCGGATCGCCCCGCCGCTCCCCGTCGGCCGCTGGAGCCTCCACCTGGACGGTCACCCCGTACGCGTCCTCGCCTCCCTCGCCGCCCGGCTGCCCTGCGGCGACTCCGGCCTCGCCCTGGAGCGGCGGAACGGCGACCGGCTGACCGTCGTGGCGGAACCGGCGCTCCCGGTCGCCGAGCGGAGCGCGTACAGCAGACGGCTCCTGCGCGACGCGCACCACCGCGCGCACCACGGCGAGACGCACCACCGTGACGCGCACCACCGCGAGACGTACCACCCCACACCCGCGCCCCCGCTCCTCGACGCCGTCCTCTACGTGGGCGGCGCGGGCGGGGACTCCCCACGCGCCGTGCACGCCGAGCTCGTGCGCCGGGGGGTGGAGAGCGAGCACCTGTGGGTCACCGGTACCGCCCCCGGCCGTACGACCCACGTACCGCCCGGCGCGCGGGCCGTCCCCGTGCACAGCGCCGCCTGGTACGAGGCGCTGGCCCGCGCCCGCCGGATCGTCACGGACGACCAGCTGCCCGCCTGGTTCGAGCGGCGCCCCGGGCAGACGGTCGTCCAGACCTGGCACGGCACCCCGCTCGGCCGCTTCGGCACCGGTCTGACGGGCACCCTCTACGCCGACCACCAGCATCTCGCCACCCTGGCGCACCGATCGGCCCAGTGGTCGGTCCTGGTCTCCCCGAGCCGTTTCGCCACCCCGTTGCTGCGTAGCTCACTGGCGTACGGGGGCGAGGTGCTGGAGGCCGGATCGCCTGCCAACGACGTGCTGTTCCCGCCCGACCGGGACAAGGCGGCCGAGGAGGTCCGGCGCGCGCTCGGCGTCCCGGAGGACCACCGCGTGGTCCTGTGCGCGCCGACCTACCGCGACCACCTGGCCCACCCCCCGGCCGCGTCCCGCGACTCCGCCGACCCCACGACCCCGGGCCCGTACCGCTGGGACCCGGCGCTCGACCCGCACGCCCTCGCGCGCTCGCTGGGCCCCGGCCACACGGTGCTGGTCCGCAGGCACCCCCGGGTCACGGGCGGGGTCCAGGACGGGCCCGGTGTGCTGGACGTCTCGCGCCACCCGGGGGCGGCCGGGCTCCTTCTCGTCGCGGACGTCCTGGTGACCGACTACGCGGGGCTGATGTTCGACTTCGCGCTGACGGGCCGCCCGATGCTGTTCCACACGTACGACCTGGAGCACTACCGCGACACCGTGCGCGGCTTCTGCCTGGACTTCGAGACCCGGGCGCCCGGTCCGCTGCTGGTCACGACGGAGGAGGTGGCGCAGGCGCTGCGCTCCACCGGGGCCCTGGCCGCCCGGCACGCGGACGCGTACGAGAGTTTCCGCCGCGACTACTGCGACCTGGACGACGGCGGGGCGGCGGCCCGGGTCGCGGACCGGCTGCTGACGGACGCCCCGTGACGCGGACCGCCGTACGTGTCCGGAGGAGCCGTACGTGCCCGCAGGCGGACCGCCGCACCTGCCGCCCGTAAGCGGGCCGTGAGCGCGGTCGCCATACTTCCCCCGGAAGAGTGGCGGCCGGGAGGGACGGCCCCGGGCACGGAACCCATGACCTGTGTCCCTCTCCTCTCCCACACCCGCCCCGTCCGACGCTCCTTCCCCTCCTCCCCCGCCCTCGGTGGCCGTTGACGACGAGCACGTCGTAGCGCCCCGGTGGCTGCCCTCGCCGTTCGTCCTGCTGGGCGGGCTGCTGTGGGCGGTGCTGTCGGCGGCGGCCTGGAACGTGCCGATGTGCTGCGAGGCCGGACTGAACGCGGCGGTCGTCGAACGGCTGCGGAGCAGTCTGCTGCACCCGGCGTTCCCGATGACGGACCTGCCCGCCGTGGCCAGCGCGCACTACTCCCCGTACGCCGTTCTCCAGGGGGTGACCGCCCGGTTCAGCGGGCTCTCCGGCCCGTCCGTGCTCGCGCTGTCCGCCGCCGTGAACCTGGCGCTGCTGCTGACCGGGATCGGCCGGCTGGCCCGGCTGCTGACCCCGAGCCGCTGGGTGCCGGTCCTCGCGCTGATCCCGCCGGCCCTGATCCACTGGGCGGACCCGGGGCGGTGGAGCGCGCCGAGCACGTTCGCCGTGGCGCTCACCCTGAACCTGTGGGCCTGGACCGGGCGCGCGGTCACCCGGGTCCCCCGGCCGCGCCCCGGACGGCCGCCGGGGAGGGTGCCCCGGTGGGCGGAGGCGGCCGGGATCGGGGTCCTGCTCGGGCTCGTCCTGCTGGTCCACCCGCCGACGGCGCTCGGTGCGGCGCTGGGCGTGGTCGCGCTGATCGCGGTGAAGCAGCGGACCCGGATTCGGCCGACCGTACGGAGGTGGGCGCTGGCCGCCCTGTGCGCGGCGGCCGTGGCGGCGGTGTGGCCGTACTACAACGGGCTCACCGCCGTGCGGCCCCCGGCGTCGGCCGGGGCCACGAGCAGCCCGTCGGGCGACGGGGTCCCCGCCTCCGGGGAGCCGTACACCTGGGCCACCGCGCACATCCCGCCCGGTGAGGTGGTGCTGACGGACAGCCTCCCGGCGATGTACGCCCTGGCCGGGCACGGGGCGTTCGTCCTCGCGGACGAGGTGCCCGACGCGGGGCTC
Source organism: Kitasatospora albolonga (assembly GCA_002082585.1). Classification (NCBI taxonomy): domain Bacteria; kingdom Bacillati; phylum Actinomycetota; class Actinomycetes; order Kitasatosporales; family Streptomycetaceae; genus Kitasatospora; species Kitasatospora albolonga. Next base: position 2,736,257 of record CP020563.1, read on the forward strand.
CCGGCGGCGGAGCGGCGCGCGCGGGGCCGGGCGGTGACGGCCTACCTGGACCCGGCGACCCCGCAGGAGGAACGGGACCGGATCACCGGGCGGTACGGGGTGCGGTGGGCGCTGCTCACCCGGTTCCAGCGGCTGCCGGAGAACGCGACGGTGCTGGCGTACAGCCCGCGTACGGGAGAGGTGCTGGCGCGCGTGGCGGAGCGGTGACCTCCGGCCGTCCGTCCGAACGGTGAACGGGCCGCCTCAGCCGCCGCTGCGCAGCGCGGCGACCGCCGAGGCGGCCAGATCGTCCAGATACCCCTTCGGCAGCTCGCCCCGGACCACGACGAGGCGCCAGTACAGCGGCCCCACGATCAGGTCGAGCGCCCGGTCCGGATCGCTCCCCTCCGGCAGCTCGCCCCGGGCCACCGCTTCCCGCACCACCACGGCGGCGACGCCCTGCTGCTGGTCGAGCAGGGCGGCCTTGATCGCCTCGGAGATCTCCGGGTTGCGGGCCGCCTCCACCAGCAGGTCCGGGATGACCTGCGAGGCGACCGGGTGGCGCAGGGCGTAGGCGGCGAGTTCGAGGACGGCGCGCACGTCCCCGTACAGCGAACCGGTGGCCGGGGCGGGCATCCCCTGCGCGGCGACGGCCGCGACCAGGTCGAGGACGAGGGCGAGCTTGGACTTCCAGCGGCGGTAGACGGCGGTCTTGCCGACCCCGGCGCGGCGCGCGATGCCCTCGATGGACATCCGGGCGAAGCCCACCGCGGCCAGTTCCTCGAAGACGGCCGCGCGGATGGCGTCGGTGACGTCCTCGCGCAGGACGGCGGCGCCCGCTGGGGCGCGGCGGCGGGTTCCCCGTTCGGTGGTCATGGCCCGAATGATAGTGCGCCACGACGGGACGGTTGCGTTGCGACGTACAAGCGTCCTACTCTCGGCGTTACGACGAAACGGTCCCGTCCCAACGAGGGCGTCCCCACGCGACCGTACCGTCCTCCCCCCTCCCGTATGCGTCGAAGGTGATCGTTCGTGGTGAGCCAGACAGCAGCCCCGCCGCCCCCGGTGAGCACCCCCGCACCGGGCGCTCCCACGTACGCCCCCGGTGAGCTGGCCGCTCTCGCCGCCCGGCACGGACTGACGGTCAGCGGCGCGCGGCCCTCGCTGCCCGCGTACCTCCGGCAGCTCTGGGGGCGGCGGCACTTCATCTCCGCGTTCGCGACGGCCAAGCTGACGGCCCAGTACAGCCAGGCGAAGCTCGGGCAGGTCTGGCAGATCATGACGCCGCTGCTCAACGCGGCCGTCTACTACTTCATCTTCGGCGTCCTGATGGACACCAGGCGCGGGGTGGAGGACTTCGTTCCGTTCCTGGTCACCGGGGTCTTCATCTGGACCTTCACCAGCAGCTCGATCACCGCGGGCACCCGGGCGATCAGCGGCAACATCGGGCTGGTGCGGGCCCTGCACTTCCCGCGCGCCTCGCTGCCGGTGGCGCTGGCGCTCCAGCAGGTGCAGCAGCTGCTGTTCTCGCTGGGGGCGCTGACCCTGATCCTGCTGGTGTTCGGCCAGTTCCCGCGGCCGTCCTGGCTGCTGGCCGTTCCGGCGCTCGCGCTCCAGGCGGTGTTCAACACCGGCGTCTCGATGGCCGTGGCCCGGCTGACGGCGAAGACCCCGGACATCGCGCAGCTGATGCCGTTCGTGCTGCGGACCTGGATGTACTCCTCCGGCGTGATGTGGAGCCTGGACCACCTGCTGGCGGGAGAGCGGCTGCCGCACGCGGTGATGGTGATCCTGGAGTACAACCCGGCGGCGCTCTACATCAACCTCATGCGGTACGCCCTCATCGACAGCTACACCGGGGCGCAGCTGCCGCCGCACGTGTGGGCGGCGGCGGCCGGGTGGGCGCTGCTGTGCGGGGTGGCGGGATTCGTGTACTTCTGGAAGGCGGAGGAGACGTACGGCCGTGGCTGAGCACCAGGACATCCCCGACGACCTCCGCGTCCCGACCGTCGTGGTGGACGACGTCCACATCACGTACACGGTCAACGGCGCCCGCACCGGCAGGGGCAGCGCGACCTCGGCGCTCAGCAGGCTCACCACGCGCCGCCGTACCCCCGGCGCACGCCAGGTGCACGCCGTGAAGGGGGTCAGCTTCGCCGCGTACAAGGGCGAGGCGATCGGCCTGATCGGTTCCAACGGCTCGGGCAAGTCGACGCTGCTGAAGGCCATCGCGGGCCTGCTCCCCCCGTCGAGCGGCAAGGTCCACACCCAGGGCCAGCCCTCGCTGCTCGGGGTGAACGCGGCCCTGATGAGCGATCTGAGCGGTGAGCGCAACGTGGTGCTGGGCGGGCTCGCGATGGGAATGACGCGCGAGCAGATCCGCGAACGCTACGACGAGATCGTCGACTTCTCCGGCATCAACGAGAAGGGCGACTTCATCTCGCTCCCGATGCGTACGTACTCCTCCGGCATGGGCGCCCGGCTCCGCTTCTCCATCGCGGCCGCCAAGAGCCACGACGTCCTCCTGATCGACGAGGCGCTCTCCACGGGCGACGCGAAGTTCCGGCGCCGCAGCAAGGACCGCATCAAGGAGCTCCGCGCCGAGGCGGGCACGGTCTTCCTGGTCAGCCACAGCAACAAGTCCATCACCGAGACCTGCGACCGGGCGCTGTGGCTGGAGGCGGGCACGCTGAGGATGGACGGCCCGGCGGAGGACGTGGTGGCGGCGTACGAGGCGTTCACGAAGCGCAAGTAGCCCCCCCGGCCCAGGCGGCCCGGGGCGGGACAGCCCGGCGGTCGCGGACGGACCTTACGCCGAGGGGGCCGGCGCCCTGACAGGCCCCGGCCCCCTCACCACCGTACGGACTCCTACGCGTGCGTACGCAGCAGCGTCCTCATCGTCCTCATGGCCACCGACAGGTTCGCCAGATCGAACGCGTCGGACCCCTGGATCTCCTCCAGCGTCGCCCGCGACCGGGCGAGGATCGCCGCGTTCTTCTCCTCCCACGCCACGAACCGCTCCTCCGGAGTGGCCGCGGCGTCCCCGACGCTCAGCACGTCCGACGTGAGCGCCGCGTGGGCCGCGTACAGGTCCTCGCGGATGGAGGCGCGGGCCATCGACTGCCAGCGGTCGGCCCGCGGCAGATCGATGATCCGGTCCATCAGCTGGGTGATCCGCAGCCGGTCCGCGAGGTCGTAGTACACCTCGGCGACCTCCAGCGGGTCCTTGCCCGTCCGGTCCGCGATGGCCACGATGTCCAGCGCCGGGAAGGCGGAGGAGAACCCGGCGACCCGCACCGCCAGCTCGCTCGGCACGCCCGCCGAGGTCAGCTCGTCCAGGATCGAGTGGTACCAGTCCAGGTCCGCACCCCGCAGCAGCTTGGGCAGCTCGTTCCAGACCTGCTCGACCCCGTCCCGGAACACCTCGATGGTCTCCGCGATGGCGACGGGCTGCGGCCGGTTGCCCAGCAGCCAGCGCGAACCGCGCTCGACCAGTCGGCGCGAGTGGAGCCGGATACGGGTCTGGACCTCGGCGTCGACCCGGTTGTCGAGCGCCTCGACCGCGTCCCACACCTGCGAAAGCCCGAAGAGCTCGCGGGCGGTGAACTGGGCCCGCACGATCTCCTCGATCGACGCCCCGGTCTCCTCGCGGAGCCGGTGCAGGAAGGTCGAACCGGCGCTGTTCACCGTGTCGTTGACCAGCACCGTCGTGATGATCTCGCGGCGCAGCGCATGCCCGTCGACCGCCTCGGGGAACCGCTCGCGCAGCTGGGTCGGGAAGTAGGCGTGCACGAGCTTCTGGAGGTGCGGGTCGTCGGGCAGGACGGTGGAGATCAGCTCGTCCGCCGTCGTGATCTTGGTGTAGGCGATCAGCACGGCCAGCTCGGGCTGGGTCAGCCCCGTGTCGTTGCCGAGCAGTTCGCGGATGTGCCGGTCGGCGGGGAGGAACTCCAGCTCCCGGTCGAGCGCCCCGTCGCGCTCCAGGCGCCGCATGAAGCGCTGCTGGGCGTGGAGGAGGGAGGGGGCCTGGGCGGAGGCGTTGGCGAGGGCGACGTTCTGCGCGTAGTTGTTGCGGAGGACGAGCGCGCCGACCTCGTCGGTCATCTCGGCGAGCAGCTTGTTGCGCTGCTTGACGGTCATGTCGCCGTCCCGGACGAGCCCGTTGAGCAGGATCTTGATGTTCACCTCGTGGTCGGAGGTGTCCACACCGGCGCTGTTGTCGATCGCGTCGGTGTTGATCCGGCCGCCGCTGCGGGCGAACTCGATCCGGCCGAGCTGGGTGGCGCCGAGGTTGCCGCCCTCGCCGACGACCTTGGCCCGCAGCTCCTCGCCGTTGACGCGGATCGCGTCGTTGGCCTTGTCGCCGACATCGGCGTTCGACTCGGAGGCGGCCTTGACATAGGTGCCGATGCCCCCGTTCCACAGCAGGTCGACGGGGGACTTGAGGATGGCCTGCATCAGCTCGGCGGGCGTCATCTTGCCCACCGAGGGGTCGATGCCGAGCGCCTCGCGGATGTGGTTGTTCAGCGGGATCGACTTGGCGCTGCGCGGGTGGACGCCGCCGCCCGCCGAGAGCAGCTCCGTGTTGTAGTCGGCCCAGGAGCTGCGCGGCAGCTCGAAGAGGCGGCGCCGCTCGGCGTACGAGGTGGCCGCGTCCGGGGCCGGGTCGATGAAGATGTGCCGGTGGTCGAAGGCGGCGACCAGGCGGATGTGCTCGGAGAGCAGCATCCCGTTGCCGAACACGTCACCGGACATGTCCCCGACGCCGACGACGGTGAAGTCCTGGGTCTGGGTGTCGTGGCCCAGCTCCCGGAAGTGCCGCTTGACGGACTCCCAGGCGCCCCGGGCGGTGATGCCCATGCCCTTGTGGTCGTACCCGGCCGAACCGCCGGAGGCGAAGGCGTCGCCGAGCCAGAAGCCGTACGCGACGGCGACCTCGTTGGCGATGTCGGAGAAACTCGCGGTGCCCTTGTCGGCGGCGACCACGAGGTAGGTGTCGTCCTCGTCGTGGCGGACGACGTCGGCGGGCGGCACGACCTCACCGGCCACCATGTTGTCGGTGATGTCGAGGAGCGCCGAGATGAAGGTGCGGTAGGCGGCGATGCCCTCGGCGAACCAGGCGTCCCGGTCCACGGCCGGGTCCGGCAGCTGCTTGGCGACGAAGCCGCCCTTGGCGCCGACGGGGACGATGACGGTGTTCTTCACCATCTGCGCCTTGACCAGGCCGAGCACCTCCGTACGGAAGTCCTCCCGCCGGTCCGACCAGCGCAGCCCGCCGCGGGCGACCTTGCCGAAGCGCAGGTGGACGCCCTCCACACGCGGCGAGTAGACCCAGATCTCGTACGCCGGGCGGGGCGCGGGCAGGTCCGGGATGGCCTGCGGGTCGAACTTCATCGAGACATAGCTGTGCGGAGTGCCGTCGTCCGCCTTCTGGAAGAAGTTGGTGCGCAGCGTCGCCTTGATGACGGTGAGGAAGGACCGCAGAATCCGGTCCTCGTCGAGGGAGGCGACCTGGTCCAGCGCCCCGTCGAGCTCCTCCAGGAGTCCGTCGGTGAGCTCGGTGCCCGCGCTCTGGCGGCCGGGCGACATCCGGGCCTCGAAGAGCGAGACGAGCAGCCGGGTGGTGTGGACGTTGTTGCGGAGCGTGGACTCCATGTAGTCCTGGCTGAAGGTCGAACCGGCCTGCCGCAGGTACTTCGCGTAGGCACGCAGCACCACGGCTTGGCGCCAGTTCAGCCCGGCGCCCAGGACCAGCGCGTTGAAGCCGTCGTTCTCCGCCTCGCCCCGCCAGACGGCGGCGAACGCCTCCTGGAAGCGGGCGCGGGCGTCGTCGGCGAGGTGGCCGGTGTGGCCGTTGGTCTGCGGCATCCGCAGCCCGAAGTCGTAGATCCAGGCGTGTGTGCGGTCCGCGCAGCGCAGCTCGTACGGACGCTCGTCGACGACCTCGACACCGAGCTGCTGGAGCGCCGGGAGGACGGCGGAGAGGGAGACCTGCTCACCGGTCCGGTAGATCTTGAAGCGGCGCTCGCCGGGGCCCGCGCCGACCGGCTCGTAGAGGCTGAGGGCGAAGTCCTTCTCGCCCTCCCGGAGCGTTTCGAGGTGGACCAGGTCGGCCACGGCGGCGCGCGGCGAGTGGTCGGCCTTGTAGCCCTCGGGGAAGGAGTGGCCGTACAGCCGCTGGAGCTCGGCGGCGCGCTCCTCGCCCAGCTCCGCGTTGAGTGCCTCCCCGAAGCCGTCGGCCCAGGAGCGGGCGGCGGCGACGAGGCGGGCCTCGATGCGGTCGGCGTCGGCGTCGGTGAGGTGCGGCAGCTCGGTGCCCGGCGGGACCCGGATGACGAAGTGCAGCCGGGAGAGGATCGATTCGGTGTTCCAGGCGGTGAAGTCGACGCTGGTGCCGCCGAGCTCCTCCTTGAGGATGTCGATCAGCCGCAGGCGCACGCCGGTGGTGTAGCGGTCGCGCGGCAGGTAGACGATCGCGGAGTAGTAGCGCCCGTACTCGTCCTGGCGCAGGTAGAGCCGGAGGCGGCGGCGCTCCTGGAGGTAGAGGACGGAGGTGACGATGGAGCGGAGCTGGTCGACGGGGGTCTGGAACAGCTCGTCGCGCGGGTAGGTCTCCAGGATCTGGAGCAGGTCGCGGCCGTCGTGGCTGTTGTACGAGAAGCCCGCGCCCTCCACTACTTCGGCGACCTTGCGGCGGATGACGGGCACCCGGCGCACGGACTCGGTGTAGGCGGCGGAGGAGAAGAGGCCGAGGAAGCGGCGCTCGCCGACGACGTTGCCCTTGGCGTCGAACTTCTTCACGCCGACGTAGTCGAGGTAGCTCGGGCGGTGCACGGTGGCCCGGCTGTTGGCCTTGGTCAGGACGAGGAGCTTGTGCTCCCGGGCCTTGGCGCGGACATCTGCGGGCAGCCGGTCGAAGGACGGGCTGACCGGGTGGTCCTCGCTCTCGCTGTGGTGCGGGTCGGAGCGCAGGATGCCGAGGCCGGTGCCGGGTACGGCGGCGAGCGCGTCGCTGTCCTTGAGCTCGTACTCGCGGTAGCCGAGGAAGGTGAAGTGGTCGGCGGCCAGCCAGCGCAGCAGCTCGCGGGCCTCCTCGACCTCCTCGTCGGCAAGGTCGTCCAGCGGCTCGCCGGGCAGGTCGTCGGCGATCCGGAGGGCGGCGTCGCGCATCTTCCCCCAGTCCTCGACGGTCTCCCGTACGTCGGACAGGACGCGGCGCAGGTCGGCGGTGATCTGCTGGAGGTCGGCGCGGTCGGTCTCGCGGTCGATCTCGACGTGAATCCAGGACTCGACGAGCGCGTCGTGCGGCAGCTCGGCCCGGGTGCCCTTGCCGTCCTTGGCGGTCCGCGGGATGCCGGGGCCGCCGGAGAGGACCTCGATGAGCTTGCCGGTGACATCACGGCGGACGGTGACCTGGGGGTGGATCACGACGTGGATGCCGCGCCCCTGGCGGGACAGCTCGTTGGTGACGGAGTCGACCAGGAACGGCATGTCGTCGGTGACGACCTCGACGACGGAGTGGCTGCACGTCCAGCCGTTCTCCTCGACGGTCGGGGTGTGCACGCGGACGTTGGCGGTGCCCTGCGGACGGTTCTCGGCCAGCCGGTAGTGCGAGGCGGCGGCACCGTACACGTCGTCCGGTTCACGGCCGCCGATGTCCTCGGGAGCCGTATGCAGGTAGTAGCGCTGAAGGTAGGCGAGCACCGCGTCCTGCCCCGGACGGGTGTCCTCGTCGGCCCCGGCGGCGGCAACGCGCACCCGGGGGGTACCGCCCGGGCCACCGACACCACCGCCCGGGCTGTTGTCAGCTACCTGGGCGGCCCGTGCGAGCAGCTCGGCCTTGGCTTCGTCCAGCTTGGTCTGCATGTCCTCTGGCTCCTGTCGCGCGCCGTTGCGTGACGTAGGTGAGAAAAACGACGTACCGCCACGACACGGGGTTTCCGGTCCGGTCCGACGCTATGCCGCTTCGAGAGTCACCCGGGACCACATGGGCCGTTTGTGACGGCCGGTCCGGGGTCGGGAGATCGCGGATCGCCCGGGTGCGGTGGCACTCCGGGCGGCGGCCGGGGGCTTCGCTGCCCCCGAGGCGTATCGCGCTGATCACGGCACCAGGCTATCGCCCCTCCACCCCACCCCGTCATGAGCCGCATGTGTACAAAAGAAGACATCGAACTTTGACACTTCGGACAGTGCGGTGCTTTGTGCCGTCACACTGCCGACACACCGACTCCTCCTTTGGCGAAGGCGCGGAACCGGGGGCAACCTGTCCATAGAGCCGGAGGCAGCCCTGTCGACGGAGCCGGACCGAGGAGCGCGCCATGCCCGAGAAGATCCTCATCGTCACCGGCGACGCCGCCGAGTCCCTCGAGGTGCTCTACCCCTACCAGCGGCTGCTGGAGGAGGGGTACGAGGTCGACATCGCGGCCCCCGAACGCAAGACGCTGCGCTTCGTGGTCCACGACTTCGAACCCGGCTACGACACGTACACGGAGAAACCCGGCTACACCCTCCCCGCCGACCTGGCCTTCTCCGAGGTGGACCCCGGGGCCTACATCGCCCTGGTGATCCCCGGGGGCCGGGCCCCCGAGTACCTCCGCAACAACGCCGAACTGCGCAAGATCGTCGGCGCCTTCTTCTCGGCGGACCTCCCGGTCGCCCAGATCTGCCACGGCCCCCTGATCACGGCCGCCACCGACCACCTCAGCGGCCGGCGCGTCACCGCGTACCCCGCGCTGGAACCCGACATGCAGAGCGCGGGCGCCACGTTCCGGGACACGGAGGCGGTGGTGGACGGCCCCCTGGTCTCGTCCCGGGCCTGGCCGGACCACCCGGCATGGATGCGGGAGTTCCTGAGGGTGCTGCGCGCCCAATCGCCCACATCCAGCCCGTCCGGCGCTTGAGGACCGGGGTCCGGGGCAGCGCCCCGCATCCCGCGCCACGGGCCCCGCCGCACCGCCCCTGCACGGCCACCCCCACCGCGCCCCCCCGCTACGCGGAGAACGTCTCCGCCAGCGCCACCGCCTCCCCCAGGCTGTCCACCACCGGCACCCCCGCGGCCAGCAGGCTGCTGCGGCTGTGCGACCCCCCGGTGTACAGCACCGCCCGCGCCCCCACATGCGCCGCCGCCACCGCGTCGTCCACCGCGTCCCCGATGACCACCGAGTTCTCCGGGGGATATCCCGCCCACTCCGGCCAGCGCCTCGAAGTGCCGCTCCATGTGGAGCGCCTTGCTCCCGCCCGAGGGGCCCGTCCGCCCGTCGACGCGGACGAAGTGGGACTCGATCCCGTACCCCCGCACGACCGGCACGAGGTGCTCGTGCCCGTACATGCTCAGGATCGACTGGCTGTGCCCGGCCAGCTTCCACTGCGCGAGCAGGTCCTCCGCCCCGGCGGTGAGCCCGCAGGCGACCCGGCGCTCCGCGTAGTACCGGTGGAAGATGTCGTCCATCCGCTCCCACTCGGCCTCGGTGGGCAGCCGGCCGAGGAGCCGCTCGTAGAAGCGGGGTATGGGCACGCAGTACATCTCCCGGTACTGCTCCAGGGTGAGCGGCGCCAGCTCCACCTCGGCGAAGGCGGCGTTGGTCGCGTGGATGACGGCATGGATGTCGTCGAGCAGCGTGCCGTTCCAGTCCCAGACCAGGTGCGTGCGTGTCTTCCCGGGTGTCATACAGAAAACGTACCCGCAGGCTCTGACAACGCAGAAGCTCCGGCCGTACGCAGGGCTTCAGCCGATGAGCTGCGGAATCTCCTGGACGCCGAACCAGAGCAGCTCGTGGTCCTCCGCCCCGTCCACCGTGAACTGCGCGTCGTCGTCACCGAGGTCCGCCGCCCCCAGGGCCGCCGCGGCGGCGGCCACGTCCTTCTCGGCCTCGTCGGCGTCCACGTGCACCGCGGCGGCCTTGGCCAGCGGCAGCGCGGTGGCGATGCGCACCTCGCCGAGCGAGGCCGTGCTCAGCCCGTGGTCGGGGTCGGCGGTGGCGGCCCCGTCGGGGACGTCGACGGCGACGACGATACGGCGGCGGGCCTCGTCCGGGTTTCCGGCGATCAGGCGGAGCGAGGCGGCGGCGGCCCGGCTGAGCGCCGCGTACTCCAGCTCCTCGATGTCGTCGGAGACGTACCACTCACGCAGCCCGGGCGTCACCGCGTAGGCCGTGAGCGGCCCAGGCCCGACCTCTCCGGACGCGTGCGCCGCTGCGAGACCGGAGAGGGTCAGGGGGACGTACACGCGCATGGCAGGCCGCTTTCGTAGTCGGAGACGCCTTCAGGATACGTGGGGCCCGTCCCCTTTCGGGTTCCGGCAACCGGGGGCCCGTGTCCACCCGCAGCGCCCCGTCACCCCCGCTCCGGCCCTTGCGGCACAAGGGCCGCGCCCCTGACAGGTGAATCCGGCCGGGCCCCTGACCGGGTGCGGAGGCCCCTTGCGGTGTTGTCGGACGTCCCCGTAGAAGGTCCCCAGCACAAGTTACTGCCCGGTATTCGCCGGGCCCGGTTCACGGGGGCGATGGACATGAGCACGGACAGCACGAGGCCCGCGGGCATGGGCACGGGCGGCACGAGGCCCGCGAACATGCGCACGGGCAGCACGAGGCCCGCCGGCCGACGCGACCAGCGCAGGCCCAGGGCCGTACCTCCCCAGCGGTCCCGGCACCAGCCGCACCGCCCGCCCCGGCCCCACCAGTGGTTCGCCGAACGGCTGCTCGCGGTCCTCAGCGGCCAGCGCCCGGTGCACTGGATGCTCGGCCACACCGTCGGCGACGCCTACGACCAGCTCGCCGAACTGGCCCCCAGCACCCCGCTCGGGACCGCCCGGGGCGCCCGCCCGGTCCTGCGCCACTGCCACGGCGCCCAGCCCGCCACCGGGGTGGTCGAGGCGTTCGCCAGCATCGCGGCGGGCGACCGGGTGCGGGCCATGGCCTTCCGCCTGGAACAGGGCCCCGACCACCGCTGGCGCTGCGCGGCCGTGGAGCTGGGCGGCGAGCGCCTCGTCCCCGCCGGACCGGGCCCGCGGTGACCCCGGCAACGCGGCCGGGGCCGGACACCGTGTGGTGTCCGGCCCCGGCCGGTGCGGCACCGCTGGTGCTACTTCTTACGACGGCGACCGCCGCCGCCACCGCTGCTCTTCTGGGCCTTGCGGCGCTCCGCACGCGTCATGCCGTCGGTGGACCGGGTGGCACCGGTGCTGTCGGTGGCGAAGTCGCCCTCGACGATGCCGCCCTCCCCGTCCACCGTGGGAGCGGAGAAGTGCAGCCGGTCCGGGCGCTGCGGGGCCTCCAGGCCCTTGGCACGGATCTCCGGACGCGCGGCGGGAGCACCCTCCTTGGCGAGCGAGGTGCGCTCGGCCGCGTCCTGCACGGGAACCTCCTCGACCTGCTGCTCGACCTGGACCTCCAGGTTGAACAGGTAGCCGACGGACTCCTCCTTGATGCCCTCCATCATGGCGTTGAACATGTCGAAGCCCTCGCGCTGGTACTCGACCAGCGGGTCCTTCTGCGCCATGGCCCGCAGGCCGATGCCCTCCTGGAGGTAGTCCATCTCGTAGAGGTGCTCACGCCACTTGCGGTCCAGCACGGAGAGGACCACGCGCCGCTCCAGCTCACGCATGATCTCGGAGCCGAGGGTCTTCTCGCGCTCCTCGTACTGCTCGTGGATGTCGTTCTTGACCGACTCGGCGATGAACTCGGCGGTGACACCCGCCAGGTCCCCGGCTGCCTCCTCCAGCTCCTCGACGGTGACCTTCACCGGGTAGAGCTGCTTGAAGGCGCCCCACAGCCGGTCCAGGTCCCACTCCTCGGCGAAGCCCTCGGAGGTCTCCTGCCGGATGTAGTCGTCGATCGTGTCGTCCATGAAGTGCCGGATCTGGTCCTGGAGGTCCTCGCCCTCCAGGACGCGGCGGCGCTCACCGTAGATGACCTCGCGCTGCCGGTTGAGCACCTCGTCGTACTTCAGGACGTTCTTACGCGTCTCGAAGTTCTGCTGCTCGACCTGCGACTGGGCGGAGGCGATGGCACGGGTGACCATCTTGTTCTCGATCGGCACGTCGTCCGGGACGTTCGCCATCGACATGACGCGCTCGACCATCTGGGCCTTGAACAGGCGCATCAGGTCGTCGCCCAGCGACAGGTAGAAGCGGGACTCGCCCGGGTCGCCCTGACGGCCGGAACGACCGCGCAGCTGGTTGTCGATGCGGCGCGACTCGTGGCGCTCGGTGCCGAGCACGTAGAGCCCGCCGAGCTCCTTGACCTCTTCGAACTCCGCCTTCACGGCCAGCTCGGCCGCCTCCAGCGCGGCGGGCAGCGCGGCGGCCCACTCCTCGACGTTCTCCACGGGGTCGAGGCCGCGCTGGCGCAGCTCCGCCTCGGCGAGGTCGTCCGGGTTGCCGCCGAGCTTGATGTCGGTGCCTCGGCCGGCCATGTTCGTGGCGACCGTGACCGCGCCCTTGCGGCCGGCCTGGGCGACGATCGTCGCCTCCCGGTCGTGCTGCTTGGCGTTGAGGACCTCGTGCTGGACACCGCGCTTGGAGAGCTGCTGCGAGAGGTACTCGGACTTCTCGACCGAGGTGGTGCCGACCAGGATCGGCTGGCCCTTCTCGTGCTTCTCGGCGATGTCGTCGACGACGGCGGCGAACTTGGCGACCTCGGTGCGGTAGATCAGGTCCGACTGGTCGGCCCGGACCATCGGCCGGTTCGTCGGGATCGGCACCACGCCGAGCTTGTAGATCTGCTGGAACTCGGCGGCCTCGGTCATCGCCGTACCGGTCATGCCGGAGAGCTTGTCGTAGAGGCGGAAGAAGTTCTGGAGGGTGATCGTGGCGAGGGTCTGGTTCTCGTCCTTGATGTCCACCCCTTCCTTCGCCTCGATCGCCTGGTGCATGCCCTCGTTGTAGCGGCGGCCGGCGAGGATACGGCCGGTGTGCTCGTCGACGATCATGACTTCGCCGTCGATGACGACGTAGTCCTTGTCCTTCTTGAACAGTTCCTTCGCCTTGATGGCGTTGTTCAGATAGCCGACGAGCGGGGTGTTGACCGACTCGTAGAGGTTGTCGATACCGAGCCAGTCCTCGACCTTGGCGACGCCGGGCTCGTGGATGCCCACGGTCCGCTTCTTCTCGTCGACCTCGTAGTCGCCGGTCTCCTCGATGCCCTTGAGCTGGTTGCCCGCCTCGCCCTTGGTGAGGCGCTTGACCAGCTTGGCGAAGTCGCCGTACCACTTGGTGGCCTGGTCGGCCGGGCCGGAGATGATCAGCGGCGTACGGGCCTCGTCGACGAGGATCGAGTCGACCTCGTCGACCACGGCGAAGTTGTGGCCGCGCTGGACGAGCTCGTCCTTGGACCACGCCATGTTGTCGCGGAGGTAGTCGAAACCGAACTCGTTGTTCGTGCCGTACGTGATGTCGCAGGCGTACTGCTCGCGGCGCTGGGCCGGGGTCATGTTGGCGACGATGCAGCCGACGGAGAGACCCAGGAACTTGTGGACCCGGCCCATCAGCTCGGAGTCGCGCTGGGCCAGGTAGTCGTTGACCGTGATCAGGTGCACGCCCTTGCCGGAGAGCGCGTTGAGATACGCGGGCAGGGTGCCGACGAGGGTCTTGCCCTCACCGGTCTTCATCTCGGCCACATAGCCGAGGTGCAGGGCGGCTCCGCCCATGATCTGTACGTCGTAGTGGCGCTGCCCGAGGACGCGCTTGGCGGCCTCGCGAATCGTGGCGAACGCCTCGGGGAGCAGGTCGTCCAGGCTCTCGCCGTCCGCGTACCGTTCCTTGTACTCGTCGGTGAGCGCCCGCAGCTCGGCGTCGGAGAGGTTGACGAAGTCCTCTTCGATGGAGCTGACCTGGTCCGCGATGCGGTGCAGTTTGCGCAGGATCTTGCCTTCGCCTGCACGCATGAGCTTGTTGAAGACGGACACTGAGGCTGGTCTCCTTGCCGGTCGGGCCTGGCACTGGTCGTGTGATGGACTCTGGCGCGGGCACGGCAGGTGGGCCCCACCGCAACGGCCATCGTAAGCGAGGACACCACCGCGTCGGGAGGGCTGCCGTCGCGTGGACCTCGCCGCACCCTCTACGGACAACGGACGAGGGGCGCGGAAGGTGCCGGGAAGCCCGGAAAGTGCTCGCATCGCGCGTTCCCGCTCACCAGAATCACTGTATGGAGCCGATCACTCTCACCACGCGACGCCTTCTTATGCGGCCGTTCGGCCCGCAGGACACCTACAAGGTGCACGCGGCCTGCCAGGACCCGGACATCCAGCGGTGGACGGTGATCCCCTCCCCGTACCGGCTGACCGACGCGGAGCTGTTCACCGCGACCCTCGCCCCGGGCGGCTGGCACGACGACTCCTCGTACAGCTTCGCCCTGGTGCTGCGCGGGAGCGGGACGCTCGTCGGGGCGCTCGGCATCGACCGCCGCAGCAGACCGGGGACGTACGAGGTCGGCTACTGGTCCGCGAAGGAGCACCGCGGCCGCGGATACGCCACCGAGGCGGTGCTCGGCTCCGCGCGCTGGGCCTTCTCCTCGCTCGGGGCGGACCGGCTGGAGTGGCGGGCCGAGATCGGCAACCTGGCCTCGCGCGCGGTCGCCCTGCGGGCGGGGTTCCGGCTGGAGGGCGAGCAGCGGTCCGGGCTGCTCAACAAGGGGGTGCGGCGTGACGCCTGGACGGCGGCCCTGCTCCCCTCCGACCTGGGGCTTCCCGGCTCCCGTCCGTACCTCCCCGAGCGGCACGCCGAGCGGCCCGGTGCCGCGCCCGACTCCGCGCGGTGAGGCGGCGGCCGTTCTCCCGCCGTCGCTGTCAGTGGTGCGGTCTAGGGTTCGACGTATGACGCCTGTGCCCTCTCCCGCAGTCGAACTCTCCGCCGACCAGGCCCGCCGCATAGCCCTGCGCGCCCAGGGCTTCCTGGGGGCCCCGGACCGCCGGGCGGGGGTGCCGGGGGTGCTGCGCCACCTCGGGGCCGTCCAGCTGGACACCATCTCGGTGCTGGCCCGCTCGCACGAGCTGATCCCCTACGCCCGGCTCGGGGCGGTCGGGCGGCGCACGGTGGAGGAGGCGTACTGGTCGGGCGGCCGGTCCTTCGAGTACTGGTCGCACGCCGCGTGCATCCTGCCCGTCGAGGAGTGGCCGCACTTCGCGTTCCGCCGCCGCGCCTACCGCTCCCGCCCGCACTGGCACCACGATCTGCCCGACGGTGTGTACGACACGGTGATCAAGCAGCTGCGCACCGAGGGCCCGCTGACGGCGACCGAGCTCGGCGGCGCGAAGAACGGCGGGGAGTGGTGGGACTGGTCGGCCTCCAAGGTCGCCGTGGAGCGGGCCCTGATGTACGGCGAGGTGGTGTGCACCGAGCGGCGCGGCTGGAAGCGGGTCTACGACCTGGCCGAGCGGGCCATCCCGGACACCGTGCTCCACGACGACCTGAGCGATGCCGAGTGCAGGCGGCGGCTGGTCGCGCTGGCGGGCCGGTCGCTGGGGGTGGGCACCCGCGGCGACATCGCGGACTACCACCGGCTGCGGGGCGAGGAGTTCGACGCGGTGGTGGCGGACTCGGGGCTGGTGCCGGTGACGGTGGAGGGCTGGGCCAAGCCCGCCTGGGCGGACCCCGAGGCGCTGGCCACCGAGCCGCGCGGACGCCACCGTACGACGCTGCTGTCGCCGTTCGACTCCCTGGTCTGGGAGCGGGCGCGGACCGAGCGGATCTTCGGCTTCACACACCGGCTGGAGGCGTACGTCCCCAAGCAGAAGCGGGTCCACGGCTATTTCGCGATGCCGCTGCTGGCGGGCGGGAAGCTCCAGGGCCGGGTCGACCCGGCGCGCGAGGGCACCACGCTGGTCGCCCGGCAGGCGTCCCTGGCCGGTCCGAAGGCCGTGGTCCCGATGGCCGAGGCCCTGGTGGAGGCGGCGGCCTGGGTGGGCTGTACGGACATCCGGCTGGAGCGGATCGACGCCCCGGAGCTGCGTGACCCGCTCAGGGACGAGATCGGCCGGGCTCTCCAGCGGGCCTACCGCTGAGGGGCCGGGCCGCGACGGCTACCTGATCTCCAGGATCTTCTCCCGCATGGCATAGACCACGGCTTCCATGCGGGAGTGGAGCTGGAGTTTCTCCAGGATATTGCGGACGTGGTTCTTCACCGTGTTCTCGGAAATGAACAACTCCTTGGCGATATCCCGGTTGTTCATGCCGGTCGCCACGAGTTTGAGGACTTCCAGTTCCCGTTCGGTGAGCCGGGGGGCGGGGACGAGCCGCCGCTCGTCGGTGCGCTGGATCATCGATTTGAACTCGGTGAGCAGCTTGGAGGCCATGGAGGGGCTGATCTGGGACTGCCCGTCGGCGACGGCGCGAATGGCGGTCGCGACCTCGTCGGTGGAGATCTCCTTGAGGAGGTATCCGGTGGCACCCGCCTTGATCGCGTCGTAGAGGTCGGCCTCCTCGTCACTGATCGTCAGCATGATGATCTTCGCGCTGGGGGCCACCTCCTTGATGGAGGTACAGGCTTCGATGCCACCGCGCTTGGGCATCCGCACATCCATCAGGATGATGTCGGGCAGCAGGTCAGCAGCCTTGTCGACGGCCTCCGAGCCGTCCCCGGCCTCGCCGACGACCTGGATGTCCTCCTCCTGCGCGAGGACGATCTCCAGGCCCCTGCGGAAGAGGGCGTGGTCATCGACCACGAGGACCCGGATGGGCTCCTTGCGCGCGGGGCCGTCCGGTTCGCCGTCGGTGTGGGCACCGCCGTCGCCGGGACCTCCCGCAGCGCCGGGACCCCTCGCATCGCGCACGGGCCCGAAGGTGTCCGCCATCGTTCCTCCCCCTGAAGGCCACGGCCTGATAGTCATCGGTCGTCCGCCAACGGCGTTTCACCGAACCCCGATTGGCCTGGAACGCCATGATTCCATGCCGGGACACCCAAGCGGTGGTCCCGCGCCCCCGCGCAGGTGCCCCCGGTGGCGTGAAAACGCTCCAGGGGCACCGGGGCGGATGGCGTCAGCCGCCGAGCGCGCCGCCCGCGCCGCCCGCTTCGTCAGCGGCGAGCGGGTCGGTCCTCAGGTGGATGACGCCGTAGTCGTAGGCGTGCCGCCGGTAGACGACACTGGGCTCCTTCGTCTCGGAGTCGACGAACAAGTAGAAGTCGTGCCCGACCAGTTCCATCTCGTAGAGCGCCTGGTCGAGCGCCATGGGTGCGGCGGTGTGGGTCTTCTCGCGCATCACGAGAGGCCCTTCGCCCTGCACCTCGATCGATCCGACCTTCGTGGTCGGTACGGGCTCCGCCGGCTGCTCGCCGACCAGTTCGCCGTCCTCGTCGAACGAGGCGACACCCGGCACCACGTCCCCGACCTCGGCCGCCGTCAGACGGCCGTTGCCCCGGCGGCTGTAGCGCTTGTCGTGCTGCTTGCGCAGCCGGGCCTCCAGCTTTCCGGTGGCCAGGTCGAGCGCTGCGTAGGGGTCACCCGCCGACGCCTCCGCCCGGATGACCGGGCCGCGCGAGCGGAGCGTGATCTCCACCCGGTCGGAGCGGTCGGCCTGACGGGGATTCGGCTCCTTGGACACCTCGACGTCGAGGCTGATCACCTTGCCGTCGAACTTCTGGATCTTGTCCAGCTTCAGCTTCTCGGCCACGTGCTTGCGGAACCGCTCGGGCACCTCGGTCTTGCGGCCCTTGACGACGATGTCCACGCAGAACTCCGTTCCCGGATCGCCCCGCTTCGAGACGGGGCGTCTCCCTTTTGCACCAGCCCCCGGTGATTCCCAGGGGCCTCGGACTCGGTGACTTTCGCCTCCTCCTCCCCCGTCGGAGAGGTCACTACCCCACCGGCTCGACCGCTCCCGTCCATCGGCAGCGCCTGCCGGTCCATCGGTGAGTTACCTGCCCGAAACCTCAAGGTGCATTCATCGAGGTTCGGTCTTCACCGCTCCTCACCACCGAACATAGCCTGCGCACCGGGGTATCGGCACCCGCTACCGGCACTTACCTCCGTTCAGGGGGTTTTGCCCTCTCATTACCTGCAACGACGCAAGTTCTCGCTCAGTTCCGGTTTATTTCGAAGGCAGACGGAGAAGCAGAGACGACCGCCGCCGTGCACACATCGCCGCCCGCCGGGCCCCGGCCGCCCCCGAGCACCTCGGTGACGGCCCGCGCCGCCTCGGCCAGCGTCGATCCCGTCGTCAACAGGTCGTCCACCAGGACCACCCTCCCGGGGACGAGCAGCCGCTCTCCCCCGGTCGCCACCTCCAGCGCCCCGGCGAGATTCAGCCGCCGCCGGTACGCCCCCAGACCCGACTGGTCGGCCACCGCGCGGCGCTGCCGCAGGACCGGGAGCACCCGGGCGGGCCGGCCCGAGCGCCGCAGTTCGTCCGCGGCCGCCCGGGCGATCCGGCGCACCGGATCATGGCCGCGCGCGGCGGTCGCCGGGCGCGCGGAGGGAACGGGGACCAGCAGCAGGGGCCCCTCGGCTCCCATGCGCCCCGTCCCGGCCCGTACGGCGGCCGCCAGGGCCCGTCCGAGCGGTCCGGCGAGCCCGAGTGCCCCGCGCTCCTTGTGGGCCAGCAGCACCGCGCGTACGGCGTTCTCGTAGGGCGCCGCCGCATGGACCACCGGCAGTCCGGCGGGCCGGGGCGAGGGGCGCACACGACGGGGCGGCGCACCGCTCAGCGCGGCCCCGCACACCGCGCACAGCTCCGTACGCGGTCTGCCGCAGCCCGCACAGGACACCGGCAGGACCAGGCCGCAGACCTCCCGCCACCAATCCCGCACGGCTCCACTGTGCCCGGCCGCCCGAGGACCGGACCACCCCTGTGGAAAACCCTCCGGACCACCCCGGGCACCCTCGTCGGCCCCACCTGGGCGAACCCTCCCGACCAGCCCGGGCAAACCCGTCGGACCCACCCCGGGCGAGCCCTCCGGACCAGCCCGGGCGAACCCTTCCGGATCAGCCCGGGTAGACCAGCGAGGTGCCTTCCTCCAGGACCGTCTGCCAGTTGTCCCCGGGCGAGAGCTTCACGATGCCGTCGCCCTCGGTCTCCGCCATCAGCGGAAGCAGTTCGTCGTCCGCCGCGGCCACCTTCCGGACCTGGTTCACACCGGGCAGCACCCCGGAGGCGCCGGAGGACGGCGTGGAACCGTCCGCCTGCACGTACCGCACCTGCTGGACGCCGCCGGACTCCTTGCCGACCACCACGAGGCGGCTGCGGCCCGACCAGGAGATGGCCGTCACGTCCGTGAGCTGCGGCGCCGCCTGGCGCAGCTCCTCGACCGAGATCTCGGGCGCCGCCTCGGTCCCGCGCCGCTCCACCCGGCCGATCTTCAGCGTCGTACGCCCGTCCTCCTTCACCAGCAGGGCGATCCGCACGCCGTCGGCCGACAGCCGCAGCTCCTCGATCCGCCCGCCGCCCAGGCCCGGGACGCGGACCTCCTGCGGCTCGCCCTCCCCCTTGACCAGCCGCAGCAGCCGGGGGCCCGCCAGGTCGCGGTCGGCGACCCACAGGTCACCGCGCCCGTCCCAGCTCGGCGCCGACAGCCGGTCGGCGGCCTTCTTGGCCGTGCTGGTCACGACGGGCTCGGGCAGCGGGCCCTCCGCGTCCAGGGAGGCGACGTAGAGGCTCTGCCCGGTGGCCGAGACGGCGGCGGCCCGCTGTTCGTCCCGGGCCACGCCGACGGCGCCCATCACGACCGTGCCGACGCCGAGCGGGCCGGGGACCACCTCGGGGGTGCCGCTGCCCTCGTTGGCGCCGGGGATGCGCTGGAGCCTTCCCTTGGCGTCGATGAAGTACTGGCTGTCGGGCCCATCGGAGCCGCTGTCGGAGGAGAACTTCGCCGCCTCGTCCGCGTCCAGCGCGCAGAGCCGGCCCCGGGTGCCCTCCAGCTCCACCTGCTCGACCCGCGCGGAGGTCAGGTCCTTCAGGGTGAAGAGGACCTGGGCGGCCATCATCCGGCAGGCCGTCCGGCCCGCCTTGTCGGCCTTGCCGTTGAGCGGCACCTTCAGCACGTTCTGGTCGTCGGGGGCCAGCGCGACGACGCCCTTGCGCAGGGCGGTCCCAGTGGGGAACCGGGAGTCGACCACGGGCCGCAGCCAGTTCGTCGGCCCCTCCAGCAGCGTCCTGACCGTCTGCGTGGCCGTACTCATCCGCGTGACCGGATCGGTGCCGTTGCGTACGTAGACGGGGTCGGCGACGAGCGTCGGCTGCCCGTTCGGCCGACCGGTGGCGTAGTAGTACTTGTTGACCGAACGGTAGAGCCGTTTGAAGTCGGACTGCCCGAGGACCAGGCCGTCCGGCACGATGTCGATGCGCCACTCGCTCTTGCCGTCCGCCGTCTTCTCCCGCACCAGGTGCAGCATCTGGGAGTAGTCGGTGGGGGCGAGCGGCTGGTAGGAGCTCTGGGCGTCGACCGCCGCCACCTTCTCGCCGGTCAGCGTGTAGGAGGTCTCGTCGTCGCGGCGGTCCTCCTCGTGGAGCAGGGGACCGCCCCGGTTGGGGGCCTGGGCGAGCACCGTGGTGCCCTCGCTGGGCTGCCAGGTCTTGGCGGCGTCCGCGCTCAGGTACTTGCGCGTGGTCCGGAAATCGGGGTCGTCGCTGGTCATCGACTCCAGGAACCCGTCGACGATCTCGCTGGGCGTCGCCCCCTCCCGGGGCTCCACCGCGTACACCTGCACCTGGGAGTCCCCCGGCTGCGAGGCGTCGACCGCCTTGACGTCCCCGGTCACCGGCATCGATCCGCAGCCGACGAGCACGATGAGGGAGCAGCCGAGCAGCGCGGACGTCCGCACGCCGCGTCCGGGCCCACCACGACGGCGGTCAGTACCCACGAGTGGTGTCCTCCTGGTCGGAATCCTGCGTCGGCAGACCCGCGCCGCCGGAACGTTCCGGAGCCGGGCGCGCCACCACACGGGCACCGTTGCCGGGCAGCGCGGCCGGGTGCACCGAGGCGGGTGCCGGGTGCGGCACCGAGACGGCGCGGCCCGGCACGGTCAGCGGCGAGCGCTCCGCCGCCCCGGACTGGTTCGGTACGGACACCAGCCGGTTCTCGCCCGTCGGCGCCTCGCCGCGCTCCCGGTCCTCCCGGTTGCGCCGCGAGTCCTCGGGCTCCAGCGGTATCGGGGAACCGCGCAGCGGCTCGTCCGCCGTACGCGGCAGGGTCAGCCGGAACTGGGACCCGCCCCCCGGCTCGCCCCACGCCTGGAGCCAGCCGCCGTGCAGCCGGGCGTCCTCGACGGCGATCGAGAGACCGAGGCCGGTGCCGCCGGTCGTACGGGCCCGCGCCGGGTCGGCACGCCAGAACCGGTTGAAGACACGGGTCGCCTCGCCGGGCTTGAGCCCGACCCCGTAGTCCCGTACGGCCACGGCGACCGCGCCCTGCGCCACGCCCATCCGTACGACGACGTCCCGGCCCTCACCGTGCTCGACGGCGTTGACCACGAGGTTGCGCAGCACCCGCTCGACGCGCCGGGCATCCGCCTCGGCGATCACGGGCTGCTCGTCGCCGACGACGAGGATGCGGGTGCCCTTGCGCTCGGCGAGGGGTTCGGCGCCGCCGATCACCCGGTGCACCACGGTCCGCAGGTCTATCGGCTCGGCCTCCAGCGCCGCGGCGCCCGCGTCGAACCGGCTGATCTCCAGCAGATCGGAGAGCAGCGACTCGAAGCGGTCGAGCTGATCGCCGAGCAGTTCGGCGGAGCGCGCGGTGACGGGGTCGAAGTCGGCGCGCGCCTCATGGATGACGTCGGCGGCCATCCGTACGGTCGTGAGCGGGGTCCTCAGCTCGTGCGAGACGTCGGAGACGAAGCGCCGCTGCATCCGGGAGAGCTCCTCCAGCTGCTGGATCTTCAGCTGGAGGCTCTGCGCCATCTTGTTGAAGGCTTCGCCGAGCCGGGCGATGTCGTCCTCGCCGGTGACCTTCATCCGCTCCTGGAGCTTCCCGGCGGAGAGCCGTTCGGCGATGCCGGCCGCCATCCGCACCGGGGTGACGACCTGCCGCACCACGAACCAGGCGATGGCCCCGAGCAGCACGACGACGAAGAGTCCGGCGGTCGCCAGGGTCGTTTTGACCAGCGCCAGGGACTTCTCCTCCTGCGTGAGCGGGAAGAGGTAGTAGAGCTCGTAGGGCTGCTGGTCGATGTCGTAGAGCCGCTTGCCGACGACGAGGCCCGGCTGGGACTCGTTGCCGTTCGAATACCTGATCAAGGAGTACGTCTGGAAAGCGCCCTGCCCCTTGCCCACGTCCTGCCGCAGACGCTCGGGCACACTGGCGGCCTCGACGCTGCCCGAACCGCGCGGGGCCCGGCTGCCCGCGCCCTCGCTCACCGAGTCCGCGCTGAGTGCGACCACGTTGAAGGCGTTCTTGCCGCCGCTGGCGAGCTGGTCGACGAGCTCGGTGCGCCACGAGGTGCTGGCGGTCATGCCGTCGGGCCCGTCGGTGCCCTGCCCGCCCGGGGCCGGGGAGGCGTTCGCCCTCTCCTGGGCGGCGGCGAAACCACCGGCGGCCTGGGTCTGGGCGGCCTTGCCCTTCGCGTCGAGCAGCCCGTTGCGGACCTGCCCGATCACGACGAAGCCGAGCAGCAGCACCACGGCGATCGACATCAGCAGGGTGCCCGCGACGACGCGGAGCTGCAGATTGCGCCGCCACAACCGCACGGCGGGCAGCAGCGGACGGCGTACCCACCGCATCAGCAGACGCGGTACGGGCCCGCCGGGCGTCCGGTCCTGGAACAACCGGCCGCCCCGCAGGAAACGGCTCATACGAGAAGCCTTCCGTCCCGGACCGGCAGCCCGCTCCGCACGGACTCCCGGCTCCCCGGGGATCGGAGCGGCGCTGCCTCGAGCCATGTCAGCTCGGCCCGGCCTTGTAACCGACGCCACGGACGGTCACCACGATCTCCGGCCGCTCCGGGTCCTTCTCGACCTTGGAGCGCAGCCGCTGGACATGCACGTTCACCAGGCGGGTGTCGGCCGCGTGGCGGTAGCCCCAGACCTGCTCCAGCAGGACCTCACGGGTGAAGACCTGCCACGGCTTGCGGGCGAGGGCGACCAGCAGGTCGAACTCCAGCGGGGTGAGGGCGATGGACTGCCCCTCCCGCTTCACGGAGTGACCGGCCACGTCGATGACCAGGTCACCGATGGTCAACTGCTCCGGCGCGGGCTCTTCGGACCGCCGCAGGCGTGCCCTGATCCGGGCGACCAACTCCTTCGGTTTGAACGGCTTGACGATGTAGTCGTCGGCGCCTGATTCCAGGCCGACCACGACATCGACGGTGTCGCTCTTGGCAGTGAGCATGACGATCGGCACACCGGACTCGGCCCTGATCAGCCTGCACACCTCGATGCCGTCCCTTCCGGGCAGCATGAGGTCGAGCAGCACCAGGTCCGGCTTGGCCTCACGAAATGCGGCCAGTGCCTTGTCGCCGTCCGCTACGAACGACGGCTCGAAACCTTCTCCACGCAGCACAATCCCGAGCATCTCGGCCAGTGCGGTGTCGTCGTCGACGACAAGGACGCGTCCCTTCATAATCGACATCATCCCATTAGCTAATCGTTACCTGCGATGACCTGGCACACAGCTCTGCCAGTCCGACCCCCGTGACCGGGGAAATGACACCCTCCTCGGTGACGATCGCCGTGATCAATTCGGGCGGCGTGATGTCGAAAGCCGGGTTGTACGCCGGGGCCCCGAGGGGTGCGACGACCATCCCACCCCCACCGCCCGCCGATACGGCCCGCGGCGGTGTGAGCTCCGTCACTTCTTGCCCGGAACGCTGCTCGACGATGATCGATGTGCCCTCCGCCGTGTTCATGTCCACGGTCGTCGTCGGCGCCACCACGATGAACGGCACATGGTGGTACTTCGCGAGCACGGCCAGCGGATAGCTCCCCACCTTGTTGGCCACCGAACCGTCCGCGGCGATGCGGTCCGCCCCGATGAGCACGGCATCCACCTCACCCGCCGCGAACAGCGAACCCGCCGCACTGTCCGTGAGCAGGCTGTACGCCATCCCGCTGCGCGCCGCCTCGTACGCCGTCAGCCTCGCCCCCTGGAGCAGGGGCCGGGTCTCGTCCACCCACAGCCGGCGCAGCCGCCCCTGCCGGTGCACCCGCAGCGCCACCGCGAACGCCGTCCCCTCGCCCCCGGAGACCAGCGCCCCGGTGTTGCAGTGGGTCAGCAGCTGATAGCCCCGCCCCGGCAGCAGCTCCTCCAGCAGCGCCGTCCCGTACTCCGCCATACGCCCGCTGGCCAGGGCGTCCTCCCGGTGCAGGGCCCGGGCCTCGGCCAGCGCCGCGGCGGCGGCCTCCTCCGGCCCGGCGCCCTTCCCGGCAGCCGCCCGGTAGGCCGTCGCCACCCGCCGCACCCCGTACCCGAGGTTCACCGCGGTGGGCCGCGCCCGCTCCAGCAGCCCGGCGGCCTCCACCACGTCGTAGCCCCGGGCCGCCGCGAGCGCCACCCCGTACCCCCCGGCGATCCCCAGCAGCGGGGCGCCGCGTACCGCCAGCGACCGGATCGCCCGCACCAGCGCGGGCACGTCCGTGCACACCAGCTCGACTTCCTCGGCGGGCAGCCGCGTCTGGTCGAGAAGCACCAGTACGGGGCCTTCCGGAGGCTCGTCCCAACGGAGTACGGGAAGCGCGGGAGGCTCATTGACCACCGGCGAGTGCACGTCCTGATCAGCCATTCACCCAGTCTGCCCGGTGAGCCGCCCACAAATGAAGGCACGAAGGAGAGAAGGCTCCTGGTCCACGCCGCACCGGCCCGTGGCACGATGGCTGGCAACCTGCCGCCCCGATGAGCGGTCAGGACGGTGAAGGAGCGAGAATGAACGACTCTCCGGGCTGGGCGACGCCCGGATCTGCCCCCTCCGACGGCCAGGAGGCGGCCATCCCCCGCCCCTCGGAGCCCCAGGACGGAAGCGCGCCGAGGGGACAGTGGTCCCCCGAGCAGCCGCCTCCCGGGCAGTGGTCCCCACCGAGCAACACCACCGGCGGCCCCGGAGCGCCCCCGCCCGCCCCCGGCTGGGGCAGCGGGCAGCAGCCCGGCTGGGGCGGACCGCCTCCGGTGGCCAAGCCCGGTGTCATCCCGCTGCGTCCCCTGGGGCTCGGCGAGATCCTCGACGGCTCCGTCTCGGCGCTGCGCGCGCACTGGCGCACCGCGCTCGGCTTCAGCCTCGCGGTCTCCGTGATCGCCGAGGTCGCCGCCATCCTCATGCAGCGCTACCTCCTGCCCGAGCCGCCCAGCGTCGACCCCAATGCCCGCGGCGCCGAAGCCCTTCGCCAGGCATCCGAATCCGCCCGCACCTCGCTGTTCTCCCTGGCGCCGGTCTCCCTCCTCATGTTGATCGCCACGCTGCTCACCGCGTCCGTCGTCACCGTGGTGATCAGCCGCTCGATCCTGGGCCGCCCCGTCACGCTCTCCGACGCCTGGGCCGAAGCCCGCCCGCGCGTCCTCCCGCTGATCGGTCTGACCCTGCTGATGACCCTGATGATCAGCGCGATCATGACCATCGGCGTCGGCCCCGGGCTGCTGATGGGCTCGGGAGCAGGCGCGGCGCTCGCGCTCCTCGGCTTCATCGCCGCCTGTGTCGTGATCGTCTGGCTGTGGGTCTCCTTCGCCCTCGCCGCCCCCGCTCTGATGCTGGAACGGCAGGGCATCATCGCCTCGCTGCGCAGGTCGGCGAAGCTGGTCCGCGGCACCTGGTGGCGCATCTTCGGAATCCTCGCGCTGACCTTCCTGCTCGTCATCCTGCTGAGCTTCGCCATCTCCATCCCCTTCAGCCTCATCGCGCTCATCGTCGACGGCACCGACGCGGGCGAGCTCCTCAAGGGCAACGCCCTCACCCCCGGCTGGCCCTTCCTGATCGTCTCGGGCATCGGCCAGGTGATCATCTCCACGCTGGTCTACCCCTTCGTCGCCGGTGTGACGGCACTGCTCTACGTGGACCAGCGCATCCGCCGCGAGGCGCTCGACCTCGACCTCGCGCGGGCCGCCGGCCTGCCCGGCTACGGCACCGACACCCCTAGGAGCTGATGCGGTGTCGGGGGCGGGGGGCAGCACAGCGGCACGGCACAGCATCGGCGCGGGCGACATACCCGTGGACACTCCACGCGTCCCCGCACGGGAGGCGGCCGAGAGCGAGCTGTCCAAGCCGATGTACCACGAGAACGATCCGAGCATGGTCCAGCGCGCCCTGAACCACGTCTGGGACTGGCTCTCCGGTGTGTTCGACTCCGCCGCGGGCATCGCCCCCGGCGGCCCGGCCGGACTCGTCGTTATCGTTCTCGCCGTCATCGGCCTCGCCGTCGCCCTCTGGTGGCGGCTCGGCACCCCGCAACGCTCCTCCCGCCCCGCGGACGCCCTCTTCGAGAGCCACGGCCCCCGCAGCGCCGCCCAGCACCGCGCCGCGGCCGACGCGCACGCCGCCGCTCTCCGCTGGACCGAAGCCGTCCAGGAACGCATGCGCGCCATCGTCCGCTCGCTGGAGGAACGCGCCCTCCTCGACCCCCGCCCCGGCCGCACAGCGGACGAGGCGGCAGCGGAAGCGGGCCGCGCCCTGCCCGACCACGCGGCCCGGCTGCGCTCCGCCGCCCGGCACTTCGACGACGTCACATACGGCGGCCGCACAGCGGGCCAACCGACGTATCTGGCCCTTCGAGCCCTGGACACCGAGCTCGACGAGGCAAAGCCCGTGCTGCCCGGCACCGCCCGAGGAGCCGCCGTATGACCACGGCCACCTCTCCCTCCTCCACCTCCACGGCACCCACTCCGCGCCATGTCTGGAACCGCGTCCGGGGGCTGCTGATCGCCCTGCTCATCCTGGTGATCGCAGGCGTCACGTTCGCCGCCGTACGCTCCAGTACCGGCTACGGGCACCTCGACCCCCGATCCGCCGACCCCAAGGGCAGCCGCGCGGCGGCCGAACTCCT
This sequence comes from Kitasatospora albolonga, assembly GCA_002082585.1. Classification (NCBI taxonomy): domain Bacteria; kingdom Bacillati; phylum Actinomycetota; class Actinomycetes; order Kitasatosporales; family Streptomycetaceae; genus Kitasatospora; species Kitasatospora albolonga. Next base: position 2,763,123 of record CP020563.1, read on the forward strand.
CAAGGAGCGCGGGGTGTCCGTGACGGTCGCGACAACCCTGGAGGAAGCCACCGACGCGACAGGGCCCGACACCACGCTCCTGGTCACCGGCCCCAACCTCCTCACCCCGTCGCAGCAGCACCGGCTCCACGAAACGACCGCCACCTCCGGCGGCCGCACCCTCCTGATCGCCCCGGGCCCGTCGGCCGTCTCCAGGCTGGCCCCCGGCGTACGCGCCGAGCCCCACCGCCCGGTGAGCCCGCTCCCCCCGTCGTGCACACTCCCCGCCGCCCGCAGCGCCGGCACGGCCGACATGGGTGGCGTCCGCTACACGGCACAGGACACCGACGCCACCGGCTGCTACCCCAGCGACGGAACCCCCGGCCTGCTGGTCCTCACGGCCGAGAAGGAAGGCGACACCGTCCTCCTCGGCTCCCCGGACTTCCTCCACAACGAGCGTCTCGCCCAACAGGGGAACGCCTCTCTGGCCCTGCAACTCCTCGGTTCGCGCCCGCATCTCGTCTGGTACCTCCCTTCTCTGGCTGATCCGTCCGCCACCAGCGGTGACGGTGTCTCCGACGACAACGAGGCCGGGGGCGACGGCGAGGAAATCCCGGGCGACGAGAGCAGCTTCCTCGACCTGATGCCCTCCGGCTGGCTCTGGGGAGCGCTGCAACTCACCCTTGCCGCGGTCCTCGCCGCGATCTGGCGCGGTCGCCGATTCGGCCCCCTGGTCATCGAACGGCTCCCCGTGGCCATCCGCGCCTCGGAGTCCGCCGAAGGCCGCGCCGGCCTCTACCGCAAGGCCAACGCCCGTGACCGGGCAGCCGAATCGCTCCGGGCCGCCGCCCGCACCCGTATCGCCCGCCTCATCGGCGTATCCACCCACGAAGCACACACTTCAGACGTCCTCCTCCCCGCTGTGTCCGCCCGCACCACCACCGCGAGCGATGACCTGAACACCCTGCTCTTCGGCCCGGCACCCGCCGACGACACGGCCCTTGTCCTCCTGGCCGAGCACCTCGACGCCCTCGAAAGAGAGGTACGCACTTCATGAGCGCCCCGACCCCCGAGCCGGCCGAACCCTCAGCGGTCCCCGTGACCCCTGCGGCCCCGGAGCCCGCCGACGGCGCCCGCGCCTCCTTGGAAGCCCTCCGCTCCGAGATCGCCAAGGCTGTGGTCGGCCAGGACCCGGCCGTCACCGGACTCGTCGTCGCGCTGCTCTGCCGAGGGCACGTACTCCTCGAGGGCGTTCCCGGCGTCGCCAAGACCCTGCTGGTCCGAGCCCTCGCCGCCTCCCTCGAACTCGACACGAAGCGTGTCCAGTTCACCCCCGACCTGATGCCGAGTGATGTGACGGGCTCACTCGTCTACGACGCCCGCACGGCAGAGTTCTCCTTCCAGCCCGGCCCTGTCTTCACCCATCTGCTGCTCGCCGACGAGATCAACCGCACCCCTCCCAAGACACAGGCGTCCCTCCTGGAGGCGATGGAGGAGCGCCAGGTCACCGTCGACGGCACCCCTCGCCCGCTGCCGGAGCCCTTCCTCGTCGCCGCCACCCAGAACCCCGTCGAGTACGAGGGCACCTACCCGCTCCCGGAAGCCCAACTGGACCGCTTCCTGCTCAAGCTGACGGTGCCTCTCCCGTCCCGGCAGGACGAGATCAACGTCCTGACCCGTCACGCCGACGGCTTCAACCCCCGCGACCTCAAGGCAGCAGGCATACGGCCCGTCGCCGGGCCCGCCGACCTGGAGGCCGCACGGTCAGCCGTCGCCAGGACGGCCGTCTCCCCGGAGATCGCCGGCTATGTAGTGGATATCTGTCGTGCCACGCGCGAATCCCCCTCGCTCGCCCTCGGGGTCTCCCCCCGAGGCGCCACCGCACTGCTCTCGACCGCACGCGCCTGGGCCTGGCTCACCGGCCGGGACTACGTCACCCCGGACGATGTGAAGGCCCTGGCGCTCCCCACGCTCCGTCATCGCATCCACCTGCGGCCCGAGGCGGAAATGGAGGGGGTCACCCCCGATTCCGTCATCACCTCGGTGCTCGCCCACGTCCTCGTACCCCGATGAGGCGGTGACCATGGCCCTCACCGGACGTACCGCACTGCTGGCCGCGCTGGGATCACTCCCCGTAGGCATCCTCGCCCCGAGCTGGACCGGGATGCTCGCGGTCAACGCCCCGCTCTCACTAGCGATTCTGTGCGACTACGCCCTGGCAGCGCCAGTGCGAACGCTCCGATTCACCCGATCCGGTGATACATCTGTTCGACTTGGTGCCACGGCAGAAGTGCGACTGACCGTGACCAACACCTCCCGACGGCGCCTCCGGGCACAACTCCGTGATGCCTGGCCGCCCAGCAGCTGGCCCACCGGCACCGAACAGGCGTCGTCCCGGCACGCGCTGACGGTTCCTCCCGGCGAGCAGCGACGCCTCACCACCGTTCTCCGTCCGACCCGCCGAGGCGACCGCCAGGCCGAACGCATCACGGTCCGCTCGTACGGCCCGCTCGGTCTCGCCGCGCGCCAGGGCTACCACCGCGTCCCCTGGACCGTGCGGGTACTGCCCCCGTTCACCAGCCGGAAGCACCTGCCCTCCAGGCTCGCCCGGCTCAGGGAGCTCGACGGCCGCACCAGTGTGCTGACGCGGGGAGAGGGCACCGAGTTCGACAGCCTGCGGGCCTACGTACCGGGGGACGACACCCGGTCCATCGACTGGCGGGCAACGGCACGCCAGTCGGCCGTCGCGGTCCGGACATGGCGTCCCGAGCGGGACCGGCACATCCTGATCGTCCTCGACACCGGCCGCACCTCGGCCGGCCGGGTGGGCGACATCCCCCGCCTCGACGCGGCCATGGACGCCACGCTGCTCCTCACCGCACTCGCGACGCGCGCAGGCGACCGCGTGGACCTCCTCGCCTACGACCGCCGTGTCCGAGCCCGGGTACAGGGCCGAACCAGCACGGGCGACGTCCTGGCAACGGTCGTCAACACCTTGGCTTCACTGGAGCCCGAGCTCGTGGAGACGAACGCCCGAGGCCTCAGCAGCGCGGCCCTCTCCGGCGCCCCGCGCGGGTCGCTGATCGTTCTCCTGACGACTCTGGAGGCCGCCCCCATCGAGGAGGGGCTCCTCCCACTGCTCCCCCAGCTCACTCAGCGGCACACGGTTCTGCTGGCAGCTGTCTCCGATCCGCGGATCTCGGAGATGGCGGGAGGCCGGGGCACAGTGGACGCGGTGTACGACGCCGCCGCAGGCACCCAGGCACAGGCGGAACGGCGCAGCACGGCAGAGAAGCTCCAGCGCCACGGGGTCGTCGTCGTGGACGCGCCCCCGGACAACCTCGCCCCGGCACTCGCCGACGCCTACCTCGCGCTCAAGGCTGCGGGTCGTCTCTGAGCGATGGGCGCCTCTGCTGCATGGAGGCGCCCATTCCTTTTGCCTTGACCGGGCCCGGAACGCAGAAAAGCCCCGCACCACAAGGGTGCGGGGCTTTCCCACAAAGATTGTTCGGCGGCGTCCTACTCTCCCACAGGGTCCCCCCTGCAGTACCATCGGCGCTGAAAGGCTTAGCTTCCGGGTTCGGAATGTAACCGGGCGTTTCCCTAACGCAATGACCACCGAAACACTATGAAACTTTGAACAAACCGGGTGTTGTCACGGCTGTTCGTTATTTCAGAACTAACACAGTGGACGCGAGCAACTGAGGACAAGCCCTCGGCCTATTAGTACCAGTCAGCTCCACCCGTTACCGGGCTTCCACATCTGGCCTATCAACCCAGTCGTCTACTGGGAGCCTTAACCAATCTAGTTGGTGGGAATACTCATCTCGAAGCAGGCTTCCCGCTTAGATGCTTTCAGCGGTTATCCTTTCCGAACGTAGCCAACCAGCCATGCCCTTGGCAGAACAACTGGCACACCAGAGGTTCGTCCGTCCCGGTCCTCTCGTACTAGGGACAGCCCTTCTCAATATTCCTACGCGCACAGCGGATAGGGACCGAACTGTCTCACGACGTTCTAAACCCAGCTCGCGTACCGCTTTAATGGGCGAACAGCCCAACCCTTGGGACCGACTCCAGCCCCAGGATGCGACGAGCCGACATCGAGGTGCCAAACCATCCCGTCGATATGGACTCTTGGGGAAGATCAGCCTGTTATCCCCGGGGTACCTTTTATCCGTTGAGCGACAGCGCTTCCACAAGCCACTGCCGGATCACTAGTCCCGACTTTCGTCCCTGCTCGACCCGTCGGTCTCACAGTCAAGCTCCCTTGTGCACTTACACTCAACACCTGATTGCCAACCAGGCTGAGGGAACCTTTGGGCGCCTCCGTTACTCTTTAGGAGGCAACCGCCCCAGTTAAACTACCCATCAGACACTGTCCCTGATCCGGATCACGGACCCAGGTTAGACATCCAGCACGACCAGAGTGGTATTTCAACGACGACTCCACAACCACTGGCGTGGCCGCTTCACAGTCTCCCACCTATCCTACACAAGCCGAACCGAACACCAATATCAAACTATAGTAAAGGTCCCGGGGTCTTTCCGTCCTGCTGCGCGAAACGAGCATCTTTACTCGTAGTGCAATTTCACCGGGCCTATGGTTGAGACAGTCGAGAAGTCGTTACGCCATTCGTGCAGGTCGGAACTTACCCGACAAGGAATTTCGCTACCTTAGGATGGTTATAGTTACCACCGCCGTTTACTGGCGCTTAAGTTCTCAGCTTCGCCACCCCGAAGAGCAGCTAACCGGTCCCCTTAACGTTCCAGCACCGGGCAGGCGTCAGTCCGTATACATCGCCTTACGGCTTCGCACGGACCTGTGTTTTTAGTAAACAGTCGCTTCTCGCTGGTCTCTGCGGCCACCCCCAGCTCACGGAGCAAGTCCGATCACCAGTGATGGCCCCCCTTCTCCCGAAGTTACGGGGGCATTTTGCCGAGTTCCTTAACCATAGTTCACCCGAACGCCTCGGTATTCTCTACCTGACCACCTGAGTCGGTTTAGGGTACGGGCCGCCATGAAACTCGCTAGAGGCTTTTCTCGACAGCATAGGATCATCCACTTCACCACAATCGGCTCGGCATCAGGTCTCAGACTATGTGCACGACGGATTTGCCTACCGTGCGTCCTACACCCTTACCCCGGGACAACCACCGCCCGGGCTGGACTACCTTCCTGCGTCACCCCATCGCTTACCTACTACAAGTCTGGTTCATCGGCTCCACCACTACCCTCAACTCCGAAGAGATCGGGCCGGCTTCACGGACTTAGCATCGCCTGATTCAGTACTGGGCGTTTCAAAGCGGGTACCGGAATATCAACCGGTTGTCCATCGACTACGCCTGTCGGCCTCGCCTTAGGTCCCGACTTACCCTGGGCAGATCAGCTTGACCCAGGAACCCTTAGTCAATCGGCGCACACGTTTCTCACGTGTGTATCGCTACTCATGCCTGCATTCTCACTCGTGAACCGTCCACAACTCGCTTCCACGGCTGCTTCACCCGGCACACGACGCTCCCCTACCCAACCCAACAGGCGTTGGCCCTATATGTTGGATTGACACGACTTCGGCGGTACGCTTGAGCCCCGCTACATTGTCGGCGCGGAATCACTTGACCAGTGAGCTATTACGCACTCTTTCAAGGGTGGCTGCTTCTAAGCCAACCTCCTGGTTGTCTCTGCGACTCCACATCCTTTCCCACTTAGCGTACGCTTAGGGGCCTTAGTCGATGCTCTGGGCTGTTTCCCTCTCGACCATGGAGCTTATCCCCCACAGTCTCACTGCCGCGCTCTCACTTACCGGCATTCGGAGTTTGGCTAAGGTCAGTAACCCGGTAGGGCCCATCGCCTATCCAGTGCTCTACCTCCGGCAAGAAACACACGACGCTGCACCTAAATGCATTTCGGGGAGAACCAGCTATCACGGAGTTTGATTGGCCTTTCACCCCTAACCACAGGTCATCCCCCAGGTTTTCAACCCTGGTGGGTTCGGTCCTCCACGAAGTCTTACCTCCGCTTCAACCTGCCCATGGCTAGATCACTCCGCTTCGGGTCTAGAGCGTGCAACTCAAACGCCCTGTTCGGACTCGCTTTCGCTACGGCTTCCCCACACGGGTTAACCTCGCTACACACCGCTAACTCGCAGGCTCATTCTTCAAAAGGCACGCAGTCACGACACACCGAGCAAGCTCGATGTGCGACGCTCCCACGGCTTGTAGGCACACGGTTTCAGGTACTATTTCACTCCGCTCCCGCGGTACTTTTCACCATTCCCTCACGGTACTATCCGCTATCGGTCACCAGGGAATATTTAGGCTTAGCGGGTGGTCCCGCCAGATTCACACGGGATTTCTCGGGCCCCGTGCTACTTGGGTGGTTCTCAAACGAGCCGTCAATGTTTCAGCTACGGGGGTCTTACCCTCTACGCCGGACCTTTCGCATGTCCTTCGCCTACATCAACGGTTTCTGACTCGCCTCACAGCCGGCAGACTGTGAAAGAGAACTCCCACAACCCCGCATACGCAACCCCTGCCGGGTATCACACGCATACGGTTTGGCCTCATCCAGTTTCGCTCGCCACTACTCCCGGAATCACGGTTGTTTTCTCTTCCTGAGGGTACTGAGATGTTTCACTTCCCCTCGTTCCCTCCACACTGCCTATGTGTTCAGCAGCGGGTGACAGCCCATGACGACTGCCGGGTTTCCCCATTCGGAAACCCCCGGATCAAAGCTTGGTTGACAGCTCCCCGGGGACTATCGTGGCCTCCCACGTCCTTCATCGGTTCCTGGTGCCAAGGCATCCACCGTGCGCCCTTAAAAACTTGGCCACAGATGCTCGCGTCCACTGTGCAGTTCTCAAACAACGACCAGCCACCCACCACCCCACCCCATTACGGGACGAGTTCACTGGGGCCGGAACGAAGGAACAACCTTACGGCCGCACCCTCAGACACCCAACAACGTGCCCGACACGATCCCTCTTCTCCTGTGTTCCACGCCGAAGCAGTACTGACAGAAACCGATTGATCGTGCCGAATAGTCAACGTTCCACCCATGAGCTGACCACCGTCGAACATTTGCCGACGTAGTGGCTCTGGATTCCCGAAGGAATCTAGATGCTCCTTAGAAAGGAGGTGATCCAGCCGCACCTTCCGGTACGGCTACCTTGTTACGACTTCGTCCCAATCGCCAGTCCCACCTTCGACAGCTCCCTCCCCACAAGGGGGTTGGGCCACCGGCTTCGGGTGTTACCGACTTTCGTGACGTGACGGGCGGTGTGTACAAGGCCCGGGAACGTATTCACCGCAGCAATGCTGATCTGCGATTACTAGCAACTCCGACTTCATGGGGTCGAGTTGCAGACCCCAATCCGAACTGAGACCGGCTTTTTGAGATTCGCTCCGCCTTACGACATCGCAGCTCATTGTACCGGCCATTGTAGCACGTGTGCAGCCCAAGACATAAGGGGCATGATGACTTGACGTCGTCCCCACCTTCCTCCGAGTTGACCCCGGCAGTCTCCTGTGAGTCCCCATCACCCCGAAGGGCATGCTGGCAACACAGAACAAGGGTTGCGCTCGTTGCGGGACTTAACCCAACATCTCACGACACGAGCTGACGACAGCCATGCACCACCTGTATACCGACCACAAGGGGGGCACCATCTCTGATGCTTTCCGGTATATGTCAAGCCTTGGTAAGGTTCTTCGCGTTGCGTCGAATTAAGCCACATGCTCCGCTGCTTGTGCGGGCCCCCGTCAATTCCTTTGAGTTTTAGCCTTGCGGCCGTACTCCCCAGGCGGGGAACTTAATGCGTTAGCTGCGGCACCGACGACGTGGAATGTCGCCAACACCTAGTTCCCAACGTTTACGGCGTGGACTACCAGGGTATCTAATCCTGTTCGCTCCCCACGCTTTCGCTCCTCAGCGTCAGTAATGGCCCAGAGATCCGCCTTCGCCACCGGTGTTCCTCCTGATATCTGCGCATTTCACCGCTACACCAGGAATTCCGATCTCCCCTACCACACTCTAGCTAGCCCGTATCGAATGCAGACCCGGGGTTAAGCCCCGGGCTTTCACATCCGACGTGACAAGCCGCCTACGAGCTCTTTACGCCCAATAATTCCGGACAACGCTTGCGCCCTACGTATTACCGCGGCTGCTGGCACGTAGTTAGCCGGCGCTTCTTCTGCAGGTACCGTCACTTGCGCTTCTTCCCTGCTGAAAGAGGTTTACAACCCGAAGGCCGTCATCCCTCACGCGGCGTCGCTGCATCAGGCTTTCGCCCATTGTGCAATATTCCCCACTGCTGCCTCCCGTAGGAGTCTGGGCCGTGTCTCAGTCCCAGTGTGGCCGGTCGCCCTCTCAGGCCGGCTACCCGTCGTCGCCTTGGTAGGCCATTACCCCACCAACAAGCTGATAGGCCGCGGGCTCATCCTTCACCGCCGGAGCTTTCAACCCCCACCCATGCAGGCAGGAGTATTATCCGGTATTAGACCCCGTTTCCAGGGCTTGTCCCAGAGTGAAGGGCAGATTGCCCACGTGTTACTCACCCGTTCGCCACTAATCCACCCCGAAAGGCTTCATCGTTCGACTTGCATGTGTTAAGCACGCCGCCAGCGTTCGTCCTGAGCCAGGATCAAACTCTCCGTGAATGTTTACCCGTAATCGGGTGCACACACACGAGAGCGGAACAACCGGTCGGAATAAGACCCGTTGTTCACAGCGTCCTCGCTGTGTTCATTGCCTGCCCGATGCCACCCGAAGGCGACCCGTGCAGGGCTTTTCAAAGGAACCACCAACCCCCACGAGTGTGGAGGCCGGGGTATCAACATATCTGGCGTTGACTTTTGGCACGCTGTTGAGTTCTCAAGGAACGGACGCTTCCTTCGGTCCCGTATCACCGGGCCCCTCCGGGCGCTTCCCTTCAGTTTTTTCTTTGTCCTGCTGTCTTGCGTTTCCGACTCTATCAGACCCTTTTCAGTGCCTGACCCCCGGTCGAAGCGGGGCGCTTTCCAGGTTCTTCGCTTTCGCGTTTTCCCTTTCCGGCGGTTCCAACTTTACCAGACTCTTTTTCGTTCCGTTTCCGGTCCGAATTCGATTTCCGGTGGCCCGTGGAGTGGCCTTGCCTTTCGGCTGATCCGACTTTATCAGAAGCGCGGCAGTCGAATGAACGACCTGCGATTCGAGTTAAAGGGGAATCATTTGGCTCTGCGGGATATGCAAGCTTCCCTGCTTGAGCGAGGTAGACGCTACGCGTCCCGCCCGGGCTTGTCCAGCCCGAGGCAACCGTTTAAATCTACCTCCCCACATCTGCCGTGTCAACGGTTTTGTGGGCGAAGAGGAGACTAGCAGCTCGGGGACGGCAAACGCACACCGGTGGTCAGGCTGCGGAGGGAACCTCGGCGCTGCGTTCGACCGCTGTGAGGTCGCCCGTGTCGCCGGCTCGCACCGCGCGGCGGCCGAGGATGTAGACGTACGCGAGAAAGGCCAGCTCAGCGGCTATGCCGATGGTGATCCGGGCCCAGGTCGGGAGGCCGGAGGGGGTGACGAAGCCTTCGATGACGCCGGAGACGAACAGTACGAGAGCCAGGCCGATGGCCATGCCCAGTGCGGCGCGCCCCTGCTGGGCCAGGGCGGTGCGGCGGGAGAGGGGGCCGGGGTCGATCACCGTCCAGCCGAGGCGGAGCCCCGTACCGGCGGCTACGAACACCGCGGTCAGCTCGAGCAGGCCGTGCGGGAGGACCAGGCCGAGGAAGACGTCCAGGCGGCCCGCCGAGGACATCAGGCCGATGCCGATGCCGAGGTTGAGCATGTTGAGGAAGAGAATCCCGATCACCGGTAGGCAGAGGAACGCGCCCAGGACCAGGCACATCGCGGCGGCCTGCGCGTTGTTCGTCCATACCTGTGCTGCGAAGGACGCGGCCGGGTGGCTGGAGTAGTAGGTCTCGTACTCCCCGCCCGGCCGGGTCATGGCCCGGAGGTCTTCCGGGGCGGCTATCGCGGCCTGGACCTCGGGGTGGGTGCCGATCCACCAGCCCAGGAGGGCGGCCACCAGTGTGGACAGGACGGCGGTGGGGACCCACCAGTGCCGCGAGCGGTAGACCGCCGCCGGGAATCCCGTGGTGAGGAAGTGGGCCGCGTCGCGCCAGGAAGCCTTGCGGGTGCCGGTGACCGTCGCCCGGGCGCGGGCCACGAGCTGGGTGAGGCGCGCGGTGAGCAGGGGGTCGGGAGCAGTCGACTGGATCAGGGAGAGATGGGTGGCCGTGCGCTGGTAGAGGACGACGAGTTCGTCCGCTTCCGCGCCCGTCAGGCGGCGCCCTCGGCGCAGGAGGTGGTCGAGGCGGTCCCACTCCGTGCGGTGGGCGGTGACGAAGACGTCGAGGTCCATGGGCGGCTGTTGCTCCAGGCATGGGTGCGTACGGGGTCGTACTACTGCGGCGCGCTGCGGGTCAGCTTGGCAGACTGGGTCCGGCCGGGGGCAGCGAAGGCCGGGGAAAGAGTGGGGGCGCGATGAACGAGTTGGTGACCGGGGACGCGGTTGTTCTGGGGCTGAGGCCGGCGAAGCTGCCGAGCCGGGTCCTGGCGGTGGCGATCGACCTGCTGGTGGTCTTCGCTGTCTTCCTGGTCGTTTCGATCATTCTCGGCATCGCTTCCGCTTCCCTGGACGAGGCGGCCGTCGCAGCCATCGGGGTCGCCTCGTTCCTGCTGGTGCTGGTCGGCGGGCCGATCGCCGTGGAGACGCTGAGCCATGGCCGTTCCCTCGGGAAGCTGGCGTGTGGGCTGCGCGTGGTGCGGGACGACGGCGGGCCCATACGGTTCCGGCACGCCCTGGTACGGGGAGCGATGGGCATCGTGGAGATCCTGATGACGCTCGGGGCCGTGGCCTGTATCGCGTCACTGGCCTCCGCACGCGGGCGCCGGCTCGGCGATGTCTTCGCGGGGACGCTGGTCGTCCGGGAGCGGGTGGCGACCCAGCGGTCGGTAGCGGTCCCGCCTCCCCCGCCGTGGCTGGTCGGCCGGTTCTCGCAGCTGGATCTGTCCGCTGTGCCGGACGAGCTCTGGCTCTCGATACGCCAGTACCTGACGCGGATGCACCAGCTGGATCGCGGCGTCGGCAGTACGATCGCGGCCCGGTTGGCCGATGAGCTGGTGACGCGGACGGGGATCGCTCCGCCGCAGGGGATTCCGGCGGCCGCGTTTCTGGCCGCGGTGGTTCATGAGCGGCAGGCGCGCGATGCCCGGCGCGTGTTCAGCGGGGCGGGGGCGGCGGGGGCCGGTGCGTCCCCTGTTGCGCCTCCTGTGTCTCCTATGTCCTCTGTATCCCCTGTGTCCTCTGTATCCCCTGTGCCTTCTGCGTCCTCCGGGCTCTCTGCGCCTGTTCGGGGCGGTGAGGCGGGGCCGGTGGAGAGGGGCGAGGGGGCTGCCGCCGGCGGGTTCGCGCCGCCCGGTTAGGCGGGCATCCCCTGGTCCGGGGGGCCGGAGTCGCGGGGCGACGGGGGTGTCTCCAGGTGCTCCAGCTCGATGCCCGGGGCGGCGAGGACGACGTCCCCGGCCAGGTGGACGGTGTGCCGTTCTCCGGTGTCCAGGGCGCTGACCTGGTACTCGTCCACGATCAGGGGGCCGTTGTCAGTGGCGTGCGCTTCACTGTTCACCAGAGCCCAGGACTGATCGTCGGTACGGGGCGCGAGGACCGGGTCCGTGAAGGTGACCACGCGGACACGGGTCTCGGGGGAATCGGGGGTGAGGCGCAGGAGTCGGGTCAGGGCGACGAGGAACGCGGGGGAGGTTCCGGAGAAGGCGTGGGCGCGGACGTTGCCTTCGGTGGCGTGCACGCCGGTCGGGTCGGTACGGACCCAGGTGACGCCTTCCAGGGCGGCTCCCCGGACCTGCCAGCTCGCGGAGTGGAGTTCGAGACGGATCGGCCGGCCGAGTTCGTCCAGGGCCAGGTCGACGGAGCCGAGGTGGTCGCCCGACGGGGACGTGGTCTGGGAGACATAGCGCCAGCCGGAGGGGCCGGGGGCGCAGTGGAAGTGTTCTTCGCCGAGGGGGGTGTGATCGTGAAGGTCGTGGAGCGAATACCTGCCGCGGGGCATGGGGTCCTTCGGGTTCCTCGGGCGGTGCGGGGGCGGTAGGAGGGGAGCAACGGGACAGGCCCCCGACACGGGGGTGCGGGGGCCTGTCTCGTCAGCCTTCTGCCGTCAGCTGTCGGCCATGGGCTGCTGCCGCTTGTTACGTGCTGCTGCTGAGGTCCGGTGCCGGGCGGCGGCCGGGGAAGAGATGGTGCCGGTCCTCCCGGCCGCCGACGGTGCCGGGGTCAGTAGCGGTAGTGGTCGGGCTTGTACGGGCCTTCGACCTCGACACCGATGTACGCCGCCTGCTCCGGACGGAGCGTGGTCAGCCTGACGCCCAGGGCGTCGAGGTGGAGACGGGCGACCTTCTCGTCCAGGTGCTTGGGAAGCACGTACACATCGGTCGGGTACTCCTGCGGCTTGGTGAACAGCTCGATCTGCGCCAGCGTCTGGTCGGCGAAGCTGTTCGACATCACGAAGGAGGGATGCCCCGTCGCGTTCCCCAGGTTCAGCAGACGCCCCTCGGACAGCACGATCAGAACCTTCCCGTCGGGGAACGTCCAGGTGTGGACCTGCGGCTTCACCTCGTCCTTGACGATCCCCCCGACGGCGGCCAGGCCCGCCATGTCGATCTCGTTGTCGAAGTGGCCGATGTTCCCCACGATCGCCTGGTGCTTCATCCGGGCCATGTCCGAGGCCATGATGATGTCCTTGTTGCCCGTCGTCGTGATGAAGATGTCCGCCGTCTCCACCACATCGTCGAGCGTCGCGACCTGGTAACCGTCCATCGCCGCCTGCAGCGCACAGATCGGGTCGATCTCCGTCACGATCACCCGCGCACCCTGGCCACGGAGGGACTCCGCACTGCCCTTGCCCACATCCCCGTACCCGCACACGACCGCGGTCTTGCCGCCGATCAGGACATCCGTCGCCCGGTTGATCCCGTCGATCAGCGAATGACGGCACCCGTACTTGTTGTCGAACTTCGACTTCGTCACCGCGTCATTCACATTGATCGCGGGAAAGAGAAGGGTTCCGTCACGGTGCATCTCGTACAGACGGTGAACACCCGTCGTGGTCTCCTCCGTCACACCACGGATCTCGGACGCCAGCTGGGTCCACTTCTGCGGGGACTCGCCGAGGGTGCGGTTCAGCAGGGTGAGGATGTACGCGTACTCCTCGCTGTCCGCCGTCGACGGGTCCGGGGCCGCGCCCGCCTTCTCGAACTCGACGCCCTTGTGGACCAGGAGGGTGGCGTCACCGCCGTCGTCCAGGATCATGTTCGGACCGCCGGTCGGGGTGTTCGGCCAGGTCAGCGCCTGCTCCGTGCACCACCAGTACTCCTCCAGCGTCTCGCCCTTCCAGGCGAAGACCGGGACGCCCGCAGGGGCCTCCGGGGTGCCGTTCGGGCCGACGGCGATGGCCGCGGCGGCGTGGTCCTGGGTGGAGAAGATGTTGCAGGAAGCCCAGCGGACCTCCGCACCCAGAGCCACCAGCGTCTCGATCAGCACCGCCGTCTGCACCGTCATGTGCAGCGAACCGGTGATCCGCGCACCGGCCAGCGGCTGCGCGTCGGCGTACTCCCTGCGGATCGACATCAGGCCGGGCATCTCGTGCTCGGCGAGCGTGATCTCCTTGCGCCCGAAGGGGGCGAGAGAAAGGTCGGCGACCTTGAAGTCCTGGTTGTTGGCGACCGTCGTCATAACGGGCTGCTCCTCGTGATGGGTCGAGGGTGGGCTGTTGGGCTGACGCTGCGGCGACCGGACACACGAATGCCCGAGCGTTCGCAGTGCAGTCCGTCGGAGGCCCTCTGTCCCTCGCCCGGCTCGCATGTGCGGACCGGTCGACCGCCATCAGCAGCGACGTCTGTTCCGTATCCGAATCTACACCGAACGGCCCAGTGGGCCCCAGCCCGTTCGGGGAGACGGGCGTGTGTGAGGGGTCACCGGGCCGATCGGGGCCGATGTGCGGTGGGTCAGTGGCCGGAATCCTTCAGGGCCCGGGGTTCCTCGGGGCCGGGGCCTCGGACGGCTTGCCGGACGTGGTGGCCGGGCCCCGGTGGACGGCTAGCCGGGGGCGGTGCCGGATGCGGCTTAGACGGGGGCGGTGCCGGATGCGGCGGCTTCCGCGTTGAAGATGTCCGGCTCCAGGTAGATCACCCGGGCGATCGGGACGGCTTCGCGAATCCGGTTCTCGGCGGCGTTGATGGCGTTGGCGATCTCGACCGCGGTGTCGTCGTGCTGGACCGCGATCTTGGCGGCGACCAGCAGTTCCTCAGGGCCGAGGTGGAGGGTGCGCATGTGGATGATGCCGGTGACGGTGTCGCCGTCGACCACGGCCGCCTTGATCTTCTCGACCTCTTCGAGGCCGGCCGACTCCCCGAGCAGGAGCGACTTCGTCTCGGCGGCGAGGATGATCGCGATGACGATCAGCAGGATGCCGATGCAGAGGGTGCCGATGCCGTCCCAGACGCCATTGCCGGTGGCGAGGGCGAGGCCGACGCCGCCGAGCGCGAGGATCAGGCCGACGAGGGCGCCGAGGTCCTCCAGGAGGACGACCGGGAGTTCGGGGGCCTTGGAGCGGCGGACGAACTCGGTCCAGGAGCGGTCGCCGCGCGTCTGGTTGGACTCCTTGATCGCCGTACGGAAGGAGAAGATCTCCGCGATGATCGCGAAGACCAGGACCCCGACCGGCCAGTACCAGGCCGTGATCTCGTGCGGGTGCTTGATCTTCTCGTAGCCCTCGTAGACGGCGAACATGCCGCCGACCGAGAAGAGGACGATGGAGACGAGGAAGGCGTAGATGTAGCGCTCGCGCCCGTAGCCGAACGGGTGCTGCGGGGTGGCCTCGCGCTGCGCCTTCTTGCCGCCGAGCAGCAGCAGGCCCTGGTTGCCCGAGTCGGCGAGCGAGTGGACGCTCTCCGCGAGCATCGACGAGGAACCACTGAAGAGGAACGCTACGAATTTGGCCACGGCGATCGAGAGGTTGGCGACGAGCGCCGCCACGATCGCCTTGGTTCCGCCGGACGCGCTCATGTGTGCGTGGTGTCCCTTCCTCGGTGTGCGGCAGGTAGTGCTGGTGCCGCGTCGCGGCGGCACATTGTTGCAGCCACGGGGAGGGACGAGGTGTCAGGCCGCCACCGTGGCACGGAAGAGTGTGCCCGGTCCCGCGGCTTCCACCGCTTCGGCGGCCGGTACGTAGACGGACTGTCCGGGGGTCAGGTCGAGTTCGCCGACCCGGACCGTGCCTGCGGTGCAGAGCAGGATCTGGGGGGTGGGGGCGGTCAGTTCGGCGGGCGCGGCCCCGGAGGCGAGGGTGTAGCGGGAGAGGGCGAACTCGTCGGCGGGGGTCTCGTACCGCTCCTCGCCCGAGGGTGATGCCTCGGGGCGCAGTACGCCGGGTTCGGTGGCCTCGAAGCGGACGATGCTCAGGAGTTCGGGGATGTCGATGTGCTTGGGGGTGAGGCCGCAGCGCAGCACGTTGTCCGAGTTGGCCATGATCTCGACGCCGAGGCCGTCGAGGTAGGCGTGCGGAACACCGGCGCCGAGGAAGAGGGCCTCGCCGGGCTGGAGCCGTACGTGGTTCAGCAGCATCGCCGCGAGGACGCCGGGGTCGCCGGGGTAGTGGTGGGCGATGCGGGCGTACGGGGCGTGGGCGCCGCCGAGACGTTCCGCCGCCGCTGCCGCCTCGGCCACGGTGTCGGCCATCTCCGCCGGGTCGGCGCCGAGGATCGCCGTGAGCACCTCGCGGAGGGCGGCCTCCTCGGGGTGGGCGCGGAGGAGGTCCACGTACGGCTTCAGGGAGTCGACGCCCAGGGCCTCCATCGCGTCCGCCGCCTCGCCGGGCCCGCGGAAACCGCAGAGGCCGTCGAACGGGGTGAGGGCGCAGATCAGTTCGGGCTTGTGGTTGGTGTCCTTGTACGTGCGGTGGGGGGCGTCGATCGGGACGCCCCGGGCCTCCTCGTCCGCGTACCCCCTGCGGGCCTGGTCCAGGTCGGGGTGGACCTGGAGGGAGAGGGGGGCGCCGGCCGCGAGCAGCTTGAGGAGGAAGGGGAGGCGGGGGCCGAACCTGGCGACGGTGGCCGCGCCGAGTTCGCCTTCGGGGTCCGCGGCGATGACCTCGGTGAGGGGGAGTTCCGTGGGGGGCGTGGTGGTGGCAGTGGGCCTGGTGGTGGTGTCCTTTGCGGGGCGGGTCACGCGGGAAGGGGCTCCTGGGTGGGCGCCCATCCACATCTCGGCCTGCGGTTCGCCGGTGGGGGCGGTGCCGAGCAGGGCGGGGATGGCCGTGGTGGAGCCCCAGGCGTAGGGGCGCACGGTGTTGGACAGCCGGTCCATGGAGTCGTCCTCGGGGTCGTGCGGGTGCGCTGGCGGGGTGGCGGGGTCGTGCGGTGCTCTGTGCTCTGTCCGGTGAGGTTGGAGCGGTGCTTCTCCGTGATGCCGGAACTGTTACGTGGACCTTGATGCCAGAGCAACGTAAACCGCAGCGAAATCCGTGATGGCCAGCAGTTCCGCCAGGGCCTCCAGCTCGCTGCCCTCGTCCGGTTCCAGCTCGCTGACCGGCGTGTCGTGGCCGAGCGCCAGCTCGCGGGCGGCCGGGTAGGCGCTGAGGCCGCCCGTGGGGCGGTCCCGCAGCAGGACGACCCGGGCCCTGAGCGTCTCGCCCTCCTCGACCCGGTCCCGGAAGAAGTCGTCCGGGTCCGCTCCGGCCGCGAAGTCCCCCGCGAGCAGGGTGCCGTGCGAGGGCAGCGCCTCCGGGAGCTCCGCCGTGAGGGCGGGGCGGCCCGCGAGCTCGGACAGTACGGCGGCGAAGCGCCTGCCGACCGGGCCCGCGGCTTCGCCCTCCGTCCACAGCAGCGGCAGGCTGTCCGCCAGCTCGGCGGCGAGCGTCTTGGCCGGGTTGCTGTACGTGGCGATGGCCGGGCCGCAGCGCTCCGCCGTACGGTCCAGGCGGTCGGCCACCTTCGCCAGCTCCTCCGGCGGCGCGGTCACCAGGCCCACCCGGTCGAGCAGGGCCAGCAACGGGGTGAGCAGCGCCCACAGGGTGCCGGGGCCCGCGGCCGAGGTCTCCGCGTCGTACTCGCCGTGCGGGGCGGACGCCATCGGGACGACCAGGCCGTGCACCCCGTCGACCGCCTCGCGCAGCGGGGAGCGGGTGGGGGACACGGCGACGACGGTGCAGCCGCGCCGGTACGCCTGCTCGGCGAGGAGGGCGAGGCCGGGCTCCGAGCCGTCGGCGGTCGCGATGAGGAGGAGGTCCACGGAACCGGCCCAGCCGGGCAGCGCCCAGCGCAGGGCTCCGGGGGCGGGGGCGACGCCGGTGGGGTGGATGCGTACGACGGGGGCGGCCGCGCCCGCCAGCGCGCCGATCAGGTCGGCGACGCCGGACGCGGCGGTGCCGGGGCCTGCGACGAGGACGGCGCGGGGGCGGCCCTCGGGGGCCAGGCCGCCGATGCCCGCCTCGGCGGCGTGCCGGGCGGCGGTACGGACCCGGGCGCCCGCCTCGGCGGCGCCGCGCAGCAGGTCGCGGCGGTCGGCCCGGGCCAGGGCTTCCGGGGCGTCGAGCAAGGACTCGTCGAGCATGGCGGTGGGCCTCCGATCACCGGGTCCGGGTGGGGTGCGGGATGCGGGTGCGGGGGGCCTACGGGGTGCCGGGGCCTTACGGGGGTGGGCGCGGGGTGTCTGGTACTCGCGCCCTGTCTCCGGTGGGGCCCGGTGCCGCGCGGGGACGTGCCCGTACGCGCGTCGCTCGCGGGTCAGGCGGGGCGGCGGGCCTCGTCGACGAGCAGGACCGGGATGGCGTCCCGTACCGGGTAGGCCAGGCCGCAGTCGGTGCCGGTGCAGACCAGCTCCGGGCTGTCGGCCGCGGTGCGGTCGTCGAGCGGGGAGTGGCAGGCCGGGCAGGCCAGGATCTCCAGGAGGCCGGCTTCGAGCGGCATGGGGTGGGTCCCTTCGAGCGGTGCGTTTTCTGATTCACGTGGATCAGGCGTCGTCAGCCTACCGCTGGGGGGACGGGGGCGCGGCCCGGCCGGGGGTGGGGATCGGGGGATGGGGCGGTGGGGTGGTCGTGGGGGGTGTGCCGGGGGCCCGTTGGGGGGTGGTGTGGGGTGGGGCCTGGGGCCTGGGGGGTGGGCGGGGGTGCGGTCGCTGGGTGCGGTTGCGGGGAGGGCTGCGGGTGGGGCGGTTGCGGGTTGGGGGCGCCTGCGGCGGGCTGTCCCCTCCCCGCCCCTTCCCGAAACCGGGGCTCCGCCCCGCGGGCCCCGGTTCTTTGTCCTCAAGCGCCGGACGGGCTGGGGATTCTCAAGCGCCGAACAGGCTGAGATTTCGGGGCTCCGCCCCGGGCCCCGCTCCTCAAACGCCGGAGAGGCTGAATACTGAACGAACGGCTGCCCCGCAAGCCGCAAGCCGCTGAGCGGGCCCCTGTCAGGAGCGGATCAGGCCCAGTACCTCGTCCCGTACCGCCGTCATCGTCGCCTCGTCCCTCGCCTCCACGTTCAGGCGCAGCAGCGGTTCCGTGTTCGAGGCTCGGAGGTTGAACCACCAGTCCGTGGAGG
Organism: Kitasatospora albolonga; assembly: GCA_002082585.1. NCBI lineage: Bacteria > Bacillati > Actinomycetota > Actinomycetes > Kitasatosporales > Streptomycetaceae > Kitasatospora > Kitasatospora albolonga. The sequence goes on from CP020563.1 coordinate 2,781,724, forward strand.
TGACCGTCAGGCCGTCCAGGGTGTCGAAGGTGATGTCGTCGCGGTCGCTGTAGGCGGCCTCGATCGCGGCCAGGCTGACGGACTGGTCGGCGACCGTGGAGTTGATCTCGCCGGAGCCCGCGTAGCGGTCGTAGGCCGCCACCAGTTCCGAGAGGGGGCCGTCCTGGCCGCCCAGGGCGGCCAGGACGTGGAGGGCGGCCAGCATGCCCGTGTCGGCGTTCCAGAAGTCGCGGAAGTAGTAGTGCGCCGAGTGCTCGCCGCCGAAGATCGCGCCGTGCTCGGCCATCTCCGTCTTGATGAACGAGTGGCCGACCCGGGTGCGGACCGGCGTGCCGCCGTTCTCGCGGACCACCTCGGGGACCGACCAGGAGGTGATCAGGTTGTGGATGACCGTGCCCTCACCGCCGTTGCGGGCCAGTTCGCGGGCGGCGACCAGGGCCGTGATCGCGGAGGGGGAGACGCCCTCGCCCCGCTCGTCGACGACGAAGCAGCGGTCCGCGTCGCCGTCGAAGGCCAGGCCCAGGTCGGCGCCCTCGGCCAGGACGCGGGCCTGGAGGTCGACGATGTTCTTCGGGTCGAGCGGGTTGGCCTCGTGGTTCGGGAACGTGCCGTCCAGGTCGAAGTAGAGGAGGACCAGGTCGAGCGGAAGGCCGTCGAAGACCGTGGGGACCGTGTGGCCTCCCATGCCGTTGCCCGCGTCCACCACGACCTTCAGGGGACGGATCGCCTTGAGGTCGACCAGGCCCAGGAGGTGGGCCGCGTAGTCGGTGAGGGTGTCGCGTTCCGTGATCGTGCCGGGGGTGGCGGCGGCGGGGGGCTGCGGGGCGCCTTCCGACCACTGTTCGACCAGCGTGCGGATCTCCCTGAGGCCCGTGTCCTGGCCCACCGGCGCCGCGCCCGCCCGGCACATCTTGATGCCGTTGTACTGCGCGGGGTTGTGCGAGGCCGTGAACATCGCGCCCGGGAGGTCCAGGGCCCCCGACGCGTAGTACAGCTGGTCCGTCGAGCAGAGGCCGATCAGAGTGACGTCCGCGCCCCGGGCCGCCGCGCCCCGGGCGAAGGCGCCGGACAGCGCCGGGGAGGTGGGGCGCATGTCGTGGCCGATCACGATCGCGTCGGCTGCCGTGACCTGGACGAACGCGGCTCCGAACAGCTCGGCCAGCGACTCGTCCCACTGGTCGGGCACCACGCCACGTACGTCGTACGCCTTCACGAGCTGCGACAGATCAGCAACCACGGCCGGTCCTCCTGGGGGTCTTTGCGGACCGCCCAAACTACCCGGCCGCGGGAACCCTCAGAAGCCGGTCTCAGGAGTCGGGAGAGCGCAGCACCCGCAGGTGGCCGCGGCGGGCGACTTCCACCGGGTCGGCGGAGCGGGGGCCCCTGTTTCCGCCGTCGGGTCCCCGGTCGTGCGGCCGGGCCGCTTCCCGTACCGCGTTGGCGAGGGCTTCGAGGTCGTCGCCGCTGGGGTGCGCGGGGGCGGAGCCGTCGGAGAGGCGTACGACCTCCCAGCCGCGTGGCGCGGTCAGCCGCTCACTGTGCTCGGCGCAGAGGTCGTAGCAGTGGGGCTCGGCATAGGTGGCGAGCGGGCCGAGTACCGCAGTCGAATCGGCATAGACGTACGTCAGTGTCGCGACGGCAGGGCGGCCGCACGCGGTGCGCGAACAGCGACGTACAGGGCTCACGATGTTGGACGGTACCGCACTCTTGAGCGGGCCGCGACGACTCTCCCCCGGCTCACCCCACCGTGTCGCCCCGTGGTCCCCGCCGCACCACCGCCCCCGGTCACCGTCCTGACCTGCGTCGCGGCGCGGGCGCGGGGCACGGCGGGCGGCTCCGCCGGTCGTGCGCCGGGGCGGATGCCGACACCGTACGGACCGTCGGCGACCGGGGCAGGGGCCTGAAATGTGCTCAACCTTGGCCGGAATGTTCAACTGTGGACATCCGGAATGTTCCGGCCGTGCGTTCCGGCCGCGCGAAGCAGAAACGTTTCTCCTTAGTCGTTGCACCTGAGCCGTTGCAGGTGCGTGGTGTGCGCGTGCTCCGGCCGCCGTGTCGGTACGCGGCCGGCACCTGGCCGGTACGGGGGCGGCGCGCCGCCGGGGAAACCCGCCCCGGGCCGCCGCCCGGGCACGATCGGGCCGCCCCGAGGAGCGTTACGCTGCGTCGGTGATGGACAGCTCCGTACCTTCCCCCCTCCCCTTCGAGCCGCGGCCCCGGCGCCGCGACCGTCATGGCCGTGGCATGCGGGGGCCGGTCGCGCCGCCCCAGGTGCCGCTGTCGGCCAGCCGGGGCGAGGTCTTCCGCGATCTGGTCCAGGACTCGGTGGAGCGGCTGGAGCGGCGCTGGCCCCAGCTGGCCGAGGTCGACTTCGTCGTCCTGGACGTGCCGGTCGTCGACCTGGAGGACAGCGTTCCGCTGGGCAGCGCGGTCCCCGCGGTCAAGGGGCGGCCCGCGCAGATCGTCGTCTACCGGCGGCCCGTCGAGATCCGCACCAAGAGCCGCGACGAACGGGCCCTCCTGGTCCACGAGGTCGTCGTCGAGCAGGTCGCCGAGCTGCTGGGGCTGGCCCCGGAGTCGGTCGACCCCCGGTACGGGCAGGAGTGACCGGGGACACCGCGGACGGGCGCTCAGTCGTCCAGTACCGACAGGTCCTGCCGCGCCGACGGCACCACGACCGTTCCACCGTCGTCCGGCAGCGTCTGCACTGTGAACATCTGTACGCCGTCCTCCGGCAGGACCAGCGACCGTGACGCGTGCACCGGGCCCCCCGACACCGTCTCGACGGTCAGCGCGTACGTCCCCTTGAAACCGGCCGGGGGCTTCGGGGTGACGGCGATCGTCGTGTCGGCCTTGACCGTGTACGTCTCGACGGCCTCCTCGCCGCCCCCGCTCCCCGCCGACGTGGTCACCTTCACCTTGGCCGTGGCGCCCGGTGCGGCGAGGGAGAGCGTGGAGCCCTTGGCCCGGTTGTCGGTGACGCTCGACCGGGCGCCCACCGGGCCGGTGGCCGGGATGTAGGCGATCTCCTGCTTGGCGCCGGTGCCCCGGACCACGCGCAGGGCGGCCACGATCGGGGTCCCCCGCTTCTTGTCCACGGGGGTGAGACGCAGGGAGCCCGGTTCGCCCCGGGTGATGTCCTTGAGGTCGACCGTCGCGGTCATCCCGGACTTGACGTGGAGGCTGTCGTTCCCCGCCGGGGAGAACGCCGCGTTCTTCCCCATCAGCTGGATCTTCATGTCGGCGTCGTTGTCGCCGGGCGCGAACGCCACCAGCTGTACGGAGGTGGCGTCGGCCGGGATACCGGGCATCACCAGGGTCGCGGCGGGGTCCGCGGCGGCCGTGAGCCAGTCCGAACCGGAACCGTCCTCGGCGGTCAGGACGACCGCGCCGATCCGTCCGGAGCGGGTGGTGATGTGGGCCGTCAGGTCGTTGACGGCCTCGTCGGTCAGGGTGGAGAGCAGGAGCGCGACGCTGGAGCGGGCGGGCACGGTGATGCCGTCGCCGACCTCGGACGTGACCGCGCCCTTGGGGCCGAACAGCTCGATGTCGGCCACGGCCGCGCTGTCGTCGGGGTTGGTGAGGTGGATGTAGTCCTGGCGGGAGCGGGCGGTGCTCACACCGGGGAACCAGAAGTTCGTGTCCGGGGCGGTGCAGCTGACCCCGAGGAGGCCCCGGGTGCCGCCCGCGGTGACCTTGGTGGTCTGCTGGGCCGCCCAGCCGGGGGCGAGCCTGCCGGTGGCCGTGCCGACGAGGGCCGGGGAGCCGGAGCCGCTCGCCTCCTTGAGGACCGGCTTTCCGGGCTCCTTCACGGCGAGGACCGGCTTGTCGGCCTTCGCTCTCGCCTTCTTGGCGGCCTCCTCGGCCTTCTTGGCCTTCTTCGGGTCGGTCTCGGTCTCGTCGTCGTCCAGGACCACCAGGGCAGGCTTCAGTTCGGCGGTGCCTTCGGCGGTTCCCTGAGCGGCCCCCTGGGCGCCGCCCTTTCCGGCCGGGGTGAACGAGGTGTAGACCGTCTCCGCGAGCTCGGAGGTGCTGGGCGCCGGGCAGACCAGGCTGGAGCGCTCGACCGGCAGCGCGGAGGCGGGCTTCGCCCCGGCCTCGACCGGGCCGTCGGACGCGTTGAGCGAGGCGAAGCCGGTAACGGCGGCCAGGGCGAGGGCGCCCGCGATGAGGGACAGGTGGGTGGACTTCACTCGGACTCGCCTCGCGATGCGTTACGGGTCTGCCACGGGGCCTGGCCCGGGACCGGGTTGTCGGGGTGCTGCTCGCCGTTCTCGGCGGGGTGCTGAGCGGGGTACGGGGCGGCGGGGTCGGCGTACGGGGGCTGCTCGCCGGTGTACTGACCGTACTGGTCGTACGGGCCGGGTCCGCCGTCGTACTGCTGCGGCTGCGGCTGCCCGCCGTACGGGTCCTGGGCTCCGTAGCCGCCGGAGTAGCCCGTGCCCTGCTGTCCGCCGTACGGGTCCTGCTGGTACGCGGCGTAGTCGCCCTGCTGGTACGACGGGTCGGCGCCCTGGGGCTGTCCGGCGTCCCACTCCCCGTACTGCTGCTGCGGGAGCGCCGCGTAGCCCGCCGTGGACTCCTGCGGGTCGTGGCCGCCGCTCTCCGCGTAGTTCTTCGCGTACGGGTCGGCGCCGCTCTGCTGCTCGGGGATGTACTCCCCCGGACCGGCGACCGGGGGCGCGGCCGGAGGCTCTGACGGCGGTCGCGGGGTCCCGTCGGACGGGTCGGGCTCGCCCGGACCGTCCGCCGCATCGGCCGCCGCTGCCGCCTCCGCCTCGGCCGCCGCCCGGAGCCTGCGGGCGCGGCGGCCGTCGCCGTCGGCGTCCGCGGCGGCCGCGAGGGCCTCGTCGGGCAGGTCGTCGTCGATGTCCCGGCGGCGGCCCGGGAGAGCCATGACCACCAGGACCACCGCCAGCGCGCACTGCGCCCAGATCCAGGCGGTGTGCGTGAAGGGGGCGTCGTACGTGAGCTCGAGACGGCCGCCGTCGGCGGGCAGTTCGAAGCCCTGGGCCCAGCCGTCGACGGTCTTGCCGGTCAGCGGCTTGCCGCCGACCGTGGCCTGCCAGCCGGGGGCGGCCTCGTCGGCGATCCGCAGGACGCGGCCCTCGCCGCCCGCCGGGATCTGGGCGCGGGCCTCGACGGGTCCGGAGCCGACGGGAAGGCGCTCGCCCTCGCCGCCCGCCGGGACGATCATCACCCGGGCGACCTGGCGGTCCACCCGCCACAGCGCGCTGCCGTCGAGCTGGCTGAGGCGGCTGAGGCCGGGGGTCGTGTCGAGGACGCGGCTCATCTGGCGCGGCGCTCCGTCGCGTACGAGGACGTAACGGATGGCGAAGTTGCCGAGCTGACCGCCCTGGTCGGCGCCGGAGCCCGCGACCAGGTTGGCGACGACCTTGTCGAGGTGGCTGTTGGAGCCCGCCGCCTCGGTCAGCTCGCCGTCGCCGAGCCGGGCGCCGGAGCCCCGGACCAGGCTGTACGAGACGGAGTCGGGCGAGCTGCCGCCGAGGACCAGGGTGCGCGCCTGGTCCTGGGTCGAGCTCTCCTCGGCCACGAACGCGGGGACCTGGACGGGGTCGCGGCGCTCCAGGGGGCCGTCCGCGCCTCCGACCATCCAGCCGAAGGCGGCCAGGACCGGGGCGAGCGCGGCGGCCAGGGCGATCAGGGCCGCGACGGGCTGGCGCCAGCCGAAGCTCTGCTCGGCGACCCGGACCCGGGCGCCGTCCGCGCCGACGAGCGCGGCGGCGATCAGGGCGGCCCCGTAGACGAGGGTGGCGGGTCCGGACCAGGTCGAGCCGTTGGCGAGCGCGGCGAAGAGCAGACCGACCAGCGCGGTGGCCCAGGCGGCACGGACGGCGAACTGACGGTCCTCGCGCAGCAGGGCGGCGAGCGCGGCCAGCACGATGCCGAGGAGCAGGACGCTGCCCGCCGCCTTGGGGCCGCCGGGGCTGATCCCGAGCAGGTCGAACGCCGAGCCCGTCCCCGTACCGAGGTCCAGGCCCGCTTCGCGCAGGAACGCGGACGGGTCGGTGAGCAGCGTCAGCGACCAGGGGGCCAGGGCCAGCATCGGGGTGCCGACGGCGGCGAGGAAGCGGAGCCCGTACGCCGTGATGTCCCGGCGGCGCAGCACCAGCACGCCGAGGCCGAGCACCACGGCGAGCGGCCAGATGATCGGGGTGAACGCGGTGGTGACGGTGAGGAGCAGGGCGTACGCCCAGGTCGCGCGCCAGCTGCCGCGCGGGGCGTCCGGGTCGGTGCCGTCGCGCAGGCCGTGGGCGGCGACGGCCGCGCGGGCGATCAGCGGCAGCAGGACGAGCAGGACGGCGGTGCCGATACGGCCGGTGGCCAGGGCGCCGGTCGCGGCGGGCAGGAAGGCGTACGCCACGCTCGCCCAGGCCCGCAGCAGCCGTGACGGGAGCAGCGGGCGGGTGGCGAAGTACGCGGTGAGCCCGGCCAGCGGGACCGAGCAGACCAGCAGCACGGTGACGGTGAAGCCCGTCGAGCCGAGGAAGAGGGCGGAGAGGACCGCGAGCAGCGCCAGATAGGGCGGGGCGGACTGGGTGCCTCCGGTGGCCACGGTGTGCCAGGCGTCGGCGTACCGGCCCCACAGCTGCCCGGCCGTCTCGGGGACGGGCAGCAGGGCGCCGCCCGCGAGGGAGCCGCCGGTCAGCAGGTTGCGGCAGGCGATGAGGGAGACGAGGAGGAGCAGCGCGAAGAGGACCGGGCCCGGTTTGCGGCCGATCCGCTTGAGCCGGGCGAACTGGTCGACTTCGAGGAAGTCCGCGTCGTCCCCGCCGGGCCCGGACTCGACGGCCCCGTGGCGCGAGCCGCTGGATTCGGCCTCGCCCCGGTTGCCGAAGTTGCCCGCGACCTGTTCGACGGTGGCCCGGACGGTGGCGCCCGGCGGCGGGAAGAGCGCGCGCAGTTCGGCCGCGTCGACCGCTTCCTTGCCCCGGTCGCGGCGGGCGGCGAGGACGCGGCCCGGCCGCAGGAGGGTGCTGAGGAGGCCGGTGACCTCGTCGAGCGCCTGGCCGGGGACCTTGCCGACGAGGTAGGCGAGCGTACGGAGGAGGGTGCCGACGACGAGCCGGAGCAGGACCCAGGGCAGGGCCGCCGTGCGGGCGTTGACGAGCATCGTGTAGACCGCGCCCGCCTTGTCGACGCGGTGCGGGCCGACGACCGAGCGGCCGGCGCAGTCGATGGGGCGCCGCTCACGGGCGGACGCCTCGGCATGGCGCAGGACGGCGTCCGGGGCGACGAGGACCCGGTGCCCGGCGAGGTGGGCGCGCCAGCACAGGTCGACGTCGTCGCGCATCAGCGGGAGGGCGGGGTCGAAGCCGTCGAGCTCCTCGTAGACGTCACGGCGGATGAGCATGCCCGCGGAGGAGACGGAGAGGACGGTACGGACCTGGTCGTGCTGGCCCTGGTCCTGCTCGCGGCGGTCCAGGCCGGTCCAGCGGCGGCCGCTGTTGGCGATGGAGACGCCGACTTCGAGGAGCTGCTTGCGGTCGTACCAGCCGCGCAGCTTGGGCCCGACGATCGTGGCGTGCCGGTCGGCGTCCACGACGCGCAGCAGCTCGGCGAGCGCGTCCGGCTCGGGTGCGCAGTCGTCGTGGAGGAGCCAGAGCCACTGGACCGGTTCGCCGTGCGGCAGCTCCGGCAGGTCGTAGTTCTCGTCCACCCAGCTCCGGGTGGCCGGGTCCCAGCCGCCGGGGCGCTTGAGGTAGGGCAGGTCGTCGGGGGTCAGCTCCCCGGCGGTGCGGACCGCCTCGTCGACGGCCGTGCCGAAGCTCGTACGGCGGGCGAGGTGCAGGACGCGGTCGGCGCCGAGTGCCTCGGTGACCAGCCGGGCGGAGTCGTCCCCGCTGCCGGTGTCGGCGGCGACGACGTTCTGTACGGGGCGTTCCTGCCCGAGCAGCCCGGCCAGCACGTCGGGCAGCCAGCGCGCTCCGTCGTGGGAGACGAGCACGGCGGTGACGACGTGCCGGGGGAACTCTGGGGCGGCGGCGGCCGCGTTCGGCGCCGCCGAGTGGCTGTGCACGGACATCGAGGTACGGGCCCTCCGGCCGGGTCCGGGGGCGTATCCCCGGGGGCTGCATCGGTGTACACGCGCGCCCCGGCGGGGCGTTGGCGCATCTCGGACGGGGCCCCACACTAACGGTACGGCTCCGCGGGGGTGGCCCGGAGCGGGTGAAGGCCCCTGCGCCCCTGTTGTGCGCCCGGGAGGTGCGGACATGCCGACGGCCCGTTGTCCGCGCCCCGGGGACGGGGGCGCGGACAACGGGCCGTGGGGGTGTGGTCCTGGGGAGCCCTGCTCGGGAAAGGGCTGCCGGGGCCGGATGGAGCGGTGTGAACGGTGTGAGCCGTGGGCTGCGGGTGAGCCGTGTGAGCTGTGTGAGCCGTGGGCTGCGGGTGGGCCCTGAGGTATGCGGGCCGTGGAGGGTGCGGTCCGGGGTGTGCGGGCCGGGGGCTAGATCGCCGCCTTCTTGAGGCGCCGTCGTTCACGTTCGGAAAGTCCGCCCCAGATGCCGAAGCGTTCGTCGTTGGCCAACGCGTACTCGAGGCACTCCGAACGCACCTCACAGGCGAGACAGACCTTCTTGGCCTCGCGGGTCGATCCGCCCTTTTCGGGAAAGAAGGACTCGGGATCGGTCTGGGCGCACAGTGCGCGCTCCTGCCAGCCGAGTTCCTCGTCCGCGTCCTCGACCAGCAGTTGCTGGAACAGCTCGGTCATGTGCGCCCCTCGTCTGTCTCTTGCGTCCCGTGATGCGGCCGTTGCTGATGGCGGCCGAACGACACGAGTGAAATTACAAGTGTGTATCTCCAAGCCAGTCAAGCGAGGATCTGCTATTGGCCCAGGGATTCACTCTGCGGAACCAAGCGTATGCGGAAAGTGTTCAAATCACCAAAAACCTGACATATGCCACCGGCCCCACGCTCGTCGCGCCTCACCCGATCAAGACGATCAAGGTCGCCCGTACGTTGCGATTCGATCACTGTAGCGATCAAGATCACAGTCGGGTCACGGCCCTTCGAGCGCGTTTGAACGCACGGATGATGCGCCATGTCTCCGCACTCGGGGCTGAACAAACCTTTCTGCTCGCCCGACAACCGGAAGGGGTGAAATATTGCTCCCATAGGGGGCATCGGGTTGACAGGGAGCGGTTCAACCGGTCTCCTTGATCTCATGTCAGCGATCGCAGCGATGCACGTCACCCACGTCCGTGGGTTCCGCAGCGCTGTCCAGGCCCGCTGTTGCTGTTCCAGCTGTCACAGCTGTTGATGCCGTAGCGCTCCAGCTCTGATTCAGCCTTCTTCTCCAGCTTTCCCCGCTTCTCCCCTGCTTTCCGGCTTTTCCCGCGGCTCCTCCGCGGCTGCCGACGCTCCACGCGACTCCCCCGCACGTGCACCCCCCATGCCGAGGAACCACCGCACCCCATGAACAGCGACAGCGACCTTCAGATCGCCGGCGACATCCTTGAGGTCCAGCACCTCCTCCAGCCCGCCCGCGAGCATCCCTCCACCGTCTCCGAGTTCGTCGGCCTCGCCCGCTCCATCGCGGCCGACCGCTCGCGCTGGGCCGGACTCGTCCGGTACGACACCACCACCCGCTGGTACCACCGCCTCCAGACGGGCCCCGGCTACGAGGTGTGGCTGCTCACCTGGGTGCCCGGACAGGGCAGCGGGCGCCACGACCACGGCCGCTCCGCGGGCGTACTGACGGTCCTCGAAGGCGAGTTGACCGAGCACACCGAGCACGGCACCCGGACGCTCGACGCCGGGGCGCAGCGCGCCTTCGCCCCCGGATACGTGCACGAAGTGGTCAACGACTCGCTCGAACCGGCCGTCAGCCTGCACATCTACTACCCGGGTCTGACCGAGATGCCGATGCACGCCGCGCAGTGCGCCCCGACGGCCGTGGATGTCGTACCCGCCTGACAAACTGCTGTGCATGCGCATTGTTGTTCTGGCCGGCGGTATCGGTGGTGCTCGTTTTCTGCGTGGCCTCAAGCAGGCGGCGCCCGAGGCGGACATCACGGTCATCGGCAACACGGGTGATGACATCCATCTGTTCGGGCTGAAGGTCTGCCCCGACCTCGACACCGTGATGTACACCCTCGGCGGTGGCATCAACGAGGAGCAGGGCTGGGGGCGGACCGACGAGACCTTCCAGGTCAAGGACGAGCTCGCGGCGTACGGGGTGGGGCCCGGCTGGTTCGGTCTCGGCGACCGCGACTTCGCGACCCATATCGTCCGTACGCAGATGCTGGGCGCGGGCTATCCGCTGAGCGCGGTCACCGAGGCGCTCTGCGCCCGCTGGCAGCCGGGGGTCCGGCTGCTGCCGATGTCCGACGACCGGGTCGAGACACATGTGGCCGTCGAGCTGGACGGCGAGAGCAAGGCCATCCACTTCCAGGAGTACTGGGTGAAGCTGCGCGCCTCCGTCGCGGCGCAGGCGATCGTGCCGGTCGGGGCGGAGCAGGCGAAGCCGGGGCCGGGCGTCCTGGAGGCCGTCGCCGCGGCCGACGTCATCCTCTTCCCGCCGTCGAACCCGGTGGTCTCCATCGGCACCATCCTCGCCGTCCCCGGCATCCGGGAGGCGATCGCCGAGGCCGGGGTGCCGGTCGTCGGCCTCTCCCCCATCGTCGGGGACGCGCCCGTGCGCGGTATGGCGGACAAGGTGCTCGCGGCGGTGGGCGTCGAGTCGACGGCCGCCGCCGTGGCCCAGCACTACGGGTCGGGGCTGCTGGACGGGTGGCTGGTCGACACGGTGGACGCGGGCGCGGTCGGCGAGGTCGAGGCGGCGGGCATCCGGTGCCGGGCGGTGCCGCTGATGATGACGGACGTGGACGCGACGGCCGAGATGGCCCGGCAGGCGCTGGACCTGGCCGAGGAGGTGCGGGCGTGAGCGGTTCCGCTGGTGGGGGTGGTTCTGTGGTCGGCGATGACTCGGTGGCTGGTGGGGGCTCGGTGTCCGGTGGGGGGCCTGTGGTTGGTGGGGGTGGTGTGCCTTCTTTTCGGGTGTGGGCCTTGGCCGGGATTCCCGAGGTGCGCGTCGGTGACGATCTCGCCAAGCTGATCGCCGGGGCCGAGCCGGGGCTCGTCGACGGTGACGTCCTGCTCGTCACCTCGAAGATCGTCTCCAAGGCCGAGGGCCGGATCGTCGAGGCCGCCGACCGTGAGGCCGCCATCGACGCCGAGACCGTACGGGTGGTGGCGCGGCGCGGCACACTGCGGATCGTGGAGAACCGGCAGGGGCTGGTCATGGCCGCCGCCGGGGTCGACGCGTCGAACACCCCCGCCGGGACCGTGCTGCTCCTGCCCGAGGACCCCGACGCCTCCGCCCGGGCGATCCGGGACGGGCTGCGGGACGCCCTCGGCGTCGAGATCGGCGTCGTCATCACCGACACCTTCGGGCGCCCCTGGCGCAACGGGCTGACCGATGTCGCGATCGGCGCCGCCGGGGTGCGGGTGCTGGACGATCTGCGCGGCGGGACCGACGCGTACGGCAATCCGCTCAGCGCCACCGTCGTGGCGACGGCGGACGAGCTGGCCGCCGCCGGGGACCTGGTCAAGGGCAAGGCCGCCGGGCTGCCGGTCGCCGTGGTGCGGGGGCTGCCGCACGTGGTGTCCGGCGCGGACGACGAGCCCGGTGCGCGGGCGATGGTGCGGAGTGCGGCCGATGACATGTTCCGGCTCGGGACCTCGGAGGCCGTACGTGAAGCGGTGACCCTGCGGCGTACGGTGCGCGAGTTCAGCGACGAGCCGGTGGACCCGGGGGCGGTGCGGCGGGCGGTCGCGGCGGCCGTGACCGCTCCGGCGCCTCATCACACGACACCGTGGCGGTTCGTGCTGCTGGAGTCCGCCGAGTCGCGGACCCGGCTGCTCGACGCGATGCGGGACGCCTGGATCACGGACCTGCGGCGCGACGGCAGGAGCGAGGAGGCGATCGCCAAGCGGGTGCGGCGGGGGGATGTGCTCCGTAACGCGCCGTATCTGGCGGTGCCGTGCCTGGTGATGGACGGCTCCCACACGTACGGGGACGAGCGCCGCGACACCGCGGAGCGCGAGATGTTCGTGGTCGCGGCGGGGGCGGGCGTGCAGAACTTCCTGGTGGCGCTGGCCGGTGAGCGGCTGGGGTCGGCGTGGGTGTCCTCGACGATGTTCTGCCGGTCGGTGGTGCGGGAGGTGCTGTCGCTGCCGTCGTCCTGGGACCCGTTGGGGGCGGTGGCTGTGGGGCACGCGGTGGGGGTGGCTCGGGAGCGGGTGGGACGGGACGTGGAGGACTTTGTCACCGTGCGGTGAGGGATGCCGGTGGGGTGGGGCTGGTTGCGGTGGGGGCGGGCCTGGCGGGGGCGGGTGGGGCCGCTGCGCGGAGCTTGTCCCCTACCCGCCCCTTCCCGAAACCGGGGCTCCGCCCCGGACCCCGCTCCTCAAACGCCGGAAGGGCTGAATATGCCCGAGCCCTACAGCGCCCCTATGTTCCCCGGTGTCATCCTCGGGCCCCTCCGTTCCGGGATGCGGCCCGCGAGCAGGATCAGGCGGGTCGCCCGGTGGCGTTGGCCCTGGTACGGGGTCAGCAGGGTCAGCATCTCCTCGTCGTCCGCGTGGCGGTTGTCCGCCAGGGCGTGGCCCACGATGCCCGGGAGGTGGTAGTCGCCCACCGTCACCGCGTCCGGGGCCCCGTTGGAGCGCTGGAGCGTCTCCGCCGAGGTCCAGGGGCCGATGCCGGGGATCAGTTCCAGACGGGCCTTGGCCTCGGGGAAGGGCATCGATGACGCCTCCTCCAGCCTCGGGGCCACCCGTACCGCCCGCAGGATCGTCGACGAGCGCTTGGCGTCGACCCCCGCCCTGTGCCACTCCCAGGACGGGATCATCGCCCAGGTGCGCGCGTCCGGCATGACGTGGAGGCCCAGCGCGGCCGTCGGGCCGGGGGCGGGGGTGCCGTAGCGGCGGAGCAGGAGGCGCCAGGCGCGGTACGCCTCGTCCGTGGTGACCTTCTGCTCCAGGACCGAGGGGATCAGCGACTCCATCACCAGGCCCGTCCGCAGCAGCCGCAGGCCGGGGCGCCGGTGCCGTGCCGTGGCGAGCAGGCGGTGGTGGGGGGTGAAGGCGTCCGGGTCGTCGTCGGCCCCCAGGAGCGTGGGGAGGCCCGCCAGCAGCCACTCCGCCCCCGGGCCCCATGCCTCGGCCCCGACCCGGTCGCCGCGCGCCGCCACCCGCAGGGTCCCCGGGCCCTCCGGCGTCCGCGTGGCCCGCCAGAACGTGCCGTCCGGTGTCATCCGGAACGTGGGGTCGGCCGGGCCCCGGCGCAGCGGGCCGAGGACCAGGCGCAGGTCCAGAGGGAACGGCGGGGTCCACTCACGGCTCAGCGGCAGCGCCTCGCCCGGGCTCGTGGCCATACCCGTGCTCGTGGCCGCGCCACCCGTGGCCGAACCCGTGCCCCGCACGGCCGGAGCTGCCTGATGCGGCAGTGCCGGGCGTGCGGTGCGCGGGGCGAATCGTCCTGCCATGAAGTGCCTTGAAGTTCCTTACTGGTCCGAGGAGAAGCGGATCGAGGCGTCCGGGAGGTCCGCCCCGCACCAGATCCTGACCCCGTCGCGCAGTTCGTTGTCCGCGCCCACCCGGGCGCCGTCACCGATGACCGCGCCGCTCACCACCGTACGGCTGCCGACCCTCGCGCCGGCGCCGACGAGCGAGTCCGTGACGACCGCTCCCGCCTCGACGACCGCTCCGGCCAGGATCGCCGAGCCGTCTATTCTCGCGCCCGCCCCGATCACCGCGTCGGCGCCGATCACCGTGCCGCCCGTGAGCTTGGCGTCGGCGGCGACCCTGGCCGTCTCCAGGACCAGGCGGTCTCCGCAGCGGCCGGGGACCGCCGGGGACGGGGCGCGGCCCAGGACCAGGTCGGCGGAGCCCCGTACGAAAGCCTGCGGGGTGCCGAGGTCGAGCCAGTACGTGGAGTCGACCATGCCCTGGAGGTGGGCCCCGGAGGCCAGCAGTCCGGGGAAGGTCTCGCGCTCGACCGAGACCGGGCGGCCCTCGGGGATCGTGTCGATGACCGAACGCCGGAAGATGTACGCCCCGGCGTTGATCTGGTCGGTGACGATCTCCTCGGGGGTCTGCGGCTTCTCCAGAAAGGCCGTCACCCGGCCCGTCGCGTCCGTCGGTACGAGGCCGAAGGCGCGCGGGTCCTCCACCCGGGTCAGATGGAGCGAGACGTCCGCCCCGGAGTCGTTGTGCGAGGTGACCAGGGCCCGGATGTCGAGCCCGGTCAGGATGTCGCCGTTGAAGATCAGGACGGGGTCGTCCGGACCGGAGGACAGCTTGGCCGCGACATTGCGGATGGCGCCGCCGGTGCCGAGCGGCTCCTGCTCGGTGACGTACTCGATGTGCAGACCGAGCGAGGAGCCGTCGCCGAAGTACGGCTCGAAGACCTCGGCCAGGTAGGACGTGGCGAGCACGATGTGCTCCACCCCGGCCGCCCTGGCCCGCGCCAGCTGGTGGGTCAGGAACGGGACACCCGCCGCCGGGACCATCGGCTTCGGCGTGTGCACCGTGAGCGGGCGCAGTCGGGTGCCCTTGCCACCGACCAGGAGGATCGCTTCTTTTGCCTCTGTCACAGCACCGTCTCTGCTTCCTGCTGGGGCCTGGCCTGGATATGGCTGGCCAGTCTAAGCAGACCGGTCCGACATGAACCGGTCAGCGGCCCTGCAGTTTGGCGGAGCTGGTCCTCGCCTTGCCGAGCTTCTTGTAGAGACGCGCTCCGGGGCATTCGGTTGCGAACCCGTCCCGATGGCCCGAGATCACGTTCATCTTCACCTTCACACCGGCCTTGTACTTGTTGCTGCCGCCGGAGACGAGGGTCACCTTGCCCTTGGGGTTGGCGCCGAACAGTCCGAGCTTCCAGGCCGTGAGCTTGGAGACGGCGGTCACGGCGGCGGCGGGCGGGTTGGAGGAGGAGTAGGTGCCGAGCACAGCGATCCCCATGGTGTTGGTGTTGAAGCCCAGGGTGTGCGCTCCGAGGACCGCCTTGGAGACGCCTCCGGCCCGGCCCTCGTAGATGTTCCCGCACTTGTCGACGGCGAAGTTGTAGCCGAAGTCGCGCCAGCCGCTGCTCTTGACGTGGTAGCGGTAGATGCTGCGCAGCACCGAGGGGGCCTGCTGGCAGGTGTAGTTGTTGCCGGTCGCGCTGTGGTGCACGAAGGCCGCCTTGACGGTCTTCGTGTACGCGAAGTTGCGCTCCCGGAGCCTCTCGTCGGCGCCCCAGCCCTTGCGCGTGACGATCTTCGGACGCGGACCGATGTACGGCTTCGCCCCGGGGGCCAGGTTCAGCGACTCCTCCGTCTCCGCCTTGGTGAGGGCGGGGATGATGGTCGCGCCGAGCGGTGCGAGCTCCGCGTTGACCGCCGAGGTGGCCGCGCTCTCGGCGGTGAGGACCTCCGGTACGACAGCGGCGGAGGCGGGCGGGGTGTCGGCGAAGACGGCGGGCAGCGCCGCGGGGACGGCCGCCCTGGTGGCGGGGGCGCCCCGGGCCGGTTCCGGCGCCGGGTCCTCGCCGGGGTCGACGAGTTCGAGGCGCATCCCCTGCGGAAGCGGTACGGGGGTGGCCGCCCGGTCCTGAGCGTCCGGGGTCTCCGGGGTCTCCGGGGTCTCCGGGCGCACCCGTACCTCCACGCCGTCCGAGTCGCCGACCCAGAGCGGGGCCGTCGAGCCGCGCACCGTACGCCCCTCGCGCTCGGCGCTGCCGAGGTCGGCGGCGTGGTCGGCGTTGTGCGTCTCGATGTCCTGCCAGTCGGACCAGCGGGTGGTGCCGGTGGCCCGGGTCCGGACCTGGACCGTGCCGTGGAGTTCGGCGTCGGCGTCGTCCCAGACCACGCCGACGAGGGAGAAGGGGCGGGCGTCGCGCTGGGGCAGGCCCTGGGCCTGCGCCGCTCCGGCGACCCGGTTGGAGGGGGCGGCGAGGGGGCCCAGGGGCAGCGACTGGGTCGAGCCCGCGGGTTCGGCCGCCGATGCGGCCGGTGACTTCGCGCTGCGGGGTTCGGTGGCGTCGGAGGTGCCGGAGGTGTCGGGGGCGTCGGACCTGGATGTGCCGGACGTGAACGTGTCGGGGGCGGGTGCTTCGCGTGCCGTGGCTTCGGCCCGTACGGACGACGACGGCGGTCCGGCACCCGGTGACGCCGGGGAGGTGGAAGGCGGCCGGCCCGAGCCGGAGTGCGGCAGCGGGGCGGACGACGCGGGGGTGGCGAGCGGCAGAGCGAGGGCCGCCGCGCAGGTGGCGCTGACTGAGGTGACAAGTAGTGCACGCATACGCACGATCCTGGTCATAACCGGACAGGTGCGGCTACCTGGACAGAAGGCCGCGAGAGGGGCGCGGCTGACGGCGTGTCTGCCGAACCGGTGTACGTGACACCCGTTCAGCCCGCCCCGGCACGGCGTCCCCGCGTACGCTTGTGCGGGTGAACTCCAGCGACCGTACCGCCGCCGACCTGCTGCGATCCGCCCTCGCCGCGGACCCGGCCCGCCCCTTGGTCACCTTCTACGACGACGCCACCGGAGAACGCGTCGAACTGTCGGTGGCCACCTTCGCCAATTGGGTGGCCAAGACCGCCAATCTGCTCCAGGGCGACCTCGCCGCCGAGCCCGGCGACCGGCTCGCCCTGCTGCTCCCCGCGCACTGGCAGTCCGCGGTCTGGCTGCTGGCCTGTTCCTCGGTCGGGGTCGTCGCCGATGTCCAGGGCGACCCGGCCGGTGCCGACCTCGTGGTGAGCGGGCCCGACACCCTGGAGCGGGCCCGGGCCTGCCGGGGTGAGCGGGTCGCGCTGGCCCTGCGTCCGCTGGGCGGCCGGTTCCCGCAGGCACCCGAGGGCTTCGCCGACTACGCGGTGGAGGTGCCGAGCCAGGGCGACCGCTTCGCCCCGTTCGCGCCGGTCGACCCCGGGGCTCCCGCGCTGGCCGTGGGCGGGGTCGAGCTGACCGGTGCGGAGCTCGTCGAGAAGGCCCGCAAGGACGCCGACGCCCTCGGGCTCGTACCGGGATCGCGGCTGCTGACCGGGCACACGTACGACACCTGGGAGGGGCTGAGCGCCGGGCTCTTCGCGCCGCTGGCCGCCGGGGGGTCCGTGGTCCTCTGCCGCCACCTCGGACAGCTCGGCGCGGAGGGGCTGGCCCAGCGGATCGAGAGCGAGCGGGTCACCGGCACGGCGGTCTGAGCCACCCGCGCTGCCGGAGCGCCTCTCTCCGGGCCGCCCGCCCGGAGAGAGGCACGGCCGAGCCACCCCCGTACGGGTCGGGAATCGGCCAGGTCACCCGCTGCCGCCGGAGCGGCCCGGCCGGGCCGCCCGTCCCGCCGTCGGTGCGGCGCGCGTCAGCCGCGCCGCCGGGGCACACAGCCAACAGCGCGGTATGACAAGCGCTCTGAGGTGCACTCGTCCGGCCCACAGCGGGCCGAGCCCCCGGTATCGATCGCCGGAGCGGGTAGATGATCGGCGGTACAGACCACTCTCCTGGCAGTGCACAACCAAGCGTGAGGTTCAGCCGTCTACTTCTGCGACCGGCGGCCCATCGCGCCGCCGACCGTGAAGGATGGACGCAGACGTGACCGACAGCGCTGGCACGCCGGCCGAACCGGACCGCCCGGCCGGGGACACGCCGCAGGGCAGGTCGCAGGGGAAGTCGTCGCAGGGCAAGTCGCAGGACGGGCCGGAGCCGGCCAAGGGCTCGCCGGAGGCGTCCGGGCCGGGAGAAGACACGCCCCGGCCCGGCACCCCGGACGCCGGGTCCCCTGACGGTTCCGGGCCCTCCGATGGCACCGGGTCCGCCGACGACGCCGAGCCTTCCGCCGACGACGCCGAGTCCCCCGCCGACGGAGACACCGCCGGGACCGGGACCGGGACCGGGACCGGCGAAAGCGTGGGTGAAAGAGGCGGTGAAAGCAGAAGCAACGGTCGCGACGGCGTACAGACCTGGGCCGATCACCCCAAGGACGGCATCACCGTCCGGGGCAGGCGTCCATGGCTGCGCTGGGCGGCCCTCGGCGCCTCGTTCCTCGTCCTGGTCTCGGCGGGCGCGGGCTGGTGGCTGTACAAGAAGCTCGACGGCAACATCACCACCGACACCGGTGCGGCCGCCGAGCTGAAGGTGTACGAGAAGGAGCGGCCCACCCCGGTCGTCATGGACGCCCAGAACATCCTGCTCATCGGGTCCGACAGCCGGGCCGGGGACAACAGCAGGTACGGCCGCGACGACGGCGGCAGCCAGCGCTCGGACACCACGATCCTGCTGCACCTCGCGGCGGACCGGAAGAGCGCGACGGCGGTCTCCCTGCCGCGCGACCTGATGGTGGAGATCCCCGGCTGCCGCACCTCGGACGGCAAGGAGACCCGGGAGCAGTTCACCCAGTTCAACTCCGCGTTCGAGCTCGGCGGCACCGCCTGCACGATCCGTACCGTGGAGCGGCTGACCGGTATCCGCGTCGACCACCACATGGTCGTCGACTTCAACGGCTTCAAGGACATGGTCGACGCCGTGGACGGGGTGGAGATCTGCCTCAAGGAGCCGATCGACGACAAGGACGCGCACCTGGAGCTCCCGGCCGGGCGGCAGACGCTGAACGGCGAGGAGGCCCTCGGCTACGTACGGGCGCGCAAGACCCTGGGCGACGGCAGCGACACCGAACGCATGGAGCGCCAGCAGAAGTTCCTGGGCGCTCTGGTCAACAAGATGCAGAGCAACGGCGTCCTGCTCAACCCGACGCGGCTCTACCCGGTGCTGGACGCGGCGACCAAGTCGCTGACGACGGACCCGGGTCTCGACTCGCTGCGGGACCTGTACGACCTGGTGCGGAGCATGCGGGACGTGCCGACCGACCAGGTGCAGTTCCTGACCGTGCCCCGGCAGCCGTACCGGAACAACCCCAACCGGGATGAACTGGTCGAACCGGACGCGGGCGAACTCTTCAAGCAACTCCGCGAGGACAAGCCCGTGGCCGTGGTCCCGGCGGACGAACTCAAGGACGCGGAAAAGGACACGGAGAAGGGCACGGACGAGGGCGCGGAGAAGGGTCAAGGTCCGGAACAGGACGGCAAGCCCGATGACGCCGGTTCCGGGAGCCCGACTCCGACACCCACCTATTCGGGTTCGAGCGCCGCGGACGACCTGTGTGAGCAGTAAAGCAATGACCAAGACAGCGAAGACAATCGACAGGTAATGGGAAGTATGCCCGGTTGTAAGGGACGTGGTGTGGGTCACGCGCGTCGCCCCTTTCAGAACCGGGCGGATAGTGTGACGCGATCCGGTATTTCCGGCCGTCAGGTCGCGCACTGCTGGAGCGAAGGAACGAGCGCCTTGCCGGGGGAAGGCGCCTCGCGTGGCACCGACGGAGGACTCAAACAACCGTGGACGCGCAAAGCCGTGGGCGGGCGGACGATATCGACCCCGCCGACCAGTGGGTACTCAACCCGCACACCGGCAATTACGAACTGCGACTGGACCAATCCGCAGAGGAATCCCCGGTCGCGGCGCGTACGGCGACCGCCGCGGATTCCGGCCACGGCGACGGCGCGCGGAGCACTTCGCCGCGCGAGGGTTCCGGCCGCCGGGGGGCGGGCTCCCGTGAGGGTTCCGGCGACACCCCCCGCCGCGAGGTGCCCGGCCAGCGCAGCCGCCGGTCCTCCCAGCGCGGCGGGCGCGGCGCGGAGGCGGCGGCCACCTCGGGACGCCGCAAGCGCAAGGCCCCGAAGGCGCGCCGGAAGAAGGCGCTGCTGTGGACGGGCGGGGTGCTGGCGTTCCTGCTGGTCGCCGCCTCGCTGGGCGCGTACCTCCTGTACGCGCGGCTCAACGGCAACATCTCCACCGTCGACATCGGCAAGCAGGGCAACAAGAACGTCCTCAGCGACGGCCCGATGAACATCCTGATCATCGGCACCGACAAGCGCACCGGCAAGGGCAACCAGGGGTACGGCGACAAGGACAGCCCCGGCCACGCCGAGACCACCATCCTGTTCCACGTCTCCGAGGACCGCACCAACGCCACGGCGCTGAGCATCCCGCGCGACCTGAAGACCAGGATTCCCGAGTGCGAGACGAAGCAGCCGGACGGCAGCACCGTGGTCGTCCCCGGCATCGAGAAGGAGCGTTTCAACGTCACCCTCGGCCAGGACGGGCGGGACCCCGGCTGCACCATGAAGACGGTCGCCGAGATCACCGGCGTCGAGGCGGACCACTTCATGATGGTCGACTTCAACGCCGTCAAGGAGCTGACGACGGCGGTCAACGGCGTACCGGTCTGCATGGCCAAGCCGGTCAAGGACCCGAAGTCCCACCTCGATCTGCCCGCGGGCCCGTCCACCGTGCAGGGTGAGCAGGCACTCGCCCTGCTGCGCACCCGCAGCAGCTTCGGCAACAGCAGCGACCTCGACCGGATCAAGGTCCAGCAGCAGTTCCTCGGCTCGATGATCCGCCAGATGAAGTCGAACGACACGCTCACCAACCCGAAGAAGCTCTTCGACCTGGCCGACGCGGCCACCAAGTCCCTGACGGTCGACCAGGGCATCGGCAGCGCGAACAAGCTGATGACCCTCGCCCAGGAGCTCGGCAAGGTCGACACCAAGAACATCACCTTCGTCACGCTGCCGGTCAAGGACAACCCGGACGAGCCGAAGCCCATCACCGTGGTCGTGGACGAGGTGCGGGCCGAACCGCTCTTCGCGATGATCCGCTCCGACACCTCGCTGACCGAGGTGAAGCAGCAGAAGAAGGCCGCCAAGAGCAAGCAGGCGGCCCTTCTCAAGGGCCCGAAGGCCGAGCCCGCCGATGTCCGGGTGGACGTCCTCAACGGCGGCGAGATCCCCGGTGCGGCGGGGGCGACCGTCACCTGGCTCCAGAACCAGCAGGGCGTGCTGAAGTCGGCCAACAAGGCCAACGCCCCCGAGAAGATCAAGAAGACGACCCTGGAGTACGCGCCCAACCAGGCCGACCAGGCCCGCGCGCTCGCCGAGATGATGGGGCTGCCCGCCACGGCCCTGAAGCCGGGCACCGCCGACGCCGAGGGGCTTCAGGCGATGGTGCTCACGCTGGGGGGCGACTTCAAGGGCGCGGGCATCCCGATCACCGGACCGGCGAAGATTCCGGAGAACATCGAGAAGGCCAGCGCCGACAAGGAAGTCTGCGCGGAGTGACACCGGGTCATCGCACGGCAGCGGAAATCTGAACAGCATGGGGGGTCCGGTGGGACGGAGCAGCATGCCCGGGGAGGGGACACGGTCACGTGTCCGCCACGCGGACCGGGACGGCCGGGGCGAGAGCCCGTACGGGGACGGGGACCGGGAAGGCGCGGACCGCACCCGCCGCGGAAGCGATGCAGGTGACGGCGGCGACGGCAGCGGCGGAAGCGGCGGTACGGGCGACCGCGCGACGGCCGCCGACGGCCCGGGGCGGCGGCGGTCCGGGGCGCGGGGCCCCGGCAGCCGGACCGGGACGGCCGGCCGGAACAGCCGCCGTGCCCCCAAGAGCGGCAGACGGCGCGTGCTGCGCTGGGCCTCCTCCGTACTCGCCCTGCTCATACTCGGCGCCGCCGGGGCCGGCTACCTCTACTACGAGCACCTCAACGGCAACATCAAGAAAGAGGATCTGACCCTCGGCGACAAGCGGATGGCCGACCACAAGGCCAACGCCGCCGGGCAGACCCCGCTCAACATCCTGCTCATCGGCTCCGACGCCCGGGACTCCGAGGCGAACCAGAAGCTGGGCGGGGCCAAGGAGACCTTCGGCGCACCCCCGTTGGCCGATGTGCAGATGCTGCTCCACCTCTCCGCGGACCGCTCCAACCTCTCCGTGGTCACCATGCCGCGCGACACCATGCTGAAGATGCCCAAGTGCACCGCCCCGAACGGCGAGGTCTTCCCGGCCAGCACCGTGGACATGCAGACCAACCAGAGCCTGGGCCGGGGCGGTCCGGGCTGCACCGTGGCCGCCTGGTACGAGCTGACCGGTATCCGGATCGACCACTTCATGATGATCGACTTCGCCGGTGTGGTCTCGATGGCCGACGCGATCGGCGGCGTCCCCGTCTGTGTGGACGCCAACATCTACTCCCGGGGTGCCGACGGCCGGGGCGGCTCCGGGCTGAGGCTGGAGAAGGGCACCACGTACGTCAAGGGCGAGCAGGCCCTCCAGTGGCTGCGTACCCGGTACGGCTTCGAGGACGGCAGCGACCTCGCGCGGGCCAAGGCCCAGCACCAGTACATGAACTCGATGGTGCGTCAGCTGCGCGAGGGCACCAAGCTCACCGACCCGGCGAAGCTGATGAACCTCGCCGAGGCCGCGACCAAGGCCCTGACGGTCGACAAGGGCCTCGACACGGTCAAGAAGCTCTACGACCTGGCGGAGGAGTTCAAGAAGGTCCCGACGAAGCGCATCACGATGTCGACCATGCCGAACGTGTACGGCACCGGAGTCAACCGGGGCCGGGTCTACCCCAAGGCGGGTGACGCGGAGCAGCTGTTCCGGATGGTCCGCGAGGACGTGCCGCTGGACGGCAAGGCGTCCAAGCGGAAGCCGGAGGAGCCGAAGGACCCGTCCGCCCCGGTCGGCGAGATCTCCGTGGCCGTACGGAACGGGACCGCCACCGACGCGCTCGCCCCGGCCCCGGGCCGCGCGGGCGGTGTGGCGGACCTGCTGAAGGAGGCGGGCTTCGTGCGGACCACCGTCGACCCCGGGAACGTGGCCGGGTCGGCGCGCACCGCCATCCTGTTCCCGAGCGCGGATCTGGAGGGCGACGCCCAGGCGGTCGCCAAGGCGCTCGGCATCCCGCTGTCGCAGGTGAAGAAGTCGACCGATGTCTCGGGCATCTCGCTCGCCGTGGGCGCGGACTGGCGCGAGGACGGGCCCTACCCCGTCTCCCGGCGCAAGGAGAAGACCCCGGAGTCGGCGGGGGCGCTCAACGGCGAGGAGAAGGGGTGCATGAAGGTCAACCCGGCGTACACCTGGTGACCCCGTAACGGACTGTGCGTACGGGGACGGACGGGAACGGTTCCGTACGGGAACGGTTCCGTACGTACGACGAAGGGCCCCACCGGTCGTCAGCGGTGGGGCCCTTCGCCATGCGTACGTACGGAACCAGGGGTCGCCGTACGGAACCGGGGTCGGCTCAGACCGTCTCGCTGCCCGCCAGCGCCGGGCGGCGGCTCGCGATGACCCGCTTCGCCAGGGAGCGCGGGCTGGTGAGGAAGCCGAAGCCCCAGCACATGTGCATGGTCGCCAGCGCCACCGGGATCTGCGCGCGGGCCTTCAGCGAGAGCCCCTTGCCCGCGGGCACCGACCCGGCGACGATCGCGGCCAGGTACCCGCCCGGGACGAGCAGCGCCCACGGGGTGACGGCCGCGCCGGCCACCAGGCCCGCCGCGATGGCGACGACGGCGGTCGGCGGGGCGAGGTAGCGCAGGTTGATCGAGCCGGAGTGGTAGCGGGCGACGACATGGCGCCAGCGCCCGTAGTCCTTGTACTGCTTGGCGAGCGCCTTCACCGAGGGGCGCGGGCGGTACTGGACCTTCAGCTCGGGCGAGAACCAGATCAGCCCGCCCGCCTCGCGGATGCGGAAGTTCAGCTCCCAGTCCTGGGCGCGGATGAACTCGACGTTGTACCCCTCGGCCTTCTCCAGCGCCTCACGCCGGAAGACGCCCAGGTAGACGGTCTCGGCGGGCCCCGCCTGGCCGCCCGTGTGGAAGGCCGCGTTGCCGACGCCGATCTTCGAGGTCATCGCGGCGGCGACGGCCTCCTCCCAGGCGTTCTCGCCCTCGGCGTGCATGATGCCGCCGACGTTCTGCGCGCCGGTCTCCTCCAGGAGGCGGACGGCGGTCGCGATGTAGTTCGGCGAGAGCATGCCGTGGCCGTCGACCCGGACGACGACCGGGTGGCGGGATGCCTTGATCGCCGCGTTGAGGGCGGCGGGGGTGCGGCCGGTGGGGTTGGGGACCGTGTGGACCCGGGGGTCCTCGGCGACCAGCTCGGCCGCGATCTCGTCCGTGCGGTCGGTGGAGGGGCCGAGCGCGATCACGACCTCCATCTCACCGGCGTACTCCTGCTCCAGGATGTGCCGGACCGAGTTCCTGAGATGACGCTCCTCGTTGAGCACCGGCATGATCACGGAGACGGCGGGGTACTGCGCGGCAGACATGTGGTCCTCGGGTGGTCCTACGGGTGGTCCTCGCGGGCGCCGGGGGTTCCGCACCCCAGGAGGCGGCGTTATTCGGCCGCAACGTTACCGCGAATGGGGGACACCGGTGCGCGCGCCGCCCGGTGGCGGGCCGGGGCGGAGATCCTATGGGCCTACCGTGCGATGGTCCCCTTGCACCGCGGAGGTGTCCCCCCTCGTGCCCGCCCCCCGTCCCCCGCAGCACCCGCCCCGCCACCGCACCGCTCCCCCGCGCCGCCCCCCGCAGGGCGCGCGGGCGGCCCGCTCCCGTAAGCAGGACGAGCGACCGCGCTGGGGTATGCGGGTGGCCACCGGGCTCTCCGTGCTGGTGCTGGGCGCGGGCGGCATCGGTCACGCCGTGGTGAGCAACCTGGAGGGCGGGATCGGCCGGGTCGACCCGTTCAAGGACATGAAGAACCGCCCGCAGTCCGGGCACGGCACGAATCTGCTGCTCGTGGGGACCGACGGCCGGGACACCATCACCAAGGAGGAGAAGCAGAAGTACCGGCTGGGCGGCGCGCCCTGCCACTGCACCGACACGATCATGCTGGTGCACCTCTCGGCCGACAAGCAGCGGGCGAGCGTCGTCAGCCTCCCCCGGGACAGCTACGCCGAGATCCCCGCCCACACCGACCGCACCACCGGCCAGAAGCACAACAGCCACCCGGTGAAGCTGAACGCCGCCTACGCGGAGGGCGGGCCGACGCTGACCGTGCGGACGGTCGAGCACATGACCGGCGTCAAGATCGACCACTATCTGGAGGTCGACTTCACCAGCTTCATGAAGACGGTCGACGCGGTGGGCGGGGTGCAGATCTGTACGGCCCGGCCGATGAAGGACGCGTACACGGGGCTGGACCTGCCCGCGGGCACCCATCAGCTCGACGGCGGGCAGGCGCTCCAGTACGTACGCTCCCGCCATGTCGACGTCGGGTCGGACCTGGGGCGGATGCAGCGCCAGCAGAAGTTCATGGCGGCGCTGATCAAGCAGGCGACCGGCAGCGGGGTGCTGCTGAACCCGGTGAAGTTCCAGCAGGTCTCGGCGTCGGTGCTGGGGTCGGTCCGGGCCGACGAGGGGTTCGGTACGGAGGAGATGCTGGCGCTCGGCCGGGCGATGAAGGACTTCAGCCCGGCGTCGTCGGAGTTCGCCTCCGTACCGATCGGGAATCCGAGCTTCCCGGTGAAGGGCATCGGCTCCACGGTCCAGTGGGACGCGGCGAAGGCGAAGAAGCTGTTCCAGGCGCTGCGCGAGGACAGGCCGCTGGCCCCCGCGAAGCCGAAGCCCGCGGCCGGGGCGCCGAAGCAGCCGAAGGCGACCCTGGTGGACGTGGCGCCGGAGGAGATCCGGGTGCAGGTCTACAACGGCACCCCGAAGGACGGCCTCGGCAAGGACGTGGACGCGGCCCTGCGCGCCACCGGCTTCAACACGACGGACGCCCCGCTCAACGGGAAGCTGCGGGACCTGGAGCGGACGCTCGTGACGTACGACCCGCGCTGGGACCGCTCGGCGAAGTCGCTGGCCATGGCGTTGCCGGGGAGCGAGCTGAAGGCGGTGAAGGGGCAGGGCGCGGTGATGGAGGTGACGGCCGGCTCGGACTTCACGAAGGTGCGGCCGGTGCGGGCGGAGACCAAGCAGGAGGGCGAGTTCTCCACGGTGACGGGCGACGAGGTGGTCTGCCCGTAGGGCCTTTCCCGGGGCTTGGCCGTCCGCAGGGTCCCGGTCGTCCGCAGAACCTCAGTCGTCGATGCCGTCGGCGGCGCGCTTCTCCCGCAGCTCCTTGATCGCCCGGCGGCGCGCGAGCCGGTGGGTGCGCCGGATCTGCGCCTCCTGGTAGCGGCGGCGGTCGCGCTCGGTCTCGGGGATCACCGGCGGTACGGGGCGCGGCTTGCCGTCCCCGTCGACGGCGGCGAAGACGAGATAGGCGCTGCCGACCTGCTGGGCGGGGGTCGACTCGTTCCAGCGCTCGGCCATCACGCGGACGCCGACCTCCATGGAGGAGCGGCCCGTCCAGTTCACCTGGGCGCGTACGTGGACGAGGTCGCCGACCCTGACCGGCTCCAGGAACACCATCTCGTCCATCGACGCGGTCACGGCGGGCCCGCCGGAGTGCCGTCCGGCCACGGCGCCCGCCGCGTCGTCGACCAGTTTCATGATCACGCCACCGTGCACCGTCCCCAGGAGGTTGGTGTCGCTGCCGGTCATGATGTGGCTGAGGGTGGTCCGGGACGCGGCGGTGGGCTTGCCCGGAATCTCATCCTCCGAGCGGGTGGCCTGATCTGTCATACAGTCCACCTTATGCGCGGACCCCGATCCCGCAGAATGCATCAGCTTCGCAACAGCCCTGGTGCGATTTCCCTTACACCCTGTAATAGCCGTGGGTCGAGGCGGCACACTGTTCGGATGAACGATTGGCCCGATCGACGGACCGGCGACCGCAGCGAGCGCTACGGCCGGGGCAGCGCCAGCCCCCAGCCCGAGAGCGCCCGGGCGATGCCCCACATCCAGCGCCGCCCGGCTCCGCCGCAGAGGCCGCACGTGCCCCCGCAGAGCCAGGGGTACGACGACCGCTACCCGAGCGACCCCCACGGCTCTCCCGGGTACGACAGCGGTTACAACACCGGCCAGGTCTACGGTGGCGGCGCGGGCGGCGGCCGGGGCCGGGGCGGCGGCCGCGCGGGCGGGGACGCGGGGTACGTCCAGGGCCGCCCGGCACCGGACTGGCGCCGCCGGATCAAGCTGGGCGCGCTGACCCTGGTCACCGTGTTCCTCGTGGTCTCCGTCTCCACGTACTTCTGGGCCGACTCCAAGCTGAAGCGCGAGGTCGACCTCTCCAAGGTCATCGAGCGCCCGAGCGAGGGCGAGGGCACGAACTATCTGATCGTCGGCTCCGACAGCCGGGAGGGCATGTCGGCCGAGGACAAGAAGCGGCTGCGCACCGGGTCCGCCGAGGGCAAGCGCACCGACTCGATGATGATCCTGCACCGGGGCTCCAACGGCCCGACGCTGATCTCCCTCCCCCGCGACTCCCAGGTGGAGATCCCCTCCTTCAAGGGGTCCCAGTCCGGCAAGCTGTTCCCGGGCACCGGCCGCCAGGTGAAGCTGAACGCCGCGTACGCCGAGGACGGCCCCGAACTCCTCGTGCGCACGGTCGAGTTCAACACCGGGCTGCGCATCGACCACTACGTCGAGATCGGCTTCGGCGGCTTCGCGAACATCGTGGACGCGCTCGGCGGGGTCGAGATGGACATCCCGAAGGCGTTCAAGGACAAGAAGTCCGGCGCCGACTTCCAGGCCGGGAAGCAGACGCTGAACGGCGAGCAGTCCCTGGCCTTCGTCCGCACCCGGTACGCCTTCAAGGGCAGCGACCTGGACCGTACGAAGAACCAGCAGAAGTTCCTCGCGGCCCTGGCGAGCCAGGCGGCGACCCCGTCCACGGTCCTCAACCCGTTCCGGCTCTACCCGACGCTGGGCGCGGGGCTGGACACCCTGATCGTGGACAAGGACATGTCGCTCTGGTCGCTGAGCCAGATGTTCTTCGCGATGAAGGGCGTCACGGGCGGCGACGGCACGTCGATGAACATCCCGCTCGCGGGCAGCAACGGCGGCAACCTGGTCTGGGACAAGGCGAAGGTGAAGCAGCTCATGGAGCAGCTGAAGAACGACGAGAAGGTCACGGTCACCGGCAACTGAGCTCACGCTCACCGGTAGTTGAGGCGCGGCGCACACCCTGTGCGCCGCGCGTCCCGCCAACTGCCGCCTGCCGCCTGCCGAAAGCCCCTTGCCGCCTACGACCCGTAAGTGACGTTCCCGTCCTCGTCCATGGAGGGGCGGATCTGGGAGGGTCCGTACTCGTCCACATCGGACGGGCGCGGCTTCTCCGGTCCGTCGGGCCCGATCCGCATCACGCGCTCGACGCGCACGACGTCGTACCGGCGGCCCCGCACGATGAGTTCATTGGGCCTGCGGCGCGCGGTGAACTTCTTCGCGGCCCGCTCGTTGACGGCGGCCTCCTTCTCGTCCACCTTCATCCACTCGGGCAGCTCGGGCATGTCCGGCAGGTCCGGGAGCTCCGGCATGCGCATGGTGAGGTGCTGGACGAGCGCGCGCCGGGCGCCCTGCGGGGTGGAGTGCTGCCCGGTCACCATCGTCCAGGACAGCTCCTTCCGCTCCACCACCCGGAACGTCGGCGGGAGGAGCACGACCCCCGGGTGGGTGGTCAACGCCCGCTGGGAGTCGGCCCGTACGTCGGCGGGGAAGCGGTCGGCGGTGTAGGAGAGCTGCAGCAGCCCGACCCGGTCGATGCCCTCGGTCAGCCCGACGGCCGCCGCGTGGTCGATCACGAAGCCCTCGGTACGGGAGGGGTCCGGCGTGGCCGGGTCCCAGCTGTCCTCGTCCGGGTCGGTGGCCCGGGGCGGCTCCAGGCGCCCGTCGCCGATCCGGGCGAACTCGTCGGCCCGCACGATGCGGTAGCGCACTCCGGCCGCCCGCACCTCATTGACCGGTTCGGTCTCCAGCCGGGCCACGGCGTCCAGCAGCGACCGCCGCTCGGCCCGGTCCTCGGCCTCGTCCTTCGCCTTGAACCAGAGGTGCGAGTTCAGCTCGTCCCGGGCCATCTGCGGGAATCCGGTGTCGGGTTCGCCCAGCATCCGCCAGCGCGGCCGGTCCCCGCGCCGCTGCTCGGCGATCCCGAACAGCGGCCCCCGGACCACGATGTTCGGATACTTGCGTACCGAGGCGAACGCGTCCGCCTCGGTGACCTCGGAGACCGGGTCGTCGCGGCGCGTGACGTTGATCGTGAGGTGGTGGGGCGACTTCCCCGCGTGATCGTCCATGCACTTAGTGTGCCCAAGGGGGCTGCCGGTGTCAGGATTTCCGCCATAAAGGGCTTCCGCCGGGCGGAGTTGGCGTATACGGCCCCGAAATCGCTGCTCGCGCCGGGTCGGTGGCGCGCCACGATCCGGTGCGGGCGTACCGGGTCGTGGCCGACCGGGACCCGGTGCGCCATGAAGTCAACTACCTAAAGAAACAAGAGAAATAACCCCACCCCACCCCACCCGATCCCGGTGGTCAGCTGCGGGAGCAACCCCGGTGGTCAGCCACGGAAGGACCGGTCACCCACATGGGTGAGATTGGCCAACTGAGCTGGATTTCGGATGGGTTGGCAGGCATATGCTCACGCTGACCGACACACCAGACATGAGACGGCCCCCGCCGGGACGGCAATCCCGAACGAGGGCCTGACCACAAAGGAAGCAACACCTTCCCCATGGATACCCAGCACGATATCGCCCTCACCCACGCCCTGGCAGACCTTCCCGGGCCTCTCCCCGCCTCCGGCGTCATCCACCTCGCCGTCCGGCACACCGACCGCTTCACGGTCGTCGGCAACCACCTGGCCCAGCACACCGAGCTGTCGCTCACCGCGATCGGTCTGGGCGTCCACATCCAGTCGCTGCCCGCCGGTACCAAGGTCGGCATCAAGGCGCTGACGGCCCGCTTCCCCGAGGGCGAGACGAGGATCGCCGCCGCCCTGCGCGAGCTGGAGGCCCACGGCTACCTGCACCGGACCCGCGCACGGCTGACGAACGGCCGGATGGTCACCCGTACGGTGTTCTGCAACCAGCCGGGGGCGGCGCTGCAGGTGGGGGCGGCGGCGCCGATGCCTGTGGGGCCCGGGGTGGCGCCTGTGGTGGCGCCCGTGCCCGTGGCGGAGCCCGTACCAGCGGTGGCGGGGGCGGTGGCGGCGACGGCTCCCGTGCCAACGCCGATGGCGGAGCACGTCCCAACGCCGGTGGCGGCGCCTGCGGTGCCCGCACCCGCAGTCCCTCCCGTACCCCCGCCCGCTCCCGAACCCGTCCCCGTACCTCAGGAATCGCGTCCCCCGGTCCGCGTACCACCGCGCACCGCGCCCAAGCCGCCGCGTCGGCCGCTCCCCCAGCCCCGCGAGCTCACCCCGGAGCTGTGGCAGACCGCCTCCGCGATCCTCGCCGACCTGCGGCGTCACGCGAAGGAGCTGGTGCTCTCCGAGAAGGACGTCGAGGAGCTGGTCCCCGGTGTGGCGGCCTGGCTGGAGCGTGACGCGCACCCCGACGCCATCCGCCACGCCCTGACGACCGAGCTCCCGCAGCCGCCCAAGTACCCGGCGAAGATCGTCAGGCACCGTCTCACCGCGCTCCTGCCACCGCCGCTGCCCGGCACCCAGGAGCTGGCCCCGACCCGCCGTGTCCTCGTCATCCCGCTCCAGAACTGCGACCGCTGCGACCACGCGTTCCGCGCCACGGAACCGGGCCACTGCCGGGGCTGCCGGAACGAGCTGCCGGCAGCGGCGGCCTAGCGTGAAGAGGACGGCTCTCCTGCCCCTGGGCACCGACGACGAGGAGTGGGCACGATGACGATCGCCCCGGACGACGCACGGCGTGACGCCCTCATCTGAAGAGCTTCCTGTACGGCGAGGACGTCACGATCGCCGAGTGGACGATCTCGACGGACGGCCTCCCGCGTTACGTCTGACTGCCGCCGGTTCCCCCCTTCCGGCGGCGCCGGAAGGGGGGTCACGGCACGATCCCCTTCGGCTCCAGATCCGCGAAGTCCTCATGGAGAACGTCGAGATGACGGCCCGTCGGTTCACCTGCCGAGTCCAGCTCCGCCAGCCGCCAGCCCGGGAGCTGGTCCTCCACCTCGGCGGGCAGGGAGCCGTCCGCCGGGTCGGCCAGGGCGTGCAGCACCCCGAACGCGGTCTCCCGGGCCACCTCGCGGGCCAGCTCGCCGAGGTCCTCGGGGGTGAGCCCGGCGGCGAGGGCGCGGTCGACGGCTCCGGCGGCGACGCCGTCGGTGCGGTAGGCGGCCACCCAGCGGGGCGCCTCCGTGGTCCAGGCGTCGACGTCCTGCCACACCGTCCGCAGGAACCGGTAGCGGGCGAGCTGCGGGAGCCCCTCCTCAGCCTCGGATTCGGCCCAGTCCGCCGCGTCGCCGTCCGCTCCCAGGGCGCGGAAGAGGGCGGTGAGCCTGTCGAGTTCGGTCATGGGGTGGGAGGGTACCGGCCGTGGTCCGGACGGAGGCGGAGGGAGCCGGACGGATGGGCCCGGCCGGACCGATGAGTTTCGGCGGGGTGCGCGGTCAGTACGTGCGTAAGAGTTGATGCCCGTACGGCGTACCCGTACGACGCACCCGTACGGGACACCCCGTACAAGACACCCCAGGAGCCCCTGATGCGCACACTGATCAGCACCGCCTTCGTCTCGCTCGACGGCGTGATGGAGGCCCCGGGCGGCGAGCCCGGTTACCGGAACACGGGGTGGACCTTCAAGGACGTGGAGTTCCTGCCGGAGGCGTACGAGATCAAGGGCCGGGAGCAGGAGGAGGCGGCCGCGCTGATGCTGGGCCGGACCAGCTACGAGGCGTTCAGCGCGGTGTGGCCGGGGATGGCGGAGTTCGCCCGGTACAAGGTGATGCCGAAGTACGTCGTCTCCACCACGCTCCAGGAGGACGGCCTGGTCTCCGGCTGGGGCGACACCACGATCCTGCGCTCGGCCGACGAGGTGGCCGCGCTGAAGGAGACCGACGGCGGCCCGATCATCATCCACGGCAGCGCCGCCCTGAACCGGAGCCTGTCGGACGCCGGGCTGATCGACCGGTACCACCTGCTCGTCTTCCCGCTGCTGCTGGGCGCGGGCAAGCGGCTGTTCAGCTCGACGGACAAGGACGTCCAGAAGCTGAAGCTGGTCGAGTACGAGGCGTACGCGAACGGCATCCAGAAGAACGTGTTCGACGTCGTACGCTGACAAATCGCCCCCGGGGCCGGGCGTTTCACGGCCCTCTGCGCCTTTCCGCACAACACGTCACCGGTGGCTCGAACCCTAGGGTGCTCGTGCCTGAATCCGACCTGTACGGCCGGACCCCTCGATCCCTATCGTGAACGCCTTCCACTCCGTTCGCTCCCGCAACCTCAGCCTCATCGGCCGGCCGCGGGGCACCTCGACAACAGGGAAAGGCGTTTCCGGGATGTTGAGATCGGCAAGACGCGCAGTCGGCGCCGTCGCACTGGGAGCACTGCTCGCCGGATGCGGCACGCAGCACGCGGGGGAGCCCCCGCAGGTCATCACGGAGAACAGCCCGGCATCCGGGCGCAGCCCGCTGTCCGAGCTTCCGACGGCACCCACCGGCGGACTGGCCCGAGGGCTGACACTGTCCCTGGCGGAGTACGAGACGGGGCCGGTGGACACCTACGTCTGGCAGGTCGCCGTACAGGAGCAGTGGCGCTCCTGCATGGCGCGGTACGGGATCGAGGACTTCGGCCCCCCGCCCACGTCCGAAGTCTCCGCAATTGCACAAGTGAATCTGGCGATGGGGCGACGTTACGGGCTCTCGGATGTCGAGCAGGCCCGGAAGTACGGGTACCACCTGCCGGACGACCTTCCCGAGCCCGCGCACTGGGAGCCCGAACCGGGGCTGGAGAGCACGCTCTTCACGGGCTCCGGGCCCGAGGTGGAGAACGGCACCCACCGAGGAAAGGCACTGCCGCAAGGAGGTTGTCGCGGCGAGGCGCAGCGGAAGTTCCCGACCCCCCGGACCCCCGAGGCCCAGGAGCTCGCCCTCACCGTATTCGAGCAGTCGCGGAAGGACGCGCGCGTCGTCGCGGCGGTCGACAAGTGGTCGCTCTGCATGAAGGGCAAGGGCTTCGACCGGAACCACCCCATCGAGGACCTCGGCGCGTTCGGCATCCAGGTGTCGTCCCCCACCGCGAGCGACGAGGAGATCGCCCAGGCCGTCGCCGATGTCGAGTGCAAGAAGAGCACCAGGCTGATCGACATCTGGAGCACACAGGAGAGCGGCCTCCAGGAGAAGGCGATCAAGGCGAGCGCTTCGGCGCTGACGAACGAGAAGAACCTCAAGGACAGCACCATCGCCAAGGCCCGGCAGGCATACGAGAAGGCGGCCCAGGGATGAGCATCAAGCGCGCGGCAGCCGCCACCTTCGTCCCCGTCCTCGCCTTCCTGAGCACGCTGCTGTTCGCCGCGTCGCCCGCATCGGCGGCCACGCCCATCTCCTACGAGTCCGACGCGTGCACATCGGCGGGGAACAAATACTGCTTCGCCATCCACTACAACAGCAGGGGCGCCCAGACCTGGTACTCCGACAGCCCGTGCTTCGTCGCGAACAAGGACATCCCCGACTACTACGGGTACTCCCCAAACGGGGCCGTCCTCGTGCGCTACGTCTTCCGGGCGGGCCAGATATCCGGCACCGGGGCCACCTGTGTCCGCACCAACGAGGGTGACGGACAGGGCGTCAAGAACAACGCCGCGTCGGCGTCGAACGGTGAGTGCTCGGCGAAGTACCGCGTCTACTACTACTCCGTCTACAGCGGGCCGAGCCAGGTCTTCTCGCCCACCTGCGGCGACTACTGGCCGTCGGACAACCTGACCACGACGCTGAAGAACGAGAACGCCTCGCACGATCGCTACTGAGCCCTGCACTTCTGGCCGGACGCGCCCCCACCCGCGGCCCCGGCGCCCGCCGGGCCCCCGCCGTACGGGCGGGGGCGCATCCGGCCCAACGGATCAGACCGCAGAGATTGGCGTACCACGTGAAGGCTCATAGAACCGGCCATCGGGCTCGCGCCCTGGCCGCAACCCTGACGGCCACAGCCGTCCTCACCGGACTCATCCAGTCCGTCGCCGTCGCCGCCCCCGAACCGAAGCCCTCTCCCCCGCGACCGGAAGCGCGTGACAGCGCTTCCGCCGACGTCACCGTGGTCTCCCCTGAGCAGCGGACGCGGCTGCTCGGCAAGGAGTGGCAGAGCTCGGCCGACCGGGCATGGGCCACCAGCTCCGACGCCGCGGGCTTCCATCTGCTGACTGCCGACAAGAGCAGCGGCTACGCGTGGAAGACCGCCGCGTCCCTGTCAGAACCGGGCATGGAAGCGGATGCCTGGATCGGCAACGCCTGTGTCACCGCCTCCGGCGAGCGGGCCGTCGCCGTCTACGCTCCCCGCACCTTCACCAACAGACCGGAGCTGATGGCCAAGGGCGCGTTCACCGCCGTCATCGATCTGGGCACCGGCAAGGTGACCAAGCTGCCGGTGCGGTCCTCGCTCTCCTACTTCTCACCCGGTTGCGGGCGCGGGGAGACGGCCGTGGTCTCCCAGTTCACCGACGACTCGGACGACCGGCGGGCCACGCGGCTGACCACGATCGACGCGCGGAACGGCACGGCGTCCAAGCCCCTGACCCTCGACGGCCAGGTCACATCGGCCCTCCCCCACCAGGGCGGTATCGCCGCCGCCGACGGCTACCGTGTCGTCGGCATCGACCGGCACGGCAAGCGCACCGAGCTGGCCGCCACCTCGGGCGTACCGTTCCAGCTGCGCACCGACCGCGACGGGGGCATCGTCTTCCTGGACCGGACGGGCCAGGACCGCAGCAAGGTCAAGCGTGTGCTGGGCACGAAGGTGTCGACACTGGCCGAGGGGCGGCTGGCGGACATCGATGTCACCGCGTCGGCCGACGGGACCGTGTTCATCACCGGTGAGACCACGACGGCGCACGCCCTGCCGGACGCCGTGCGCAACCCGGGGGTCGACAAGGACGCCCGTGCCTCCACCCACGGGCAGGCCCTGGTCGTCTCCCGCTGGCAGGACGACGCGAAACCGTCGCAGGTGGAGTCCGCCGCCCGCCCGGTCGACGCGCACATCCAGACCCTCGCCACCGGGCGTACCGCGCGTCTGAGCGTGGAGCCGGGGGCCACCGCAGTCTCCGCAGCACGGCTCGGACAGGGCTCGGCACCCTCGCCCGCTCTCCCCGGGGGCACCGCGGGGGGCAAGGCGTCCCAGCGCGGCGTGGCCGCCGCGTCGCCGACCGATCCCGTCGAGGACGAGCGCACCTGTTCCGTACCGCGCGGCAGCCTCACCAAGCAGGCTCTGCAACCGACGCCCCGGCAGGTGGAATGGGCGGTCAACCAGGCAGTCATCGACGGCCTGTACATGTGGGTCAACCGGCCCGCCAACTGGAACGGCACGGGCATGAGCGCCTACACGCCCCAGACCCGGTTCCCCCTCCGGGTGCTGGCCGGTGATCCCAACGGAGTCACCGACCGTGCGGACGAGTGGCACATCCCCTCACAGATCATGCTCGGCATCACCGCGCAGGAATCGAATATGTGGCAGGCGACGCGCAGCGTGGTGCCCGGTCTGACGGGGAACTCCCTGATCGGCAACTACTACGGGGTCTCGTACTCCTCCGACGGCACCCAGAACGACCCCTGGAGCATCAACTGGGCCAAGGCGGACTGCGGTTACGGCATCACCCAGGTCACCGACGGCATGCGTAAATCCGACACCTCGCTGACCACGGCCCAGAAGGAAGCCGCGGCACTCGACTACACGGCCAATATCGCGTACGGCGCCGACATCCTCGCCGCCAAGTGGAACGAGACCCGCAACGACGGTCTGATCGTCAACGACGGCAAGCCGAAGCACATCGAGAACTGGTTCTTCGCCGTGTGGGCCTACAACTCCGGCTACTACCCCAAGGCCGCCGCAGGCAGCCACAGCGGCAAGTGGGGTGTCGGCTGGACGAACAACCCGGCCAACCCTCTCTGGAAGGAGAACAGGACCCCCTTCCTGGAGAACGCCAGCGGTGCCGACGACTACAGCCACGCCGCACACCCCCAGGACTGGCCCTACCAGGAGAAGGTCATCGGCTGGGCCGCCAGGCCGATCTCGGCGATGTTCAAACCCGGTGACATGCGGCCCGGTTACCGCGAGGCATGGTGGAACAGCACCCAGGACCGCACCCGCGCCAAGCCGCCGATCGCCCTGTTCTGCACCGAGTCCAACGACTGCGACAACTCCAAGATCAGCGAGGGCTCCTCGAACCAGACCGGCAGAGGCCCGTGCACTCTGCCGGGTGACCCCAGCTCCAGTGACCCGCTCTATCTGAAGTGCTGGTGGCACGAGGCGGTGACGTGGAAGTCGTGCGGAGCGGGTCAGTGCGGCTATCCGGTCCACCGCTTCAACAACACCGACTACCCCGAGCAGCCCAACGAGAACTCCTCCTACCCGCCCCGCTGCTCGGCAGGTCTTCCCACCGGCACGCTCGTCGTCGACGACACGCCCAACGGCACCACACCGGCCGGGCAGCCAGGGCACACCTGCGGGCCGACCGCCTCCGCCGGAACCTTCTCCTTCTCCTTCAACAGCTGGAACAACACCTACCCCGGCAAGATGGACCTGCATCAGATCGGCGCGGGCTACGGAGACCACTTCTGGTTCACCCACACCCGCTCCGCCGCCACGACGAACGGTGTCCGGCTCGCCACGACCGGCACCTGGAAGCTCGGACGTTCCCTGGACGAATGGGTTCGCATCATGGTCCACGTTCCGGACCACGGTGCCCATACCCAGCAGGCCCGCTACGAGATCGACACCGGCAACGGCTCCTTCACCCGCCACCGCCACATCGCCCAGAAGCACGGCGCCAACACCTGGGTGACCCTCGGGGTCTACAAGGTCAGCGGCACACCACGGGTGCGGCTGACCAGCCAGGCCAACGACGGGACAGGCGACGACAACGTCGTCTGGGACGCGGTCGCCTTCCAGCCCATCGGCGCCAAACCCCGGCAGGTCGTGGCGATCCTGGGTGACTCGTACACCTCCGGGGAGGGGGCCGGGGCCTACTCGCCCGAGGGCGACAAGGACTACGACACCTCCCGGTGGAACGCGTGCAGGCAGAGCGGGAACTCCTGGGCGCGCAAGGTCACGCTCCCCGGCTTCTCCTCGACCGTCGGTGGACTGACCGACAGCTACTCGGCCGCCCTGGACGTCCAGAACGTCTCCTGCTCCGGCGCCAGGACGTGGCAGCTCACCAGCGGCGACCCCGTGGACAACCAAGGAAACGTCCGCTGGGGCTGGGACGGCAACTTCCGCCAGAAGACCCAGATCGACTCCGGCGTGCTGAGCGCGGACACCACGCTCGTAGCGCTCACCATCGGCGGCAACGACGCCGGCTTCCCCAAGGTCATGCAGGATTGCGCCACCTTCGGGTGCCCGGCCGAGGACTCCGTCAAGAACGACATCGACAGCACGATGCCCGACGTGGAACGGGTGCTGCTGGAGATTCGCGGCGAGGCCCCGAACGCCAAGATCGTCCTGCTCGGCTACCCCCGGCTGTTCAACGCCACGGCGCTCACCTGCGTCAGCGGAATCGGCGGAGCGGGGATGCTCAGGGTCAACGCCCTGGCCGACTACATGACGGCCAAACAGACCCAGCTGGTCGAGAAGCTCAGGGCACAGAAACTCCCGGTCTCCTTCGAATCGCCCGACGGCGATTTCGAGGGAAAGCGCGCCTGTGACACGAACGAGGGCATCAACAGGATCGTGCAAGCCCCTCGGGGCAACGGTGACTTCACCTGCTGGGACAGCACGTCCTGGTGCATCAGCCGCGAGAGCTACCACCCCAACACCGTGGGAACCTCCGCCTACGCGGAGACGTTCCGCCGCGCGGTGAACAAGCTCTGAGGTGGAGATGCCGACCGGACAGCCAGGACGGACCGCTCCCTGGGCCAAGGCCCTCGGGGCGGTCCTCCTCGCCCTGCTGGGGGTTCTCGTCGCCTTCTTCGTCGTCGGCGGCTCCGGGGAAGCCGACCGGAAACAGGAAGCCTTCGAGTCGACCCGCGAGAAGGCACGACGGTTCGCGGACGACGTCACCGCCCGAAGGCTCACTCCCCCCATCGCCCGGTCCGACCTGCAGAAGGCCATGGACGCGGCCGTCGGCAAGCAGTACGGACAGCTGCTGTCCGCGGCCTCCACGGACAGCGGGACCCGCGTGGTCGCGGCCTTCTCCCAGATGTACCGGCGTTCCGCTCCCCGGCTCGGCCCGGCCGAGGTCATGACCCGCCGCTGCTTCACGATCGACTTCGACGCCGGAGGGGGGAGCCCTCGGATCACCGCGCACGGTGCCGACGTTTCGTGCACGGAAAGAGCCGAGCAGATCGGATAACCACTGCGGCCCCCGGCGCGATGCCGGGGGCCGCAGTGGCAGGACAGGAGCAAAAGAGGAAGAGCGCTACGGCAGGTTGCGCGCCATCACGATCCGCTGGACCTGGTTCGTGCCCTCGTAGATCTGGGTGATCTTGGCGTCGCGCATCATGCGCTCCACCGGGTAGTCCCGCGTGTAGCCGTAGCCGCCGAGGAGCTGGACCGCGTCCGTGGTGACCTCCATGGCCACGTCGGAGGCGAAGCACTTGGCCGCGGCGCCGAAGAAGGTGAGGTCGCCGTCGACGCGCTCGGACTTGGCGGCGGCCGAGTAGGTGAGCTGGCGGGCCGCCTCCAGCTTCATCGCCATGTCCGCGAGCATGAACTGGATGCCCTGGAAGTCCGCGATCGGCTTGCCGAACTGCTTGCGCTCCTGGACGTACCCCTTGGCGTAGTCCAGCGCGCCCTGGGCGATGCCGAGGGCCTGGGCCGCGATCGTGATGCGGGTGTGGTCCAGGGTCTTCATCGCCGTGGCGAAGCCCGTGCCCTCCTCGCCGATCATGCGGTCGGCGGGGATACGGACGTTGTCGAGGTAGACCTCGCGGGTCGGGGAGCCCTTGATGCCGAGCTTCTTCTCCGGGGCGCCGAAGGAGACGCCCTCGTCGGACTTCTCCACGACGAAGGCCGAGATGCCCTTGGAACGCTTGGTCGGGTCGGTGACGGCCATGACCGTGTAGTACTCGGAGACGCCCGCGTTGGTGATCCAGCGCTTCACGCCGTTGAGGACCCAGAAGTCCCCGTCGCGCTCGGCCTTCGTCTTCATGCCCGCCGCATCCGAACCCGCGTCCGGCTCGGAGAGGGCGTACGAGAACATCGCGTCGCCCTTGGCCAGCGGGCCCAGGTACTTGCGCTTCAGCTCCTCGGAGCCGGAGAGGATCACCGGGAGCGAGCCGAGCTTGTTGACGGCCGGGATCAGGGAGGAGGAGGCGCAGGCGCGGGCCACCTCCTCGATCACGATGACCGTGGCGAGCGCGTCGGCGCCGGCGCCGCCGTACTCCTCCGGGACGTGGACGGCGTGCAGGTCCGAGGCGACCAGGGCGTCCAGCGCCTCCTGCGGGAAGCGGCTCTCCTCGTCGACCGCGGCGGCGAAGGGGGCGATCTTCGTCTCGGCGAGCGAACGGATGGTCTCCCGGAGCATGTCGTGCTCCTCGGCCGGACGGTACAGGTCGAAATCGGTCGAACCCGCCAAGACGCTCACTCCCCAGATGCTAACTACCGTTAAGTAACTCAATTTTAGTGCGGAAGGACCGGAGCGGCATATGTGAGTGCCACGTGAGCTTGACGACAGGGGTCGGGCAGAACGGATAGGGAGCACCTTTTCGGGCGGCGAAATCCGGGGTTCCCCGCCGCGACTATGCTCGGTTCGCACGTCTTTCCGTACCTCCCAGGAGCACCCATGGCCCTCAGGATCACCGTGATCGGCACCGGCTATCTCGGCGCCACCCATGCCGCGGCCATGGCCGAGCTGGGGTTCGAGGTCCTCGGGCTCGACGTCGTACCGGAGAAGATCGAGCTGCTCTCCACCGGGCGCGTGCCGATGTACGAGCCGGGGCTCGAGGAGATGCTCCAGCGGCATGTCGCGGGCATCGAGGGCTCCACCGGACGGCTGCGCTTCACCACCTCCTGGGAGGAGGTCGGGGAGTTCGGGGACGTGCACTTCGTCTGTGTGAACACTCCGCAGAAGCATGGCGAGTACGCCTGCGACATGAGCTACGTCGACAGCGCCTTCGCCTCCCTCGCCCCGCATCTGACCCGGCCCGCCCTGGTCGTCGGCAAGTCGACCGTCCCCGTCGGCTCCGCCGGCCGCCTCGCCGCCCGCCTCGCGGAGCTGGCCCCGGTGGGCGCCGATGCCGAGCTGGCCTGGAACCCGGAGTTCCTGCGCGAGGGCTTCGCCGTCGACGACACCCTGCACCCGGACCGGATCGTCGTCGGCGTGGAGAGCGAGCGGGCCGAGAAGCTGCTGCGCGAGGTGTACGCCGTACCGGTCGCGGAGGGGTCGCCGTTCGTCGTCACCGACTTCCCCACCGCCGAGCTGGTGAAGACCTCCGCCAACTCCTTCCTCGCCACGAAGATCTCCTTCATCAACGCCATGGCCGAGGTCTGCGAGGCCGCCGACGGGGACGTCGTGAAGCTCGCCGAGGCCATCGGGTACGACGACCGCATCGGCAAGAAGTTCCTGCGCGCCGGGATCGGCTTCGGCGGCGGCTGTCTGCCCAAGGACATCCGGGCCTTCATGGCGCGCGCCGGTGAGCTGGGCGCGGACCAGGCCCTGACCTTCCTCCGCGAGGTCGACTCCATCAACATGCGCCGCCGGGGCCACATGGTCGAGCTGGCCCGGGAGGCCGTGGGCGGCGGCTCGTTCCTCGGCAAGCGGGTGGGCGTCCTGGGCGCCGCCTTCAAGCCGGACTCCGACGACGTACGCGACTCCCCCGCGCTCAACGTGGCCGGGCAGATCCATCTCCAGGGCGGCCAGGTGACCGTCTTCGACCCGAAGGGGATGGAGAACGCCCGGCGGCTGTTCCCGACGCTCGGTTACGCCGACTCCGCGCTGGAGGCCGTGCGCGGCGCGGATGTGGTGCTGCACCTGACGGAGTGGCGCGAGTTCCGCGAGCTGGACCCGGCGGAGCTGGGCGCCGCGGTCTCCCGGCGGATCATCCTGGACGGGCGCAACGCCCTGGACAGCGCGGTGTGGCGCGAGGCGGGGTGGACGTACCGGGCGATGGGGCGCCCGAAGGCGTGAGCGTCTGACCTGTGCGGGGGCTCAACGTCTGTTTTGTGGACAGGCTGGGGGCATGGACGACTCGTACGCCCCCGCCACCCGCTCACCGGGCTGGATCACCACTCCCCTCACCGGCGGCCTCGTGCGCGGCGCCCTCGACCTGGAGCGCACCGCGCGCGGCGGCCTCCTCCCCCACCGGCTGCCCGCACAGGCCCGGGCCCGCGCCCGGTCCGGCGGCGACGAAGAGGTGGCGCAGGCCGAGTCCCAGCCCTCCGGGGTGCGGCTGGTGTTCCGTACCCGGGCCACCGCCGTCGAGCTGGACGTCCGCCGCACGGTCCTGGAGTACCGGGGCGTCCCGCCCCGCCCGGACGGCGCGTACGACCTGTACGTCGACGGGGAACCGGCCGGGCGGTCCACCGCGAGCGGCGGTGACCGGCTGATCCTGGACCTGGGCGACGGCTCCCGGGAGACGGTCCCCGGGCCGGTCGGCACGGTCCGGTTCGCCGGGCTGGCCGGGCGGGAGAAGACCGTCGAGGTCTGGCTGCCGTACACCGAGACCACCGAGCTGCTCCGGCTGCGCACCGACGCGCCCGTCACGGCCGTGGCGCCGGACGGGCGGCGGGTGTGGCTGCACCACGGCAGCTCGATCAGCCAGGGGGCCGCCGCCGACAGCGCCGCCACCGCCTGGCCCGCCCTGGCCGCCGCCTCGGGGGGCGTGGAGCTGGTCAACCTCGGGCTGGGCGGCAGCGCCGTGCTCGACCCGTTCACCGCGCGCGCCCTGCGGGACACCCCGGCCGACCTGGTCAGCGTCAAGATCGGCATCAATATCGTCAACCGGGACCTGATGCGGCTGCGCGCCTTCGGGCCCGCCGTGCACGGGTTCCTGGACACCGTGCGCGAGGGGCACCCCACGACGCCGCTGCTGGTCGTCTCGCCCGTCCACTGCCCCATGCAGGAGGAGGTCCCGGGGCCCGCCGCGCCGGAGATCGGTGACGGGAAGGTGGAGTTCCAGGCCCTGGGCGACCCGGCGGAGGTGGCGCTCGGGAAGCTGAACCTGCGGGTCGTACGGGAGGAGCTCGCCCGGATCGTGGCGGAGCGGGCGGCCGAGGACCCGGAGCTCTTCTACCTGGACGGGCGGGAGCTGTACGGCGAGGCCGACGCCGCCGGACTGCCGCTGCCGGACGGGCTCCACCCGGGTCCCGCCGCCCACCGCCGCATGGGCGAGCGCTTCGGGGCCTTCGCGTTCGAGCCGGGGGGACCGTTCGCGGACCGGGCATAGGGCGCCCGCGCTTCGGGACTTCGCCTTCGGGGCAGGGGGCGTGGACCCGCCGTAGCGCCCCGCCCGCCCCGGCCCGTACGCACCCGGGCCGGCCGCTGGTGGTGCGGGCGGCCGGCCCGGGGGTTGTCCTGTCCGCCCGGCGTCGGCCGGGGGTGATGCGCGGATCAGTTGCCGATGCCGGAGCTGCCCACGCCCGTGTTGCCGATGCCGGAGCTGCCGATCCCCGAGTTGCCGTGGCCGTGGCTGCCGATGCCGGTGTTGCCGATACCGGCGTTGCCCCAGCCCCAGTTGCCGAGGCCCGCGTTGCCGACACCGCCGTTGAAGCCGCCCGCGTTGCCGACGCCCACGTTGTGGATGCCCGCGTTGCCCAGGCCCCAGTTGCCGATGCCCGCGTTCCCGGCGCCGCCGTTGAAGGCGCCCGCGCTCCCGACGCCCGAGTTCCCGATGCCCGAGCTGCCGACGCTGTCGGCGGCGGCCACGCCCGCGCCGCCGAGGGTGAGCACCGCCGCGGCACCGAGCGCGGTCGTGACACGGAGAAGATTCGTGCGCATCGTTGCGTACCTCCTGTTAGGGATTCCTTGAGGGGATTCCTGCCAGCTATCCCTAACATGAGGTTGCGTCAGATACGGGGAGGATTGCCCGAATTCACCGTGTCGCCAGAAGTGCTGCGAAAGTCCTACGGGCCTACCTCAGCCGCCCGCCGTCCAGCTCCTCGATCGTCGCGTGGGACGGGCCGCGCGTGCTCTGCTCGTCGCGGGCCACCGCTTCCGCGTCGCGCAGCACCCGTACGGCGTTCTGCCAGGTCAGCTTGGCGAGCTCGCCCTCGGACCAGTTACGGCGGAGCAGCTCGGCGATCAGGTTCGGGTAGCCGGAGACGTCCTCCAGGCCGTACGGCGTGAACGCCGTGCCGTCGTAGTCGCCGCCGATGCCGATGTGGTCGACGCCCGCGACCTCGCGCATGTGGTCGAGGTGGTCGGCGATGGTCGCCACGGTGGCCTGCGGGCGGGGGTTGGCCGCCTCGAAGTCCTCGTGGATGCGCATCGCCTGCGGGGTGGTGTCCAGGTGGTGCAGGCCGTGGTCGCGCATGTTGCGGTCGGCGGCCTGGGTCCAGGCGACGGCGGCGGGCAGCACGAACTTCGGGACGAAGGTCGCCATCGCGACCCCGCCGTTGGCCGGGAGCGCCGCGAGCACGTCGTCGGGGATGTTGCGCGGGTGGTCGCAGACGGCCCGGGCCGAGGAGTGCGAGAAGATCACCGGCGCGGTGCTGGTGGCGATCGCGTCGC
Source organism: Kitasatospora albolonga (assembly GCA_002082585.1). NCBI lineage: Bacteria > Bacillati > Actinomycetota > Actinomycetes > Kitasatosporales > Streptomycetaceae > Kitasatospora > Kitasatospora albolonga. The sequence goes on from CP020563.1 coordinate 2,825,231, forward strand.
GCATGACGCCGTCCGCCACGTGGCTGAGGTCGACCAGCATGCCGATGCGGTTCATCTCGCGGACGACCTCGTGGCCGAAGGCGGAGAGGCCGCCGAGGCGGCGCAGGTCGGTGGCGCTGTCGGCCCAGTCGATGTTGTCGTTGTGGGTGAGCGTCATATAGCGGACGCCCAGGGTGTGCAGGGCGCGCAGGGTGCCCAGCGAGTTGTTGATGGAGTGGCCGCCCTCGGCGCCCATCAGGGAGGCGATCCGCCCCTCGGCGCGGGCCTTCTCCAGGTCGTCGGCGGTGAGCGCGCGGCGCAGGTGCGTGGGGTAGCGGGCGATCAGCTCGGCGACGATGTCGATCTGCTCCAGCGTGGCGCTGACCGCCGCGTCGCCGGTCAGGTCGGTGCGCACGTACACGGACCAGAACTGGCCGCCGACCCCGCCTGCCCGCAGCCGGGCCAGGTCGGTGTGGAGCAGGCCGCGCTGGTCGGCGGCGATGTCCCGGGCGTCCAGGTCGTAGCCGACCTGCTCGCGCAGGGCCCAGGGAAGGTCGTTGTGGCCGTCGACGACGGGGTGGGCGGCGAGGAGCTCGCGGGCCCGGGCGAGGTGGTCCATAAAGGCCGCCCCTACTTTCCGAAGCCGAAGGAGTCGGAGCCCTGGACCTTGGCCCGCAGGCGCTTGCCCTTCTCGGTGGCCTGGGCGTTGAGCTCCTGGAGGAACTCGCCCATCCGCTCCTGGAGCGCCGGGTCGGACGCGGCGAGGATACGGGCGGCCAGCAGGCCCGCGTTGCGCGCGCCGCCGACCGAGACGGTGGCGACGGGCACCCCGGCGGGCATCTGGACGATGGAGAGCAGGCTGTCCATGCCGTCCAGGTACTTCAGCGGGACCGGGACGCCGATGACCGGCAGGGGGGTGACCGAGGCCAGCATCCCGGGGAGCGCGGCCGCGCCGCCCGCGCCCGCGACGATCGCCTTCAGGCCGCGGCCGGCCGCCTCCTCGCCGTACGCGATCATCTCGTGGACCATGCGGTGGGCGGAGACGACGTCGACCTCGTACGGGATCTCGAACTCGTCGAGCGCCTTGGCCGCCGCCTCCATGACGGGCCAGTCGGAGTCCGAGCCCATGACGATGCCGACGAGCGGGGCGGCGGGGGCGGAGGGGGAAGTCATTCGGTGATCGTTCCTCGCAGGTAGTCGGCCGCGTGCCGGGCGCGCTCCCGCACGTCCGCCAGGTCGTCGCCGTAGGTGTTGACGTGGCCGACCTTGCGGCCGGGCTTCACGTCCTTGCCGTACATGTGAATCTTGAGCTGCGGGTCGCGGGCCATGCAGTGCAGGTACGCCTGGTACATGTCCGGGTAGTCGCCGCCCAGGACGTTGCACATGACCGTCCAGGGCGCGCGCGGGCGCGGGTCGCCGAGGGGGAGGTCCAGGACCGCCCGGACGTGGTTGGCGAACTGCGAGGTGATCGCGCCGTCCATGGTCCAGTGGCCCGAGTTGTGCGGGCGCATCGCCAGCTCGTTGACCAGGATGCGGCCGTCACGGGTCTCGAACAGCTCCACCGCGAGGTGGCCGACGACGTCCAGCTCGGCGGCGATGCGGAGCGCGAGCTGCTGGGCCTCGCCCGCCAGCTCCTCGGCCAGGTCGGGGGCGGGGGCGATCACCGTGTCGCAGACCCCGTCGACCTGGATCGACTCGACCACCGGGTAGGCGACGGCCTGGCCGTGCGGCGAGCGGACGATGTTCGCCGCCAGCTCCCGTACGAAGTCGACCTTCTCCTCCGCGAGGACCGGGACCCCGGCGCGGAACGGATCGGCCGCGTCCGCCTCGGAGCGGACCACCCACACGCCCTTGCCGTCGTACCCGCCGCGCACGGTCTTGAGGATGACGGGGAAGCCCCCGACCTCCTCGGCGAACGCGGCGGCGTCGGCCGGGTCGCTCACGATGCGGTGACGGGGGCAGGGGGCGCCGATCTCCGTGAGCTTCGCGCGCATCACCCCCTTGTCCTGCGCGTGCACCAGGGCATCGGGGCCGGGGCGCACGGGGATGCCGTCCGCCTCCAGGGCCCGCAGGTGCTCGATGGGCACGTGCTCGTGGTCGAAGGTGATCACGTCGCAGCCCTGGGCGAAGGCACGGAGCGTGTCCAGGTCGCGATAGTCGCCGATGACGACCTCGCTGACCACCTGGGCCGCCGAGTCCTGGGGCGTGTCACTGAGGAGCTTGAATTTCAGGCCGAGGGGGATACCCGCCTCGTGGGTCATACGGGCGAGCTGACCGCCGCCGACCATGCCGACTACCGGGAACGTCACGACTCCAGGGTATCCGGCGCGCCGGGGCGCCCCCGACGCCGTCCGGGTGCTACCGCGGCGGGCTCCCCCGCATCACACGGACATCACACGGAAGGGCTGGTTAGCATGTCCGGGTTGACGAAACTCCGTCGACGCCATCGAACGGACGGACTGAGCGATCACCATGAGCGAACGGGGCGCACTGCGGACCCGGCTTGATCTGCTGGCCCGGGAGGTCGCCAAGTTCGGCGTGGTCGGCGCGATGGGCCTGCTGGTCAACATGGGGGCCTTCAACCTGATCCGGCACACCACGGACCTTCCCGTGGTCCGGGCGAGCCTGCTGGCCACTTTCATCGCGGTCCTCTTCAACTACGTCGGCTACCGCTACTGGACCTACCGGGAGCGCGACAAGACCGGCCGGACCCGCGAGCTGACCCTCTTCCTGCTGTTCAGCGCGGTGGGCGCGGTAATCGAGAACGGCGTGCTGTACCTGGCGACGTACGGCTTCGACTGGAACAGCCCGGTCCAGAGCAACGTCTTCAAGATCCTCGGCATCGGGCTCGCCACCCTCTTCCGCTTCTGGTCCTACCGGACCTGGGTCTTCAAGACGCCTCCCCCCGAGGAGGCCCCGCTGCCCGCGGAACGGTTTCTGGAACAGCGGCGGCCGTCGGAGACCGTAGAGCCCGATCCCGTACGGAACTGAGGCCCGGTCCCGTACGGAGCGCCGGTCCCGGTCCCGTACGGAGCTGAGGGCCGGAGCCCGGTGTGATCAGCGCACCGGGCGTTCCGGGTCCTTGCGGTCGAGCTGAGTGCGGCTGAGGAAGAGCGCGAAGACCGCCGGGTGCTGCTGGAGCAGCTCCAGCCTGCCGCCGTCCGCCTCCGCGAGGTCCCGGGCGACGGCGAGACCGATGCCGGTGGAGTTGCGTCCGCTGATCGTCCGCTCGAAGATCCGCGCCCCGAGTTCGGCGGGGACGCCGGGGCCCTCGTCGGTGACCTCGATGACCACCTGGTTGCCGGTGACCCGGGTGCGCAGGGCGACGGTGCCGCCGCCGTGCATCAGCGAGTTCTCGATCAGCGCCGCCAGCACCTGGGCGACCGCGCCGGGGGTGCCGACCGCCCGCAGGCCGTGCTTGCCGGAGCGGACCAGCGCGCGGCCCGTGGAGCGGTAGGCGGGGCGCCACTCCTCGATCTGCTGTTTGATGACCTCGTCCAGGTCGAAGACGACGGCGGAGCCGGTGCGCGGGTCCCGGGAGTTGGTCAGCAGCCGCTCGACGACGTCGGTGAGCCGCTCGACCTGGGTGAGCGCGATGTTCGCCTCCTCCTTCACCGTCTCGGGGTCGTCGGTCACCGAGATCTCCTCGATCCGCATGGAGAGCGCGGTCAGCGGCGTACGCAGCTGGTGCGAGGCGTCCGCCGCGAGCCGCCGCTCGGCGGTCAGCATCCGGGCGATCCGCTCGGCCGAGGCGTCCAGGACGTCGGCGACCCGGTCCAGCTCGGGCACCCCGTACCGCTTGTGGCGCGGGCGGGGGTCGCCGGAGCCGAGGCGTTCGGCGGTCTCGGCGAGGTCGGTGAGCGGGGAGGTGAGCCGGTTGGCCTGGCGTACGGCGAGAAGGACGGCGGAGACGATCGCGAGCAGCGCCACCGCGCCGATGATCAGGAGGGTGCGCAGCACCTCGCGGGTGACGGCCGAGCGGGACTCCTCGACGGTGACCTTCGCGCCCCCGTCGCCGGTCTCGATGGCCCGCAGGACGCTGCCCTCGGGGCGCTCGCCGACGACGATGGGCTCCCGGCCCGCGATCTCGATCAGGGCGAACCGCTTGGGGTCGATCTGCTCGGAGAGCACGTCGGGGTTGACCCGCTCGTCACCCAGCAGCCGCCCCTCGACCACGCTGATCAGCCGCAGCGCCTCGGATTCGACGCTCTCCTGGGCGCTGCTGCTGATGGTGCGCGTCTCCACGATGACGAGGGAGACGCCGAAGACGGAGATGACCACGAGGACCACGGCGAGCGTGGAGTTGATCAGCCGGCGGCGCATGGCCGCCGGTCGTGTCGGCGTACATCGTCAAGGTGCATGGGTGCTTCGTACGTCAGCTCTTCTCGAACCGGAAGCCGACGCCCCGGACCGTGGCGATGTAACGAGGGTTGGCGGCGTCGTCGCCCAGCTTCTTGCGGAGCCAGGAGATGTGCATGTCCAGCGTCTTGGTGGAGGACCACCAGGTGGTGTCCCAGACCTCGCGCATCAGCTGGTCGCGGGTGACGACCCGGCCCGCGTCCCGGACGAGGACCCGCAGCAGGTCGAACTCCTTGGCGGTGAGCTGGAGTTCCTCCTCGCCCATCCAGGCCCGGTGCGACTCGACGTCGATCCGGACGCCGTGGGTGGCGGGCTGTACGACGGGCTCGGTGGCGCCCCGGCGGAGCAGGGCGCGGACCCGGGCGAGGAGCTCGGCGAGGCGGAAGGGCTTGGTGACGTAGTCGTCGGCCCCGGCGTCCAGGCCGACCACCGTGTCGACCTCGTCGGCGCGGGCCGTCAGCACCAGGATCGGCACGGTGTGACCGTCGGCACGCAGTCGGCGGGCGACTTCGAGGCCGTCCATCCCGGGCAGCCCCAGATCGAGGACCACGAGGTCGATACCGCCCTGGAGTCCGGCGTCGAGCGCCGTCGGGCCGTCCTGGCGGACCTCGACCTCGTAGCCCTCCCGACGCAGTGCGCGGGCCAGTGGCTCCGAGATGGATGCGTCGTCCTCGGCGAGCAGTACACGGGTCATGGACTGATGGTAGTCCGGCCGGGGCCTTCGGAGTGAGGCTCTCGACAGCGCCTGCGGCTCAGCGCCACAAAGCGGACGGTGACCTTTGAATATGGGAGCCTGGTTCCATCATCACCTGTGATCCATGTCTCAAGTCCTTCCATATCCCGCTGTGTCGTGTCGTATGGTGTCCCGACGCCTGATGCACTACGCAAGGACCTTTGGGCCGCCATGAGCGCCAAGGGTCTCTTCTGTGTGCTGGACCGGTTCACGCCGGCCCGTATCGAGTGAATGACCTGTGAGCCGGGCCCGGAGCGTGAGACCACGTGACGGGTGTGGATCCCGACGCGGTTCTTCCCCGCCCCGCCGCCGCACGCTCCTGACCGGAGCCCGGCCCCGGGGCACGTCCCCCCTCAGGCGTGGGGATGGGGTCCGGCCGCGCCGGTGCCGGCTGCCCCCCACCGGGCGCGTACCGCTCACGAGGCGAGCGCGTCCCGACCAGCAAGGATCGATCATGGCGTCCAGCCTGACGAAGGACTCGGCCGGTTCCGGCGAGAAGACCTTCTTCGGCCACCCCCGCGGCCTGGCCACACTCTTCATGACGGAGATGTGGGAGCGCTTCAGCTACTACGGCATGAGGGCACTGCTCCCGCTCTACCTGATCGCGCCCGGCGGGCTCGACATGAACCCCGCCACGGCGACCGCGATCTACTCGGTCTACCTGTCGCTGGTGTACCTGCTCGCGATGCCCGGCGGCTGGTTCGGCGACCGGGTCTGGGGCCCGCGCAAGACCGTCGCCATCGCCGGCGGGGTCATCATGCTGGGGCACCTGACCCTGGCCCTGCCCTCCGAGGGCACGTTCTTCGCCGGTCTGGGCCTCGTGGCCATAGGTTCCGGTCTGCTGAAGTCCAACATCTCGACGATGGTCGGCCACCTCTACGACGGCCCGGAGGACCCGCGCCGCGACGGTGGCTTCACGATCTTCTACATGGGCATCAACATGGGTGCCTTCGCGGCGCCCCTGGTGATCGGCACCGTCGGTGAGAAGTGGAGCTGGCACTTCGGCTTCGCCCTCGCGGCGGTCGGCATGGGCCTCGGTGTGCTCCAGTTCCTCATCGGCACCCGCCACCTGAGCGAGCGCAGCCTCATCGTCCCGAAGCCGCTCTCCAAGGACGAGCGCGCCTCGACCCTGCGCAAGTCGATGATCTGGCTCGGTGTCGCGGCCGTCTTCTACACCGGTACGGTCGTCACCGGCGTCTACACGCTGAACTGGCTGCTGGTCCCGATCACCATCGCGGGTCTGGTCATTCCGGTGATGGTCCTGTCGCGCATCAAGCGTGACAAGGAGCTCAGCGAGGCCGAGCAGTCGAAGATGTCCGCCTACATCTGGTTCTTCGTGGCCGCCGCGATCTTCTGGATGATCTACGACCAGGGCGGCTCGACGCTCTCGATCTTCGCCACGTCCTCGGCCGAGAACAGCGTCTTCGGCTGGGGCTTCCCGGTCTCCTGGTACCAGTCGATCAACCCGGTCCTGATCATGGCGCTCGCCCCGGTCTTCGCCGCCTTCTGGCTGGCGCTGAACCGGCGGGGCAAAGAGCCGAGCACGATCGTGAAGTTCAGCTCCAGTCTGGTGCTGGTCGGTGCGTCGTTCTTCGTCTTCCTGATGCCGCTGACCATCGCGGGTGACGGCCACAAGGCCGCCGCGATGTGGCTGGTCGCGATCTACTTCATCCAGACCCTCGCCGAGCTGACGCTCTCCCCGGTCGGCCTCTCCGTCACCACGAAGATGGCCCCGGCGAAGTACGCCAGCCAGATGATGGGTGTCTGGTTCCTGGCCGTCACCGCGGGCGACTGCACCACGGGCCTGCTCTCGCTGGCCGGTGTGGAGCTCAACGGCACCGGGGTGGTCGCCCTGGAGGCGACGCTCGCCGTGGCCGCCGGTGTCGCGATCTTCATGTACCGCGGCAAGGTCAAGAAGCTCATGGGCAACGTCCACTGATGCCCGCCCTGTAGGGCCGTACGGCGGAAGGGCCGTCGCACCGGGAGACTCTCCGGTGCGACGGCCCTTTCCCGTGGGCCGGACCGTACGGCTCAGCGCGTACCGCGCAGCCTCCGCCACGGGGTGAACGTGAACACCGCGCCGCCCAGCAGGATCGCCGTCCCCGCGACCAGACCCAGCGCGCGCAGGGCGCCGTCGTCCTCGGCCCCGGTGGCCGCGAGGCCGCCGCCGGAGTCCGTACCGCCGCCGGAGGCCGACGCTCCGCCGGAGCCCGCCGTTCCGCCTGAGGTGGCCGTTCCGCCTGAGGCCGACGCTCCGCCGCTTCCGCTGCCGCCGGACGCGCCGCCCGGCTGGGCCGAGGTGTCCAGCTCCAGGGAGACGGCCACATCGGCGGGCGGGGTGCAGGTCGTCGTCGTACCGGCGGCCATCACCGTGAGGACCCCCGGGCTGAGAGTCGACTTCCCGCTCGCGCCGGGCCTGTACGTGCCGGTGAGGTCCGGGATCTCGATGGGGGCGCCGGTCTTGATGACCTCCTTGTTCAGCGGCCCCTCGACGGTGACCGTGCCCGTGTCGGCCCCGCCGAGCCGGACCTCCATGGACGGCTTGACCTGTTCGGCCGGGATGTCGATCGGGCTGTCCATGACGGACTTGCTGAACTTCACCGTGAGGTCGTAGGCGCCGCCGTTCTTCCTGGCGCTGATCCGGACCGGGGAGGTGGCGTTCCTGTCGCCGATGGGGGTCTTGCAGGCGTAGGCGACGGAGACCTCCTTGCCGGGGAAGTCGGTGTCTCCGCCGGAGCCGCCGGAGCCTCCGCTTGTGGAGGTGCCGCCGGACGTGGTGCCTCCGGATGTGGTCCCGCCGTTCGTGGCGCCTCCGTCGGTGGTGCCGCCCGCGTCGCTGCCTCCGGTGGTCGTGCCGCCCGTCGTGGCGCCTCCCGCGTCGGTGCCCCCTGTCGTCGTACCGCCGGAGTCGGCGCCTCCGGATGTGGTGCCGCCGGTGGTGGTCCCGCCGTTCGTGGTGCCGCCGGTGGTGGAGCCTCCCTCCGTCACCTTGATCGTGGCACCCGGCTGGACCGTCTCCTTCGGGGCGCACTTGGTGTCGGTGGAGATCGGCCGGGAGACGTTGATGGCGTACGCGCCCGGGGTCAGCGTGATCTCCCCGGCCTTCTCCAGCTTCAGCTTGGCCGTCATGTCGGGCAGCAGCATGGGGCTGTTCTTGGGGATGGGCGGGTTCTGCCGGGGGCCCTCCAGCTTCAGTTCGCCGCTCGCCGCGCCGCCCAGCGTGATGGTGCCGGTGGGCTTCACCGTGTCCTTGCCCAGGTCCAGGACGTCCGGGTTCCTGGAGGCGGCCTCGACGGTCTTCCAGACGACCTCGATCTCGTCGCCGACCTTCGCCTCCGCCGGGGCGGTCAACCGCACCTTCGTGGTGCCCTGGACCGGGGGCAGCCCCGAAATGGGCGGCGGAACGCACTCCGTCGCGTAACTGACCTCGGCTGCCTGTGCCGGGCTCGCGGCCAGCACGAGGCCCGCGCCGCCGAGCATCAGCGCGACTCCGGCCGCGCTCATCCTCCGTTGCGTGCTCACGCTTGTCCCTTCGTCGTGGGTGGGGGTCGGTTCACCGACGGTGCGGAACGCCGGATGTCCGGTGGTGCGGAGTCCTGGGTGAACCACGGCAGCGCGGCCGTACCGGTGCTCGTGGGCCGTGCTGGCGGGCGGTGCGCGTGGCGGGCCGTCCGCGCGGCGGGGCGGGGGCGGACCTGGTCCACGACGGCCATGCCGATACGGAAGACGGCGGCCGGGACGACCAGGCAGAGCAGCACCCAGAAGAGCGTGACGCCCCACGGGCGGCTCACCCCCCACGGCTGCTCGGCCAGCACCTTCGTCCCGTACCGCAGGGAGACCTGGTAGTCGCCGTGCGCCCCGGCGGACAGCTCGACCGGCAGCTCGACCCGGGCCCTGGCGCCGGGGGCGATCGTGCCGCGCCACACGCGCTCCTCCCACTGCGGGGCGTAGACGCCGTGCGCGGTGCCGATCTCGAAGACGGGGTCCTCCACCGGCGCGGAGCCCAGGTTGCCGACGGTGAGCACCAACTGCCGTGCGGGCGGGGCGCCGAACCAGGTGAGCAGCGAACTCTCGCCCTCCAGCCGGGGGGTGGCCAGCACCGCGAGCTTTCCCTCGTCGGTCCGCGGCGGCAGCGGGGCGGTGGGGTGGCCCGCTACGGTGAACACCGCGTCGGTCAGCGCCTGTTCACCGGTCACGGTGGCGACGTGCACCACGCACGGGCAGGGTTCCGGCGGCTCGGCGACCGGGAGCTTCTTGGTGAAGGCGCCCTTCCTGTCGGTGGTGACGGCCCGGCCGTCGGCGTTGGCACAGGAGTTGGTGCCGCCGATCACGCCCCGCTCGGGGGTGGACCGGCCGCAGATCAGCAGCATGAGGAGCACCTCGGGGCGCCAGCCGTCGCCCTTGACGGTGATCTCCCCGCCCTTGCCCGCCTCTTTCTTGGAGAGGCTGACGGAGGGGCCGTCCTCGGCCGCCCGTGCGCCCGGGGCGGCCAGGATCAGGAGCGCGGGCAGGAGGGCGAGGACGAGGAGCAGGAGGGTGACCGGGGCGGCGCGCCTGACGGCTCCGCCTCTGGGGTGCCGCGTCACGATTCCGCTCCCGCCTTCGCCAAGGGCCGTGGCTCGTCGGCCGGTTGCCGGTCGTGCAGGTCTTGCGGGTCCTGCGGGTCTTCCCGTTCCTGCCGGTCTTCCTGCACGTCCCGGGCGTCCGGGGCGGTCGGCGGCCCACGCCGGTCCGGCCGCCGCCGGTATGCCCTCGTACCGAGCGCGGCCAGGGCGCCGAGGAGCAGCAGCCCGCCCCCGGCGACCGGCACGACCGGGACGTACGCCGCCGAAGCGGCCGCCTCGCCCCGCGCCCCGCCCTCCGCCTCCGCCGTCAGCCGTACGGTGACCGAGTCCAACGCCGGTGCGTCGGGCCAGGGTTCGGCCAGCTCCACCCGGCGGCCGGGGGCGAGCTCCAGCGGCAGGGGCCGGGCCGGGCGGTCCAGCAGCGTGCCGAACACCCCGTCCGCGCGCACGGCCAGCCGGGGCCGCAGGGGCGCGTTGCCCCGGTTGACCAGGGCGTACCGGATGGTCCGCCCGGACACCTCGACGTCCTCCACGGTGAGCGCCGCCAGGGTCGGGCCGCCGATCCGCACCCGTATCCGTACGCGTTGCTCCGCGCCCCCGCCGGCCGCCGCGATCTCCCCCGCGAGGCCGCCCGGCGCCGCGTTGCCCGGCACTGCGAGGGAGAACGGCACGTCGGCGCGGGTCCGGCCCGGCACGGTGACGGTCCGGGCGGCGAACCGGAGCCACGGCCCGGCGGCGCCCTCGCCCCGCAACCGTACGGTCAGCGGGGTGCGGCCCGGGTTGGTCACCGACAGCCGGTCCTTGAGCACGGTCTCGGGGGTGCCCTCCAGGTAGACGTACGGGCGGGCGTCCCGCCCGGTGCTCCCGCCCCCCGCAGGCCGGAGGGTCCAGCCCGCCGGGGGGCCGGGGCCGTCGTCGGCCGCCGCCGGGGGCGCGGGGAGCAGCGCGAGCAGGAGGGCGGCGAGCAGGCCGAGCAGGCACGGGAGGGCGGACGGCGACCTGTTCGCGTACGGATGCACGTACAGGTCCGCGCACGGACCCACGTACGGATTCACGTACAGGTCCGCGTACCGGCTCACGTACGGTTTCGATGACGGCACAGGCACAGGCGGGGCTCCCTCGCGCTGACGGCTCGCTCACGCGGGCGGCTGCGGCGTTGTTCAGCCCGTGGGGCGCTGTCCGCGCCGGGTCAGCCAGAGCACACCGGCCGCCCCGGCCAGCAGGACGGTCCCGCCGAGCGTGCCGAGCGCCGCCGCCGAGTCGAGCGGACCGGTCTTCGGCAGTTCACCGCCGCCGGAGGCCCCGCCGCCGGTCGCCGAACCGCCTCCGGTGGAGCCACCCGTGGCGCCCCCCGTCGAGCCGCCCGTCGAACCCCCGCTGCCTCCGGCGCCTTCGACAACGAGCCGCAGGGAGGGCCCGGGGCTGTTCTTCGGCGTGCAGGTCGTGGTCGTACCGAGCGCCTTGATGGTGAGCACCCCGGCGGTGAAGGTGACCTCGCCGCTCTTCCTGGGGGTGTACGTCCCCGACAAGTCACTGATCTTGATGGGGGTGTTGGCCGGGATCGCCTCGGCGTTCGCCGGTCCCGAGACCTGGACCTTCCCCGTGTCCGCGCCGCCCACCTCGATCACGGCGCTCGGGTTCATGGCGCCCTTGCCCAGCTCGACCGGGCTGGAGGAGACGCCCTTCTGGAAGGACATGGTGAGCTTGTAGCCGTCACCGCTCTTCACGCTCTTGATATCGATGGGCGAGACCGCCCCCTTGGGCCCGATGGGCGTCTCGCACTGGTAGTTGACGTCCACGACCTCGGCGTGGGCGGCGGGCGCGGCCATCAGCACCATCGAGCCCGCCAGTGCGGCCGACAGCGCGGTCGTCAGTACAGCCGTCGGTGCGGTCGTCGTCAGCGCGAGAGCTGTCCGCTTCTGGTTCGACACCTCGTGTTCCCCTCATGCCGGACGTCGCCGCGCGCCACGATCCGTACCGTCCGTACGGGCGCAAGTTACTGACGACACATCAGATTGGGCGCTCAAGGTACGCCCGGGGCCTGATGGAGGGAAGACAAAGAGCGCGCCGGATCGGCGCGCTCTTCGACGTGGACGATGTACGGGGGTGACTAGGCGGGGGCGGCGAGCTCCGCCCAGACGGTCTTGCCCGGCCTGTCGGGCGTACGCTGCACGCCCCAGTCCAGGCAGAGGCGCTGCACGATGAACATGCCGTGCCCGCCGGGGCGGCCGGCGCGGTGCGGTGTACGGGGGGCGGGCTGGCCGGTCCCCCGGTCGACGACCTCGACGCGCAGCGCCTTGGGCGTGCAGCCGATCCGCAGCTCCTCGGGGCCCTCCGCGTGCAGACAGGCGTTGGTCACGAGCTCGGAGACGACCAGCAGGACGTCCTCGGCCGCGGCCCGGCGGTCCGCGCTGGACGCCGGGAGCCAGCCCCAGTCGTGCAGGGCCTGCCGGGCGAAGTCACGGGCCATCGGGACGATGCCGCTGGCCTGCCCGAGTGAGAGCGTGCGCCACTGCCGCTCGGCCGGAACGGGCGAGTCCGCGCCCGCTCCTTCCGGCTCGCGGCCGAGGTCGCCCGGCGGATGCTGCCGGGTGGTGCTCATCAGCGCTTCACCTCACCGATTCGCCATGTCGCCTGTCGCCATGGAAAAGAAAAGAGTCAGTTACCGAGTGTGCCGGATCTTTACGGGATACCGACGGGGTGTCTCCTGCCCGACCGCACCGCTCCGACACCCCCTTCGGGCGATCGATCGCGCGGCGCGGCCGACATCCGGTACGACGCGCTCGCGCACCGTACCGGTTCTAGGTCTCCAGGGCTTCTTCGAGCGTGGCGTGGACGGTGAAGACCGCCTCCGCACCGGTGATCTCGAACACCCGTGCCACGACCGGCAGCATTCCGGCCAGATGCACTCCTCCGCCGACCGCCTCCGCCTTGAGACGGGCGCCGAGCAGCACGTTCAGCCCGGTGGAGTCGCAGAAGTCGAGCCGTGAGCAGTCGACCACCAGGCGTGACCGCCCTTGCTCGACCGCGCTCTCCAGAGGCCCCCGCAGCAGATCGGCGGTGTGGTGATCGAGCTCACCCACCGGAGTCACGACCTCGCTGCGCCCCTCGGTCCGGGCCTCGACCTGAAGCCGACCCCGGTTCGCACTGCCGACCGTCCCGCGGTCCATGCCCAGTACCTCTTCGCCGTCCGTCACTGTGCGCGTCACTGCCTGTGCGGCTGTATGCAGAGCTGCCGCCGACGTGCGTAAAACAGTACGCGTTTCGTACGCCACGCGGTAGTCGGAGACCTCAACAAACCGGACATATGCGGTTAATTGGCGCTTGTAACTGCTGGCAGTAACCGGGTAAGGGTAGAGGGACACCTCAAACACGACCGGCTTTGGAGGCGCCGCTTCACCGCAGGAACACATAGGGGCATCGGCAGCCATATGCCGAGAACGATGGAGGAGAACCATGTCACCCCGGCTCGACGAAGCGCGTACCCGCAACGCGCCGTCGGCATGTCCTCAGGGACCGACCAATTCCGACTCCCCCGCCGCGAGCGCCGTTCCGGGCCCGCGCGCCGGCACCACCAGCACCACCCCCGGATCTTCCGGCGAGGGCCTTGAAGGACTTGAGGGGCTCGAAGGACTCCCCGAGATCCCGCCCTACGCCGAAGTGGGGGCCCTGGACGCCAGGGCCCTGTCGAAGACGCTCTTCGAGCGCCTCGAATCCCTCGAAGAGGGCACCCACGAGTACGCGTACGTCCGCAACACCCTCGTCGAGCTCAACCTCGCGCTCGTCAAGTTCGCCGCCTCCCGGTTCCGCTCGCGCAGCGAGCCGATGGAGGACATCGTCCAGGTCGGCACCATCGGCCTGATCAAGGCGATCGACCGGTTCGAGCTGAGCCGCGGTGTCGAGTTCCCGACGTTCGCGATGCCGACCATCGTCGGCGAGATCAAGAGGTTCTTCCGCGACACCAGCTGGTCCGTGCGCGTCCCGCGCCGGCTCCAGGAGCTCCGGCTCGAACTGGCGAAGGCGGGGGACGAACTCTCCCAGAAGCTGGACCGCGCGCCCACGGTGGCGGAGCTGTCCGAGCGTCTCGGCATCACCCCGGACGAGGTCGTCGAGGGCATGTCCGCGAGCAACGCGTACACCGCGAGCTCGCTGGACGCCAAGCCCGAGGAGGACGACGGCGAGGGCGCCCTCGCGGACCGCATCGGCTACGAGGACCACGGACTCGAAGGCATCGAGTACGTCGAGTCCCTGAAGCCGCTGATCGCCGCGCTGCCCTCGCGGGACCGCATGATCCTCTCGCTCCGCTTCGTCAGCAACATGACGCAGTCGGAGATCGGGGAGGAGCTGGGCATCTCGCAGATGCACGTGTCCCGGCTGCTCTCACGGACGCTGGTCAAGCTCCGCAAGGGGCTGACCCTGGAGGAGTAGCGGCCCGCGGCACGCCGACGGAAGGACCCGCTCCCGTACGTATCCACGTATGCGGGGCGGGTCCTTCCGTGTGCCGGGCTCCCGGCGTCTACTCCACCCGCTCCCCGCCCCGCCACACCGCGCTGACCAGCGGGACGCCCGGGCGGTAGGCGAGGTGGACGTGGCTCGGGGCGTCCAGGAGGACCAGGTCGGCGCGGGCGCCGGGGGTGATGCGGCCGATGTCGGTACGGCGCAGGGCCGCCGCGCCGCCCGCGGTGGCGGACCAGAGGGCCTCGTCGGGGGTCATCCCCATGTCGCGTACGGCCAGGGCGATGCAGAACGGCAGGGACGAGGTGAACGACGAGCCGGGGTTGCAGTCCGTGGAGAGCGCGACGGTGGCCCCCGCGTCGAGCAGGCGGCGGGCGTCGGGCCAGGCCGCGCGGGTGGAGAACTCGGCGCCGGGGAGCAGCGTGGCGACCGTGTTGCCCTGGCCGAGCGCGTCCACGTCCGCGTCGGTGAGGTGGGTGCAGTGGTCGGCGGAGGCGGCGTCGAGCTCCACGGCGAGCTGGACACCGGGCCCGTACGTCAGCTGGTTGGCGTGGATGCGCGGGTGGAGGCCCTTGGCACGGCCCGCCGTGAGGATGGCGCGGGCCTGGTCGCCGTCGAAGGCGCCGCGCTCGCAGAAGACGTCGATCCAGCGGGCGTGCGGGGCGCAGGCGTCCAGCATCGGGCCGGTGACCAGGTCGACGTATCCGGCCGGGTCGTCGGCGTAGTCGGGGGAGACGATGTGGGCGCCGAGGTAGGTGACCTCGTCGGTGTGGCGGGAGGCGATGCGCAGGGCGCGGGCCTCGTCCTCGACGGTGAGGCCGTAACCGGACTTGGTCTCGAAGGTGGTGGTGCCCTGGCGGAGGGCCTCGGCGAGGTAGCGGGCGACGTTGGCGGAGAGCTGCTCGTCGGTGGCCTGGCGGGTGGCGGCGACGGTGGTGCGGATGCCGCCCGCGGTGTAGGGCTGCCCGGACATCCGGGCGTTGAACTCCTGGGTGCGGTCGCCCGCGAAGACGAGGTGCGAGTGGGAGTCGACGAAGCCCGGGATCATGGCCCGGCCGGCCGCGTCGAGGACGTTGTCAGTGGCGGGTGCTTTGCTTGATTCACCGGTCCAGACGATGCGGTCGCCCTCGATGACGACGGCCGCGTCCTGGATCAGGCCCAGGGGGGTCCCGTTGCCGAGGGAGGGGTCATTGGTGACCAGGCTGGCGATGTGGGTGACGGCGGTGGTCGTCATCTGGAGAGTGTTCTCCTCGCGTTCCGGGGGGTCCGGGTCCGCTGTCGGGGATGGGATCAGTGGTGCAGGGCGGCCACGGCCGCCGCGAGCGCTCCGGGCACGTCCTCGATCAGCGCGTGGCGGCCGTCGCGGACGATATGACGGCCCGCTACGACCGTGTGCCGCACATCAGCGGCGGAGGCGGCGAATACGGCGGTCTCCGCTGCCAGCCGGGGCACCGGTCCCGCTGTTCTGACGGAGTCCAGGGCGACCGTCGTCAGGTCGGCGGGGGCGCCCGGTTCCAGGACGCCCGCGTCGGGGCGGCCGAGTGCGGCGTGCCCGTCGGCGGAGGCGGCCCGGAGCAGGGCGGCGGCCGTCCAGTGGCCCCGGATGTGGGTGCGCAGGCGCTCGTTGAGCTCCATCGCGCGCGCCTCTTCGAAGAGGTCGATGACGGCGTGGCTGTCGCTGCCCAGGGAGAGCGGGGAGCCCGCCTTCTGGAGGGCCACGGCGGGGCCGATGCCGTCGGCGAGGTCGCGTTCGGTGGTGGGGCACATGCAGGTGCCGGTGGTGGAGGAGCCGAGCAGCGCGATGTCCTCCTCCGTCAGATGCGTGTTGTGGACGCCGGTGGTGCGCGGGCCCAGCACCCCGTGGTCGGCCAGGAGCCGGGTGGGGGTGCGGCCGTGGGCGGCGAGGCAGGCGTCGTTCTCCGCGAGCTGTTCGGAGAGGTGGACATGGAGCGGGGCGTTCCGCTCCTCGGCCCACCGTGCGACGGTGGCCAGCTGGTCCGCCGGAACCGCCCGTACGGAGTGGATGGCGGCGCCGATCAGGGTGTGGTCGTCGCCCTTGAGGAGGGAGGCGCGCTCGGCCCAGGCATCGGCGGTGGTGTCGGAGAAGCGCAGCTGGTGCCGGTTGGGCGGCTCGTTGAATCCGGCGGCGAGGTAGGCGGTGTCCAGCAGGGTGATCCGGATGCCGGCCTCGGCCGCCGCCGCGATCAGCGCCTCGCCCATGGCGTTGGGGTTGGCGTAGGGCGTGCCGCCGGGCGCGTGGTGCAGATAGTGGAACTCGCCGACGGAGGTGATGCCTGCCAGGGCCATTTCGGCGTACGTGGCGCGGGCCAGGTCGAAGTAGCTGTCCGGGGTGAGCCGGGAGGCCACCTGGTACATCAGCTCGCGCCAGGTCCAGAAGGTGCCGGAGCCCACCTGGACCGTGGCGCGCAGGGCCCGGTGGAAGGCGTGGGAGTGGGTGTTGGCGAGGCCGGGGAGGGTCAGGCCGCGCAGCACGGTGGCGCCGGGCGGGGGTGTCCGGACCCCGGTCCTGATCCCGGCGATGCGGCCGTCCGCGACCTCCACGGTGACGTCGGGCTCGACGTGGGTGGAGAGCCAGGCGTGGTCCATCCAGTACGTCGCGGTGACGGGCCCGCCCGCGGCCCGTGCCGTGGCCGCGGTCTGTGCCGTGGCCGCGGTCCCTGTCGTCACCGTGGTCCGGTTTGTCAGCTGCACGCGAGACCTTCCAGTACGTCGGCGAGTGCCCGCACCCCGGCCGTGCAGTCGTCCTCGGCGGCGTGCTCGGCCGGGGAGTGCGAAATGCCGGTGGGGTTCCGTACGAAGAGCATGGCGGTGGGCACCGAGGCGGACAAAATACCCGCGTCGTGGCCCGCGCCGGTGCCGAGGACGGGGACGGGGCGCCCCGTGTCGCCGCTCCCCTCCAGGATCTTGGCGAGCTCGTCGCGCAGGGCGTGCTCGAACTCGACCACGGGCGTGAACGACTCGCGTACGACGTCGAGGTCGATCCCGGCCCGCTCGGCGTACTCCCGGGCGGCGCGCTCGATCCCGGTGACGACGGCGTCCAGGGTGGCCTGGTCGGCGGCGCGGGAGTCGAGCCAGCCACGGACGAGGGAGGGGATGGCGTTGACCCCGTTGGGCTCGACCGCGATCTTGCCGAAGGTGGCGAGGGCGCCGGTGAGTTCGGCCTCGCGGCGGGCGGCGAGCACGGTCTCGGCGTACGTGAGCATCGGGTCGCGGCGGTCGGCCAGGCGGGTGGTGCCCGCGTGGTTGGCCTCGCCCCGGAAGTCGAACCGCCAGCGGCCGTGCGGCCAGATGGCGGAGGCGATGCCGACGGGGTCGCCGGTCAGGTCGAGGGCGCGGCCCTGCTCGACGTGGAGTTCGACGAACGCGCCGATCCGGGCGAGCCGTTCGGGGTCGGGGCCGATGGCCTCGGGGTCGTATCCGGCGCTCTCCATGGCGGTGGGCAGGGCGATCCCGTCGGCGTCCCGGAGGCGGTGGGCGTCGGCGACGGTGAGCTGTCCGGCGGCGAGCCGGGACCCGACGCAGGCGAGACCGAAGCGGGCGCCCTCCTCGTCGCCGAAGTTGGTGATGGCGAGGGGCCGGGTGAACGCCACGCCCCGGGAGCGGAGTTCGTCGAGCGCGGCAAAGGAGGAGACCACGCCCAGCGGCCCGTCGAAGGCACCGCCGTCGGGGACGGAGTCCAGGTGCGAGCCGGTGACGACGGCGTCCCCGGCCAGGGGGTCGCCGAGCCAGGCCCACTGGTTGCCGTTGCGGTCGGTCTCGTAGGTGAGCCCGCGCGCTTCGGCCTGCGCCCGGAACCAGGCCCGGCAGTCGAGGTCCGCCGCCGACCAGGCGTAACGCCGGTAGCCACCGCTGTCGGGGTGACGTCCCACGGGGGCCAGCTCGCGCCACATGGAGAGGAAGGAGTCACCTGTACGCCCCTGGGGCGCGGGGCCGCCGGAGGGAGCGGCGGCGCCTTGGGCCGGACCGGGCGCGGCGGCGCTCCGGGGCGAGCCCGCACCCGCGGGCCCCCCGGACGGTGCGGCGGCGCCCCGGGCCGAGCTCGCCGCCGCGCTCCTCGGCGTACCCCGGTCCTCGGAGGATGCGTCGGCACCCCGCGCCGCACCCGTCGACGTACCCCGGTTCGACATGCCCCGGTCCCCCGGTGTGCCGGACGACGGCATCAGTTGCCCTCCGTCATCGGTACGCGTACGCCCTTGTCGGCGGCGACGGACTCCGCGATGTCGTAGCCCGCGTCGACATGGCGGATGACGCCCATGCCGGGGTCGTTCGTCAGGACGCGGCGGATCTTCTCGCCCGCGAGCTTCGTGCCGTCCGCGACGGTGACCTGGCCCGCGTGGATGGAGCGGCCCATGCCGACGCCGCCGCCGTGGTGGAGGGAGACCCAGGAGGCACCGGAGGCGACGTTGACCATGGCGTTGAGGAGCGGCCAGTCGGCGATGGCGTCGGAGCCGTCGAGCATGGCCTCGGTCTCGCGGTACGGGGAGGCGACCGAGCCGCAGTCCAGGTGGTCGCGGCCGATGGCCAGCGGGGCGGCCAGTTCGCCGCTCGCGACCATGTCGTTGAAGCGCTCGCCCGCCTTGTCGCGCTCGCCGTAGCCGAGCCAGCAGATGCGGGCGGGCAGGCCCTGGAAGTGGACGCGCTCCCCGGCCATCGTGATCCAGCGGTGCAGGGACTCGTTCTCCGGGAAGAGGTCCAGGATCGCCTTGTCCGTCTTGTGGATGTCGGACGCCTCGCCGGAGAGGGCGGCCCAGCGGAAGGGGCCCTTGCCCTCGCAGAAAAGGGGGCGGATGTAGGCGGGGACGAAGCCGGGGAAGTCGAAGGCCCGGTCGTACCCGGCGAGCCGGGCCTCGCCGCGGATGGAGTTGCCGTAGTCGAAGACCTCGGCCCCGGCGTCCATGAAGCCGACCATGGCCTCGACGTGGCGGGCCATGGACTCGCGGGCGCGCTGGGTGAAGTCGGCGGGCTTCTCGGCGGCGAGGGTGGCCATGTCGTCGAAGTCGACGCCGAGCGGGAGGTAGGCCAGCGGGTCGTGGGCGCTGGTCTGGTCGGTGACGATGTCGACGGGCGCGCCCTCGGCGAGCATCCGGGGCAGCAGCTCCGCCGCGTTGCCGAGGAGGCCGATGGAGAGGGGGCGGCGGGCGTCGCGGGCCTCGACGGCGAGCTGGAGGGCGTGCTCCAGGCTGTCGGCCCTCACGTCCAGGTAGCGGTGTTCGATGCGGCGGTCGATGGCGCGCGGGTCGACGTCGATACAGATGGCGACGCCGTCGTTCATGGTGACGGCGAGCGGCTGGGCGCCGCCCATGCCGCCGAGCCCGGCGGTCAGGGTGATCGTCCCGGCCAGCGTGCCGCCGAACTTCTTCGCGGCGACGGCGGCGAAGGTCTCGTAGGTGCCCTGGAGGATGCCCTGGGTGCCGATGTAGATCCAGGACCCGGCGGTCATCTGGCCGTACATGGTCAGACCGAGCTGCTCCAGGCGGCGGAACTCCTCCCAGTTGGCCCAGTCGCCGACCAGGTTGGAGTTGGCGATGAGGACGCGCGGCGCCCACTCGTGGGTCTGCATGACGCCGACCGGCCGCCCCGACTGGACGAGCATCGTCTCGTCCTGCTTGAGCGTCTGCAGCGTACGGACCATCGCGTCGAACGAGCGCCAGTCGCGGGCCGCCTTCCCCGTGCCGCCGTAGACGACGAGCTTGTCGGGGTGCTCGGCGACCTCGGGGTCCAGGTTGTTCTGGAGCATGCGCAGGGCGGCTTCCTGCTGCCATCCCAGGGCGCTGAGGGCGCTGCCGCGCGGCGCTCGTACGGGGCGGGGTCCTGACATGGCGGTGCCTCCTCGCGACGATGACTAACTATTCACATCCTGAGGCGCTGAATAGTCGTAGTCAACAGGTGCGGTCCGCGCCGCGTCCGGGAAAGCGTCTCCCGACCCGTCGCAGCCCGCCCCGGAGGCACCGATGAGCACTCCTGACACTCCCGCGACCGACCGGCCGGGGACCCCCGACGGATCACCGCCGCTCAAGCGGGCGCTGGGCCCCAAGCTGCTGATCCTCTTCGTCGTCGGGGACATCCTCGGCACCGGGATCTACGCCACCACCGGGGATGTGGCGGGCAAGGTGGGCGGCGCGCTCTGGCTGCCGTTCGCGATCGGGTTCGCCGTGGCGCTGCTGACGGCGGCCTCGTACGTCGAACTCGTCGGCAAGTACCCCAAGGCGGCCGGGGCCGCGCTCTACACCCAGAAGGCGTTCCAGGTCCCCTTCCTCACCTTCGTCGTCGCCTTCATGGTCATGTGCTCGGGCCTCTCCTCCGCGAGCGCGGCCGCACGGGCCTTCAGCGGCGACTACCTGGGCGAGTTCACCGACGCCGTGCCGCCGACCCTGATCGCGATCCTGTTCATCCTCGCCCTGGCCGCGATCAACCTGCGCGGGGTCTCCGAGTCGGTGAAGGCGAACGTCGTCCTGACCCTGGTGGAGGTCAGCGGCCTCGCGGTGATCCTGGCGATCGGCGCGTACGCCGTACTGAGCGGCGACGGGGAGCCCTCCCGGCTGACCCAGATCGAGACCGGCGGCACCGGATACGCCCTGCTCACCGGCGTACTCGGCGCCACCGCGCTCGGCTTCTTCGCCTTCGTGGGCTTCGAGGACTCGGTCAACATGGCCGAGGAGACCAAGGACCCCGCCCGTAACTTCCCCCGGGCCATCTTCATCGGCGTGGCCGTCACCGGCACGATCTACATCCTGGTGGCGCTGGTCTCCTCGCTGCTGGTCGACTCGCGCACCCTGGCGGACTCCAGCGGCCCGCTGCTGGAAGTGGTGAAAGCGGGCGGCGTCGATTTTCCGCCGAAACTCTTCGCCCTGATCGCCCTCTTCGCGGTCACCAACTCGGCGCTGATCAACCTGATGATGGCCTCGCGGCTCTGCTACGGGATGGCCAACGAACGCATCCTGCCGCCCGCGATGGGCAAGGTCCTGGCGGGCCGGCGCACCCCCTGGGTCGGCATCGTCTTCGTCTCCGTCCTGGCGATCGGCCTGGTCTCCACGGGCGAGATCGAGGGGCTCGGCGACACCACCTCCTTCCTGCTGCTCTGCGTCTTCGGCGTGGTCAACATCGCCGTGCTGGTCCTGCGCAGGGACCGGGTGGAGCACCGCCACTTCCGTACGCCGACGGCCCTGCCGGTCCTCGGCGCGCTCACCTCCCTCCTCCTGGCGAGCCCGCTCGCGGACCGGGGCCCCGACGTGTACGTACGCGCCGGAATCCTGCTGCTGATCGGCATCGGCCTGTGGGCGCTGAACAAGGCGGTGATGACGGCCCGCGAGAAGTCCGGCGCCTCGGCGGGGCGGCGGGACGGGCGGAACTGACGAAACGTCACCCCTGCTTCCCGGCCAGCGTATTTCAGCCGCTCCTTTACACCCTGCGGCGCATGTACCAAAGGAAAATGCCAGAACCTCCACCTGCCGTGAGCACGTTGCGTAGCCTCTGGGTCACAGCCGTACGCCGCGTCGGGAGGGGAATCCGCGTGCCCGGAATCGACGAGTGCCTGCTCGAAGTCATGAGGCTGCCCGGCGCCCGGGGCGCCTCGGTGGTCGACTGGACGAGCGGCCTCGCGCTCGGCACCATCGGCGAGTCCCCGAACGGCGACCACGAGGCGACGGCGGCCGAGACCGCTGAGGTCGCCCGGATGACCGCCGAGCAGCCCGCCTTCGCCCACCTCGCGGCGGGCGGCCCGGCCGAACGCTCCGACGGAGCGCCGAGCACCCCCGTGGAGGACGTCATCGTCACCACACAAGACGGTTACCACATGCTCCGCTTCGTCGAGACGGCTTTTGACAGCAGCGTCTTCCTCCACCTCTGGCTGAGCCGCTCCGAAGGCAACCTCGCGCTGGCCCGGCTACGGCTGGGCGAGCTGGCCGAGCGGCTGGTGCTGGCATGAGCGCGATAGCCGCAGACCCCGGCACCCAGGAGGCGGACCGGCTCCCGGTCCTCTCCCCGATGCTCCAGCGCCTCGCCGACGAACGGGCCACCGGCGCCCTGATGCGCGACCGGGGCACGCTCTACCTCGCCGACGGCCAGGTGGTGCACGCCGAGAGCCCCGCCACCCCCGGCATCGACGTGCTCCTGACCACGGGCGGCACGCTGCGGCACGAGGGCTGGTGGGACGCGGTGGCCCAGGCGGGAGCCGGGCAGCGGGTCGGCCGGTACCTCGTGGACAGCGGCCATGTGCCGGGCGGCGCGCTGGAGTTGTGCCACCTGGGCGCGCTGTACGACGCGGCGTTCTTCGCCCTCGCCCCGACCGGTACGCCCGCCCGCTTCCGTTACGGGGTGTCCCACTGGATCGGCCCGGTGCGGCCGGTCCCGGTGGCCGCCGTCCAGCGCGAGACCCTGCGCAGACGGGAGCTGCTGGACCGGATCTGGCCCGACGCGGCGTGCGACAGCGCCCCCGTGGTCCGGACGGCCGCGCACACCGCGGGCAGCCCCGTACCGGTCCGCCAGCGGCGGGTCCTGGAGCTGGCCGACGGGCTGCGTACGGCCTCCGACATCGCCCAGGCACTGGGCTGTTCGGCGTTCCACATCCTGGTCGACCTGCGGCGGCTCGCCGCGGCCGGCCTGGTGGCGGCGGTCCGCGCGCAGCCGCTGCCCACCGCCGGGACCGCCCCCCGGCTACCTGGCCGGATCACGCTCCCCGAGGTGACGGCCGACCCCGATATCGCCCTGCTGCGCCGGCTCCGAGACGCATTGGAGGCCCTGTGATACGCGCGCTCAGACAGCGTGCCGGGAGGAGACAGCTGATGGTTCCCGAGGCCGAAACGCGTGGTGTCCTCGATGAGCTCCAGCGGTTACGAGCCCGGGTCCCCCTGCTCGCCGGGGCGCTGGCCGCCTCCACCGACGGCCTGGTCCTGGCCCACGACACCCCCGGCATCGAGGCCGAGGGCGTCGCCGCCCTCACCGCCGCCGCGCTCGGCGTCTCGATCCGGATGACGGAGGCCACCGGCCGGGGCGGCTTCCGGGAGCTCCTGGTCCGGGGCGAGAGCGGCTACATCGCCACGTACGCCGCCGGCTCCTCCGCCGTCCTGACCCTGCTGGCCGAGGACCGCATCAACGTCGGCCGACTCCACCTGGAGGGCCGCCGCTCGGGCGCCCGGATCGGCGAACTGGTCGACACCGCCCTGGAACGCGCCGAGCGCACGCCCCCCATGCCCCGTACCGCCCCACCGCGCGGCACTCCCAGCCGCACGCTCCCGCAACGCCCCACGTAACCGCTTCCCCCCACGCGTACGCCCTCAGAACCACCCCACCCCGCCCCCCACACCACTCCACTCCACTCCACTCCCACGGAAACAACCCCGGTCACCGCGACCGACCACGGAAAGGAACCGAGCCTCCATGGCGAACACCGAAGCGTCACTGAAGGAAGCGATGAGCTCGATCGAGGGCGCCACGGGTGTCGCCCTCGTCGACTACACGAGCGGGATGGCCCTGGGCACGCTCGGCGGCGGCAAGGACTTCAACCTGGAGGTCGCCGCCGCGGGCAACACCGACGTGATCCGCGCCAAGCTCCGCACCATGGAGCACCTGGGCCTCAAGGAGGAGATCGAGGACATCCTGATCACGCTGGGCACCCAGTACCACCTGATCCGGCTGCTCAAGACCCGTGGCAGCAACGGCCTCTTCCTCTACCTGGTGCTGGACGCGAGCCGGGCGAACCTGGCGATGGCCCGCCACCAGCTGAAGAAGATCGAGGCGGAGCTGGAGGTCTGAGGCTCAGTACCGAGGACTCCGTAAGGGGGACTCCGCACTGAACTACGTCAGTACGGGAGGACTCCGTGCGGGAGAACTCCGCACCGGAGAACTCCGTGCGGGAGAACTCCGCGTTGGAGGAATCCGTACGGGAGGAGCCCCTACGGGAGGGCTCCCTACCCTCCTCCGGAGGTGCTCAGCGGGAGGTCCGTGCGCCTCCCGCGCCCCTCAACGGCGGCGACGCCGCGCCCCGCCCGGCGCGGCGTCCCCCGCCTCCGGACCCGTCGTCCGGTACGCCCTCACCCGCTTCGCGACCGGGCTGCCGTGCCCGGCCCAGTCGGTGCGCACCCAGTACAGGACGTCCTCGTGACGCTCCCGCTGCCCGATCCGTACGGCCTTGGCCCAGAGACCGGCCCCCGCGCCCGCGAGCACCAGCCCACCGGCGCCCGGCAGCGCGAACGAGGACGCGACGGCCACCACGAACGCCGCCAGCAGCCACCACCGGTGCCCGCGCCGCCACACCCGTACGGTCACGGCCCGGTCCTGGAGGAAGTCGCCGCGCCCCGCCCGGGAGGCACCCCGGGCCAGCTCCCGGTAGCGCCTGCCGCGCGCCAGCAGCACCACGGCCGCGACGACGATGAAGAGCGCCGCCCCGGCCAGGAGCCCGATCCGGCGCCCGGTCAGCCCCGGTACGAACGCCCCCGCCGCGGCGGCCACCAGCCCGGCCCACCACAGCGGCGCGGCCCCGGCCCGTACGATCACGGCCACTCTCGCCAGCGACTGCCCTCCACGCCCCACGCCGTACCCCTCTCGCTCCACACCTGTCCCCGACCGCTGCCTGTGCCGGTCGTTCTGGGCGCGGAGATTAGCGGCCGCAGATGAGGAGCGGGTGAGAATCCACGAAATCGGTGGCCCGTACGGAGAGACCCGGCGCTTCCGCCCTCGCGCACCGGCGGTACGTCACCCCGGGCGAAGGCTGCGCGCACCGACGTTCCCTCACTCCACGAACAGCCCCCGTGCCGCCGCCCGTACGTCGAACTCCTCCAGCCGCGCCTGGGCGTCGGGGAGTCCGTCGCACATCGCCTCCAGCAGCACCCGGCCCAGCAGCATCGGCGCGCAGACCGTGTCGAAGGAGAGCCCGGAGCCGATGGCCGCCGGGAGGAGGAGGTCGCTGTGTTTGGCGACCGGGGCGAAGGCGGAGTCCGCGACCGTGACGACGGTGAGCCCCTGCGCTCCGGCGTACGCCAGCGCCTCCACGCACTCCTTGGGGTGGCGGGGCAGCGCGAAGCACATCAGGGCGGTGGCCCCGGCCCGGCGGGCGGAGTCGATGCGGTCCAAGAGCATGGAGCCGCCCTCGTCGAGCACCCGGACGTCGGGGTGCACCTTGGCGGCGAAGTAGCCGAACCCGCGCGCCTGCGAGGAGGCCGCGCGCAGGCCGAGCACGGGCAGCGGGCGGGACCCGGCGAGCAGGCGGCCCGCCCGTTCCACGGGGGCGGGGTCGGCGAGCAGGTCGCAGAGGTGCTGGAGGTTCTCGATCTCGGCGCGGACGGCCTGCTGGTACTCGTTGTACGTCTCCCCCGTGTCCTCCTGCTCCGCGTCGGCGGGCGCGACCTCGCGCAGATGGCGGCGGAGCGCCGGGTAGCCGTCGAAGCCGAGCGCGACGGCGAAGCGGGTGACGGAGGGCTGGCTGACCCCGGCGAGCTCGGCCAGCTCGACGCTGGAGAGGAACGGCGCGTCGGCCGCCCGGCGGACCATGCAGTGCGCGATGCGCCGCTGGGTGGGCGTGAGCCGGTGCCCCTCGAAGAGCCGCTGCAACCGTGCGGCGGGGCTGCTCCCACTCATGCTGTCCCCTTGCTGAATCCGTCGCGCCACGAATCGGCGCCGACAGATCCATTCAGCCAGGAAGGCTCCTGTATGTCCATATGCAGGCGGAGCGACGGGCGGCTTCCCCCCGGGGAAATACGGGGGACAGCCCCCGTGTTCCGGCCCGGCGGCGCTCGTAACGTAACGGGTATGGAAGCCCGTGACCACGAGCTCAAGAAGGATCTCGCCGCCACTCTCCAGGCACGCGGCGAACTGGGGCCGGAGTACGAGCCCGCGCTCATCGACTCGTTCCTGGAGAAGGTCGAGCAGCGCCTCGACACCACCATGGACCGCCAGGTCCGGCGCCATCTCGCCGAGCAGCAGGTGACGGCGGCCCGCCCGCACCGGCCCGAGCGGTCTCCGGCGGGGACGGGAGCAGGGATGGGGGCGGGGATGGACGCGGTGGCCGGGTTCGGGGAGCGGTTCGGTTTCGGGATCGTCTCGCTGGTCCTGGCCGTCCCGCTCTCCGCCATCGGGGTCGCCAACGCGGGCATCGAGGGGCTGGTGGTGGCCTGGATGGGGATCGTCGGAGTGAACGCGGTCCATGCGGCGCGCAACGGGGGCCTGTTCCGGCAACGGGGACGGGAACGGGAGCGGAAAGGGGGACGGGAGCGGCGCCCGGCTTCGGAGTGGCAGGACTGAGCCGGGGCTGGGCCCGGACTGGGCTGGCCCCGGACTGGGCTGGGCCCGGACTGGGCTGGCCCCGCCCGGGCTGGCCCGGGCGGGGCTGAGCTGGCCCGGGCTGGCCCGGACTGGCCCGGACTGGGCTGGGCGGCCCGGACTGGGGCGGGCCAAGGCTGGGCCCGACTGGGCTGGGGCGGGGCCGGGCCTGGGCCAAAACTGGGCGGGGCCCGGCCAAGGGCGTACGGCGCGAGCGCGAAAGGCCGCGCGGCCGGGCCCGGGAAGGGCCGGCCGCGCGGTGAGGTATGTCGCGGGGGCCGCCGCACCCCCGGTGGCCCGGGGGGCGGGACGACGGCGGTCCCCGCGAAGGACGGGGTCCGGGTCAGGGCCGGGTCCGCGTCCGGGCGACGGTGGAGGTCCGGGAGCCGCTCCGTAGTCCGGTGTCGCCGTTCTGGGTGCCGGCGGGTCTCCCTGCCGACACCCACCAATGTGCCGGAGCCGTGTTAAGCGGGTGCTGCGTGGACGTGACGCGCTCGTACCGGTTTCGCGAAGCCACGACGTTCCGGCGTCCGGTGTTCCGGGGCTCCAGGGCTCCAGGGCTCCAGGGCTCCAGGGCTCCAGGGCTCCAGGGCTCCGGGGCTCCAGGGCTCCAGGGCTCCGGGGCTCCGGGGCTCCGGGGCTCCGGCCCCGAGGGTCCGCGAGGCGGCCGTCAGCCCTTGGCGCCGGCGTCCTTCGCGAGGAACGCGAGCACGTCCTGCCTGCTCACGACGCCCTTCGGCTTGCCCTCGACCAGCACGATCGCCGCGTCCGCCCCGTCCGCACCGCTGAGCACGGCCATCAGGTCCTCGACCGGCTCGCCCGAGCCGACCTGCGGCAGCGGGGCCGACATGTGCTTCTCCAGCGGGTCGGAGAGCGAGGCGCGCTGGGTGAACAGGGCGTCCAGCAGCTGCCGCTCCACGACGGAGCCGATGACCTCGGCGGCCATCACGTCGGGGTGTCCGGCGCCCGGCTTCACGATCGGCATCTGGGAGACGCCGTACTCGCGCAGGACGTCGATCGCCTGGCCGACCGTCTCCTCCGGGTGCATGTGGACGAGGGAGGGCAGCGGGCCCTCCTTGAAGTCCAGCACCGCGCTGACCTGCGGGGAGGAGCTGGTGTCCTCCAGGAAGCCGTAGTCGGCCATCCACTCGTCGTTGAAGATCTTACTCAGGTAGCCGCGGCCGCTGTCGGGCAGCAGCACCACCACGACGTCGTCCGGCCCGAGCCGCTTGGCGACCTCCAGGGCCCCGACGACCGCCATGCCGCAGGAGCCGCCGACGAGCAGGCCCTCCTCCTTGGCGAGGCGGCGCGTCATCTGGAAGGTGTCCTTGTCGGAGACCGGGACGATCTCGTCGGTGACGCTCGCGTCGTAGGCGGAGGGCCAGAAGTCCTCGCCGACGCCCTCGACCAGATACGGCCGCCCGGAGCCGCCGGAGTAGACCGAGCCCTCCGGGTCCGCGCCGATGACCTTGACGGCGCCGTTGCTGATCTCCTTGAGGTAGCGGCCAGTGCCGCTGATCGTGCCGCCGGTGCCGACGCCCGCGACGAAGTGGGTGATCTTCCCCTCCGTCTGCTCCCACAGTTCGGGACCGGTGGTCTCGTAGTGCGAGCGCGGGTTGTTCGGGTTGGAGTACTGGTCCGGCTTCCAGGCCCCGGGCGTCTCGGTGACCAGCCGGTCGGAGACGTTGTAGTACGAGTCCGGGTGCTCGGGGTCGACGGCCGTGGGGCAGACGACGACCTCAGCGCCGTACGCGCGCAGCACGTTGATCTTGTCCGTGGACACCTTGTCCGGGCAGACGAAGATGCACTTGTAGCCCTTCTGCTGGGCGACGATGGCGAGGCCGACGCCCGTGTTGCCGCTGGTCGGCTCGACGATCGTGCCACCGGGCTTGAGCTCACCGCTCTGCTCGGCCGCCTCGATCATGCGCAGGGCGATACGGTCCTTCACCGATCCGCCGGGGTTGAAGTACTCGACCTTGGCCAGGACGGTCGCCTGGATGCCTGCCGTGACGTTGCGCA
Source organism: Kitasatospora albolonga (assembly GCA_002082585.1). Classification (NCBI taxonomy): domain Bacteria; kingdom Bacillati; phylum Actinomycetota; class Actinomycetes; order Kitasatosporales; family Streptomycetaceae; genus Kitasatospora; species Kitasatospora albolonga. The sequence continues at coordinate 2,853,614 of CP020563.1, forward strand.
GCCTCACCAGCGGGGTGTTGCCGACAAGAGTGATCAGCGAATCGTGGAATTGCACCGTGTACTCCGGGATCTCCGAGATGGTCCGGCCCAGGGTATGCGTACGGGCCGGGCGATGCGTACGCAAGGGCTCCCGCCCCGGAGGAGAAGGCCGGATTACGGAGCGTACGGGCCCGGAAACGCGCGGTGCGATTGGGCGGCGCCCCTCGCGGGGCAGGTAGGTAGGTGTACGGCTGTACGGCGAGGAGGAGGTGGACCGGACTGTGTCGAGAGCAAGGGTGGCACGGCGGATCGCGGCGGGCGCGGCTTACGGCGGTGGCAGCATCGGACTGATCGGTGCGGCGGCCGTCGGCGTGTTCCTGGCGGAGGTCCAGCTCGCGAAGAGGCAGGTGGGCGGCGGTACGGCACCGGTTCCGCCGAGCGCGGACGGACGGTACGGGGTGGCGTTCGCCGGTCCGAACGATCCGCTGCGGCTCGGGATGCTCGGGGATTCGACGGCGGCGGGCCAAGGGGTGCGGCGGGCCGGGCAGACCCCGGGCGCGCTGCTCGCCTCGGGGCTCGCGGCGGTGGCCGAGCGGCCGGTGGACCTGCGGAACGTGGCCCTGCCGGGGGCCCGGTCGGACGATCTGGAGCGGCAGGTCTCGCTGCTGCTCGCGGACCCGGCCCGCACCCCGGACGTCTGCGTGATCATGATCGGGGCGAACGACGTCACCCACCGGATGCCCGCCACCCAGTCGGTGCGCTGTCTGACGACGGCGGTGCGCAGGCTGCGGACGGCGGGGGCGGAGGTGGTCGTGGGGACCTGCCCGGACCTGGGCACGATCGAGCCGGTCTACCAGCCGCTGCGCTGGCTGGCCCGGCGGGTGAGCCGTCAGCTGGCGGCGGCGCAGACGATCGGTGCGGTGGAGCAGGGCGGGCGCACGGTGTCGCTGGGCGACCTGCTGGGCCCGGAGTTCGCGGCGAACCCGCGCGAGCTGTTCGGGCCGGACAACTACCACCCCTCCGCCGAGGGGTACGCGACGGCGGCGATGGCGGTGCTGCCCACGCTCTGCGCGGTGCTGGGCCTGTGGCCGGAGTCGGACCGGCTGGACGGCTCGCGCCGTGAGGACATCCTGCCGGTGGCCAAGGCGGCCTCCCAGGCGGCCCGCGAGGCCGGTACGGAGGTCACGGGGGCCCGCGCCCCCTGGGCCCTGCTCAAGCACCGCAGGCGGCGGCGCCTGCCCGCCTCCACGGAGACGGAACCGGCCCCGCACGCCCACCCGGACGCGGCGCACGGTCATATGTAGGCGTACAGCTCCCGGGTCCCCGGCCTCGCGCACAGTCCCCGGGTCCCCGACCCCACCTGGGGCCGGGGACCCGGCTGGCCGACGGCTGAACGGGACCGAGAGCGACCGAGCGGACCCGGCAAGCGCACCGCCCGAGCCCTCCGCCCCAGCACCCTGAGCAAGCGCTTAGAAAAGAGTCCCTCATCACACGGCCTGCCGGGTGACCCGGGCGATACGCCCGGGTAGCTTCCAGGGGAGTTCCCTCGTCCACCCAGCTTTCCAGCCCTCATGGAGCCGCGTGATGCCCGAAGCCGTGATCGTCTCTGCCGCCCGTTCGCCGATCGGCCGCGCCTTCAAGGGGTCCCTCAAGGACCTGCGCGCGGACGACCTGACCGCCACGATCATCCAGACCGCGCTGGCCAAGGTTCCCGAGCTGGACCCGAAGGACATCGACGACCTGATGCTGGGCTGCGGTCTGCCCGGGGGCGAGCAGGGCAACAACCTGGGCCGCATCATCGCCGTACAGATGGGGATGGACCACCTTCCCGGCTGTACGGTCACCCGCTACTGCTCCTCCTCCCTCCAGACCAGCCGGATGGCGCTGCACGCGATCAAGGCGGGCGAGGGCGACGTCTTCATCTCGGCGGGCGTCGAGATGGTGTCCCGCTTCACCAAGGGCAACTCCGACAGCCTCCCGGACACGCACAACCCGTTCTTCGCCGAGGCCGAGGCCCGTACCGCCGCTCGTGCCGAGGAGTCCGGCGCGGGCTGGCACGACCCGCGTGAGGACGGCCTCGTCCCGGACGCGTACATCTCGATGGGGCAGACGGCGGAGAACCTGGCCCGCGCCAAGGGCGTGACCCGCCAGGACATGGACGAGTTCGGCGTACGGTCGCAGAACCTCGCCGAGGAAGCCCTGAAGAACGGCTTCTGGGAGCGGGAGATCACCCCGGTCACCACCCCCGACGGCACGGTCGTCGCCAAGGACGACGGCCCCCGCGCGGGCGTCACCCTGGAGGGCGTGCAGGGCCTGAAGCCGGTCTTCCGCCCCGACGGCCTGGTCACCGCGGGCAACTGCTGCCCGCTCAACGACGGCGCCGCCGCCCTGGTGATCATGTCCGACACCAAGGCGCGGGAGCTGGGCCTGACCCCGCTGGCCCGGATCGTCTCCACCGGTGTCTCCGGCCTCTCCCCCGAGATCATGGGGTACGGCCCGGTCGAGGCCAGCAAGCAGGCGCTGAAGCGGGCGGGCCTGACGATCGGCGACATCGACCTCGCCGAGATCAACGAGGCGTTCGCCGCCCAGGTCATCCCCTCCTACCGGGACCTCGGCCTGCCGCTGGAGAAGGTCAACGTCAACGGCGGCGCGATCGCGGTCGGCCACCCCTTCGGCATGACGGGCGCCCGCATCACGGGCACGCTGATCAACAGCCTCCAGTTCCACGACAAGCAGTTCGGTCTGGAGACGATGTGCGTGGGCGGCGGCCAGGGCATGGCGATGGTGATCGAGCGGCTGAGCTGAGCCGCAGCGGAGGGCAGGGGTCGCGCGAGGTGCGAGTGCGGCACCTGCCCGCAGCGGAGGCGAGGCTCAGCGCCACCACCAGCACGGGCGGTAGGGGTTCCCTCACTGCCCCGGATCTGAATCCGCCCGAGCCCCGACCGTGACCGAATCTCCCCCAGGATGTGATCTGCGTCCCGGGGGAGAGTCGTTTCCGCAGGTCACCGCAGTTATGGGGGTAAACCCAGGACCGAAAGACCTGTCCAATTCGTGACGTAATGCACTGACAGCCGGTATGGGTAGAGGCCAAGCTGATGTAGGAAGTCGGGGGTATCGATTGAAACCGGGAGTTGTCAGTGAGCGCCATGTCATTTGCCCTGTTGCTGACCACCGCCGCTGCCACGGCCGTCGGCGCCGCCGCGCTGCATGCCGCTCACGGGCTGCGCAGGCAGGTCGCTGGCCTGCGCACGGAGCTGGCCGAGAGCCGCGCTCCCGGTGCGTCGGTGCCACCGCAGAGCCGTAGCACCGCCACCCCCGCCGAGGAGATACGCGCGGCCGTGGCCGAGGCGCTGGCCGAGGAGCGGGAGCGGGAGCTGGCCGAGGCGCGCGCCTTCTGGGCCGCCCAGGAGGCCCGTGACGCGGCGGACGCGCCGTCCCTGCTGGGCGGGGCGCCGGGGCTCGGCGACGACGTCCCGTTCTACCTCCCCCGTCAGGCCGACTTCGCCGGTCTGGAGTCGCTGGACCTCGAGGCGGCCGAGGCGATGGAGGAGCTGGCCGAGCTGAGCGAGCGGACGCTGGCGGAGCACGAGGCCGGTGAGTACGCCGGTGAGTTCACCGACCTTCCGGAGCTGCCGGAGATCGCGGAGTTCCCCGAGGACTCCCCCGAGCTGGCCGCGGCCCGCCGCCGCCACCCCTCGCACCCGGACTTCGTCCCCGTACAGACGCCGGTGGTCACCGACCACGAGCGCACCGTGAGCCGGCTGGAGGAGCTGGCCGACCTGGCCACCGAGCTCACCGACGTGCGGCCGGGCCCGCTGGGGACGCTCGATGTGTACGTGTTCGCCGACGGCACCACGCTCTGTATGACCCCCGGCCACCGTGAGACGGCCGAACGGCTCGCGGACGCGCTGCGGGCGGGCCGGCAGCCGGTGCTGCTGGGCGGTTCGGGCGTCTCGGGCGCCTACGCCCTGACCTTCTCCTGCGGCGAGGAGAACGTCTACATCCTCGCGGACCGGGTCATCGCCTCGTTCTGACCGGACACCATGTCCCCGGGCGCGGGCCCGGCTACGCGAAAGCCCGCGCCGACGCCTCCTCGACGTACCGCACGGCCTCGTCCAGCTCTCCGGACGGGGCCGTTACCAGTGCCAGGGCCAGGTCCCGCCCGACGACGGCGAGCTGGTCGCCCACGGCGAACATCCCGGCGTCCGGCAGCACCCGCGGCTCCGTTCCCGGGCTCTCCAGGCGCTGGGCCCGTACGGCGAGTTCACGGGCGGCGGCCAGCGCCTCGGCGGCCGCGCCGCGCTGGAGGCGGCTCTGCGGGGCCGACCGCAGCCGGTCGGCGAATCGGTCCACGGCCAGGATCAGGGGCGTCGTATCGAGCACCCGCCGACCCTACGCGCCCGTGCCGCCGGGCCGCCACGCGCGCACCGCCCCCGGACACGACGGAAGGGCCCCGCAGGCGCGATGCCCGCGGGGCCCTTCCGATGGTGCTCGGGGCGCTCGAGCCCCTCGCTTCAACCAGTCGCCTCAGCCGGTCGTCCGCTTCAGCCGGTCGTCCCGGCCGTCGGCTCAGCCGTCGGCTCAGTCGTCACCCTGGAGGATGGCGACCAGGCGCAGCATCTCGATGTAGATCCACACCAGGGTCACGGTCAGGCCGAAGGCGGCCAGCCATGCCTCCTCGCGCGGGGCGCCGTACGCAATGCCGTCCTCGACCTGCTTGAAGTTGAGGGCGAGGATGCACGCGCCGATCACGATGGCCACGATGCCGAAGATGATGCCGAGCGTGCCGCTGCGGAAGCCGAGGCCGTCACCGCCGCCGAAGACGGCGAACAGCATGTTGACCATCATCAGCAGCATGAAGCCGATGGCGGCGGCCATCACGAAGCCGTAGAAGCGGCGCGTGACGCGGATCAGACCCGTGCGGTAGGCGATCAGCACACCGGCGAAGACCGCCATCGTGCCGAGCACCGCCTGCATCGCGGCGCCGGGGGCCACGTAGACGCTGACGATGTTGCTGACGATGCCGAGGAAGACACCCTCGAAGGCGGCGTACAGCAGGATCAGCGGCGGCGAGGGCCGGCGCTTGAACGAGTTCACCAGCGACAGCACGAAGCCGATGATCGCGGCACCGATGGCGACGCCGTAGGCGGTGCCCAGGTTCGCCTGGTCGACCGGCATGATCCACCACGCGGCGGCGGCGGCCACGACCACCAGGCCGAGCGTCATCGCCGTACGCGTCACCACGTCGTCGATGGTCATCGCGTCGGTGCGCGCGGGCGCCGGGGCGCCGGGCTGGCCCTGCTGTGCGTACGGGTTGGTCGCGTACGGGTTGGTGGCGTACGGGTTAGCGGCGGTGCCCTGCGCGTACGGGTTGGCCCCTGTCGCGGCGGCCCCGGCCTGCGGCGCCGCGTTGAAGCCCGCGTGGCCGTTGTCGCGGCTGAACCCCCGTCGCGAGAAGACCGGGTTGCTGCTCCTCATCTCACTCCTCCATGGCCACACTGCGTGGCCTCGCGACAAGAGTAATGGGTAGGCAAAAGAATCACCCTAGTGCCAGGGGAGGATCTTTATCACCGCCGACCGCACGGGCCTGCGGAGACCGGGTCCCGCCGGGGGTCGGCGGCCCGTCGGGACAAGGCCACCGGGAGGGGCCGTCCGGGTCATCGCCCGCACCGCCTGCGGCCTGTTATGCCCGGTCACCCGCCGTGAGGTGCGTGGTGCCCGGAGCCGGACTCGAACCGGCACGCCCCCGAGGGGCAGCGAGGTTTAAGCTCGCCGTGTCTACGTTCCACCATCCGGGCGTGCCGCGCGGCTCCGCGTTGGCAACTGACCCTATCCGGGGGCGTCCCCCGATCAGCGGAACAGTGGCGCGATGTTGTCCTATTTTATTGACCGCTTGAGGGACCGTCAGCACATTCGCGCGGCCTCACCACGCGCCCGCACCGGATAGCGCCAGGCAGGAAGCCCGACGGGATTGACGGAAACTCGCCGCACCCGTACGGCCCAATCCGCCAGGCGCGCGCCACGCTTCGCCAGGGGGTCCGCCACCCTCGGGGGACAGGGCGCGGGCAGAGCGCCTTGTTCCGGGGCGCCGAGGGGCTGCGCCCCTTACCGAGAGGCCGTCACCGTGGGTGACGGGGTCTGCCGGTGGATGACGTGTCGGGGTCGGTGTCATACCCGAGGAGGACGGTTCCACCCCTGTGATGCGACTCAAGAGGGCCCCGGGAACGGGCATCGGGAGTGACGCATCGTCCCGATCGGGACGTAACGATGGAGTAAGTCCCCGGGCAGCGCCGTCAGCGCCCGCCCCCAGCGCCTCATGTGCTGTCAGCACCCTGTGTGCCGTCCGCACCTCGTGTGCCCGTCCGCATCATCCGAACCAGGAGTGTCCCTGTGACCACCACCCCCACCGTTCACCGCGCCACCGCGGTGGCTGCCCGCGCCACGGAGCTGTCGAAGGTCTACGGCGAGGGTGAGACGCAGGTCGTCGCCCTGGACCGGGTGACCGTGGACTTCCCGCAGGGCGAGTTCACCGCGATCATGGGCCCCTCGGGCTCCGGCAAGTCGACGCTGATGCACTGCGTCGCCGGTCTCGACAGCTTCAGCAGCGGTTCGGTGCGCATCGGCGAGACCGAGCTGTCCACCCTGAAGGACAAGCAGCTCACCCAGTTGCGCCGGGACAAGATCGGCTTCATCTTCCAGGCGTTCAACCTGCTGCCGACGCTCACCGCGCTGGAGAACATCACCCTGCCGATGGACATCGCGGGCCGGAAGCCCGACGCCGCGTGGCTCCAGAAGGTCATCGACATGGTGGGGCTCTCGGAGCGGCTCAAGCACCGGCCCACCGAGCTGTCCGGCGGTCAGCAGCAGCGCGTCGCCGTGGCCCGCGCCCTGGCCGCGCGGCCCGAGATCATCTTCGGTGACGAGCCGACCGGGAACCTGGACTCGCGCTCCGGCGCCGAGGTCCTGGGCTTCCTGCGCAACTCGGTGCGCGAGCTCAACCAGACCGTGGTGATGGTGACCCACGACCCGGTGGCCGCCTCCTACGCGGACCGGGTGATCTTCCTCGCGGACGGCGCGGTCGTCGACCAGATGATGCACCCGACGGCCGACGGCGTCCTCGACCGGATGAAGGCGTTCGACGCGAAGGGCCGCACGAGCTGACACCGGCGGCGGCTCCGTACGGCTTCCGTACAGCTTTCCGTACGGCTTCCGTACGAGCCGACGCGGACGGCCGACGCGGACGGCCCCGGGCCACCGCGCCCGAGCCACCGTGCCCAGGCCACCGCGCCCGAGGCCATCGCGCCCGAGCCGCCCCGGCCTGCGTGCTCCGGCCACCGCGCCCGAGCCGCCCCGGGCCTGCGCGCCCCGCGCCCCGGCCGTACCGCCACCGCGCCCGGCCGCCGTACCCGCGCGTCCCCGACCGACCCCCTTCCGGAACCCATCCCAGGACACACAGACATGTTCCGTACCGCCCTGCGCAATGTGCTCGCGCACAAGGCCAGGCTGCTGATGACCGTGCTCGCCGTCATGCTCGGCGTAGCGTTCGTCTCCGGCACCCTGGTCTTCACCGACACCCTCGGCAACGCCTTCCGCAACCAGTCCGCCAAGAGCTACGACAACGTGGCCGTCGCCGTCTCCACCCACGCGGGCGGCCGCGACGAGAAGACCCCCGGCCTCGACGAGGCCACCCTGGACAAGATCCGCGGCCTGGACGGCGTCGACTCCGTCACCGGCCGGGTCAACGGCTTCGCCGGGGTCGCCGACCCGGACGGCAAGCTGATCGGCAACGGCTGGTCCAACACCGGGGGCAACTTCGCCCCGGGCAAGGACGGCAAGGACTCCGCGTACGACTTCACCGACGGCACCGGCCCGGTGAAGAGCGGTCAGGTCGCGCTCGACAAGGACACCGCCGCCAAGGGCAAGTACCGCGTCGGCGACCCGGTGCGGGTCGCCACCAACGGCCCGGTGAAGGAGTACACCCTCTCCGGTGTCTTCACCACCGAGGACGGCGCGGTCAACGCGGGCGGCAGCCTGGTCCTGTTCGAGACCGCCACCGCCCAGAAGCTCTACCTGAAGCCCGGTGTCTTCCAGGACGCCACCGTGTCCGCCGCCGGTGCCTCCGACCAGAAGCTGCTGGACGCGATCACCCCGCTGCTGCCGGAGGAGGCCACCGCGCAGACCGGCCAGGCCCTCGCGGACGAGCAGGCCGAGAGCATCGAGTCCGGGCTGACCAGCCTCAACACCATGCTGCTGGCCTTCGCGGGCATCGCCCTGTTCGTCGGTATCTTCCTCATCGCCAACACGTTCACCATGCTGGTCGCCCAGCGCACCCGTGAGCTGGCCCTGATGCGGGCCATCGGCGCCACCCGCCGCCAGGTCAAGCGCTCCGTGCTGATCGAGGCCGCCGTCGTCGGCACGCTCGCCTCCGTCATCGGCTTCGCCCTCGGTCTGGGCCTCGCCTCCGGGCTGCGCTCCGCGATGGGGCTCCTCGGCGGCAAGATCCCGGCCGGTCCGCTGGTCATCTCGACCACCGCGGTCCTCTCCGCCTTCGCCGTCGGCATCCTGATCACCGTCCTGGCCGCCTGGCTGCCCGCCCGCCGGGCCGCGAAGATCGCCCCGGTCGCGGCGATGAGCAGCGTGCACGCGGTCGCCACCACCAAGTCCCTGGTCGTACGGAACTCGATCGGCGGCGTCATCGCCCTGCTCGGCACGGCGGGGATCGTCGGCGGCGCGGCAGCCGGCGGGGTGTCCGGCAGGCAGCTGGTCGCGGCCGGCGCGTTCTTCGCCCTGATCGGCATCATCATCCTGATCCCGCTGCTCTCCCGCCCGGTCATCGCCCTGGTGCGGCCGTCGCTGTCGAAGCTGTTCGGCGTCTCCGGGAAGCTGGCCTCGCAGAACGCGGTCCGCAACCCGCGGCGTACCGGAGCGACCGCCTCCGCCCTGGCGATCGGGCTGACCCTGGTCACCGGCATCTCGGTGCTCGGCGTCACCCTGGGCCAGGCCATCGACAAGATGACCACGGACAACATCAAGGCCGACTACATGGTCACGATGGCCAGTGGCGGCCCGCTCGACGAGTCGGCGCTCACCGCCCTGTCGAAGGCGGACGGGGTCTCCGCCCTCTCCCCGCAGCAGTCGGCGTACTTCGAGATCGACGGGGAGTTCCACTCGGCTTCCGGCGTCACCCCGGGCGATGTGGAGAAGGTCTTCTCCCTGAAGACGGTCTCCGGTTCGATCGGCTCGCTGAACGAGGGCCAGGTGGCCGTCGGCGCCAAGACCGCGAAGTCCAACGGCTGGAAGACCGGCGACACCCTGCCGGTGAAGTTCGACGACGAGAAGAAGGGCAAGCTGACGATCGGCGCCCTCTACGAGGAGAACGAGTTCCTCTCGCCCTTCGTCATCCCGAAGGCCCTCGCCGACGAGCACCGGACCTCCGCCCACGCCGACATCCGCGAGATCTGGATCAAGACGGACGGCGGCGCGAGCAAGGCCAACGAGCAGGCCATCGTGGACGCGCTCGGCGACAACCCGGCGATGAGCGTCATGGACCGGCAGGACATCCGTGACATGTTCGGCGGCTTCGTCAACACCGCGCTGAACATCATGTACGGGCTGCTCGCCATGGCCCTGCTGATCGCCGTCCTCGGGGTCGTCAACACCCTCGCGATGTCGGTGTTCGAGCGGCAGCAGGAGATCGGCATGCTGCGTGCGATCGGTCTCGACCGGGGCCGCGTCAAGCGGATGATCCGTCTGGAGGCCGTCGTCATCTCGGTCTTCGGCGCGGTGATCGGGGTCGGCCTCGGGGTCTTCCTCGGCTGGGCGATCGGCTCCACCCTGGCCGACGACATCCCCGGCTACGCCCTGGTGATCCCGTGGGACCGCCTCGCGGTCTTCCTGGCCCTGGCCGGCCTGGTGGGCGTCCTCGCCTCGCTGTGGCCCGCCCGCAGCGCCGCGAAGCTCAACATGCTGACGGCGATCAAGACCGAGTAGCCGGGGTCCCGGGGACCGGGACACGGGGGCGAGGGGACGACGAGGGGCCGGTGCACCGCTGGGAAGCGGTGCACCGGCCCCTCGCCCGTACGTACTCCAGAAGTACGTGTACGCGTACGGGTCAGTCCCCCGCCCTCTCCGTCCAGGCGCGGGTGCGCAGCGGCAGCCGGGAGGCGCCGCTCTCCAGCGGGCGCACCGCGAGGATCTGGTTGACGCCGATCCTGTTGTACTCGAAGGAGAGCGCGGAGGCGGCCATGTACAGCCGCCAGACCCTGGCCCGGCCCGGCGAGGTGGCCCGTACCGCCTGCTCCCAGTGGCGCTCCAGGTTGGCCACCCAGTGGCGCAGGGTCAGCGCGTAGTGCTCGCGCAGCGCCTGGACGTCACGGGCCTCGAAACCGGCCTCCTCCAGGGTGGCCAGGGTGCGGCCGAGGGGGGCGAGTTCGCCGTCGGGGAAGACGTAGGAGTCGATGAACGCGTCGATGCGGTAGGCGTCCTCGTCGCGCTCCGGGCGGCGGGCGATCTGGTGGTTCAGCAGCCGACCGCCGGGCTTGAGGAGGGCGTACAGGGCGTCGGCGTACTCGCGGTAGCGGACCGAGCCGACGTGTTCGGCCATCCCGATGGAGGAGATCGCGTCGTACGGTCCGTCGGCGACGTCCCGGTAGTCCTGGACCCGGATCTCGATCCGGTCGGTGAGCCCCTCCTCGGCGATGCGCTTGCGGGCGTGGGCGGCCTGCTCGTGGGAGAGGGTGATGCCGGTGACCCGCGCCCCGTACGCGCGGGCGGCGTGGATGGCCATCGAGCCCCAGCCGCAGCCGACGTCCAGGAGGCGGTCGCCCTCCTTCAGCGCGAGCTTGCGGCAGACCAGGTCGAGCTTGTCGCGCTGGGCGTCCTCCAGCGTGCCGCCGTCCTCCCAGTAGGCGCAGGAGTAGACCATCGACGGGCCGAGGACCAGGGCGTAGAAGTCGTTGCCGACGTCGTAGTGGTGGCTGATGGCCTCCTTGTCGCGCCGTCTGGTGTGCAGCGGGCCGGTGCGGCGGCGGACCTCCTCGGCGGGCGGGGCGGGCGGCGGCCAGGGGCCGGCCAGCCGGAGGAGGCCGCGGGCGACGGAGCGGACGGCGGGATCGCGGACCGGGTGGACGGCGTCCTTGGCCTCGGCGCCCCGGTCCCACAGGAGCCCGGCGATCCGGTCGAGGGCCTCGTACAGATCGCCCTCGATGTCGATCTCCCCGGCCACCCAGGCGCGGGCCAGGCCCAGTTCGCCCGGCTTCCACAGGAGTCTGCGCAGGGCGCGGCGGTGGCGGATCACGAGGACGGGGGCGCCGGGCGGGCCCGATTCGCTGCCGTCCCAGGCCCGGATGCGGACCGGCAGGGGTTCCGAGAGCAGCTCCTCGGCGAGAGCGGTCAGCCGCGATGCGGCGCGTGCCATGGCGCACACCTCCGTGGTGGTGTTTCCCGACGAACACAACGAGCTCACTGCGTACGGACGTACTCATGGTTCCGCCGTCAGGTGCCCCGGTGCCGGTACGCCGTACTTCTCCGTCAACTCTCCCGCGACGCTCCGTCATCCCGCCACCGGGCAACGAAAGGGCAAAACGCGCGGTGGAGAGGCCGGGACACGCCGAAGGGGCCGTCCGCACCACGGATGGCGGACGGCCCCTTCGGGCGTCGTACAGGGGTGCTCCTCACGGAGCGGTCACCCGGGGGTCAGGAAGCCTTGGCCTTCTCACCCTCGGGCTTGGCGGCGGCGACGGCCGGAGCCGGGGCAGGCTTGGCGGCCTCGTAGAACTCCTCGCGCGGCGTCTCCATGGCGCCGAGCGAGACGACCTCGCGCTTGAGGAACATCGCCAGCGTCCAGTCGGCGAAGATCCGGATCTTACGGTTCCACGTCGGCATCGCCATGCCGTGGTAGCCGCGGTGCATGTACCAGGCGAGACGGCCCTTGAGCTTGATCTTCACCTTGCCCATGACGATCATCGCGACGCCCTTGTGCAGGCCGAGACCGGCGACCGCACCCTTGTTGGCGTGGCTGTACTCCTTCTGCGGGAAGCCCCGCATACCGGAGATCACGTTGTCGCCGAGGACCTTCGCCTGCCGCAGCGCGTGCTGGGCGTTGGGCGGGCACCAGGCGTTCGGGTTGCCGGCGCGGCGGCCGATCATGTCCGGGACCTGGGCGTTGTCGCCTGCGGCCCAGATGTAGTCGGTGCCCTGCACCTGGAGCTTCTCGGAGGTGTCCACGTGACCACGCGGGCCGAGCGGCAGACCGAAGCGGGCGAGCGCCGGGTTCGGCTTCACACCGGCGGTCCACACGATGGTGCTGGAGTCGACCTCCAGGCCGTTCTTGAGCACCACGTGGCCGTCGACGCAGGAGTCCATGGAGGTGGAGAGGTAGATCTCCACGCCACGGCTCTCCAGGTGCTCCTTGCCGTAGGCGCCCAGCTTCGGGCCGACCTCGGGAAGGATCTTGTCGGCGGCGTCGACGAGGATGAAGCGCATGTCCTCGCGCTTCACGTTCGTGTAGTACTTCGCCGCGTCGCGGGCCATGTCCTCGACCTCGCCGATGGTCTCCGCACCGGCGAAGCCGCCGCCCACGAAGACGAACGTCAGCGCCTTGCGGCGGACGTCCTCGTCGGTCGTGGAGTCAGCCTTGTCCAGCTGCTCCAGGACGTGGTTGCGCAGGCCGATGGCCTCCTCGATGCCCTTCATACCGATGCCCTGCTCGGCGAGGCCGGGGATCGGGAAGGTACGGGAGACCGCGCCCATCGCGATGACCAGGTAGTCGAAGGGCAGCTCGTACGCCTCGCCGACGAGCGGCGCGATCGTGGCCACCTTGCGGTCCTGGTCGATGGTCGTGACACGACCGGTGAGAACCTCAGCCTTGGGCAGCACGCGTCGCAGCGGGACGACGACATGCCGAGGCGAGATGCTGCCTGCGGCAGCTTCGGGGAGGAAGGGCTGGTACGTCATGTACGACCGCGGGTCGACGACCGTGACGGTCGCCTCCCCGTACCGCATCTTCTTCAGAATGCGACGAGCTGCGTACAGGCCAACGTACCCACCGCCTACAACGAGGATCCTGGGACGCTCCGTGGTGCTCATGCCATCGAGTATCCACCCCGCCCCAGGGGGGTGCTCGTGAGCCCCTTCACAAGGATTCACCCACCCTCTGCTACACTTCGCCGCCCACGTGACCCAGGTCATGACCCCGCAAGGGAACCGCAACGCCCCGGGAAACGTTCCTGACCGCCTGTGAGCTGGCCCTTGGCCCTCCGGAGAGGTGCGACGGCCGCCCCGTTTCACACGTACGCAACGCGCCCGGAACGCCCCCGTACGCCTGCCGCACGGCACCACTTGGGGACCGGACGGCCCTTGCGGGCCCCGACTGCGCCCAACAGGGCCGAATTCCTTGTGAAGAAGTTCACGAAGTTCGGCGCGGCGTACCGCCCGGAGCCCCCTCCCGGAGCCTCCCGGAGCCTCCCCGGGGGCCTTTCAGCAGCTCAAAGGTGCGGCGCGAAACGCTCCTGAGCGCCCTCCCCGGCAGGGGCCCGGTGCCCGCAGCGCCACAGGGGCGCGGCGGTGTCGAAGGGGACGTCCTCCCGGGACTCCGCCACGGCCCTCATCGACGACGGCAGGTCGAACGGCAGCACCCCTACCAGCGGTACGCCCCCGAAGACGGCGTCCAGCACGAGATCGTCGTCCGCGCCGAAGTCACCGATCAGCAGGGCGGGGCCGGCCGGGCCGGTGAGCGGGGCCAGTACGGCCGGCCGGTCGAGGAAGACGCTGATCGCGGTCGGCACGGCGGCGCAGATAGCCCGCAGCCGGGCGGCCTCCTCGGCGGGGAACTCCAGCGAACCGGAGTGGAAGTGCCGCTCCAGCAGCCCTTCGCGGTGCTCGTAGGGGGCGGCGAGGCGCAGGAGGGCCACATCGGCCTCCTCGGGGGTGGCCACGGTCCGGCCGTAGCGGGCGAGGGCGGCGGGGGCGATGTTCTCGGCGTAGACGGCGAGGTTCTCGGGGTCGGCGGGGTTTCCGGGGTCGGTGAGGTTTCCGGGGTCGGCGGGGTTTCCGGTGTCGGCGGGGCTCCCCGGCTTCGTGCGGCGCGCGGTGGTGAACGGCTCCGCGCTCCCGGACAGGCCCACCAGGGAGCGGCGCTGGACCGTGCGTCCCAGCCGCCGGGTCCGCGGGGTCCCGACCAGCGGCGCGGCCCGCTCGGGGTCCACGTACGGGTCCTCGAAGAGGCCGAGCCGGAACTTGTCGCGCAGGACGCGGCGTACGGAGGCGTCGATGCGCTCCTCCCCCACCGCCCCCGAGCGGACCGCCGCCACGATCAGCTCGGGGCAGGTCTCGCCGCCGAGCTGGTCCACCCCGGCGTCCAGCATCGTCACCAGCCGTTCGGGTACGGAGAGGTGCTCGACGCCCCAGGCGCGGGCGGGGAGGGTGACCAGGCCGGGGATCTCCATCCCGGTCAGGGCGTTGAAGTCGGTGCACACCACCCCGTCGAAGCCGTACCGCTCGCGGAGCAGACCGGTGACGACGTCCCGGTTGTACCCCGCCCCGACCTCCGCGAGGCCGGTGCCGGAGGGGATCGCGTAACAGGGCATGACCTGCGCCGCGCCCGCCGCGAACGCGGCCTCGAAGGGGCGCAGGTGGTGGGCGAGGTTCCGGCCCGGGAACGCCTGGGCGCGGCCCGCCGCGAAGTGCGCGTCCTCGCCCAGGGCCTGCGGGCCGTGCCCGGGGAAGTGCTTGACCATGCAGGCCACGCTTGTGCCGTCGAGCCGGTCGCCCTGCATGCCCCGGATGTAGGCGTCGAGCATCCGCCCGGCCCGGTCGGCGTCCTCGCCGAAGGTGCCGCTGATCCGGGCCCAGCGGGGCTCCGTCGCCAGGTCCGCCATCGGGTGGAGGGCGAGGCGGATGCCGACGGCCCGGAGTTCGGCGGCCGTGGCGGCAGCGAACTCCCGGACGAGGCCGGGGTCGTCGGTGGCGGCCAGCCCGATCGGTTCGGGTCCGGCGCTGAAGCCCTCGCCGGAGTGGGCGGTGGCCGGGTTGGCGGTGAAGCCGTGCCGGGGGTCCGAGGAGAACGTGACGGGGATGCCGAGGCGGGTGGCGGCGGCGAGGTCCTGGACGTGGTTGTTCCACCGGGCCATCGCGGCGGGCGGCGGTACGGCCATGAGCGCGAAGTGGTTGATGTGCCGGGCGGCGATGTGCTCGGCGCCGGTGGGCGGGGTGGCGGGGGTGCCGGTGCCGGTGCCGGGCCCCCCGCCCGGCCCGCCCGGAGCGTCGGAGGCGCCGTCGGCGGACGGGGTGTCGTCGGCGGGCGGGAGCATCCGGCCGTGGCACATCAGCCCGGCCTTCTCCTCCAGGGTCATCCGGGCCAGCAGATCGGCGACCCGGTCCTCGACGGGCAGCCGGGGGTCCTCGTAGGGCTCCATCGTGCCGTTGTGGTTGAGATCGCGGAACGGGGTGCCGTCGTGGTGGTGCAGCAGGGGCGGTCGTACGGGCATGGCGGGGCCTTTCGTGCGGTGCGTCGCGTGATCGGTCGGGGTGGGGCCGGGGGCACCCCGGAACCAGCTCGGGCCGGGGCGGGCGGGGTCTCAGTCGCGGGCGGGCCGGATCAGTCGCGGGTGAGCCGGGGGTGCCGGATCAGCGGGGTCAGGGCCGTGGCCACGAGCGCCGCCAGCGCGCCCGCCGCGTAGAGGGCGAAGTAGTTGCCGTCGCCCGACCGGACGACGGGGTCGCTGCCGAGCGCCAGCAGCAGCGGGGCGAGGGCCGGGGCGATCGACTGCGGGAGCGACTTGGCGATGTTGAAGACGCCGAGATAGCGGGCGGAGTCGGCGGAGTGCGGCATCACCCGGATGACCAGGGCGAGGTCGACCGCGTAGAACGCCCCGAGCCCGATTCCGGCCAGCGCCGACGCCACGTAGACGGGCCACACCGACGAAGCGGTCATCTTCAGGAGCATGGAGAGGGTCAGGAGCAGCCCGGAGCCGATGATGAAGGCCCGGTACGCCCCCGTACGGGAGGCGAGTCTGCCGCACACCGCGGCCGACACCACGTTGCCGGCCAGCGAGAACAGCCCGGTGACCGACAGCAGGGCGGCCGCTTCCGCCGTGGACATGCCGAGGCGGGCCATGAAGAAGTAGAGGCCGAGCGCGCCGATGAGGGAGTTGGCGAACTGGAGCAGGAAGCGCTGGCCCCAGACGATCGTGAAGGCGGGCGACGTCCGCGGGTCGAAGGTCAGGCTGGTGAAGACGGAGCGCACGCTGACCGGTTCCCGCTCGGCCGGGTCCAGCGGCGGTTCGCCGCGCAGCAGGTACCAGGCGAGCACGCCCCCGACGGCGGCGGCCCCGGCGGGGAGCAGGAACAGCAGCACGGTCCGGCCCGGCAGCATCCCGACGAGGACGAGACCGGGCACCACCCCGGCGAACCCGGCGGCCCCGAACAGTCCGGAGGCGGTCGCCTGGCGGCCGGGCGGAACCCGGTCGGCGATGACGGCGGAGAGCGCGGCGAGCGCCGCGTTGTACGCGGCCTGGGCGAGGAGCCAGCCGATGGTGAGCTGGACCGTGGTGGTGGCGGTCGCCATCACCACGGCGGCGGGGAGTCCGGCGAGCAGCCCGCCGATGATCCACGGACGGCGGCGGCCGAACCGGCCGGCCGTGCGGTCGGAGAGGTGCCCGAACACCGGGTTCAGCAGGAAGGCGGCGACCGCCCCGACGGCCGCCACCAGGCTCAGCACGCTCGTACGCTCGCCGGGGGCGATCTCGTTGACCTTCAGGCTCAGCGTGGCGACCAGAGGGGTGGCGAGCGCGAAGGACAGCAGCAGCTCGGTGACGACGAGGGCCACGAGCGTACGGCGCGGGGCCCGGTCCTCCGTACCGCCGGGAACCACGGGGCCCGGCGGGGCCGGGACCACTACGGGGGCTTCGGACATGGACGTACTCCTGGGGAGGGAAAGGTGAAGGGGAAGGGAAGCGGGGGTTCAGCGTCCGGGGAGGGCGACCGGAGCCCGGCCCGCTGAGGCCCGGCCCGCCTTCTCCCGCCCCGCCTCGTCCAGGCCCGTTGTGGCGCAGCCCGCCTTCTCCCGGAACTCCTCGATCACGGCGTCGGGCACCCCGCACCCGCGCAGGAACGGCCCCGCACCGCCGTGGTGTTCACGGGTCAGGCGGAGGAAGGTGAGGATCGCGGCGCGCGGCGCGGCCAGCAGCGGAGCGGGGATCACCGGGCCGCCCGGTGTACCGGCGCCCTCCCGCGTACCGCCGCCCGGCAGCCGGTTGAGCGGGACCGCGCCGACGCGGTCGGCGAGGGCGGCCAGGACCGACGGCAGTTCGTCCGCCGTGCGTACGTAGTCGTCGGCGATGGACTCGTCGGGGGCCCCGAGCAGTTCGAGCAGGAGGGCGGTCAGCAGGCCGGTGCGGTCCTTGCCCGCCGCGCAGTGGACGAGCACCGCGCCGGGGCGGGCCGCCGCGCCCACCGCCGCCGCGAGGGCGTCGGGGGCCGCGGCGGCCAGGGAGGCGTAGAACCGGCCCAGATCGGCATCCGTGCGCAGCGCGGCCAGCTCGCCCCTGACCGCCTCCCCGGCCGCTTCGAGGGGCGCCTCGACGATCTCGATGCCGGTGCCCCGCAGGGCCTGCCAGTCCCCGGGGCGGCGCTCCCCGGCACCGCGGAGGTCGATGACCGTCCGCACCCCGGCCGCGCGGAGCCCGTCGGCCGTACGGGGACCGGCGGCGGGGAAGGGCTGGGCGGAGCGGTACAGGGCACCGCGCCGGACCCGCGTACCGCCGGGGTCGGCGGCCAGGGCGGCGTCACGGAAGTTGAGCAGATCCACGGAAAGCGCGGGCATGGACGGGTCCTCGGGTTCGATCACGCGTCAGCAGAGACATCTAGATGTTTAGATGTCCGTGCGGCGCCGTCCGGACCGCCTGTCGGCCGGCCGGTGTACGGGGAATGAACAGCCGCTCCCCGCCCCGGCGCACCCTCCGGACTCCCTAGGATCGAGCAGTGCCGAAAAACCAGAGATCCGCCCCGGTCTACCTCCAGCTCGCCCGCGGTCTCCAGCGCAGGATCGACGCCGGAGAGCTGCCGGCCGGGACACGGCTGCCCAGCGAGCCGGAGCTGTCGGCGGAGTTCGGCGTCAACCGGCTCACCGTGCGGCAGGCGATGGCCGAGCTGGAGCGGGCCGCGTCCATCGAGGTCAGACGGGGCGTCGGCACGTTCGTCCGACCGCCCGTCACCCGGGTGTCCATCACTGTCGATCCGCGCAGCCAGCGGGTGGACATCGGCAGCACCCAGTCCGTTCCGCTGGACGGGGGGCCGGGCCGGGAGCCCGACTTCGACGGTGAGCGGATCGTGGCGGTCCGGCCGGGCCCGTCGGGCCGCCACGACCAGGAGGCCGCCGCCCATCTGCGCTGCCCGGCGGACGAACTGAGCCGGGTGGACACGGTGTTCCTCCAGGGCACGGCGGCCTGGGTGGTCAACTCCTACTGGCTGCTGACCGCCAGGCTCCCCCCGGACCTGGGCCCTTCCGACAGCTTGGGCAATGTGGTGCGCCGCCTGAGCGAGGCCATGGGCATCACCCTCGAATACGACTGGCGGGCCTTCTCCGCGGTGGGCGCGGACGTGGACGACGCGGACACCCTCGGGGTGCCGACGGGCAGCCCGCTGCTGGTGCGCGAGGGGGTGAGCTGCGACGCGACGGGCGCACCCGTGCTCTACGTACGGCGCCGGATCAGGGGCGAGAGCGCGCGGTTCGTCCTGCGCTTCCGTGACGGGGCGGAAACCGGCCCGTGTCCCTGACGCCGACCGGTCCGGCCCCGGCCGCCACCGCCGCCCCACCCCGACAGCCACCGGACAGCCGCCTGACCGCCGAAGCGGTCGCCCACCAGGATGACCCCCATGGACGATCTCCTGAAGTTCCTTGCCGCACGCATCATGGACGACCACCACGCCTACGCCTACGTGGCCGGCACCATCGGCGGCGAGGCCCTTCTCGACAGCCATCTCCCCATGCTCGACCTGACCGAGCAACTGGTCCGCGACTACCGGGCCATGGACGCCTCGGACCCCCGCTCGACCGGTCTGGCCCACGCGCTTCGGGTCCTTGCCCAGTCCTACGCCGAGCACCCCGACTACCGTCCGCGATGGCGCCCGTGACCCGTCAGGCGGACCGGTCCGGGGCGGAGGTCCGGGGGGCCGGAGAAGAAGCAGGCAGCAGGCGGGGCACGGCCCGGACGTAGAGCACCATGCCGAGGACCTCGACCAGGGTCTGCGTGACCACGACGACGGCGGCGATCGCGTACGGGTCCGGTAGGGAGAGCGCGAGCGGCAGCACCACAAGAGAGTTGCGCGTCGCCCCGCTGAAGACCACCGCCCGCCCGCCGGGCACGTCCAGCCGGAAGCCCCGGGCCACCGCCTTCCCGGCGAAGGCCATCACCACCAGGAACGCCGCGTAGAAGGGGATGACGGCGGCGACATCGGTCAGGCTGCCGCCCAGCTTCGGTACCTGGGAGGCGACGACGACCAGGAGGGTCGCGGCCATCAGCGGGACCATCGTCGTGGTGGCCCCGTCCGACACCTTCCGCCCGCTCTCCCGCCGCCCCGCCCACGCCTGGAGCCCCCACGCCAGCGCGAGCGGGATGACGATCAGGAAGGCGAACGCCTCCAGGAACGGCCCCGCCTCCACGATCTCGGTGAGCCCGGAGCCGAGGAACGCGTACAGGAACACCGGCAGCAGCACCATCTGCGCGACCAGCAGCAACGGGGTCGCCGCGAGCAGCCGACGGGCCGATCCCCCGGCGAGACCGCTGAAGACGATCACGTAGTCGACGCACGGGCAGAGCAGCACGAGCAGCACACCCAGGCGCACCGCCCGGTCGGCGGGCAGGAACGTGAACATCGCGGCGACCACGACCGGCACCACGAGGAAGTTCACCACCAGCGCGGCGCAGAGGAACCGCCCGTCACGCAGCGATCGCAGCAGTTCCGCCGCCGGGACCTGAAGGAAGGTCACGAACAGCAGCGCCCCGAGGACAGGGTTGATCAGATGCTCAAGGCCCGGTCCAAAAGAAGGCACCGCGAGCCCCAGAAGGGCACCGAGAGCCATCGCGGCGAGATAGATGACCACCTGATGGTGTTCCATCCGCTCGACGACCCCGCGCGGTGCGCCGTCACCCATGCCGTACGTCCCCCCTGCCCCTGCGGGGCCTTTACGCGGCGCTCCAGGCAATCCCGTCGAGGATGTCGTGCTCACTGACGACGACCTCGTGCGCGCCCGTCCGCTCCATCACGGCCAGCAGGACGAGAGCGCCCGCGGCGATCACGTCGACGCGGCCCGGGTGCATCACGGGGATCGCGGCGCGCTCCTCGTGGGTCGACCGGAGGAGGTGTTCGGTGATCGCGCGGACCTGGCCCCGGGAGACCCGGGAGTGGTGGATGGCCTCGGAGTCGTACTCCGCCAGCTCCAGCGCGATCCCCGCGACCGTGGTGACCGTGCCCGCCAGGCCGACGAGCGTGGCCGCCTCGGTCAGGGGTACGGTCGCGGCGGCCACGTCCAGGGCGGCTTCGATGTCCTTGCGGATCGCGGCGGCCCGGTCGTGGGTGGGCGGGTCCACGACGGTGCCGTCCTCGGTGAGGTGGCGCTCGGTCATCCGTACACAGCCGATGTCGACGGACCGCGCCGCCGCCACCTCGTCCGCGCCGAGCACGAACTCGGTCGAGCCGCCGCCGATGTCGACGACCAGGTACGGCTTGGCCAGGTGGTCGCCGCCGGCCAGCTCCTTGGTGGCGCCGTCGAAGGAGAGCTGCGCCTCCTGGTCGCCGGTGATCACCTCGGGCTCGACGCCCAGGATGTCCCGGACCCCGGCCACGAAGTCGGCGCTGTTCTCGGCGTCTCGGGAGGCGGAGGTGGCCACGAAGCGGACGCGTTCGGCGCCCAGTTCCCCGATCACGGCGGCGTACTCGCGGCAGGCCGCGAACGTGCGCTCCAGCGCCTCGGGAGCGAGCCGGCCGGTCCGGTCGACGCCCTGGCCGAGGCGGACGATCGTCATCCGCCGGTCCAGCTCGGTGAAGGAGCCGGTGGCGGGGTCCACGTCGGCGACGAGGAGCCGGATGGAGTTGGTGCCGCAGTCGATGGCGGCGACCCGGGTCATGCGCCCTGCCCTTCGGAGGGGCCGTCGACGGGACGGAAGGCGAAGTGGCCCCCGTCGCCCTCGTCCACGGTCCAGCCGTCCTCCTCCTTCGGCGCGCACGGCGCCACGCACGGGCCCTTGGCCCACCACTCCGGCAGCATCGCGATGGCCTCGTCGCCCAGCGGGTTCACCCCGGGCCCGGCGGCCAGGGAGTGGCCGACCAGGACGTGCAGGCACTTCACCCGGTCCGGCATGCCACCGGCGCTGGGGAAGCCCTCCAGGACCTCGATGGCGTCGCGGCGGGCGATGTAGTCCTCGTGGGCGGCCCGGTAGGCGGCGGCCAGCTCCGGGTCGGTCTCCAGACGGGCCGTCATCTCCTTCATGACCCCGTTCGCCTCCAGCGTGCCGATCGCCGAGGCCGCCCGGGGGCAGGTCAGGTAGTACGTCGTCGGGAACGGCGTGCCGTCCTCCAGACGGGGCTGGGTCTCCACCACGTCCGGGTTGCCGCACGGGCAGCGGTGCGCGATGGCGCGCAGGCCGCGCGGCGGGCGGCCGAGCTGCTGCTCGAACGCGGCGATGTCCGCGTCGGTGGGCTTGGTGGACTCGGTCTGCGGAGGGGGCGTTTCCATGCCTGCCTTGGTTCTGCTCGGAAGCTCGTAGAGGTGGACGTGTAGAGGCGGACGTACGGGGAGTCGGAAGGTGGACGTACGGGACGGGTCCCGGTCAGTCGCGGTCGGCCCGGTCGGCGCTGTCCACGCCGTCCCAGAGGTTGGAGTGCCAGGGCCGGTTGCTCGCGCCGGGCTCCCCGCGACGGTCCTTCACCGCGTCGGGGTCGGCCACGGTGAAGCCGGTCTCCCCGGGGAGTACGTAATGAAGGTGCTGGCGGGCCAGCCGCATGATGTACGCGTCGTCCTGGAGCCGCGCCTTCTCGTCCCGCAGCTCCTCGGTGCGCCGCTCCGCCTGCCGCGAGAGCCGCTCCTGCTCGGCGATCTCGTCGCGCTGGGAGACGTACTGGCGCATCGGGTAGGCGAGCGCGACCACCAGGGAGCAGACCACCAGCGCCAGGAACGCGGCCCGGCCGGTGAGCCGGGAGCGGCGGGCCTGGCGGCGGTTCTGGGAGCGGTACACGCGGGCGGCGGTCTGCTCGCCGAGCAGCCGCAGCCTGGTCGCGGTGGAGAACCGGTCGCGGTCCTTCCCGGCCATGTCTCACGCCTCCCCATTACGCACGTCCGTCCCCGCACACGGTACGGGACCGAGTGCGGGGACGGGCGGAGGCTACCGTCTCGGGGCTGCGGTCAGCCCTTGAAGCGCGGGAAGGCGGAGCGGCCCGCGTACACCGCGGCGTCGTCGAGGATCTCCTCGATGCGCAGCAGCTGGTTGTACTTGGCGACGCGGTCCGAGCGGGCCGGGGCACCGGTCTTGATCTGGCCGCAGTTCACGGCGACGGCGAGGTCGGCGATGGTGACGTCCTCGGTCTCGCCGGAGCGGTGCGACATCATGCACTTGAAGCCGTTGCGCTGGGCCAGCTCGACGGCGTCCAGGGTCTCGGTCAGCGAACCGATCTGGTTGACCTTGACGAGCAGGGCGTTGGCGGAGCCCTCCTCGATGCCGCGGGCCAGACGCTCCGGGTTGGTGACGAAGAGGTCGTCGCCGACGATCTGGACCTTGGAGCCGATGCGGTCGGTGATGACCTTCCAGCCGGCCCAGTCGTCCTCGTACAGCGGGTCCTCGATGGAGACCAGCGGGTACGCGGAGACGAGCTCCTCGTAGTACTCGGTCATCTCGGCGGCCGAGCGGGACTTGCCCTCGAACTCGTAGACGCCGTCCTTGTAGAACTCGGACGCGGCAACGTCGAGCGCGAGCGCGATGTCGCGGCCCGGGACGTAACCGGCCTCCTTGATGGCCTCGACGATGAGGTCCAGGGCGGCGCGGTTGGACTCCAGGTTCGGGGCGAAGCCGCCCTCGTCGCCGAGTCCGGTGGACAGGCCCTTGGTCTTGAGGACCTTCTTCAGCGTGTGGTAGATCTCCGCGCCCCAGCGCAGGGCCTCGGAGAAGGACTCCGCGCCGATCGGGGCGATCATGAACTCCTGGATGTCCACGTTGGAGTC
This sequence comes from Kitasatospora albolonga, assembly GCA_002082585.1. Lineage (NCBI taxonomy): Bacteria > Bacillati > Actinomycetota > Actinomycetes > Kitasatosporales > Streptomycetaceae > Kitasatospora > Kitasatospora albolonga. Next base: position 2,876,805 of record CP020563.1, read on the forward strand.
GGCGTGCGAGCCGCCGTTCAGGATGTTCATCATCGGAACGGGCAGCAGGTGCGCGTTCGGGCCGCCGAGGTAGCGGAAGAGCGGCAGGTCGGACGCCTCGGAGGCGGCGTGCGCGACGGCGAGCGAGACACCGAGGATGGCGTTCGCGCCGAGCGATGCCTTGTTCTCGGTGGCGTCCAGGTCGAACATCGCCTGGTCGATGAGGCGCTGCTCGGTGGCGTCGTACCCGACGAGCTCGGGGCCGATCTGCTCGATGACGGCGAGGACGGCCTTCTCGACGCCCTTGCCCAGGTAGCGGTTGGGGTCACCGTCACGAAGCTCGATGGCCTCGAACGCACCGGTGGAGGCACCGGACGGAACGGCAGCACGGCCCGTGCTGCCGTCGTCGAGGCCGACCTCGACCTCGACCGTGGGGTTGCCCCGGGAGTCGAGGATTTCCCTGGCTACGACGACGTCGATGGACGGCACGAGGCATCTCCTTCTGGGATCTGACACTGGTTGTGCAGGGTCACTGTGGCCTTGCGACACGAGCCTAACCGGCCCGGCCGCATCAGTCGGACGACCGCCCGTCTCCTGGGACGAAAAAGGACCCAAGGACCCGCATGACGGGACAAAACTCCAAAAATCTACTGAGCGGTAACAAGTGTTGGCGACAAGAGATGAACGAATCCCTCCCGCCCGTTTCCCGGGCTTTCACGGAAAGGCCCCGGCCCGGCGCGCACGGGGGGAGAGCGCGCCGGGCCGGGGAGCCGTGCGAGGGAGGGGACCGCCGGACCCCCTCCCTCCGGGGAGGAGAGCCGACTGTTACTTCAGGTGGAGCTGCTGACCCGGGAAGATCAGGTCCGCGTCCTTGACGATGTCGTCGTTGAGCTTGAAGAGCTTGGCCCAGCCGCCCTTGACGCCTTCCTTGTCAGCGATCTTGCTGAGGGTGTCGCCGGCCTTGACCTTGTACTCGCCGTCGCCCTTCTGGACCTTCTCACCGGTCGGGGTGGTGACGGTCTTCTTGGAGCTCTCGGCCTTGGGGGCGGCCGGGGCGGTGCGCTGCTCGCTGCGCGTGGTGGGCTGCTCGGCCTTGCGCTCGGGCTGCGCCTGCTGCGGCTTGCTCGCGGACTGGCCGGAGCCGGTGTTCACGCCCGGGTCCACACCGTCGTTGGTGAGGCCACCGGCACCGGCGCAGGCCCAGGCACCCGGGCCCTGCATGTCGAGGAGCCGCTCGGCGGTGGCGATCTGCTGGTCCTTGGAGGCCAGGTCGGCGCGGGGGGCGTACTGCGTACCACCGGCGGCGGCCCAGCTGGACTGCGAGAACTGGAGCCCGCCGTAGTAGCCGTTGCCGGTGTTGATGGACCAGTTGCCGCCGGACTCGCACTGGGCGACGGCGTCCCACGTGGCGACGGAGGCGGCGGAGGCGTTGGTGGCACCCATCAGCGGGACGGCCACGGCGGCGCCGGTGACACCGGCCAGGGTGGCGAGACGGGCGGCCTTGGACGGGCGGCGGTGCTTGCCCTTGCTGTTCAGCAGCATGGAACGAATCTCCTCACCGACGCCTACGAGGTGAGCTGTCGGGTTCGGGCCAATGAGTTGCCCGGCCGCGTGACCTTGCACGCGGCTTCACCCCGAGCCGGTCCCGTACTGCCCCCGTCCTTCGACCGTGAAGGACGCCAAGGGGCTGTCCGGACCCGGCGGCTTACCTGGGTCCCCCGCTCCTGCCTACGGCGCTTTACGCGTCTGTTCCCTTCGACCGACGGCAGGATTCGGCGTGACGGTCGACGGGGCCCGCGGTGCGAGCGGTTCCGACCGTAAACACAGGCAACCCCCACATTCAAAGACGGACATAATGACCCAATCAGCGCTTACTTGCTCACCCTGACGGATCGTTTCCGCAGGTCGGAGGGGATCTGCGCCGAGCGGACGGACGCAACACGCCAGTTGAAGCAAAGAGACCCATGTCTCACTTACGCATAAGTGGACATAGGTCTCTGAACTGCCCGCGGTTTTGGGGCGTTTTCCCGAATTGAATCAGTTGGCGGACGGCACCTCGGCGCCCTCCGGGGCACCCTTCTCCGCACCCTTGCCCGCGCCCTCGCCCGCGTCCCGCTCCAGGCCCAGATCCAGGCTCTGACCGGGCAGGATCAGGTCCGGGTCGGCGCCCAGGAGGTCCTTGTTGGCCTCGTACAGACCGGTCCAGCCCTGGGGAAGTTCCTGTGCGTCAGCGATGGCCCAGAGGTTGTCGCCGGGCTGCACGGTGTAGCCGCCCGGGGTGACCGCCCCGGCGTCCCGTGCGTCGCCGTCGCCGCGCGAGGCGTGCCGACCGGGCCCGCGGGGACCGTCGGCCTCCTGGCCCGCGGCCTCCTCGGGGGCGGGGGCGCCGCGGTGCTTGCCGCCGGAGCCCTCGGGGGCGGTGGCGGAGGGCTGCGAGGCGTCAGGGGCCTCCGGGGAGCCGGTCTTCCCGGCCTTCCCGGTGGCGGGCGGCGCGGAAGGCTTCGCCGAAGGGTCGGCTGTGTCGCCCTTACCCGCCTTCTCACCCTTGTCGGCATTACCGGAGTTGCCAGAATTGCCGGACTTGTCGGAGCTGCCGGTATCGCCGGAACCCTTCGCTTCACCCTTTTCGTCCGCTTCGTCCGCCGGAGCGGTCGTCGGGTCCTGGGTGGGGTCGGCGGAGGGCGCGGTGCCGGGGTCGACCCCGGGGAGGCTGCCGTCCACCGCGAGGCCCGAGATCACCGCACAGCTCGGCCACGCCTGCGGGCCCTGGTCCTTCAGGACCTTCTCGGCGACGGCTATCTGCTGCGAACGGCTGGCGAGGTCGGCCCGGGTCGCGAAGTCGGTCCCGCCGTACGCCGACCAGGTCTCCTGCGAGAACTGGAGCCCGCCGTAGTAGCCGTTGCCGAGGTCGGCGCTCCACATACCGCCGCTCTCGCACTCCGCGACCCGGTCCCAGGTGGTGGCCTCGGCCGCGTTCGCGCCCGCCGCGCCGAGGAGCGGGATGGCGATGGCCGATCCGGTCACGCCTGCGGCGACAACGATGGCGGGTGCCTGACGAGGGCGGCGGTGTCTGCCGTTCGCGGAGCCCATGGGGTTTGCCTTCCGTGCGACTGACAAGCAGGAACTGAGGAGCATGAAGCTGTTACGCAAGTGGCGCGCGGGCAACCGGTGAACAGCCGCCGACGCGTCGAACCGTGAACCTAGCGGGACTCGAACGCATGTCACAAGTCGATGCAGCGCAGATCACGTGAAAGTCACAGAGGTGACAGCGTGTCACCTTCGCCGAGGCGCCGCCCCGGCTCGAACTCCACCGGCAGCGTGCGCAGTCCACGCATGATGAGCCCGCCGCGCCAGCGCAAATCGGCAGGTTCCGCCGCAAGTCGCAGGCCGGGAAGGCGTCTCAGCAGCGTCGCCACGGCGGCCTGGCCCTCCAGCCGGGCGAGCGGCGCTCCCAGGCAGTAGTGGATTCCGTGACCGTAACCGAGGTGCTGATTGTCACTCCGCGAGAGGTCGAGCGCGTCCGGGTCCGCGAACCGCTCCGGGTCCCGGTCGGCCGCCGCCAGCACCACCAGCACCGGGTCCCCGGCTGCGATCTCCTGGCCGCCGAGCGTCAGCGCCTCGGTGGCGTACCGCCAGGTCGCGAGCTCCACCGGCCCGTCGAACCGGAGCAGTTCCTCGATCCCGGTGGCCAGCAGCGCGCTCTCCCCCGCCGCCAGGGAGGCTTCCAGCCCGGCGCGCTGCTCGGGGTGGCGCAGCAGGGCGTACGTACCGTTCCCGATCAGGTTGACCGTCGTCTCGAACCCGGCGAACAGCAGGATGAAGGCCATCGCCGCGGCCTCGTTCTCCGTGAGGTGCTCGCCGTGATCGCTGGCCTTGATCAGCCCGGAGATCAGGTCGTCGCCCGGATTCTCCCTCTTGCGGTGGATGAGTTCGGCGAGATAGCCGCGCATCTTCTTCACCGACCGGGCCACCCCGCCGCGCGGCCCGCCGCCGTGGCGGATCATCATGCCCGCCCAGTCCCGGAAGTCGTCCTGGTCCTCGCGCGGGACACCGAGCAGGTCGCAGATCGCGTAGATGGGGAGCGGGAAGGCGAAATCGTGGATCAGGTCCGCCTTCCCCTCCTCGATGAAGCCGTCGATGAGGCGGTCCGTCAGCTCCTGCACGCGGGGCGCGAACTCCGCGACCCGGCGCGGAGTGAACGCCTTGGAGACGAGCCGGCGCAACCGGGTGTGGTCCGGCGGGTCGATGTTGAGGAGATGGGTCATCAACTCCGCCTTGCGCTCCCCCGGAATCCCCGTCTTCCCCTTGGCCGCCGCGGACCCCGCGTGGTGCGCCGGGTTCTTGGAGAGCCGAGCGTCGGCGAGCGCCTGCCGGGCGTCCCCGTACCGGGTCACGAGCCACGCCTCGACCCCGCTGGGCAGCGCGGTCCGGTGCACGGGGCTGTGCTCGCGGAGCCAGGCGTAGGCGGGGTACGGGTCGGTGGCGAACTCCCAGGTGAAGAGTTCGGGGGCGGGGGGCGCCCCGGCGGCTCCGGCGCCGTGGGGGCAGGCGGGCGGGGCGGGGGTGCCGGGGACGGGGCTGTCGTTCACCCCCTGACGTTATCGGGCACCCCTTCAGGCCGTCGGACGGGGCGTGGAGGGGGGTGCGCGGTCCCGCGTAGTACGGAGAAGAGGGGCGTGCGCGGTACGGAGCCGGGCGCCCGCGCACGTACCGGCTCCGGCGCGCCTACCGCGCGCCCGGCTCCGCGCTCTCCCCGCTTCCCCCGGTCTCCGTCGCCACGATCGCGTCGCGGTAGGCGCGGGCCGCCGCGCGGAGGGCGGCCTCCGGGTCGGTGCCGGACGCCTCGGCGCGTACGGCGAGGGCGAGGAGCTCGTAACCGATGGTGTCGCCGGACGGGAGGGGGACGTCGAGTCCGGCCGTACGGACGCGGCTGCCGAGCTTCGCCGCGAGGGCCAGGCCCGGCTGACCGAGCGGGACGCCCTCGGTGACCGAGGTCCGCTGCTTCTCGATCGCCTTGGTGCGCAGCCAGTGCGCGTGGACGTCCTCCGGGGTCTCGGCGGTCTCCTCGCCGAAGACGTGCGGGTGGCGGTGGATCAGCTTCTCGACGAGGCCGCCCGCCACATCGTCCACGTCGAACGGCTCCTCGGGGTCCTCCTCCGCGATGCGCGCGTGGAAGACGACCTGGAGCAGTACGTCCCCGAGCTCCTCGCGGAGTTCGTCGCGGTCGCCGTCCTCGATCGCCTCGACCAGTTCGTACGCCTCCTCGATGGCGTACTTGGCGAGGCCCTTGTGCGTCCGCCGCGAGGTCCAGGGGCACACGCGGCGGATGCGGTCCATGACCTGGACCAGGTCCAGGAGGCGGGCGCCGGGCAGGTCGTACGAGCCGGGGAGCAGCTCCAGGTCCGGCATGGCCACCCGGCCCGAGCCGCCGAGCCGGGCCAGTCCGTCGGTCAGCAGGCTGTCGCCCTCGCCGCCCACCAGGACGACGACGCTCCGGCCGCCCGCGCAGGCGGCGACCAGTTCGTCGGCGGAGGGCGCGGCGTGCTCGACGTGGACGCCCGCCTCGCGGAGGTAGGGCAGTTGCGGGTGGTCCGGGTCGGCGGTCAGGACCCGGTCGGCGGCGTGGAGCGTCTGCCAGGCCGGCCAGGACAGCAGGCCGGGGGCGACCCGGTGGCTGGCGGTGAGCAGGACGATCCGTCCGGGGGTGCCGGAGGAGGTGGCGGGGGCTTCAGCGTTCACCCCGTCGAACCTACCCCTCTGCCCGGAACCTCGATCCGCCCCCTCGGCCCGCCGCCTCGATCCGCCCCCTCCGGCCGGTCACCGGGGGCCGCCCCCTCGGTCAGGCGCCCGCCTGCGGGTTCTCCGGGGCGAACTCGGTGACCTGGGTGATCCAGGGCGCCTGGTAGTTGCCGAGCTGCATCTTCTGGTCGTCCCAGGTGCCGAAGCGCGGGTTGACGTCGATGTCCAGCGCCTTCGACGCCTTGGTCAGCGCCTCGCCGACGGCCTGCTGGCCGGCCGGGGTGCCGAGGTCCGCGCCGAGCGCCTCGGCGAGCTTCGGAAGCTGGACCTCCTGGCGCATGTCGGCGTCGATCTGGTCCGGGGCGACCCAGCGCTGCTGGAGCATCATCGCCCGCAGCTGCTCCTCGCCGCCCGCCTGGGCGCGGCTCGCGGTCCGGGCGTCCTGGATCTCCTTGCGAGTGACGGTGACCCCGGCGTCCTCGGCGGCCTTGTCCAGGATGCGGCCGAAGATCAGCCCGTGCAGCTTGGCGCGGTTGAGCTGGCCCGACTTGTTGACCAGCTGGGCCGCCTCGGGCGAACTCTCCTGGGCGGCACGGACGTCGGCCGCCCGGGCCTGGACCGCCGAGACCTCGATCCGCTCGCCGCCCACGACGGCCGCGGCACCGGGGTGGGCCTCGTTGCCGCAGGCGGCCAGAAGGGGGGCCGCCAGCAGAGTTGCGGCGGAGACGGCGAGCGCGGTGCGACGACGGCGGTGCAAAGGAGCCTCCCGGGGAGAGTTTGTGCATCGGTGCACAAGCCTTGCGGTGATCGATGGTAGGCAGTGGATGTGATCGGTGCCACTGATTCGGACAACTGATTCGACCAACGACGCGGAAGGAGCTGGGGATGTGGGCGGGCGGCGGGAGGCCCCGTGCTCAGCCGCCCCGGACGTCCTGCTGGTGGCTGAGGCGGCGGCGCAGGTCGACGGGGAGCGGGTGGTGCGGCCCATAGGTGCGCTCGGCGTCGTACAGCAGGGCCTGGAGCTGGGCGCGGCCCGCCGTGTGTTCCCCGACCGCGAGCAGGAGCTGTCCGATGCGGTGGCGGATGTCGAGCGCCCGGCCGGGGTCGGTGGTGACGGGGCCGTAGGCGTTCTCGTAGAAGGGCAGGACCGCGCGGTACTCCGCCAGCGCCGCCGCTGCCTCCCCGAGCTGTTCCAGGCACTGGGCGGCGTCGTAACGGAACTGGAGGACCTGGGCGTCGGCCGGTCCGGTCTCGGCGGTGCGGTCCTCGGCGAGGCGGCGCAGCTCCGGGAGGGCGCGGCGGTACTGCCCGTCGTCCATCAGCGTCGCCGCGTACTGCTTGCGCAGGATGCGGACGACCGGGGAGCGCTCGCCGTGCTCGGCCGCGGCGGCCGGGAGGATGGAGCCGAGGATGTCCACAGCCTGGGTGATGCGGCCCTCGCCGAGCAGCTTCTTGACCTCGTCCACGGCCCGGGCCACGTCCGGCCGGGCGGGCGGCGGCGGGGTGAAGGAGGTCGGCGCGGTGAGCGGCGGGGGCGGCAGCTGCGAGGCCGGAAGCTGCGTGGAGGAGAGCTGCGGCGCCGGGGAGATCAGCGAGGCGACGGCGGGCCACGGGGTCGCGGCGGGCCGGTCCTCGGGCGGTACGGGCGCGGTGGCCGGGGTGGCGGCCCGGTCCGGCCAGGGGGCGTGCGGGCGCAGGAAGGGGCGGGTCGGGTCGAGCGGCCCGGCGGGGGTGCCCTGCTTGGGCAGCAGCGGGGCCAGCTCCTCGTACACCTCCTGCGCGGAGGCGGGCCGGTCCTGCGGGTCCTTGGCGAGCAGCCGCAGCACGAGCGCTTCCAGCGCGGCGGGGATCTCGGGGCGGGCGCGGCGGACGGGGGCCGGGGGCTCGTAGAGGTGGCGGTGCAGCACGCCGAGCGCGGTGGACCCGGCGAACGGCACGTCTCCACTGAGCAGTTCGTGCAGGAGCACCCCGAGGGCATACAGATCGGTGTACGGGCCGACCGCGCCGCCCATCGCCTGCTCGGGCGCCATATAGGCCGGGGAGCCGATCGGTGAGCCGGTGTGGGTGAGGCGGGTGGTGTCCGTGTCGAGGACGGAGGCGACGCCGAGGTCGAGGACGGTGACCGTGCCGTCGGGGCGGACCATCACGTTCCGGGGCTTCAGGTCGCGGTGGACGATCGGCACGGCGTGCACCGCGCAGAGGACGGCGCAGAGCTGGCCGGCGACCGCGACGGCCCAGGGCCAGGGGTACGGGTCCTGCTCGGCGAGGTGGTCGGCGAGGTCGGCGCCCTCCACGTACTGCATGACAAGGAAGAGGTCATCGCCGTCGCTCCCCGCGTCGTGGACGGTGACGAGCCCGGGGTGGTCGACCTGCGCGGTGACCCGGCATTCGCGGACGAACCGGCGGCGCAGCTCGTCGGCGGCGGCGCTGCCGGTGGGCCCGGCGACCCGGTCCGGGCGCAGCAGCTTCACGGCGACGCGGCGGTCCAGGCGCTGGTCGTACGCCGTCCAGACCTGGCCCATGCCGCCCTGGCCGAGGACGGTGGCCAGCTCGTACCGCCCGGCGATGACACGGCCGCTCACCGGCCTTCGCCCTCCTTGTTCTCCTTGTTCTCCTTACGGAGGTAGTCGCTGAGCTCGTCCAGTTCGGCCCGGACCTGGTCGAGCCGCTGGGGCGCGGGGGTGGGCGGCGGGGCCTGGACGGTGTACGGGTTCGGGGTGGGGGGCCGCACCGGGGACGGGGTCGTGTGCTGCGGCCGGGCGGGGGCCTGGTGGTGGCCGACGGAGGTCCCGTACGGGTTCGTGTTGGGCACGGGGGTCTGCCGCAGGCTGTCGTACGGCCCCTGCCCCGGCGTCGAGAAGTGCCGGATGTCCATGATCAGGTAGTACGTGATGACGCCGGCCACCAGCACGAGAAGCCAGATGACACCGACCCCCGCCTGGGCGTCCGTCAGCTCCTCCTCCCCGTCGGGAAGGGACCCGAAGTAGGCGAACACGCCGACCGTGAGGACGAACACGACCGCCAGCAGCCACCAGTCGCGGGCCCTACGGGTGACGACCGCGAGCCTCAGCAACGCCGCCCACCCGAGGAAACCGCAGCTCAGCACGGTCAGCGCGACAAAGATCACACGCAGCCAGATGAGCGTTCCCGAGGACGGCCGGGACGTCGGCGGCTGCTGCGGCGGGTAGCCGTAGCCGTGCATGTGCTGCTCCTGGGAGGCGAACGTGAGTCGGACGTATGCAGTGAGCGTATACACCGCTGCCGACAGACCGTCCCGGTTGTACCCAACCGTTGCTCATGAGGTCACCGGGGCGTGACCGTACCGTCCGTCAGACCGTCGTACATCCCCCGGACCAGCTGCCCGCCGAGCCGTCCCACCGTACGCAGGGCGTCCTCGAACGCGGCGAGGGCGCGGAACTGCTCCCCGTACCGCCGCTGTTCGTCCAGCGGCAGCCGGGGCAGCTGGAGGCGGCGGGCGTCCAGCCGGGCGGCGGTGGAGGCGTAGCTGCTGGCCTGCCGGTTGTTGGCGGTGCCGCGGAGGAACCCGGCGAGGAACCAGGGGTCGATGGCGGCCGGGTCGGGGCGCAGCAGCTGGAGGTTGCGGCCGAGCGCGGCACCGGCGGTCGCCCCGTCGACGACCCGGGCGACGGAGCCGCCGCCGAGGACGGGCACGACGACGTCACCGGGTTCGAGGAGGACGGGGTCGTCGGAGGGGGCGGCAGGGGCGGTGGGGGCGGGGGCCGGGCCGGTGGGGGCCGCGCCCGTGAGGACGTCCTGTTCGGTGAGGACGGGGCCGGGTCCCGTGCCCGTCGTGACCGTACTCGTACGCAACAACAGCGCTCCGGCGCGGGCGAGTTCGCCGACGGTGGTGAGCGGCCAGCGGGCCGGTGCGGAGAGTTCGGCGGGCGGCGGGGTGAGGTCGGCGGTGAGCCGCAGGGTCTCGGCCAGCCGCTCCCGTACGTCACCGAGCCCGGCCGCTCCGCCCCCGGCTGCGGGGCGGGGCAGATGGCGGGCCGGGGCCAGGTCCACGTCGTCGTCGAGGAGTTCGATGACGGGCACGACGCGGCTGACGCCGGGGTGGTCCGCCCGGTCGCACCAGGCGTCGAGGACGGCGGTGTGCACGGCGGGCCAGTCGAGCCGGTCGCGTCCGCCGGCCGTGGACGCGGGGGCCGTGCCCGGTGCGGAGGAGTCGGTGGTCTCCGTGGCGTCGACGAGGAGCAGTTCGGGTACGGGGCGGAGCTCGCCGCCCGGCTTGCGCAGGACCCAGAGGTGGAGCGGGATGCCGTACGGGGGTGCGGCACCGGCCGGGAGGGCGATCACCGCGCGCAGGGCGCCCCGGCGCAGGAGGTCGGCCCGGATGCGGCGGCCGGAGCGGCGGGAGGCGGCAGCGGGCGGCATCAGCAGGACGGCGGTGCCGCCGGTGCGCAGCCGGGCCAGGGCGTGCTGGACCCAGGCCAGTTCGGATTCGGTGCGGGCGGGGAAGCCGTACTCCCAGCGCGGGTCGTAGGCCAGTTCGTCGTGGCCCCAGTTGCGCTCGTTGAACGGCGGGTGGCAGAGCACGGTGTCGGCCGTGAGCCCGGGGAAGGCGTCGGCGCGCAGCGAGTCGCCGGTACGGACGGTACGGGCGGGGGTGCGGCCCGACGGGCCGTCACCGTGCAGGGCGAGGCGCAGGGCGGTGAGCGCGGCGAGGGAGGGGTCGGCCTCCTGCGCGAGGAGCTCGGCGGGCCCGGCGACCGCGCGCAGGAGGGTCCCCGTACCGGCGGCCGGGTCCAGGACCCTGCGGACGGGCCGCCTGCCGCCGCCCGGCGGGTCCGTGTCCTTGCCGCTCTCCGCGAGGGCGGCCATCAGCTCGGCGAGGCCGGGGGGCGTCAGCGTGTACTGGCGCGGGTTGGCGTCGAGCTGTCGGCCGAGCAGGAACTCGAAGGTCTGCCCGGCCCCGATCCCGGCGGCCAGCTCGGCGGCGGCCCGGAGGAGCGGGACGGAGGGGAGGAGGGCGTCGGCGGAGGGGGTGCGTACGGGACGGGCGGTGTGAACGGCGTGGGCGGTGTGAACGGAGGAGGCGGCAGCACTCCCGCCGTCGCCCGAACGCGGCCCGGCGCCGACGCTGACGCCTGAGCCTGTACGGGTATAGACGCCGGAGCCTGTACGGGTATCGGCACCAGACCCTGTACGGGCGTCGGCACCGGAACCTGTACGGGCATCAGCACCCGCACCGGCGTTGGTATCGACACCGGCACCCGCACCCGCACCCGCACCCGCGAGCACCGAAGCAGTGGCGCGGCCGGGTGGGACAGATGCCCCGCTCCGGGGCGGCGTCCCCGCGTCCGGGCCGAGCCGGGCGGCGAGCACGTCCTCCACCGCGTGCGGCAGCACGGCGGCCATCCGCTCGTCGGAGACGGCGGTGAGCTCCAGCCAGGCGGTGGGCCGGTCCCGGACGAGCAGCAGGGCGCAGCCGGTGTGGACCAGGGCGGTGACCGCGCCCTCCGGGTGGCCGGCCACCTGCTGCCAGACCCGTTCACGGAGCGGGATCTCGGCGAGTTTGCCCTGATCGCGCAGCCACCGCTCCACCTCGGGGAGCGCGAAGGAGGGGCTGGTCTCGGTGCCGCCGACGGGCTGGGGGAAGTCGGCATGGCGGCGGCGCCAGTTGCTGACGGCGGCCCGCCCCACACCCGCGAGGCGCGCGATGCCCGCCGCGGTCACCTCTGTCGTCTGATCCGGCACTGACTTCTCTCCCCGCTTCGCCGCGCTGCTCTGCTCGGTCCGTACGTGTACCGCGTATCGCGAGCATAGCGACTCACTCCGACGACACCCAGAAAGGGCGTTGCCCGATCCATCGCGCATGAATCGTGTTGACTCGGTTCACAGGCTCTGCTGTTATTGCCTCATCCGTTCGGCCGATCACCGCCGCACCGATGCCACCGTCTTCAGCGACATCACCGGAGCCTTCTTCATGCGTCTCGTCACCCGTATCGCCGTCAACACCTCCTGTGGGCTGGCCCTGGTGGCCCTCGCCGCCTGCGGGTCCGGCACGGCCGCCGGCCCGTTCGGGGACCTGTCGGGCTCCGAAGTCACCACCAAGGCCATCACGGCGACCAAGAAGGCCGCGTCGCTGCGGCTCTCCGTCGACATGGTCACCGAGGACGGCCGGATCAAGGCCGACTTCTCCAGCAGCACGTCCGGGGAGTGCACCGGAACCCTCGCCCAGGGCACGGAGGGGTCCGTGGAGATCATCAGGACCGGCGGCACCGTCTACACCAAGTACGACGAGGCGCTGCTGCGCTCGGAGGGGAAGGGCGAGCCGGCGGCGGAGGTCGACGCGACGGTGGAGATGCTCGCGGGCCGTTGGATGGCGATGAAGGCGTCCGACCCGGACGCCAAGGACATGACGGAGTTCTGTGACCTCAAGGGGCTGCTGAAGGACGTGGAGGCGAAGGACACGGCGGCGCGCAAGGCGGGTCAGACGGAGGTCGACGGCAAGCGCGCCCTACGGCTGACGGAGAAGGACGGGAAGGAGAAGTTCACGATCCTGGTGGCCACCGAGGGCGAGCCGTACATCCTGCGGATCACGTCCGAGGGCGGGAAGGAGCCGATGACGATGAACCTGTCCGACTTCGGCAAGCCGGTCGTGGCGAAGAAGCCCGCCGCGAAGGACATCATCGACCTGGGGCAGTGAAGTCCACCTCGGCGGCGGGCAGCACACGGCCGCTCCGCCCCGGGAAGCTCAGGTTCCGGTAGATCTCGCTGTGGTGCGCGATCGACGCCTCCGGCGCGGCGTACGGGCCGGAGGCAGGGCGGGGGCCGGAAGCGGGGGCCGCCGGAACAGGCGCCCCGGGCCGCCGACCGCACCGGAATCACGCCCCCAGGGCGCACCGGAATCACGCATCACCGCGCGCCCTCCCCCCGCGCACCCCTCCCCCTCACACCCGGTGCCGCACCCACACGTTGGGCTCCGCGTAGACCGCGTACCCGTGCGCGGGCGAGCAGTGCACCGGCACCAGCGCGCCCGGCACCTCCACCGGCCCCTCCGTGTCGAACGGCAGCCCGGTCCACTCCCGCCACTGCGCGAGCGTCCCGCTCACCGTCATCGACACCGGGGCCACGGAGTCCACGACCCCGCCCGCCCGGACGTGGACCCGCAGCCACGGGTCCTCCGGCAGCCCGTCCTCGGCGCGGGTGAGCCGGGCGTACTCCTCCATCGGCAGCGCGGCCCGCAGGTGCTTGCCGCTCGGCCGCACCGGGGCGACGACCTCGCCGAAGCCGAGCCGTCGGGCGTTCTCCCGCAGCGCGGCCAGCATCCGGCCCGAGAACCCCTTGCCGTGGTGGCCGGTGGCGACCGTGATCTCGATCGCGCTGACGGTGTCGGGGGTCCGCCCGCGCCGCAGGTCGGAGAAGGCCCACAGCAGCACCCGGTCCCAGCCGCCGACAGGCAACTCCTCGCGCCCGGGGGCGTTCAGCTCGAAGGGGACGCTGTAGGCGCGGGCGACCACGGTGCCGTCCGGGTCGGTGGCGACGAGCACGTACTGCGGGAACTCGACGGCGATCCGCCCGAAGTTCGCCCAGCCGACGATGTCCTCCAGGACGAACTCCGGCCAGGTGTCCGGCATCCGGCCCAGGGCATCGGCGAGCTCGGGGCGTTCGGCGAGCGTGGTGATGTGCAGATCCATGCGGCGGACCCTAACCGCACCGTACCGCTGTGACCAGCCATTTTCCCCATACGGGGACCCTCCGGGCGGGCGTCCCGCAGCCGCCTGCCGGAAGCCGGAACCGTGAAGTGTCCATGCCGCGTCCCCAGCCGTGACTTCGTGCCCGTACGCCACTCGACGAGGAGCAGCACCATGACCCAGCCAGGCAGCACGCCGTCCCGCCCCAGGAGAGGGGCCGGGTGTCTGCAGAGCCTCGTGGTGCTGGCGGTGATCCTCGGCCTGGCCTACGGCGCGTCGAAGGTGTTCGGCGACAAGGACTCGTCGTCCACGGCGTCCTCGTCCCCCTCCTCCGCCTCGGACGGCAAGGGCGGCAGCTGGGAGGTGGGTGACTGCGGCGGACCGGACCCGGAGAACAAGCCGGACGGCTACCGCGCGTTCGACTGCGACGACGCCGGGGCGACCTTCAAGGCGCTGGAGATCAAGAGCGCGAGCATCCTGCCCAACGCCATCCAGTGCCCGGCCGGAACGGACCTGATCATCCAGGTCTCCCGGGTCTTCGGCTCCGGCGACAACAAGAAGAGCAGCGGCATCCCCACCAACACCGTCTGCGGCCGGAACCTGTCCGGCGACCACCCCGGGGACGCGGGCGCCGGGGGCGGCCAGCTGGTGAAGGGCGACTGCATCACCCCGACCGCCAAGGAGATCGCCTGCGCCGAGGCCGGGTCCGACGCCTTCAAGGTGCTCGACCTGGTCAAGGAGAAGGAGGAGTGCCCGCCGGGGACCACCGAACCGATGCAGCTGATGATGGCGATGGGCCGCCCGTACGACGTGATCTGCGGCGGCAAGGTCTAGGGCGCGTCCGGCGGATAGGCGCACTCACCCCCCGCACTGGGCAAGCATGACCCGCTTGTCCGGCGCGGTGACGGGGAGCCCGTACTTCAGCGCAACCTGGGCGAACCGCACCGCGTACGAGCAGCGGACCGGCTTGTACGGCGGCAGCCAGGAGGCCGGACCGGAGTCGCCCTTGGCGTTGTTGGCCGGGCCGTCCACCGGCAGGAGGTTGAGCGGGTCGTTGGCGATCCGCTGGCGCTCGGCCGCGCTCCAATGGGCGGCGCCCAGCTGCCAGTTGTACGAGAGCGGCACCACATGATCGATCTGCACCCGGTCCGCCTGCCGCTTGCGCCAGTCGATGGACTCGCCTGTATAGGGGTCCTTGAGCTTCATCGCGACGACGACGCAGTGGGAGCCCGAGCGGTGCTTGATGTCCTGGCCGTCGCGGGCGAGGAGGTCGTTGCGGGTGTCACAGCCGTTCCGGGCGAACGGGACCCCGTCGATCTCGTCCTTCCACGCCGGGCCGAACCTGCTCCGCTCGTACCCGGTCTTCGGGCCACGCCCCTTGGTGGCGACCTTCTCGATGACCGCCCGCGCGGCGGCCCGCTCCCCGTCCGACACGATGGGCGCGAGCCCCGGCCCCGTACCGTCGGGATTCCCCAGCGGACTGACCCCGAACCCGTCGACGGACTCCCCGCCATCGCTTCCGCCCGCACGCCCGTCGGGGCCGCACCCGGCCAGGGCGAGCACGGCAAGGGCACCGAGGGCGGACAGCGCCACGGCCCGGGCCCGGGGCGTACGGGGAGGGAGCACGAGGGGCCGTCCTGACGAGGGGGGGAGGGAACCGGACACCCGAATCCTATGGTTGACCTCAAGTCGGGTTGAGCTTCTAGGGTCGGGGTGCCCTTGTCGACGTGCTGAGACGTACCCCGGAAGGAACGGCCATGAGGACGCTGGTGCTGGGAAGGACGCCCGCCAGGGTGGCAGCTGTGCTGGCCACGCTGCACGAGGACGGTTTCGACGCGGAGGGGGTGAGCACCGACGAGGAGACCCGGAAGCTGCTGGAGACCGAGGAGTTCGGGGTGCTGATCATCGGCGGGGGTGTGGGGCCGGACTCCCGCGCCACGATCAAGGAACTCGCGGCGCGGCACCGGGTGCGGCGGGTGATCGACGGCGCCCTGACGGCCCCGTTCGACGTCTATGTACGGCGGGAGTTCGAACCGCTGATCCGGGAGACCGCCGCCGAGGGGTGACGGCGGCCGGGCCCCGCCCTCCAGTAGCCCACCGGCGAACGGGCTGAATGGACCCAAGATCAGGGAGGTTCGGGCCCGTTGGCCCGTTCGCCGCTTCGCCTTCACTTTGAACACCCTGCTGGCCTGTACCGACACCTCCGGCCGGATGCATCGGTAAGGTGCCGGTCACCCCGGGGTGAACTCGTACTGCACCTCGTACAGGTGCCCCGCCTTGACCATCACCGTGGCCTCGATGGGCCGGTCGTGGTCGCTGAACACCACGCGCAGGGTGCGCAGGACCGGCAGGTCGCCGGGGAGGCGGAGGAGGCGGTAGCGGGGCACGGTGGCTCGGGAAGGGGAGCGGACCGCTACCCCAGGATCGTCGTCAGGAACTCCCCCGTCCACGACAGCAGTTCCCGGCCCACCACCGGCTTCCCGCCGATGCGGCCCGTCGTCGGGCGCGGGACCAGGATCTGGTGGGCGGCGGGCTTGATGACCGTCTTGGGGTGGAGGCGCTTGAGGCGCAGTTCCTGGGACTCGCGCAGCTCCACCGGGGCGAAGCGGATGTTGGAGCCCTGGAGGACGATCTCGCCGACTCCGCAGGCGCGGGCCAGCATGCGCAGGCCGGCCACCAGGAGGAGGTTCTCGACCGGTTCGGGCAGGGGGCCGTAGCGGTCGGTGAGCTCCTCGCGGACCGCGCGGATGTCGTCCTCCGAGGTGGCCGAGGCGATCGCGCGGTACGCCTGGAGGCGCAGGCGCTCGCCGGGGGCGTAGTCGTGCGGGACGTGCGCGTCGACCGGGAGCTCGATCTTGACCTCGAGCGGGGGCTCCTCCTCGGCGCCGCCCTCCATCTGGGCCCGGTAGTCGGCGACCGCCTCGCCCACCATGCGTACGTACAGGTCGAAGCCGACGCCCGCGATGTGGCCCGACTGCTCGCCGCCGAGCAGATTGCCCGCGCCGCGGATCTCCAGATCCTTCATCGCCACGTACATGCCCGCGCCCATCTCCGTGTGCTGGGCGATCGTCGCCAGGCGCTCGTGAGCCGTCTCCGTCAGGGGCTTCTCGGGCGGGTACAGGAAGTAGGCGTAGCCCCGGTCGCGGCCTCGGCCCACCCGGCCGCGCAGCTGGTGCAGCTGGGAGAGGCCGAAGTTGTCGCCGCGCTCCACGATCAGCGTGTTGGCGTTGGAGATGTCGATACCGGACTCGACGATCGTCGTGGAGACCAGGACGTCGAACTTCTTCTCCCAGAAGTCCACCACCACCTGTTCCAGAGCCTGTTCGGACATCTGCCCGTGCGCTGTCGCGATCCGCGCCTCGGGGACGATCTCGCGGAGGCGGGCGGCGGCCCGGTCGATGGACTCGACCCGGTTGTGGATGTAGAAGACCTGGCCCTCCCGCAGGAGTTCACGCCGGATCGCCGCGCCGATCTGCTTCTCCTCGTACGGACCGACGAAGGTGAGCACCGGGTGGCGCTCCTCCGGCGGGGTGGTGATCGTGGACATCTCGCGGATGCCGGTGACCGCCATTTCGAGCGTACGGGGAATGGGCGTCGCGGACATGGTGAGGACGTCCACGTTGGCGCGGAGCTTCTTCAGCTGCTCCTTGTGCTCGACACCGAACCGCTGCTCCTCGTCCACGATGACCAGGCCGAGGTCCTTGAACTTCGTCTCGGAGGAGAAGAGGCGGTGGGTGCCGATGACCAGGTCGACCGAGCCGTCCTTCAGCCCTTCGAGCGTCGCCTTGGACTCCGTTTCCGACTGGAAGCGGCTCAGGGCGCGGACGTTGACCGGGAATTGGGAGTAGCGCTCGGTGAACGTGCCGTAGTGCTGCTGGACCAGGAGTGTGGTGGGGACGAGCACCGCCACCTGCTTGCCGTCCTGCACCGCCTTGAACGCCGCCCGGACCGCGATCTCCGTCTTCCCGTACCCCACGTCACCGCAGATCAGCCGGTCCATCGGGACCGTCTTCTCCATGTCCTCCTTGACCTCGGCGATCGTGGAGAGCTGGTCCGGCGTCTCCGCGTACGGGAACGCGTCCTCCAGCTCCCGCTGCCAGGGCGTGTCCGCGCCGAAGGCGTGGCCGGGGGCCGCCATCCGGGCCGAGTACAGCTTGATCAGGTCCGCGGCGATCTCCTTGACCGCCTTCTTCGCCCGCTGCTTCGTCTTCGTCCAGTCGGCGCCGCCGAGCCGGTGCAGGGTCGGGGCCTCGCCGCCCACGTACTTGGTGACCTGCTCCAGCTGGTCGGTCGGGATGTAGAGCCGGTCGCCGGGCTGGCCGCGCTTGGCGGGGGCGTACTCGACCAGCAGGTACTCGCGGGTCGCGCCCTGGACCGTGCGCTGCACCATCTCCACGTACCGGCCGACACCGTGCTGCTCGTGGACGATGTAGTCCCCGAGCTCCAGCGTCAGCGGGTCGATCGTCTTGCGGCGGCGGGCCGGCATCCGGCCGAGGTCCTTGGTGGCGGTGCGCTGGCCGGTGAGGTCGGTCTCGGTGAGCACCGCGAGCTTCAGCGCCGGGTCGACGAAGCCCTGGTCGATGGCGCCGCAGGAGACATGGACCAGGGACGGGGGGATCTCGGTGAGGTCCGGCGCCAGACGCGCCGGGATGCCCTCGCCGCTGAGCACTTCGACCGTACGGGAGGCGAGCCCCTGGCCCTCCGTCACGTACACCGTGCGCCACCCGTCGGCCAGCCACCCCTTGGTGTCGGCGAGCGCACGGGCGGTGTCGCCCCGGTACGCCTCCGGGGCGTGCATCGACAGCTTGAGGGTGTCCTCGTCGTGGTCGGCGTCGTCGGCCGCGAAGGGAGAGGTCGACCACCACATCATCCCCAGCTCGCGGGCCCGGTCCCGGACGTCCGCGATGCTCCACAGCGAGGCCGCGCCCACGTCGATCGGGGCCTCCCCGCCGCCCGCCGTCGCCGCCCACGACGCCTGGAGGAACTCCTGACTCGTGGCGACCAGGTCGGCCGCCCGGGTCCGGACCCGCTCCGGATCGCAGACCAGCGCCATCGCGTCCTTCGGCAGGACGTCGAGCAGCAGCTCCATGTCGTCCACCAGGACCGGGGCCAGCGACTCCATGCCCTCGACCGCGATGCCCTCCGCGATCTTGCCGAGCAGCTCGCCCAGCTCCGGGTGCGCCTCGGCGAGGGCGGCGGCCCGCTCCCGTACCTTCTCGGTCAGCAGCAGCTCACGGCAGGGCGGCGCCCACAGCCCGTGCGCGGCCACCTCCAGGGACCGCTGGTCGGCGATCTTGAAGTACCGGATCTCCTCGACGTCGTCGCCCCAGAACTCCACCCGAAGGGGGTGCTCCTCGGTCGGCGGGAAGACGTCCAGGATTCCCCCGCGTACGGCGAACTCGCCCCGCTTCTCCACCAGCTCCACCCGGGAGTACGCGGCGGCCGACAGCGCCTCCACCACCTCCCCCAGGTCCGCGCTCTGCCCACCGGCCAGCGCCACGGGCTGGAGCTCGCCGAGCCCCTTGACCTGCGGCTGGAGCACGGAACGGATCGGCGCGACGACCACCGATACCGGGCCCGTCTCCGGGTCGTCCTCGCGCGGGTGGGCCAGGCGCCGCAGCACGGCGATGCGGCGGCCCACGGTGTCCGAGCGCGGGGAGAGGCGCTCGTGCGGCAGGGTCTCCCAGGACGGGAACTCCGCCACCGTGTCCGGCGGCAGCAGCGTACGCAGGGCGGCGGCCAGATCCTCGGCCTCCCGGCCGGTCGCGGTGACGGCCAGCACGGTCCTGCCGGTCTGCCGGGCCAGCGCGGCCACGGCGAACGGCCGGGCACCGGGTGGGCCCACCAGGTCGACGTGCATGCGGTGGCCGTCGGTGGCGGCTTTCACCGCCTCGGCGATCGCCGGGTCGGTAACGACGACATCCAGCAGACCGTGCAGGCTCATAGGGGCATCCGTCCGGGTCATGGGGTGTTCAGGTGCCGCCGCGGCGGCCGGGGCAACGCGAAGAGCCCGACACGTGGGACGAGCCGGGGATTCCAGACTACGACCCGGGGGTGACAGCCGCTCCCGCGAGCCGGAGCGTGGCCGGTTCGCACGCATACCGGGGCGCCGGTGCGGGGAGTCTCCCCGGTGTCGGGTGCCGGGACCCGTGCGCGGGGCGGCCGGGCGCGGCCCCGCGGCCGTTCCCGGGCACCGGCGGGCCCCTGTTCCTTCCGCCCGTCGTTCCACCGGGACCGCTCGTCGCCGGTCGCCCGCCGCTCGTCTCCGTACGGCACCCGGTTCCGTCCGGGGTCCTCACAGGAGTGATCCCAGCGTCTAGTCTGTGGCCGACCAGGGGCACGACGGTTTCCGAGGGATCGCACGAACAGTTCCACCGGCCGCCACAGCGGGCGGCGACCGGCACCGCGGGGCGATCCCCCGAGGTGCGCGGACTCAAGCGGACACCAGGTATCGGGGGCGTACGTGGGCGAGAACGAGATGGCGGTCTTCGGAGTCTCCGACGCCGAGGAGGAGGTCTACCGCCACTTCCTGCGCAACCCCTCCACCGCCGCCGACGAGCTCCACCTCCTCCTGCACACCGATCCCGGCCAGGCCCGCGCCCGGATCGACCGGCTGCGGGAGCTGGGGCTGCTGCGCGTGGAGGACGACGGCCGCCGGATCGCCCCCGAGGACCCCGAGACCGCGCTCTCCCGTCTGATCGACCTGCGGCTCCACGCACTCCACCAGGAGCTCCAGCGCGTCACCCGGTCGCGGCACGTCATTGATGGTCTACGCGCGGAGCAGGGCGCCCGGACGCCGCCCCCGCAGGGCATCGAGCAGCTGGAGGGGCTGGCCCAGATCCGCAACCGGATCGACGACCTCGCCTTCTTCGCCCGGGACGAGATCCTCGCCGTGGAGCCGTACACCCGGCTCTCCCCGGAGAACATCGCCCGGTCCCGGCCGCTGGACCTGCGCTGTCTGAGACGGGGCGTCAAGCTCCGCAACGTCGTCTCCGCCGCTGCCCTCCAGGACCCGCCCACCGCCGCCTATCTGCGGGAGCTGTCCGAGCACGGGGCGTCGATCCGGGTCACCGCCGACACCTCCGAACGGCTCCTCGTCTACGACCGCAGGGCCGCCCTCGTCCCGCTGGACCCCCAGGACACCTCCCGGGGCGCGCTGCTCGCCCACCGCAGCGGGCTCGTCTCCAACATCATCGCTCTCTTCGAACGGATCTGGGACCAGGCCCACGAGCTGCCCGCGGCCGACGGCGGGAGCGGAGCGGCCCCCGGCGGGCTCTCCCCCATGGAGCGGCGGGTCCTGGTGGCGATGTGCACGGTCGGCAAGGACGAGGCCGGGGCCCGGGAGCTGGGTGTGTCCGTACGGACCTACCGGCGCCATGTCGCCGAGCTGATGCAGACCCTGGGCGCCGCCAGCCGCGCCCAGGCCGCGCTGCTCGCCCGCGAGCGGGGCTGGATCTGACGAGCCGGGTACAGGACCCCTGTACAGGGGTCCTGTACAGGGGTCCCGTACAGGGGGAGGTCCGGCGGCCCCCGGGACGGCGCCGTCAGAACTCCTCCGTCCACCCCCGCAGCGCCGTGTCCGCCAGGGCACGGGACACCGCCCGCCGCACCGCCGGGCCGTCCGTCGCCCCCGCCAGCTCGACCCGCACCACCACCCGGTCCTGGTCGGCCTCCGGGTGGCAGGACCAGTGGCCGGGGAGCAGCCCGAGGAGCCGTACGACGGTGGTCCAGCCGGTGGGGGCGGCCCGGTCACGGCGTACGAGGACGATGTCGGCGACCCCGCCCGGCGCGGCGGGCGTCATGGCCCCGCCTCTCCGGCGCGGTGCGGGGGCCCGGCGGCCCCGTCGCCCGGCCCCGGGGCCAGCACCTGCCGGGCCGCCGCCGCCAGCGCCGTGATGCCCGCCGGGAGCGCCGTCCGTACGTCGGGGGCGAAGCCGGGGGCGTGGTTCGGGGCCACGGGGGCGCCGCCGGAGCGGGCCGCGCGCCACTCCCGTACGCCGGTGGTGCCGAGCAGCCAGTACGCCGTCGGCACCCCGCCCGCCGCGAAGTGCGGGAAGTCCTCGGTGGCCGTCGCGGGGGCGGTGTCCAGGACCCGGTCCGCGCCGAACGCCCTCTCGTGGGCGCGGCGGACCGCCACCGTGAGCGCCGGGTCGGGGTGGAGGGCGGGCGAACGGGCGGTCACCGTGAGGTCCGGTTCGCGCGGGGCGCCCGAGGCGGCGGCCTGGGCCCGTACGACCCGGGTCGCGGCGGCCAGCAGGCGGTCGAGGGCCGAGTCGGTGAACGCCCTTGCGGTGAGCGAGAGTTCCGCGGTGTCCGGCGTGACGTTTCCGCGCTCACCGGCCCGCACCGAGCCCACGGTGAGCACGGCGTGTTCGGCGGGGGCGGTCGTGCGGGCCACCACCGGCTGGAGCCCGAGCACGGTGGCGGCGGCCATCAGGACCGGGTCGACGGTGAGGTGCGGGGTCGCCGCGTGGCCGCCCCGGCCGTACAGGGTGATGTCGGCCGCGACGCTGCCCGCCATCAGGGGTGCCCCGGCCGGAGCGTGGGCGAGGGTCCCGGCGGGGAGCGGGGCGGTGTGCTGGGCGAGGGCCGCGTCCGGGGTGCCGAACCATTCGTACAGCCGCCCGTCCGCCAGCATCGACCGGGCTCCGCTCAGCGTCTCCTCGGCGGGCTGGCCCACCACGAGCAGGGTGCCGCGCCAGCTCCCCCGGTCGGCGGCGAGGAGGGCCACCGCCCCGGTGAGGGCCGCGATGTGCAGGTCGTGGCCGCAGGCGTGCATGACTCCGGGGGTGGTGCTCGCGTAGGGCAGGCCGGTGGCCTCGGTGACGGGGAGCGCGTCGAGTTCGGTGCGCAGGAGCACGGTGGGGCCGGGGCCGTTGCGCAGGACTCCAACGAGCCCGTGGCCGCCGCCGACGGCCCGGGTGACCGTGAGTCCGTGCTCGGCCAGCCGGGCGGCGAGGAGGCCGGCGGTGCGGTGTTCGTGGCCGGAGAGTTCGGGGTGGGCGTGCAGGTCGAGGTAGAGCGCCAGGGCGGCGCGGAGCAGGGGGCGGGGCGGGGGTGCGGGGGTGCCTTCCGCGCCCGCACCGATCGCTCCCGTGTGCCCGGCGGCGCCCGTGTGCCCGGCGGCGCCCGTCCGACCGTCACCGTCACCGCCCGTCCGACCGTCACCGTCACCGCCCGTCCGACCGTCACCGTCACCGCCCGCGTGCCGGTTCTCGTCCGGGGCACCCGCGCAGTTCGCGGCGTCCACGCCCTCAGCTCCGTCCGCGCCGTTCATACCGTCCGCGTCATCCGGGCCTCTCGCCGTTCTCGCCGCTGTGACCACTTCGCACCTCTTCTCTGCTCAACGAGCTTGATCCGTCGGGCCGTCAGGAACCCTGCCGTCCCGCTGTCACCGGGTGTCGGCGAAGTGACAGCGAAAGCGCGGCCGATGTGACAGCGGGCCCCCCTCCAATGGACGCAGGAGCGGGGACAGCGGGCCGGAAAGCCTCCGGCAGGTCCCCCACGACACCAGGGAGAACACCATGGCCCCCAAGACCGAGCTGACCACCCTCGCCGACGAGATCCTGGAGCTGGAGTCGGAGACCTTCGAAATCTCGGACTACTCCGACGCGTCCGAGGTCGTGCTGGCCGGTTCGACGTCCTGCTCCTCGACGTCCACCTGCTCCAGCACCACCAGCACCACCTCCTGCAGCGCCTGACAGCCTCTTCCCGGCGCGCGTACGGCAGCCCCCTCCGTCGGCCGGAGAGGGCTGCCGTCCGTGGTGCGGCACGGGAGGGGTCACGGGAACGGGTGCGGGGCGGCCTTGATCTCCGCCTCCGGCAGATCGTCCGGCCGCCGCCCGGCCGCCCTCGGCGCGGTCCGCAGCCGGGGCATGAGCAGCGCACGCTGCCGGCTCCATCCGAAGTCCAGGGGCAGCAGGCCCGGGACGGTGGTGGAGACGGTGTGCAGGCCCATCCGGCGCTGTTCGGGGGTGGTCTGGTCGACGGCGATGACGTCGTACCCGGCCGCCGTCAACCGGTCGCGCAGGAACCGCAGATCGTCCAGCAGGTCGTCGGTGCGCGGGCGCAGCGGCTCCCAGTCGGCGAACGTCTCCTCCAGCGGGAGTACGGCGGCGGGTTCCAGGTACTCCGCCGCGTGCCGGGCCATCGACGGCAGCCCGTAGAGCTGGGCGTGGTCCTTGAGGTGCAGCACCTTGGTGAAGTCCCGCTCCATCTCCTCCAGTTCGGCGCGGCGCTCGGCCACCTGGTACGGCAGGTGCGGGATGTAGGTGAGGACTTCGGAGAGGGCCGCCTCCACCGTCTCTGCCGGGTCGAAGCCCGCCGCCGCGCTGAAGGAGAGCGCGCCGTCGCCGCCGTCCCGCCGGACCGCGAGGGCGGTGACGACGGGGACGGCCAGGTCCATCCGGGTGTCGAAGGCGTGCACGTCGTAGCCGTGCAGGGCGGCCCGGTCGAGCATCGAGCGGACGGCGGGGGTGGTGGCGGTGGTGAGGTCGATGGCGGTGAGGCGGGCGCGGCCGTACCAGGCGAGGAGGAAGGCGTCCCGCTCGACCAGTTCGAGGAGGCCGAAGAGGATGGCCTCCTCCGGACTCCCGCCGGTGGCACAGCCGTTGGAGCACTCGAAGACGAAGTTGTCGGCGGCGACCCCGGCGCTGTAGTGGGCGAGCCGGGCCGGGACGAGGATCGGCGCGTCGTCGCGCAGGGAGTGGCCCCAGACCCAGGGGATGGCCCGGTCGGGGTCGAAGGGGCTGACCAGGTGGTCGGAGGCGTAGGTCTCGGGGGCGTAGAAGCCGCAGTCGGCGGGGTTCAGGACCCGGGTGCCGGACCGGGCGGCGAGGGCGGTGTAGCTGTCGGTGACCGGGGAGGTGCCGCGCCTGCGGTGGGTGCCCGCGTACCGCTCCAGGCCCTCCAGGTGGGCGAGGGTGCGGCTGGTGGCGTACCGGTTGGCCTGGCCGCTCCACGTGACGTCGTTGAGGCCGGCGTAGCCCCGGACGAAGTGGCTCCCGGCGGCGGGTGCGGTGGTGGTGGAAGCGGGGTTGATCCAGACGTCCGGACCGAGCGCCCCGCACACGGGGTTGGCGAGCGCGGCGGTCGGCAGGGCGTAGGAGTCCAGGGTGCGGACGCGGTAGGTGCCGGGGGTCGGTTTGGGGGTGGGGGCGAGCGTCATCCGGGCCGCCTCCGCCGTGTCGGGGACCTCGGGGACGCAGGCGGGGCAGAGCGGTTCGGGGAGCAGCGGGAAGGTGGCCGTGGCGAGGGTGACCAGGTCGACCCGGGTGACCTGGGGCAGCGCCCGGTCGGCGGGGGTGGCGTCGGGGTCGGTGACCCGGGTGGCCGCGTCCCGGGTGACCGGCTCCGTGTCCGGGTGGCCCCGGTGGCCGGTCAGCACCGCGCTGTACGCGGCCCAGACCGCGTCCACCGCGTACGCGGTCAGCACCGGCCAGCGTACGGCGCCCCGCGGCTCGTACCCCAGCTCCAGTGCCTCCCGCTCCGACCGGCTCCGCAGCCGCTGCCACCGCATCGCCAGGCACTGCCCGCACGCGGCGTCCCGGGGCCCGCCGCCCCAGGGGCCGATCAGCACGGCCCGGGAGGTGAGCTGGACGTTGGCGGCCGGGCGGGTGTCGGCGTACGGGTCCCGGTGGCCGAAGCCGAGGGTGTCGGCCGCCCCGAGCGGCACGACGTACGGCGCGGGCGGACCGCCGCCACGGGCCCGGGCGTGGCGGGCGGTCAGGGCCGACTGGAGCCGGACGCGTGCCAGGTCCAGCGGGGTCGCGGCGGTCGCCTCCGTCATGACTTGTCGCTCCAGCGGAAGGTCTTCAGCGCCAGCGCGCCGAGGACGAGGGCGAATCCGGCGAGCACCGCGCAGGCGACGCCGATGTCCGACAGGGGGCCGCCGCCGGTCAGCGCGCCGGAGACCCCGTCGTTGAGGTAGCGCAGCGGCAGGACGCGGGAGAGGTCCTGCATCCAGCCGGGCATGGCGTCGAGCGGGAAGAACGAGCCGGAGAGGAACGCCATGGGGATCATCAGGCAGTTGGCGACGGCGGCGACCGCCTCGGGCGTCTTGGCGTAGCTGCCGACGATGACGCCGAGCGCGAGGAACGCGGTGATGCCGAGAACCAGCACCGGAATGACGAGCGGCCAGCGGCCGTCCACCTGGAGCCCGAAGGAGGGGAGCATCGCCACGGCCACGAACAGCGCCGTCTGGACGGCCCCGATGCCGAGCCCCAGGACATAGCGCGAGGCGAGCACGGCGGAGACGGGGGTGGGCGTCATCCGGATCAGCCGGAGGATGTCGTCGCGCCGCCACTGCATGAGGACGAACCCGACGCCGAAGACGGCGGCGTTGCCGACGCCCCAGGACAGGACGCCGGGCGCAATGTAGTTGATGTAGGGCTTGCCGCTCTGCTCGACGGTCTGGCCGTGGAAGATCAGCCCGAACACGACGAGGAAGATCAGCGGGAAGGCGAAGGTGAAGAACAGGGTGGTGCGGTCGCGGGTGTAGGCCCGGTAGCCGGCCTGGCTCAGCGCGGTGTAGGCGCTCATGGGGGTGTCTCCGTATCGGTGGTTCACGAGGGGGCGTCAGCGGGTTCGCGGGGGTACCGGCGGGGCGGGAGGGCTACGCCGGGGGCCGGGCCCCGGCCTCCGGCGGCTGCTCCGGCGTTCCGGCGGCGGTCAGCGTCAGGTAGACGTCCTCCAGGCTCGCCGTCCTGGTCTGTACGCCCTGGAGCCCCGCGATCCCGTCGACGGCCGCGAGCACCGGGCCCGAGGTGAGGGTTTCCAGGACGACCGAGCCACCCTCCTCGGTGACCCGGTCCACGCCCGGGATCGCGCGGGCCCGCTCCACGCTGAGCCGGTCCGCCGGAACCAGCAGCCGGGTGGTGGGGCTGGAGGCGGCGATGAGCCGGCCGGGGCTGTCGAGCGCGGCCACCTTGCCCGCGACCATGATCGCGACCCGGTCGCAGAGCGCCTCGGCCTCGTCCAGGTGGTGGGTGGTGTAGACGATGGTGCGGCCCGCGCCCTTGAGGTCCCGGAGCACCTGCCAGAGCGAGCGGCGGGCCTGCGGGTCGAGGGCGGCGGTCGGCTCGTCCAGGAAGATCAGCTCGGGGTCGTGGACGAGGGCGGAGGCGATGGCGAGCCGCTGCCGCTGTCCGCCGGAGAGGTCGTCGACCCGGGTGTTCCCCTGCTCGGTGAGGCCGACGGAGGCGAGGGCCCGTTCGGCGGCGGCCGCGTCGCACCGGTAGAGGGCGGCCATGGTGGCCAGGTGCTCGCGGGCGGTCAGCCGGACGAAGAACGACGAGGTCTGGGTCTGCACGCCGAGCCGGGGCAGCAGGGCGGTGTTGCGGGGCCAGGGGCTCTCGCCCAGGACCGTGACCGTCCCGGAGTCGGCGCGCCGCTGGCCCTCCATGATCTCGACGAGGGTGGTCTTGCCCGCCCCGTTGGGGCCGAGCAGCCCGAAGAACTCGCCGCGTTCGACGGTCAGGGAGACCCCGTCGACGGCCCGGGTGGTGCCGTACGTCTTGTGGACGCCGCTCAGCGCGACGGCGGCGGACCCTGCGGGTTCCGCCGGGGGGTCGTGCGGGGTCCGGGGGGCGGTGGACGTCATGGAACTCTCTCCTTGGACGGAACAGCGCGGCCTGGGAAGCGATCAGGCCGTCAGCAGATGATGGACGCCCGCGGCGACCGCCGCGACCGCAGCGACGAGAACCAGCACCGTGCCCAACGCGTAGCCGCGATAGGCGATTCGGGCCCGACGGGGGTACGTGGCTGCTTCCGGGGAGCGGCGCAGGGCGAGCCGCAGGTAGGCGCCGGTGGAGGCGGCGAGGCCGGTGGCCCCGGCCAGCTCGCTCGCGATCCTGTAGCCGTCGAGCGGCGGCAGCGGTACGAGCATCGCGAACGCCTGGACGCTGCCGAGGAGCAGCAGCGCGGAAATCGCCTCGTGCGTGGCGTCGTCGAGCGGGGCGAGGAGCCAGAGCGCGCAGAACGGGAGCAGGAAGAGGAGGTTCATCACGGCGCCCGCCGCGGCGGTGGCGATGCGGGGCCGACGACCGCCCAGATACGGGTAGTTGTCGACCGTGCAGTACATGATGACGGCCGGGAGCCGCCAGCGCAGCCCGATCTCCGCGACCCGGCCGCCGTAGTGCCGGGCCACCACTCCGTGGGCCAGTTCGTGGAGGGCGGTGCTCACCCAGAGCAGGATCGCGATGCCGGTCAGCAGGACGGGGTTGGTAAACAACTCCCGTACAGCGATGAGCAGTTCGCCGGAATGGGCGATGACGAGCGCCTCCATGGCCACCAACAGCACCAGCAGCGGCACCGTCGCCCAGGGCGTGAGCAGGAAGCCGAAGACCCGGTGGAGGCGGGCGGTGGTGGCGTCGGCGTCGGCGACCAGGGGGAGGGTGCCGCGCAGGAGGGTGCGCGGAGCGGGCGGTACGGCCGGTGCGGGCCGTTCGGGTGCTCCGGCCAGGAGCCCCTTCGCCCCCAGGGCGGCCAGGAGCTGCCGCCAGTGGGCGTCGCCCAGGCGCCGCCCGTACTCCCCCGCGTACTCCTCACCGATCTCCGCGAGGCTCCGCTCGCCGTCCATGCGGGCGATCAGGAAGTGTTCCTTGGGCCCGACCTTGAAGGAGTTGCCGCTCCCGGTGTCCTTGACCAGGTGGACGGTGGCGGCTCCGTCGAGCAGCGGGCCGCTGAGCAGGACACCGGGGCGCAGTCCGGGGCGGTGGGCGGCGAACCCGGCGGCAGCCCCGGGCGTTCCGGTTGCCCCGGACGTGCTCATGCGGACTCCTTGAGGACCCGGCCCAGAACATGGCTGAGATACGCCTCGTCCCGGATCGTCACGTGCAGCCGATTGTTGGTCATGTGCATGTACGGGGAGAGCAGCAGCGGGAGCGCGGTCTCCGGGTCGGTGATCCGCTCGTCCCGCTCACCGTCCCAGGACCGGAAGACCAGGTCCCCGTCGACGGCCAGCTTCCGCGCCCGGTCCCGGAGTTCGGCGCAGTGCTCGGCCCACCCGGCCAGCGAGCCGGGCAGCGAACGGGGGCTCCCGGGCGGGGCGGTGGCGGCCCGGACGCGGGCGAACCGGTCCCGCAGCCCGTCTGCCGTGCGGGCGTAGTTGCGGTCGTACTCGTCGGTGCCGATGAAGCCGGTGCCGGGGAAGGCGCGGTGCCAGAACGCGTAGTAGCTGTCCAGGTACCGGGTCAGTTCGTCGCGCTCCGGGAGGAACGTCGAGGCGATCACCATCATCAGCTGGGCCGAGGTGCCGAGCAGGACCGTGCGCAGATGGAGGTTCTTGGTGGCGAGCGCGTCGATGACCAGGTTGCTGGAGTGGCGGAAGTGCCACTCGGCCAGCTCGATCCCGGCCGGGCCGCCGTACTTCCCGAACTCCGGCTCGTAGGGCTCGCGGTGGCGGGAGTTGTTGGGGCGCAGGTTCATCCGGCCCCGGTCGTCGGTGTAGTGGCCGCGCTCGCCGCCGGGGAACTCGATGTCGAAGAGGGCGTTGTAGAAGTCGTTGAGGAACCCGGAGTCGACCTCGTACAGCGCGGGGCGCTCCGCGAGGAAGGCGTCCACGGCCTGTTCGGTGCGGCGGGCCACCTCGGCCTCGGCGCCGGGCGACGACGGCTTGAGGCGCAGGCGTACGTGGGGGCCCTCCAGCCAGTAGTTGATGAAGAAGTACCCAGCGAGCAGCCCGTCCGCCTCCAGCTCCGCGACCAGCGGGCGGACGCAGCGCAGGAGGAAGGGGCGGGGGTTGGCGGCGTAGAAGACATGGGTGGCCTGCCAGGCGCCTGTGGTGCTCTCGGGCGTGGTGGCGGGTGCGGTGGGGGGTGTCACGGGGTCCTCCTGCGGGCGGGTACGGCCGTCTCCACGGCCAGTTCGGCGACATGGCGGCCGTGGCCGGAGACGGTGTGCAGGGCGTCCTCGTCGGGGAGCGCCTCGCGGAACACCACCCGGGCCTCCGGGGTCCTGACCAGGGCCTCGAAGGCCGCCAGGGAGAGCGGGCTGTCGAAGTCCAGGTACTGCGGCTTGGCCCCGGTCGCGCCCCGGGCCCCGGTGTCGGAGACGGTGGCGAAAACCCGGTCGGGCAGGCCGTGTTCACGCCGGAAGGCGTGCCAGTCCAGGAACCAGCCGTCCTCCGGCACCCCGGCCCGGTGCAGCGGCAGGGCGGTGGCGGGGGCGCTCCAGCTGCGTCGGCCGAGGACCAGCGAGCCGTGCCGGACCCGGGGCCGGGTAGTGACCCCGCCCGCGTCCGGCGCGCCTTCGGGGACCCCGCCCCAGACGTTGAGCGGGGCCATGGAGGTCGGGGAGAGGAGGAGCAGGGTGCGGGGCAGTTCGGGGAGGGCGAGGGGGACCAGGTAGCCGAGGTAGACGGGGATCACCTCGCGGCCCAGCCGGGCCGAGCGCAGGACCAGCCGGCCGCCCCCGGGGTCGTGGACCAGGAAGAGGTCGTCCAGGGTGATCCTGAACTCGGCTGCCAGGGTGCCGCGTTCACCCGGGCAGACGATCTCGTACGGGACGAGCCTGCCGTGCAGGTTGAGGTTGCTGGTGACCGGGCCGCCGGTGACCTCGGCCAGGACGGCCCCCTCGGGCACCAGGGTCTCCGCGTCGGCCAGGAGCCGTTCGTCGAGCCCGTCGAAGAGCTGGGTGAACCGGCTGAAGGGGAACGAGACGCCGCCGTAGGACCGGTTGAGGACCACGAGCGGGTCGCCGGGGCGGTCGGCGATCTGGAGGTGGTGGCTCATCGGCGCGAAGTCCGGCGCCAGTCCGTCCAGTTGCCCGGCGACCTCGGCCAGGAAGCCGTCGTCCACCCGCACTTCGGCCGCCTCCGGCCCGGCCGCCTCCCACAGGGCGGTCATCCGGGCGGTGAAGGTGCGCCGGGCGGCGTCGAGGGCGCGCAGCCGGTCCAGGCCCAGCCAGTTGACCTCGGGGACGTAGGTGCCGTCGGCGTCGTACGGGGTGCGGGCGGCGGTGAACGTCATGTACTGGTCGAAGAAGTCCTCGTGGAAGTCGTGGACCAGCTTCAGGAGGTCGTCGCACCGGCCCCCGCGCCCGTACCGCGCGAGGAAGAACCCTTCGAAGGTGATCCGCTGCGGCAGGGTGAGGTCGAAGGCGGGCAGCACCCGCTCGACGGCGGCCAGCGGCCCGGCGGCCAGCGCCGCCCAGGCGGCGGGGTCCAGCTCGGTCCGCACCCGTACGGCGGCACCGACCGGAGCGCCCGCGCCACCCGCACCGCCCGGAGGCGCCACGGGGTCCGAAGCCCTCTCGCCGTCCGGGCCTCCTGGAGCGCCAGGCGCGTCCGAAACCCTGGCGCCGTCCGAAGCCCCCGTCGGTCCGACCCTGCCGGTCGGCCCCCGGCCGCCCGCCGCCACGTCCTCGTACAGCAGCGTCTGCGGCACCTTCGCCCGCTCCGCCCCCAACTCCTCCTCCTGCACCGCCCGGAGCTGGGCCCGCAGGGTGTCCAGCAGGACGCGCCGCTCCTCCGGCGAGGCGTCCGCGAACCGTTCGACGCACCGGGCGGGGCCCTCCAGCCGG
Organism: Kitasatospora albolonga; assembly: GCA_002082585.1. Lineage (NCBI taxonomy): Bacteria > Bacillati > Actinomycetota > Actinomycetes > Kitasatosporales > Streptomycetaceae > Kitasatospora > Kitasatospora albolonga. The sequence continues at coordinate 2,907,704 of CP020563.1, forward strand.
TCCGCGAGCCGGTCGGCCCAGGCGCGCTCCAGGCCCCTCAGGGCCCCCTGGAACGCGCGCAGCGGGTCGGTGTCGTGCACCTCGGTCCGCAGACACGGCACCTGGACCATGCCCACGTCCAGCAGCGCCCCGAGGTACTGCTCGCACTCCTCGCGGGCGGCCCCCCGGTCGCGGCCCAGCCACTCCACCAGCTCCCCGTACCGCGGCACGCTCCCCCGCCGCTCCTCGAAGAGGGCGAGCAGCCGGTCCAGGGTGCCGCTGCGGCGCAGGAAGAACAGCCGGTCCTTCACCGCGTCGAACGTGACGGCCGTGTCGTCGTCGCCCGCCGTCACCCACCGCCGCACATACCGCACCCGGTCGTCGTCGCGGCCCCACCCGGAGGCGGGGGCGACCGGCAGATCGGCGCGGCGGGCCGGGTCGGCGATCACGGCGTCCGCGAGGCGGCCCAGCGCGACGACGTTGAGCCGGGCCTGCGTCCGCCACTCCTCGTCCACCCGCAGCCGCAACCCGTCGGTGCCGGTGAGCGAGCCGAGCGCCACCCCCGTGAAGGTGGAGAAGGGGCTCGTCTTGCACGCGGTCCGGTACACGTAACTCAGCAGCGAGCGCTCGATCTTGCGCTCCTTCTTGCCGGGCCGGGCGCCGTCCGCCGGGGCCGTCCGCCGGTACGTGTCGAGCTGGGCGTCCAGGGCCGGGGAGGCGAGCAGCAGGGCCCGGCGCAGCCGCTCGTGGCCGGCGAGCTCGCGCAGCGCCGCGCGGCCGCGGGCGGTCTCGGCGGCCAGCAGTGCGGCCCCCGCCGCGCGCCGCTCGTCGAGGGCGCGGCGGCCGGTCAGCCAGTCGGTGAGGGTGGCGGCCGCGGCGGGGTCCAGGGCGCGGACCCGGGAGAGCAGGGCGTCGGCCGTATCGGCGGCGGGCAGACGGTCGTTGAAGACGTCCCGGCGCAGCTTGAGCAGGGCGCGGCGGAGCGGCTCGTCGTCGCTGCCGCCGATCAGACCGTGCAGCCGGTCCCCGGCCTTCTCGGCGAGCAGCGCCAACTGGGCTTTCTCGTCCAGGACTTCATCGGCCCAGCGGCGCCCTGCCGGGGCGCGCAGCCGCCGCACGCTCTCGACCGGCAGCCCGGCGACCCGGACCATGAAGGCGGGCCGGAGACCCGAGTGGTCGACGGGCAGGGCTCCCGAGGGGTTCATCGCGAAACTCATGTCCGGTCCCCCCGCTCAGGCGATCTCGTAGCGGAAGTCGGCCGGTGCGGGCCGTTCGTTGCCGATCATCATGATGAGCAGCGGCGCCTCACCCGTCCCGTCGAGTCCCAGCTCCTCGATGTAGGAGATGTTGTCGAAGCCGAGGGCCACCCCGCAGCCCAGGTCGACGGCGGACGCGGCGGTGTACAGGGACTGGGCGACGGCCCCGACGGTGGCGTTGACCAGGCGGTATCCCCGGTCCCCGACCGCGTCCAGCACGGCGGTGGTGCGGACGGTCGGCACCAGGACGGCCCCGGCCTGCTCCAGGTTGTAGTTGGCGAGGAAGTAGTTGCGCTGGAGGAACTCCCCCGGCCGCCCCTCCTTCACCCGCCGCAGGCTGCGCCGCTCGGGGTCGTACGCGTACGACCCCGGCGCCACCCCCTCCACATGGCTGACGAAGGCGTACAGCTTCGCCAGCCGTACGTCACCGGTGTCCCCGCCGAGCCGCGATCCGGCCACCGCCGCGGCGAGGCAGGCCGCCAGCTGCGGCCGGGTCACCGGCAGCCGGGCCTCGAAGCGGCCGAAGCTGGAGCGGCGGTCGCGCAGCGCGGTGCGGACGTCGGTCTCCAGCGGCCGGGCGGGCGGCAGTCCGACCTCCTCGGCCGCCGGGTCGGCCGGGTGCGCGGCGGCCGGGGCGAGCGCTCCGGGGGCCGGGCGGGCGGTGGCGTCGGCTGAGGTGGCGGCCTGCATCCGCAGGAGCGCGTCGAAGGCGAGGACGGTACGGGAGCGCTCGGCGTCCTTGCGGCGCACGGAGACCGACGCGGCGCACCCCTGGCCCGAACTCCCGTGGTATCCGGCCCACTTCAACGGCACGACCGCGAAGATCCCCTCCTCCTCCGGGTCCACCCCCAGCAGCTCCGCGAGCCGCGCCTCGTCGAACCAGAGCGCGGGCTCGACGGCCAGCCCCCGGGCCGCCGCCCACATCCGCCAGGTCTGGACGCAGGCGCCGAGGTCCATGGAGACGGCGTGGAAGGAGAAGCTGTTGTACTTGAAGGCGTTCTGCCAGTACTTGATGGAGAGCACCAGATACTGGTCCGTCTCCGGCCCCGGCGCCCCCTCCCCCAGCGCGGCGCGCACCCGGCCGGTCACATCGCCGGTCAGCAGCCGCTGCATGGTGTGGTGGCGGGTGGAGTAGTAGTGCACCCCGGGCGGTACGGGGCCGCTCGGCCCGGAGACCCAGTGGACGGCGACCGGGTAGAGCCCGCCGCCGGAGGCCGAGCCGCGCGACCAGTTGGCCAGCGGGTAGAAGGGCAGGGCGCTCAGGTCGGTGTTGGCCTGGACACCCAGACGGCGGCCGGTGAGCCCGTAGGAGTCGCGGAGCATCCCGGAGAGGGTCACGAGGTCGAACTCGCCTTCTTCCGGCGCCCCTTCGGCGCACAGGCCCCGGTCGAGCGTGGCGTCGGCGGGATAGGGGGCGTCGGGCAGCGGGAAGCTGTCGGCGCCCGGGTAGAACTTGGCCTTGCGGGGCCCGTCCTGCCAGTTCGGTACGTAGTCGGCGGGGTCCATCGGGACCCGGCCGCGGTGCATGATCGCGTCGGCGTATTCATGGGCGTATCCCATGGCGGGCTCCTTGGTCACGGCAGGGGCGGAAGGGCGGCCGGGGGGCGGTCAGGGGAACGGGTGCGGGGCCGGGTTGAGGTCGGCGTCGGTGAGGTCCGCCGTCCGCAGCCCCGCCTCGCGCAGCGCGGTCCGCAGCCGGGGCATCCGCAGGGCGCGCTGCCGGCTCCAGCCGAAGTCGATGGGCAGCAGACCGGGGACGAGGACGCTCACCGTGGTCAGCCCCAGGGCCCGCTGCTCGGGCATGGTCTGGTCGACCACGACCACGTCGAACCCGGCGGCCGTGACGGCGTCCACACACCGCCCGAGGTCCTCGCGCAGATCGCCGGAGACCGGGAGGACCGGCCGGGCCCCGGGCCCGTCCCCGTACAACTCCTCGAAGGAGAGAGGCGGTTGGCGTACGGAGCCGGGGGCGCCGAGCAGGAAGTCCGCGTGGTCGCCCATCTCCGGGATGCCGTAGGCGAGGGGGTGGTCATGGAGGGCGGCCACCTGGTCGAAGTCGTCCGCCATCGCCCGCAGCCGCTCCTCGTCGCGCTCGGTGCGGCCCTGGAGGTTGACGGCGTCGGTGGCGATCTCGCAGAGCGCCCCGGCCAGGGCCGCCTCGGGGTCGAGTCCGGCGCCCGCGCCGAAGCACATCCGGCCGAGACCGCCGTCGGGGCGGACGGCGACCCCGGTGACGACGGGGATGGGGAAGGTGATCCGGGTGTCGAAGAACCGGGCCTCGTACCCGTACATCTCCAGCCGGTCCACCATCTGGCGGGTGGCCGGGCGGCGGCTGGTGCGCGGGTCGATCTCGGGCAGCGCGGCCCGCCCGTACCAGGAGAGCAGGAACGCGTCCCGCTCCACGACCTCCATCAGCCCGAAGTAGACGGCCTCCTCCAACGCCCCGCCCGACGCACAGCCGTTGGAGCTCTCCTGCACGAACCGGTTCTCCAGGCCCGGCGCGTGGTAGTACGTGAGCACCTCCGGCACCAGCACGGTCCGCTCGTCCCGCAGCGACCAGCCCCGCACCCACGGGATCTCCCGGTCCGAAGTGAACGGCAGGACACGGGGGTTGGCGGCGTGGAAGGCATCGGAGTAGAGGCCGACGGTCCGGGGGTCGACCGCCGCCCGGCCGTCCGCCCGCAGGTCGTCCAGGCTCGCCCGCACCTGGGCGTGCTTGGCCCGCGACCGCATCCCCGCATACCGCTCCAGCCCTTCCAGCACTCCGATCCGCACGCTCTCGGCGAAGGTGTCGGCGTGCCCGCCCCAGAACGTCTCGCGCAGATAGGGGCCCGAACGCATCGAGAAGCAGCCGACAGTGGCCGAGGTGGAGGTGGAGGAGACGTCCTGGACGACGGAGGGGCCGAGGGAGCCGCAGACCGGGTTGGCGTACGGCTCGATGGGCAGCTCGTACGTCCCGATGTCCCGGACCCGGAAGCCGCCGGGGCGCAGCTTGGGCGCGGGCTTCAGGGTGATGGTGGCGGCCTCGTCGGTGTCGGGCTCCGGGGTGGCGCAGACCGGGCACTCGGGGTCCGGGACGAGCGGGTAGTGGCGGACGGCCAGGGTCTGAAGGTCGACCAGATGGACGGCGGGGAAGGCCCCGGCCTCCGGGCCGCCGCCGCTCAGCCGGGCGGCGATCAGCCCGGCCACCGCCTCCGCCGCGAAGGGCGTGAGGTACGGGGACGGGCCCGCCGCCCGGGTCCCCGCACCCAGCTCCAGCGCCTCGCGCAGGGGGACCGAACGCACGGCCTGCCAGCGGCGCTCCAGGCAACGCGAGCACGGGAGTCGGGGACCGCTGAGACCTGCGGGGTCCGCTGCCGGGAAGGGGCCGATGACGGCGTGGCGGCCGTAGTAGCGGACCGGGACGGCAGCGTCGGCCGGGACCGCCTCCGCCCTGAACGCGTCCCGTACGCCGAGGGGTTGGACGTCCAGGAGGGGAGTCCCGGCCTCGGCGTGCGGGGCGAGCCCGGCCCGTATCAGCTCGGTGAACAGGGTGGTGGACTCCCCCAGGACGGGCGGGGCGGCCACCGGTGTCTCAACGGGCATCAGGGCCACCCGGGATGAGGGAGTCCACCGTGACCAGCACCCGGGCCGTGGCGATGGAGCCCGCCAGGAGGTCGGCCGGGGTGGTGTCCACGTACAGCGCGTCGCGCCCGGTGGCACGCAGCCGGTCCAGCACCGCGTCGAACGTCGTCTCCGCCCCCTTCACCGGCACCGACTCCCCGCCGACCGCGATCGCCGCCGGGGCGAGGTCCCCCAGCAGCGGGTCACCGAGGTCGACCACCGCCCCCGGGTCCTCGGCGGCCAGCTGGACCTGGCCGAGGAGATCGCGCAGGGCCGAGGCCGCCGCCGTACGCCGGGAGAGCCCGGCCCCGACCGCCCAACGGCCCCGCGCGGAGGCGTCGGACGCCTCGTGGGCCGAACCCCCTTGTGCGGACGGGCTGTTCGCCTCGCGGGCCGAACTTCTAAGCGTGGAAGGGCTGTTCGCCTCGCGGGCCAGGACCACGTGGGCCGAGGTGCGCCCCTCCTCCCCCAGGTCCAGCAGCTCCACCGCGATGTCCAGGTTGGCGGCCGACTTCAGCAGGAACACCAGCTCCGGGTCGTCGCCGTCGGCCGCGACCGGGCTGACCGGGGTGGTGCCCCGCACCGCCCGGACCAGGGCGTCGTGCGCGAGCGCCGAGAGCAGCCCCTGCCCGGCCGCCTCCGCCGCGCTGCCGCCCGCCCCGGAACCGGCCCGGCTCGCCAGCTGCGCCCGGTCCCGGTTGTGCGGGCCGAAGGGGCGCAGGGCCGCCGCCAGAACCCGTACGGGCTCCTTGCTGATCAGCGAGGTCGCCACCGCCCAGGCGGTGGGCTCGGCACCGGTGCCGCCGCCCGTGGTGAGGTCGGCGGGGCCGAGGGTGCGTACGGTCTGGCGCGGACCGTCCTGCCCGGCCTCCGCGAGCGGTACGACGTGCTCGACGTACGCCTCCGCCGCCGCGTACAGCGCCCGCATCCGCGCCCCCGCCAGGTGGTGCACGTCGAACGCGCCGATCCTCCTGCGCACCCCGCCGCCGAGCGCCACCTCCACCCGGCTGAGCTTCAGCGGGGTCTGGGTCAGCTCCTCGTCGTCGTACCGGCTGAAGATCCCGGTGTACGGGCGCACCAGCGCCGTGCTGATCCGGTTCAACTCCTCGACCAGCGCCTCCGCGTCCCGGGCCGTCTCCACGGTCGGGGTGACGGGCAGCGCGAGGGCGTCCGGCAGCGCGGCGGGGGCCGGACCCTGGTCGGCCGTGAGGGCGGCGCAGCGGGTGCAGCGGGGGTGGGGGTGGACCGGTTCGGCCATCACGTCGAGCGATGCGAGGTCCTGGACGAGGAGCTGACCGGCCGTCTCGGCGGGGAGGGCGCCGGTGGTGAGGCGGAAGATCTCGTAGCCGACGAGGTTGCCGACCATCGCCGCGACCGGGCCGGTGAGGGTGTCGCCGGAGACGGGGACGGCTCCGGCCGCCTCGCTCCACAACGTGGCGGCGTTGCCCGCGTCGACGTTGGCGCCGAGGCGCAGGAGCGCGCAGGACCAGCAGCCGGTGGAGGTGGCGGTGGCGAGCGGGCCGACGATCAGGCGGCGGCCGAAGAGCCAGGCGGGGATGAGCGTGACGCCTTCGGGGACCCCGGCGGCCAGCAGGGCGTGGGTCCGCGCCCCGGCCCCGGCGCCGGTGACCACGACGACGTCGTACCCGGCCAGCTCGGGCCAGGCCGCGTCCACTTCGGCTCCGGCGTTGATCGTCTCGATCCGCGCTCCGGCCCTGGCGGCCTCGGCTGTCACGTCGTCGTGGGCGGTGGTGGTGCCGATCCGGGCGCAGCCGTTGCGCACCAGGCTCAGCGCGCACCAGCGGGCGGTCTCGTCGTCACCGAGGACGGCGACGCGGGTGGCACGGTAGCGGGCGAAGCGGGCGGGGGCGCCGTCGGTGTAGTGGTCGACGTAGGCGATCTGGGCGGCGAATCGCTCGGTGATCTCATCCGGGAGGTCGTTGTCCCCGGAGGCCCCCTCGGCTCCGGTGGTGTCCGTGGTGCTTTCGGTGGCCGGGATGCCGCGGGCGAAGCCGCGCGCGTACAGCGTCCTGACCAGTTCGGCGGCCATCGCCCGTTGGGCCGGGCCGAATCCGGCGCACAGTTCGTCCATCCGGTGGTGGCCGGTGAGGTGGGGGACGACGAGGGAGGCGAAGCGGTAGGCGGTGCGGCCGGTGAGGTGGAAGCCGCCGTCGGCGTTGTGGAAGAGCACGCCACCGGGGGTCTCGGTGAACAGGACGTCCCGGCGGATGCGCGGGCGGGTCGCCGCGAGCGCGTCGAAGGCGCTGGTGGGGGCGGGCCCGGCGGGTGCGGTGGGTGCGGACCCGGCGGCGGGTGCGGCGGGTGCGGGGGAGGCGCTCTCGGCCATGGGCTCACACCTTCTCTGTGCGGCGGTCACGGATACGGACGGTTCTTCGCAGATGGGCGCGGAGCAGCTCGTGCACGCGGTACGGACCCGGCGGCCCGTCCTCCAGGAGTCCGGCGTCGGCGAGTTGTTCCAGTACGTCTTCGGGGACGGACGGGCGGTCGTGGTTCTCCGGGCCGTCCGGGCCGTTCTCTCCGTCGGCCTCGCGCAGGAGTTCCGGCGGGCCGGTGCCGATACGGAGGAGGGCTTCGGAGAGCCGGGGGTCGAGGCGGCCGAGCGCACGGTCGAAGAGGCCGCTCACCGAGTGGTCCGGGGAGTCGGTCAGGGTGAGCCGGGCCAGCGGGTCGTCCCCCAGCCAGTCGACGGCGTCCCCGAGCCGCAGCCCGGGGCGGGTGAGCAACCGGGCGGTGAGGATGCGCAGGGCGGCCGGGAAGTGGCCGCAGAGGGTGGCGAGCCGTTGGGCGGCCCGCGGTTCGGCCTCGACCCGTTCGGCGCCGAGGGCGGCGAGCAGGAACGCGTACGACTCCGCCTCCGTGAAGGCGGTCAGCCGGTGCACCCAGCCGCCGTGGGTGGCGATGAGACCGCCGAGCCCCATCCGGCTGGTGACGACGACGGCCAGGTCGGGGCCTTCGGGGTGGGCCGGGGTTCCTCCGGCGGGCGGCCGGGGCGGGCCTCCGGCCAGCACGCCGGGGGTGAGCAGCGGGCGGACCTGGTCGGCGTCGACCACGTCGTCCAGGATCAGCAGGGCCCGGCCGACCACCGTGCCCGAACCGCCGCTTCCCCCCGTCCTGCCGGTTCCGCCCGTACCACCCGTACCGCCGGTTGCGCCCGTACCGCCGGTTCCTCCCGTACCGCCGGGGCCGAGCGCGGCGGCCACGTCGGCGGCGATCTCGTCCGCCGTACGGGGACGGCCGTCCGGCCGGGTCATCCGGACGAGCAGCCGCCCGGCCGGGAAGCTGTCCCGCACCAGGTGGGCGACGTGCTGGGCCAGGGCGGTCTTGCCGATGCCGGGGGCGCCGGAGACCAGCACGGCGAGGGGGCGCTGGCCGTCGGCGCCGTGCGGGGGCTCGGCGGTGAGACGGGCGGCCATGGCCTCGGCCTCCGCCGCCCGGCCGGTGAAGTGCGGCACGACGGCGACGGGCCCGGCCCCGGGGGCGACGGCCACGCCCTGGACGGCCCGGGGGGCGGGCGCCGGGTGCGGCCCCGGTTCCGGCGTACCGGCGGCCTCCAGGGCGGGCACGCCGGGCGTCGGGGCGGCGGCGGTCACGCGGGCCGTTGTCCCGGCCTGGACGACGGCCCCCAGGTCCTCGCCCCGCAGGATGGACAGCTCCAGCTGCCGCAGGGACGGCGAGGGGTCCACACCCAGCTCGTCCAGGAGGAAGCCCTTGACCCTCCGGTACTCGGCAAGGGCCTGGGACTGGCGCCCGCTGCGGTAAAGGGCCTCGATGAGCTGCTCGTGGAACCGCTCGTGGCCCGGGTATACGCGCGTAGCTGCCCAGAGGTCGACCAGGGCGTCACCGCAGCGCCCGAGCCCCAGCAGCAGATCGCAGACCCGCTCGACCGCCCGGAGCCGCTCCTCCGCGAGCCGGGGTACCTCGTCCCGGTGCAGGACGTCGGACCGCACGTTGGCGAGCAGTGAACCCTGCCAGAGGGAGAGGGCGTCCTTGAGCGTGTACAGCTCCGCCTCCGGGTCCCGGGCGAGGGCGGCGGCCCGGCGCACCTGGTCGCGGAAGCCGAGGAGGTCCAGGGTCGAGGGCCCGGCGGTGATCCGGTAGCCGCCGGGGACCGCCTCGATGGAGGTACTGGTGACCCCGTGCTTGGTGAAGAGCCGACGCAGCCGCAGGACGCAGGTCTGGAGCGCGGCCCTGGCGGTGGCGGGCTGGTCCTCCCCCCAGACCGCCCGCTGCAAGTACTCGGCGGAGACGGTGGAGTTGGCGTTCAGCAGGAGCGCGGCGAGCAGGATGACGGGCTTGGATGGCTGGAGGACGACGACATCGGGTCCGTCCGCGAGGGCCAGCGGACCGAGCAGCTGAAACCGCATCACGATCCGGCCCGGCCCTAGTCCCAGCCGTTGACCAGCTTGCACACCCGGACAGGCACGGATTCCGCCGGCAGTCGGCCGATGCCTCCTGCCGACTCCGTACAGATCAGCCGGGTGACGAGCCCGTGCCCATCGGCCGAGGAGGCGTGGCCGGCGGTGGCGGCCGGAGCCGTGGGTGCCTCCTGCCCGGGAGCGGCGGCCGCGGGTCCGGCCAGGAGGATGACGGCGGCGAGGGCGGTCCCGGCGGTGAGGGCGGCGGCGGTACGGGGCGAGCGGCGCGGCTTCGGGTGGGGCGAAGTCCTGAACACGTTGTCCCCTTTCGGCGTTGTCGTCCGTGCCGGGGTGGGTCCCGGCACGGACGACGATGCCAGCGCGGGGCGGGGGCGCAGAGGCGTTGCCGTGTCAGCTTGTTGCACACGGCGGCGACCCCGCGTGCAACAAGCTGACAGCTCCCACCGGTCTGGGAGAGCGCTGTCAGGGGAACGTGTTCGGCCCCTGGGCGTTCGGCGGAACGCCCAGGGGCCTGCCGGTCATCCTCAGGTGAACACCGTCCTGGCGGAGGCCCGTTGGGAGCTCCCTGCGGTACTCACCCGTCCCGCCCCGGCGGCCACGGCTGCGACCGACAGGGCGAGGGCGGCTGCGGCTGCGACCGACGGGGCGGAGGCAGCTGCGACCGACGAGGTGGGGGTTGGGGCAGCTGCGACCGACGAGGTGGGGGCGGAAAGCCTTCCCTGCCGGTCGCGGCGGCCCTCAGTGCTCTCGCCCGTCCGTCAGGGGGCTCCTCGGTGCTCTCATCCGTCCGTCGCGATGGCGTTGAGGACGTTCATCCGGCCCGCCCGGAAGGCCGGGACGAGGGCGGCGAACAGGCCGACCAGCGCCGAGCAGGCGAAGACCGTGAGGATCGTCGGCCACGGGATCTCCAGGACCTCGAGGCCCTCCAGCGCCAGCAGCTTCTGGGCCGCTGTGCCCCAGCCCATCCCCAGTCCCAGTCCCAGCAGGGCACCGAAGAGGGCGATGACCACGGACTCCAGCCGGATCATGCGGCGGAGCTGACGGCGGGAGAGGCCGATGGCCCGCATCAGGCCGATCTCCCGGGTGCGCTCGACCACGGAGAGGGCGAGGGTGTTCACCACACCGAGCACCGCGACGATGATCGCGAGGGCGAGCAGGCCGTACACGATGTTCAGGAGCTGGCCGATCTGGTTCTTCAGATTCTCCTTGAAGTCGGCCTGGTTCTGCACCTTGTAGACCGGGTACTCGGCGAGCACGCTCTTGAGGGCCGCGTACGCCTCCTTCTCCTTGCCCTCCTCGGCCTTGCCGAACATCGCCACGTTCTGCGGCATCTTGTCGGCGGCGATGTAGGAGGTCGCCGTGGTGATGTTGGTGTACATCGCGCCGCGGTCGATGTTCGTGTCGTCGGAGGTGACGGCGGCGACCTTCAGCTTCGCGCTCTCCCCGGCCTTGAACGCGACGGTGAGGGTGTCCCCGACCTTGACGCCGTACTTCTCCGCGTAGTCCTCGCCGACGGACATGGCGTCCTTGTCGTACGCCTTCGCCAGGTCGCCGGAGACGGCGGTGCGGCGGACGTCCTGCTGGTACGTCGGGGTGGTGGCGGTGATGCCCTCGTCGACCGTCCTGCCGTCGGGGGCGGTGATCTTCGCCTTGATGAAGGTGTAGTCGGTCATGTGCTCCAGGCCGGGGACCTTGTGCAGGGCCTCGGCGGCCTGGGGCACGATCGGCCTGCCCGCACCGCTGTCCTGGACGATGAAGTCCGCCCCGACCGACTTGTCGAGCTCGTCGGTGGCCGAGGCCACCATGGAGGACCCGACGACGGAGAGGCAGGCCACCAGGGCGAGCCCGATCATCAGGGCCGCGCCGGTCGCCCCCGTACGCCGGGGGTTGCGCAGCGCGTTGCGCTCGGCCAGTCGGCCGACCGGGCCGAAGAGCCGCAGGACGATCACGCCGAAGGCGCGGACGACGACACCGGCCAGCAGCGGGCCGATCACGATGAAGCCGATCAGGGTCAGCAGCACGCCGACGGCGAGGAACGCCGAGCCCTCGGTGGCCTTGTCGGCCTGCGTCGTCACCCACAGGGCGGCGCCGCCTACCGCGGTGAGGAACAGGCCGATCCCGGCCCTGACCCAGCCGGACCGGCCGTCGGCGGGGGTCCCGGCGTCGCGGAGCGCGGCCATCGGGGAGACCTTGCCTGCGCGGCGGGCCGGGATGTACGCGGCGAGGACGGTGACGACGACCCCGAGCACGAGGCCGACCACGGGGGTCGTCCAGGCCACGGTGAGGTCCCTGGTGGACAGCTCCATGCCCACGGCGCCCATCAGCTTCATCAGCCCGACGGCGAGCCCGATCCCGGCGGCGACACCGAGGACGGAGCCGACGATGCCGAGGAGGACCGCCTCCAGCAGCACGGACCGGTTGACCTGCTTGCGGCTGGAGCCGATGGCCCGCATCAGGCCGATCTCGCGGGTCCGCTGGGCGACGAGCATCGAGAAGGTGTTGACGATGAGGAAGATGCCGACGAGCAGGGCGATCCCGGCGAAGCCGAGCATCGCGTACTTCATGACGTCCAGGAAGGCGCCCATGGAGTCCTTGTTGGCGTCGGCGGCCTCCTGCTGGGTCTGGAGCTTGTACGCGCCGGAGCCGTCGAGCGCGGCGGCCACGTTCTTCTTGAGCTCGGTGTCGCTGACACCGCTCTCGGCGGTCACCAGGATCTGGGTGAAGACGTCCGGGGCGCCCAGCAGGTGCTTCTGGGCGGTGGCGGTGTCGAGGTAGACGATGGCCGCGCCCGGGTTGGTGACGGTGAAGGACGCGATGCCGCTGATCTTCCCCCTGATGTCACCGGTGACGGCTATGGTGCGCAGCTCGTCGCCGATCTTCAGCTTGTGCTTCTTGGCGGTGTCGGCGTCGACCATCACCTCGGTGGGGCCACGGGGTGCGTGTCCGGAGGTGATCTCCATCGACCGCAGGTCGTTCTGGGTCCAGTTGCTCGCGATGGTGGGGGCGCCGGTCTCGGAGCCCATGTTCTTGTTCTCGCTGTTGACGACGGTGACCGCCATGGAGAAGGCGGCGCCCTCGGCCCTCTCCACCCCGTCGGCCTTTCCGACCTGCTGGACGAGCGAGGCGGGCAGGGAGACGGGCTTGCCGTTGTCGGGCTGCTCCTCGTTCGCGTCGGCGTCCTTCGGGCTGACCGTGACGTCCGGGGAGGAGATGGTGAAGAGCTTGTCGAAGGTGGTGTTCATCGTGTCGGTGAAGACGAGCGTGCCGCAGACGAACGCCACGGACAGCAGCACCGCCACCGCGGAGAGGGCCATCCGGCCCTTGTGCGCGAAGAAGTTGCGCATCGAGGTCTTCCAGACAGTCATGACGTCCGCCCACGTGCGTCGAAGCTCTTCATCCGGTCGAGGACCTGGTCCGCGGTCGGGTTGTTCATCTCGTCGACGATCGAGCCGTCCGCGAGGTAGAGCACCCGGTCCGCGTAGGAGGCGGCGACGGGGTCGTGGGTGACCATGACGATGGTCTGGCCCAGCTCGTCGACCGACGTGCGGAGGAAGGAGAGGACCTCGGCCCCGGCCCGGGAGTCCAGGTTCCCGGTCGGCTCGTCGCCGAAGATGATCTCCGGCCGGGCGGCGAGCGCCCTGGCCACCGCGACGCGCTGCTGCTGACCGCCGGAGAGCTCGGTGGGGCGGTGCTTGAGACGCTCGGCGAGCCCGACGGTCTCCACGACCCGGCGGAGCCAGTCCGCGTCGGGCTTGCGGCCCGCGATGTCCATCGGCAGCGTGATGTTCTCGATCGCGTTGAGCGTCGGGAGCAGGTTGAACGCCTGGAAGATGAAGCCGATCCGGTCGCGCCGGAGCTGGGTGAGCTTCTTGTCCTTGAGCTTGGTGATCTCGGTCTCGTCCAGGAAGATCTCGCCGGACGTCACCGTGTCGAGCCCGGCCAGGCAGTGCATCAGCGTCGACTTGCCGGAGCCGGACGGGCCCATGATCGCCGTGAACTGCCCGCGGGCGATGTCCACGTCGACGTGGTCGAGCGCGACGACCCGGGTCTCCCCGCTGCCGTACGCCTTGACGACCTGCCGCGCTCGCGCCGCGACGGCCGTACGCCCTCCAGTGCCCCCGTGCCTGGGAATGCTTACAGCCGTTGTCACGGTATATCTCCTATATCGCTTGTCGTTCCATGGCTCGACACCGCTGGATACGGTTCAAGTCTGAGTCGAGCAGGCGGCCCGGCGCGATGGTGCCCGGCCCAGTCCTGAGGTGGGGTTTTCCCCACCCTCCCCTCTGGCGTACGCCGCAGCCGCGACGTAAAAACAGGTTAAGGAAACCCCCTGGCCAACACGTCCTCCGCCGGGAGGAAGGGGCCCTGGCCACTATGAGGGGGTGCCCCCTAGGGGGACTCGTCCTCCGGAGGGAGGCGACGTCAGGGTCCCTCCCGCACCGGAGGGAGCGGCACCCGAACCGGAGGGGACGGTACCGGCAGCAGTACCGGAGGAACAGCCCCGCGATACCCGGCGCGACGGGAACCGGCGCCGGGGACGGTGGGACCCGGGACGGTGGAAACCGGCGCGGTGGAAACCGGCGCCCGGGACTGCGGGACCCGGGACTGCGGGAACCGGGACTGCGGGAACCGGCGCCCGAAGCGGTGACGTCCTCCGACGGACAAGATCACCAGTCGGCCCGAAGGGGTGGGGGGGGAATGACCGCCGCAGCAACCCGGTACCTGTATCTCGTCCGGCACGGCGAGGCGACACCGGACGAGAGCGGGCTGACCGAGAACGGCCGCCGCCAGGCCACCCTGCTCGGCCGACGCCTCGCGGACCTCCCCCTCTCGGCCGTCCACCACGGCCCGCTGCCGAGGGCGGAACAGACCGCGCACCTCATCGGCGACAAGCTGGAGAACGTGCCCCTGCACCGCTCGGAGCTCGCCGGGGACTACGTCCCCCACATCCCCGAGCGGGACGAACTCCCGCCGGAATCAGCGGACTTCTTCCTCCGCTTCATCGCCGGTGCCGACGAGGAGGACCGGAAGCACGGCCCCGCCCTCGCCCGCCGGGCGCTGGAACGGTTCACCGGCCCGGTCGACGGCGAGGAGGACCGGCACGAGCTGGTCGTCACCCACAACTTCCTGGTCGCCTGGCTCGTAAGGGACGCCATGTACGCCCCCGAGTGGCGCTGGCTCGGCCTCAACCATGGCAACGCGGCCCTGACGGTCATCCGTTACGCACCCGGCCGCCCCGCCGCCGTACTCCTCTCCAACGACATGCGCCACCTGCCCGCCGACCTGCGCTGGACCGGCTTCCCGCCCGAGCTGCACATCTGAACCGGGGCCGAACTCCCCGTGCGGGAAAGCCCCGAACCACCGGAACGCCCCCGCGCCCGCCACTCGGGATGAGACAGTGCCCCGGGAGATACGTGCATGGGGAAAGGAATACCGGTGGGCGGCGGCACGGAAGCCACGGACGGCACGAACGCCAGGAGCGGCGCGGGCCTCTCAGCGGGCAGCGGTACGGGAGCATCCACCGAAGCCGAAGCAGAAGCCGAAACCAGAGCAGAAGCCGAAGCAGGAGCTGGAGCTGGAGCGGAAGCGGAAGCGGAAGCGGAAGCCGAACCCGAAGTCGGAGCGGGACCGGGAGCCAAAGCCGAAGCCGGTGGCGGACCCGGTGCAGGCGGCCCGCCCGCCCCGGGCGGCAGCCCCGTAAGCCCACCGTCCGAGCCGCCCCCCGCCCCCGCCGCCCTCACCACCCCCCGGGGCCGCCGCCCCGTCGTCGCGGCCCTCATGCTCGGCATGGCACTGGCCGCCATCGACGGGACCATCGTCTCCACCGCCGTCCCCCAGATCGTCGGCGACCTCGGCGGCTTCACCGTCTTCTCCTGGCTCTTCTCCGGCTACCTGCTCGCCGTCACCGTCACCCTCCCGGTGTACGGGAAGCTCTCCGACACCTTCGGCCGCAAGCCGGTCCTGATCGCCGGGATCATCCTCTTCCTCATCGGGTCCCTGCTCTGCGCCGCCGCCTGGAACATGGGCGCGCTCATCGCCTTCCGCGTCATCCAGGGCCTCGGCGGCGGCGCCCTCCAGGGCACCGTCCAGACCATCGCCGCCGACCTCTACCCCCTGAAGGAGCGCCCGCGCATCCAGGCCAAGCTGTCCACCGTCTGGGCCACCTCGGCGGTCGCGGGCCCGGTGGTCGGCGGGCTGCTCGCCGGGTACGCCGACTGGCGGTGGATCTTCCTCATCAACCTCCCGGTCGGGGCGATCGCCCTCTGGCTGGTCGTCCGCCACCTCCACGAACCCGCCCGGCCCCGTACGGAGGCCCGCACCCGGCCCCGTATCGACTGGGCGGGCGCCCTCGCCGTCTTCGCCACCGGCACCCTGCTGCTCACCGCCCTCGTCCAGGGCGGGGTGGCCTGGCCCTGGCTCTCGGCGCCCTCGCTCGGCCTGTTCGCGGCGAGCGCGGCGCTGGCCGCCCTGACCGTCGTCATCGAACGACGGGCGGCGGAACCGATCATCCCGGGGTGGGTCTGGCGCCGCCGCACGATCGCCTCCGTCAACCTGGCGCTGGGCGCGATGGGGCTGCTGATGGTGGCGCCGACCGTCTTCCTGCCCACGTACGCGCAGTCGGTGCTCGGCCTCGGCCCGATCGCTGCCGGGTTCGTCCTCTCCGTCATGACCCTGAGCTGGCCGGTCTCGGCGGCCCTCTCCGACCGGGTCTACAACCGCATCGGCTTCCGCCTCACCGCGATCATCGGCATGAGCGCCGCCCTGCTGACCCTGCTGGCCTTCCCGCTGCTCCCCTACCCCGGCGAACCCTGGCAGCCCGCCCTGATCATGCTGCTCCTCGGCGCGGCCCTCGGCCTCTTCCAGCTGCCCCTGATCGTGGGCGTGCAGTCGACGGTGGGATGGGCGGAGCGCGGTACGACGACGGCGTCCGTCCTCTTCTGCCGCCAGGTGGGCCAGAGCATCGGCGCGGCCGTCTTCGGGGCGGTGGCCAACAGCGTGCTGGCCGCCCGCCTCCTGGACGCCCCCGTACCCGGGCTCCCCGACGACCTGGACGCGGTCGCGCGCACCCTGGAGGACCCGGGGGCGCTCTCGGCGGCGGCGACGGACTACCTGCGCCGGGCGGTGGACGCGGCGGTGGATCACGTCTACATCGGCGCGGCGGGGGCGGCGGCGCTGGCCCTCCTCGCCCTCGTCGTCCTGGCCCCGCGCCGCTTCCCGGTGCTGCCCGACGCCTCCGATACGGCGGCCTCCTCCCCGGGGCCCGTCAGCGGTGGCCGGGAGCGTTGACCGCTCGGCGGCGGCCGGAACGCCGACCGCTCAGCGGTGGCCCAGGACGTTGACCACCCGCCCGCTGGGGTCGCGTACGAAGAAGCGCCGTACGCCCCACTCCTCGTCCTGCAAGGGGTGCACGATCTCCGCGCCGCTCTCCAGCACGACCGCGTACGCCGCGTCCACGTCGTCCACCTCGACGCTCAGGTCGGGCGTGACCGGCGCGGTCCGGTCCTCGCCCATGACGCTGATCTGCGCCGCCGGGCTGGACGGGGAGGCGAGCGTCATGATCCAGCCGTGGTTCATGACCTCCTCGAAGCCCAGCAGTCCGTAGAACTCCCGGCTCTCCCGTACGGCCTCGGACCGGATGTTGGGCACGACACGGCGAACAGTCATCAGTGACTCCAGGCTCCAGGGGAGAACGGGCATGGTTCCATGTGCCCCCAGCAGTACTACGCCAGGTCCGCCGCCGCACGCTCTTTACGCCCCACCACCCGTGCCTGAACCCCCGCTTCCGCGCCCGCCGCGACGCACTGGAGAGCCCCCCATGAGAATCCACCTGACCAGCCTCTTCGTCGACGACCAGGAGAAGGCCCTGCGCTTCTACACGGACGTCCTCGGCTTCGTGAAGAAGCACGACGTCCCGATGGGCGGCGAGGACCGCTGGCTGACCGTCGTCTCGCCGGAGAACCCCGACGGCACCGAACTGCTGCTGGAGCCCGACAAGCACCGCGCCGTGAAGCCGTACACGACGGCCCTGTTCGAGGACGGCATCCCGGCCACGGCCTTCGCCGTCGATGACGTACGGGCGGAGTTCGACCGGCTGCGCGGGCTCGGGGTGCACTTCGCCCAGGAGCCGCTGGAGATGGGCCCGGTGACCACGGCCGTCCTGGACGACACCTGCGGCAACCTGATCCAGCTCGTGCAGAGCGCGTAGGGCGGGCCGCCCTGCTGCGCTACCGGCTGACCGCCCGGCCCGCCCGGCGGTAGCGTGACCGGCATGACGGCCGAAGGCAGGGCACCGGAGGGCGAAGCCCTGGTCGGCGGCATGGTGAACGCGGGCGCGGTCTTCCGCCGCGGTGCTCTGGTGGAACGCCCGGCACCGCCCACCGCGCGCGCCCTCCACGCTCATCTCCTCGCGCTCGGAGAGCACGGGTTCGACGGGGCTCCGACGCCGGTACGGCTCACCGGGGACGGCCGCGAGCAGCTGACCTTCCTCCCCGGCGATGTCGCCCTGCCGCCGTTCCCGGCCTGGGCGATGACCGAGAACGCGCTGCGATCAGTAGGCAGTCTGCTGCGGCGCCTGCACGAGGCGAGCGCGCGCATCCCGGTGGAGCCGGGCGTCGAGTGGCCCCGGTCCCTGGCCGATCCGGCGGGCGGGACGCTGCTGTGCCACAACGACGTGTGCCCGGACAACGTCGTCTTCCGCGACGGCCGCGCCGCGGCCCTGATCGATTTCGACCTGGCCGCCCCCGGCCGGCCGCTGTGGGATGTCGCCATGGCCGCCCGCTACTGGGTTCCGATGGTCGACCCCGTGTCCGCGTCGGCGCTCCACCCCGCAGGGCTGGACGCCCCGACGCGCCTGCGCGTCCTCGCCGACGGCTACGGCCTCTCCCCGCAGGAGCGCGCCGAACTCCCCGGCGTCATAGAACAGGCCACCGCGACCTGCCGGGCCTTCGTCGCCGGGCGGGTGGCCGACGGTGACCCCGTCTACACCGAGGCGCTGACCGAGCACGGCGGCTGGCAGCGGTGGGACCGCGCCCAGAAGTGGCTGGCGGCTCACCACGACGTGTTCACCGCCGCCCTGCTGGACTGACCTGGACCGCAACGGACTTACGGGCCTGGCGGCCGGGGAACGGCCTCAGGCTCCGTAGCCGGGCCGCTCCGCCGTCACCTCCGCCCACACCGTCTTCCCGATCGGGTCCCGGGGCTCCCACCCCCACCGCGTCGCCAGGGACGCCACCAGGCACAGCCCACGCCCCGACTCCTGGTCGTCCGGGGGCAGGACCGGGTGCTCGGGTGTCCGGACGAGGAGGGCGTCCGAGACCTCGATACGGAAGCGGCTCGCGGGCCCCTCGTAGTTGACCCGTACGAAGAAGTCCCGCCCCCGGAGCTTCCCGTGGCACACCGCGTTGGCGGCCAGCTCCCCCACCACCAGGGCCACCGTGCACGAGGCGTCCGACATCGGCCCGAACCCCCAGTGCCCCAGCTGCTTCACCACGGCGAGGCGTGCCAGCCGGGCGCCCCGGGGCGTGGAGGGGAACTGCCGGGACAGCGAGCCGTACCCGCTCTCCGTCAGCTCGAAGGTGTGCGGGGCAGGCCCCCGCCGCTCCCGGCGGCCGCCGGTCCCCGTCGCCGCAGCCGTCGCCCTCGCACCCGGCGTCCCCGTGCTCGGCGTCCTCTTGCCCGTCATCCTGGCCATCCGCTCACTCGACTCTCCTCATGTCACCCACATGTGCGGGTTCCATGACGTTCCGTACTCAAGAGTCGGCCGCGCGCCCTAGCCTCGGAAGGTGACAGCGCCTTACCCCGCAGGCCGTAAGGAACGGAAGTAACGCCGTGGCCAAAGCACTTGACCCGCAATCCTCGATGGCCGCCCTCTTCGGCACCCGCGTGCGCAAGCTCCGCAAGGCGGCCGGACTCACCCAGACCGAGGTCGGCTTCCTCACCCATGTGGTCGGCAGCCGCATCAACCAGGTCGAACGCGCGACCGGCGCGAAGCCGACCCTGGAGCTGACCCGGTCCCTGGACAAGGTGCTGATGGCGGACGACTTACTGATCGACCTCTGGCCGTACGTGTACCGGGAGGCGTATCCGGACTGGTCGCAGGCGTTCATCGCCTACTCCGCCCGCGCGGCGGTGATCCGCGAGTACTCCTCCCATGCCGTACCGGGCCTGCTGCAAACTCCCGAGTACGCACGGGCCCTGCTGAGCATGGGCCACTCACTGCGGGACGCCGAGCACTTGGAGGAGCGCGTCGCGGCACGGCTTGAGCGCCAGAACCGGCTCACCGGTCCGGACCGGCCCCATCTGTGGATCATCCTCGACGAGGCCGTGCTCCGGCGGCCGGTGGGAGGAGCGGCGGTGATGCGCGGGCAGTTGGAGAAGCTGCTCAGGATGGCGGAGGAGCCCAACATCACCGTTCAGGTACTGCCGTTCGACCAGGGCGCGCACGGCGCGCTGGCCGGTTCCCTCTCCCTGCTGGTGATGCCGGACGGCACCCAGATCGCCTACACGGAAGGGGCGCACAACGGCCAGTTGACCGAGGAACCGGACGAGGTCGAGCAGTTCGCTCTGACTTACGATCAGCTCAGGGCGATGGCACTGCCACCCCTGATGTCGCTCGACCTGATCCGATCCGTGCTGGAGGTTAATTACCGTGCAGCGAGCATCCCGTCCCGATCTGACCGCCGCCGCCTGGCGCAGCAGCAGCTACAGCAACGAGGAGGGCGGCAACTGCGTGCAGGTGGCCGACGGATTCCCCGGCGTCGTCCCCGTCCGTGACAGCAAGAACCCCGACGGCCCGGCGCTGGTCCTCCCCGCCACGGCCTGGACCGCGTTCATCAGCGGGATCGTCACCCGCTGACCGCCGCTCGCCGAGCGCTCCGGTCCGGGATGTGTCCGCGGCCGGGCGCTGGCAAGCTGATGTGCGACCATGCGGAATCGTCTACGGGAGGTGGATCATGGTCGACAGATTTACGGACGGGCTCCTGACGCCCACCGAGACGTCCTCGTACCTGGAGATCCCGTATTCGACGCTCACGAGCTGGCTGAACGGAAAGGCCGCCGGAGCCCCGCTGGTCCACGCCGTCGAACCCACGCGCAAAGGGCAGCCGTCGGTCCCCTTCATCGCGGTGGCCGAAGCCCACGTCCTGCGCTCCCTGCGCACGCTCGGCCTGCGGATGAGCGAGATCAGAGAAGCTGCGGCAGCCGTACGGGACGCCTTCGACACTCCGTACGGTCTCGTCTCGAAGCGCATCGCCACGGACGGCGTGGACATCTTCGTCGAGCACGGCCTCGGCGACCTGCGCAGGGCCAGAGACGGACAGGCGCCGATCCAGGAGGTCGTGGCCCAGTACCTCCGCTATCTGACCTGGGAGGCGGACGACGACTTCCCGTCCAGCCTCCAGCTGAGCCAGTACGGGGAGACCGTGCCCGTCGTGATCGATCCGCGTTTCGGACGCGGGCTGCCCGTGGTCGCGGCCAATCGTGTCCCGGTCCAGGCCATCACCGACCTGTGGGAAGCCGGAGAGACCGTCGAGGACATCGCGTACGACTTCGATATGACCCCGGAGCAGGTGGGCACTCTCTGCGAAGCCGTGGTGAAGCTTGCCGCCTGAATTCTTCCTCGACCGCAACCTCGGGCGTCGCGTGGCCGACGGGCTGCGGGAACGCGGATGGATCGTCCACCACATCGGGGACGCGTTTCCGGAGGACGGACAGCGCATCGCGGACGAGGAGTGGATCGACCACGGCCTTCGCCGGGCTTGGGTTCCCCTGCCCAAGGACGGCCGCATCAAGACCCGTGACGCCGAGATTCAGCCTGTCCTGGACCACAAAGCCGTCTTCTTCTACCTCGACAACCAGCAGCTGCCCAGCATCCAGATGGTCGAACGGCTCGACACTCACCGCACGGCGATCCACCAGGCGATCGAGAAGGGCGGCCCGTCCGCGTACGCCGTCCGGCACGATCGCATCGAACGCACCTGGCCGCCGTAGCCCCGCCGGACCTCAGTCCCCCTCAGTCCTCCCCCGCCCCCGCCGTCACCCGCCCCGTCAGCGCCGCGAGCGAGCTGCGGACGTGCGCCATGTGCGCCTGGACCTCCTCGCGGCCCTCTTCGTGCTCCCGCAGTACGCGCTCGGTCTCGCGGACGATCCGCTCCTCGCGCACCCGGGCCTCCGACAGGATCTCGGCCGCTCGCGCCTCCGCGTCCTCCTGGCCGTGCCGGGCCGCCTCTTCCGTCTCCGCCAGGCCGCGGGCCGCCTCCGCGAGGAGTGCCTCCGCCCGCTCGGTCAGCTCCGTGTGGCGCGCCTCCAACTCCGCTTCGGCGGCGGCGATTTGGGCTTCGGTGGCCTTGAGGCGTTCGGCGTGCTCCTGCTCCTGGTGGGCCAGCACGCTCTCCGTACGGCTCCGGGTCTGCGCCATCGCGGCCTCCGCCGCCCCGCGCACCTCCCCGGCCTCCTCACGGGCCGCCGCGAGCACCCCCTCCGCCTCCCGGACCGCCTCCGCGACCCGCTCCTCGGCGGCCGCCACGGCAGCGGCCCGTACCGCGTCCGCCGCCTCCTTCGCCGCGTCCGCCAACGCCCGGGCCTCGGCGTCGGCCGCGTCCGCCAGCTCCTGGGCCGCCGCCACCGCGTCCGCCCGCAGCGACTCCGCCTGCTCCCGCGCCAGCCCCAGAATCCGCTGGGCCCGCTCCCCCAGCTCCGCGTAGTCCTGCGGGGGCAGCGCCGCCGCGGTCTCCGTCAGCCGGGCCGCCTCCGCCGCCAGCTCCTGCGCCAGCCGCTCCAGCCGTACGACCTCCGCGAGCGCCGTGTCCCGCTCGGCCGTCCGGGCCGCCACCGCCCGGTCCACCTGCTCCGGACGGTAACCACGCCCCCGTACGCCGACGACGTCGAACGCGGACACCGGTCCAGTACTCATCGCTGAAGCCTCTCTCCGACATACCGACATACCGACACACGGGCGCACGCGGGTCCCCGCGATACGCCAAGGATGCGGCAATTGGTGCCGGAAGTCGGAATCGATCAGGCGCTTTCAGGACGGAAAGCGACCGGCGTCACACACCCACGAGCGCCCGTAACGTGGCGAGGCACCCGATCCGTCCGGACCGGGTGCCTCGTACAACGCTTATCGGCCAAAGGTACGGATCAGAGCAGACCGTCCCACATCTGCTCCAGCAGCACCGACCACCAGCTCTCCGGCGACGCCAGCGCCGCCGGGTCCAGCGCCACCAGCTGCGCCTGAAAATCGACGGTCCAGCGCCCCGCCTGCTCCGGCGTCAGCCCGAACCGCAGCCGCCACATCCGGCCCAGCAGCGCCATCGACCGCACGAACTCCGGCAGCCCCGTGTTCACGAACTGCGGCGCCACCGGCTGACCGCCCGGACCCGCCTCCACCGGCACGGCCACGATGTTCGCCGTCCCGTACTGGACACAGATCGCCCGCCCGAAGTCCGTACCCATCACCAGGTACGCCCCCGCGTCCGGCGCCGCCTGCACCTGCCGCTGCGCCGCCACCTCACCGAGCGTCGGCACCACCGGCTGCCCCGGCTGCGCCCAGAAGAACGGCCCGAAGTCGGCGGGCAGCCCCGCCCACACCAGCGTCCGCGCGACGACCTCCGGCACCCCCTGACGGGACACCGCACGCTGGTCGAAGCGGAGAATCCCCTGCGGACCGAACGCCTGGAGCAGCTCCTCGGCCACCGCCTCGGGCGGCAGCGCAGGCGCCGGAGGCATCTGCGGCAGCGGCGCCCGCACCGGAGCAGGCCGCGCCGGACCGTCCGCCACCTGGTGCAGCTCGCCCTGGTGGGTGAGCAGATGCCGCATGCCCTGCTGACGGCTCGCGTGATCGGCGCCGTACGGAGCCACGCTGGTGATCCGCACCTGCGGCCAGGTCTCCCGGATCATCCGGGCGCAGTACCCGCCCGGCAGCTCGCACGACTCCAGCTCCGTATGCAGCTCGATCACCTGCTGCGGCGGCACGTTCATCGCCCGCAGCTCGTGCAGCATCTGCCACTCGGGGTGCGGGGTCCCCGGCGCCGAACGCCGGATCAGCTGCTGCTCACTGCCGTCCGGCGCCCGGAACCGCAGCACCGCCTGGTAGCCGGGCCCCACGGTCGGCAGACCGCCCGGCTGTTGCGGATAGCCGTACGCCGGGGGCGGCGGGGTGTGCGTACCGGGAGGCGGCGGTACGGGGCCGGGGGCGCCGCCCTGCGGAACCCCGGGCGGACCGGGCGGACCAGGGGGGCCCGGCGGGCCGGGGACCGGGATCGGGCCGGAGTTCGCGAACATCGTCTCGGCGTGGTGCACCCCGGCACCCGGAGGCGGCGTGGAACCGGGAGGACCGGGAGGACCGGGCGGGCCGGGGGGCTGCGGGGCACCGGGCACACCGGGAGGACCCGGGGGCAGCGGAGCACCCGGAACCCCGGGCGGGCCCGGCGGGCGGGGCGCTCCGGGGGCCGGGACGCCCGCGCCGATGCTGCTCCCGTCGGCGAACATCGTCTCCGCGTGGTGGACCCCGCCACCCGGAGGCGGCGTCGAGCCCGGCGGCGGACCGGGCGGACCGGGCGGGGGCGTGGCGCCCGGCGGGGGCGGCGGGCCGAGCTGGGAGACGAGCTGCGTCGGGATGTACCCGCCCGCCGGAGCGCCGGGCGCACCCGGGCCGGAGGGGGGCGGCGGCGTCGCACCGGGGCGTACGCCGGGGATGCCGGGCGCACCGGGCGGCGGCGGGGTCGTCGAACCGCCCCCACGCGTCCCGCGCGGCGGCACCACGGCCTTGCTGGTGGCCGCGTCCGCGATGTCACCGGCCCCGTCCTGCGGGCCCTGGTCGGGCCGGAGCGTGGGGGCCACCTGCGTACGCGGCAGCTGGCTGCCCCCCGACATCAGCGCGGTGGGCGCCTCCGCCGACACCACCGGGGGCGGGGCCTCCTCGTCGTCCGTCCCCGAGAGCGGCGGCGCGAACACCGTCGCGGGCAGCGGAACGGCCCCGTCGTCGGAGTCGGCGGAGTTGGTGTCCGTACCGGCCCAGGGCGTCGCCCCGGCGGGTACGCCGTCGGAAGCCGTGGGCTCGTAGTCCCCACCGGCACCGCCAGCACCACCGGCACCGCCAGCACCACTGGCACTGCCCACGCTGCCGCCCGCTGCGGGCCAGGCGGGCGAGGAGCCACCGGGCGGACCGGGCGGCGGCGGAGGCGTGGCATCGGCAGGCCGGCGATCAGCGGGGGTATCGGCCGGGGCGTCAGCGGGCGTCCCGCTCGGCTCGGAGTCCGATGCAGATGCCGATGCGGGGGCGTCGTCGGCGGCAGGCGCCGGGGTCGGGATCGGCGTCGGGCCGGACGGGGAAGCAGAGGCAGGAGCAGCTCCCTGCCCCTGGCCCTGTCCCGATTCAGATTCCGGTTCCGGTTCCGGTTCCGGTTCCGCAGCAGGCGTGGACACGGACTCAGGCGCGGAGTCCTCCGACGCCGACGAACCGGCTGCGGCAGCCGCGGCAGCCGCAGCCGCCTCCCGCCGCTCCGCACGGTGATCCGGAATCCCCAGCTTGTCCGCCGCCTCCTGGAGCCACTCCGGCGGCGTCAGCAGGAACGACGTCTGGTTCAGATCCACCCGCTGCGGCGGCTCCGGAGCGGCGGGGGCCTGCGCACCCGACGGAGTCCCGTACTCCTCCTCGTACCGCCGGATCACCTCACCCACCGGCAGCCCCGGCCACAGCGTCGCCTCACCGCTGTCCCGGGCGATCACCAGCCGCTGACGGCCGCCGTCCGAGACCGGGCCCTCCGCCCGGTCCTCGGCCCACACCACGAAACCCAGCTCGAACTCACGTACCCGGACCTCACGGTGCTGGTACGCGGGCACGTCACCGTTGACCCACTCGTCCGCCCGCTCCTGCGCCTGCGCGAAAGTCACCACCGCGCTCACCCCTCCACCGGGACGGTGCGCGCGAAGCCACCGTCCACCATCAGGTTCGCCACCGTCTCCAGCTCCGGCGGGTTGCCCGCCAGCCGCTGGAGGAAGGCGTCGAAGTCCTCGCCGCAGGGCAGCAACAGCCGCTCCACGCGCTCCTGCACGCTCCAGCCGTCCTGGTCCCGGGCATCGTCGTACGGGCAGAACCACACCGAACCGACGTCCTGCCCGCGCACCTTCACGGCCAGAATCCCGCCCTGGACAAAGGCGACGCCCAGATAATCCTTGGTGAAGTGGTCCCGCAGACACTTGTTCACATAGACCAGATCGTTCACCCCGGCCTCGTCACGCACCGTAAAGAACGGCTGGTCCACCAGCAGCCCCAGTTCGGCGTCCAGCGCGGCCCCCACCGGAGCCGAACCGCCCGCCGCCTTCAGGAAGGAACGGTAGGCGCCCGGCAGCCGGTAACCGAGGTCCTCCTCGACGCCCTGGATCTGCTGCTCGCTCACCGCGACCGCGCCCTTGGGCAGCCGGAAATGCGCCGGACGCGTCTCCTGCAACGGGCGCGTACCCCGCCGCTCCAGGTCCACCTCGGTCGTCGCCAGACCCCCGTGGTGCCGCAGCAGCGCCTTCACCTCGACCGGCACCAGCTCCATCCGCCGACCGCCCGCCACGTGGTGCCAGGTCCAGCCGTGCGGCGTCGCCACCGCCGGAATCGTGCCCCACAGCTCATGACCGGACGCCGCCATCGCCGCGTTCGCCGACACGTAGTCCGTCAGCCGCAGCTCGTCGACACCGAAGCCCTGCGGCGGATCGGCGATCTCGGCGGCGGCACGCGCGTACGGCGAGAAATCCGGATGGCCGCTGCCGTCCACACGCACACCTCTGGGGTGGCGGGACGCCCGGACCGGGTCCGGGAAGTGCACGACCTGACCGGCGTAGGCCGCGTTCGGTGGCGCGGCTTGCTGCCCGAGCCGACCTGTCGTCATGGCGGTTGCCCCCTGCTGCGTCTGGTGGTTCCGCACAGCCTAAGCGGTGGGACAACAGGGGGTCCCGCTCCGCCGGTTCCATCACCAACAGTCACATTCGCGTGACGGTACGGCGACGGTCTCGCACCTTCGGGCGACACGCAGACACGTTTCCCCGCCCCAGCTTCCCCACCACCCGGCACATTTGGCAGGCTGTCCCCGCAACTCGGGGGATTGCAGGGAGGGACGACAGCACGATGCATTCAGCACAAACAGTGACATCCGGAGCATCTGGTACGTCAGGAACATCGGGTACACCCGGAGCGCCCGGCACCACCGGAGCACCCGGAGCACCCGGAATGACCGGCACCACCGGAACGACCAGCACGACAGGGGACCCGCGACTCAACTGGAGCAGCACCGAGACCCGCCGCACACCTCACCTGCTCCACCGCCGCGACGGGATTCTCCCCGCCGTGGCCGCCGCCCTGTCCGTACGCGGAGAGACCCTCACCTGCACCGCGGGCAAGGGGGACCAGCCGCCGGTGCTCCACCCCCTCGTACAGGACTTCCTCGACACCCTCACCAGCGGCCAGCGCGAACGCTTCACCGGCCGCTGCCCCGAAGCCATACTGCTCTCCCGGCACCTCACCGCCGCCGAGACCGGCCGCTCCAAACGCGCCCAGCGAAAACCCCTGACCAACGGGGAAGCCCGCCGCGCGCTCAAACACTCCCGGCTCACCGCCCGCCGCATCCGCGAGGACGGCGACCCCCTCCACGGCAGCTACGCACCACCGTGCCGATCCTGTTCGGCACTCCTCTCCCACTTCGGCGTACGCCCCGTCGACCTCACCGCCACCGGCGCCGCGACCACCGCCGAGAAGGGCTGACCGCCCACCCATGCACGACCAGCTCCCGCACCTTCCGCAGCAGCACACCACCACCCGCTTCCCCGTCGCCGTCGACGCCGCCCTCCGCGAAGCGGGATGGCAGCCCGGCCGCTGGGACATCCGGCAGGCCGAGGAGTGGGCCGACGCCCTGCGCGCCCACACCTCCCCCGCCGGACACCGGCACGCGCTCTTCCCCGCCGCGGTCGAGGCATGGGCGGAGTTCGGCGGCCTCCACATCACCGCGTCCGCACCCGGCCGGCAGATCGCCCCCGCCGCCGTCCACGTCGACCCGCTCCACGGCCTGCACCTCGCCCGGACCCTGGGCGACCTGGGACGCGCCCTGGAGACGGAAGTGGCCCCGCTGGGGGCGGAGGGCGAGGAACAGGCGGTTCTCGCGATCGACACCGAGGGGCGGGTCTACAGCATCGACCACACGGGCGACTGGTTCCTGGGCAAGGACATCGACGAGGCGCTGGCCACCCTGATCACGGGCACACAACCGGCCCGCCTGACCTCCAGCCCGTCGGGCGCCTGAGTCAGGCGCCGGGGTCAGGCGCCCGAGGGGGCTTTCAGCCGTCCGGCCGCCCCCTCAGCCTGTACGCGTCCGAGGACGGAACCCTGATGGCGGTCCAGGCCGGTCCGGGGCACCCCTCCGTGTCCGGAGAGCAGGAGTGCCCGCCCGTCCGGGGCAACGGTTCCGTCCTCAAACGCCGGACGGGCTGGAGAGGGAACGCCTCCGGAGAGAGAACGCCCCCGCCTCAAACACCGGACGGGCCGGACCCGCCCACCCCGTCCGGCAGCACCGCCGACACCCGGAACCCGCCCGCGTCCGTCGGACCGGACACGAACACACCCCCCAGCCCCACCACCCGCTCCCGCATCCCCACCAGCCCGTTCCCCCCGCTCGGCAGCCCCGCGTCCGCCACCGCCGCGTCCGAAGGACCGTTCTCCACCTGCATCGCGACCTCCGACTCCCGGTGCGCCAGCCGCACCCACGTCTTCGCCCCCGCCGCATGCTTGTGCACGTTCGTCAACGCCTCCTGCACCACCCGGAACGCCGTCTGCTCCACCTCCGGCGCATACGGACGCAGCTCACCGTCCACCGACAGCTCCACCACCATCCCCGCCTGCCGCGACTGCGCCACCAGCGCCTCCAGCTCACTCAGCCGAGGCCCGTCCTCCGCCGAGGCGGCGGCCGCGGCAGCCGCCTGCCCCACCGACGCCAACGGAACCGCACCCCCACCACCGCCACCGGCCGCAGGCGCGACCAGCGCATCCCCGCTCCGCAGCACCCCCAGCATCTCCCGCAACTCCGTCAACGCCTGCCGCCCCATGTCCCCCACCAGCGCCGCGTTCCGCACCGCCTTCGCCGGGTCCTTCGGGGCAACGGCCTGAAGCGCCGCCGCATGGACCACCATCAGACTCACCCGGTGGGCCACCACGTCATGCATCTCCCGCGCGATCCGGGTCCGCTCCTCCGTACGCGCCCACTCGGCCCGCTCCTCCGCCCGGTCCGCCAGCAACGACAGCTCCCGCTCCAGCGAATCCGCCCGCTCCCGCAAGCTCTCCATCAACCGGCGCCGCGCCCCTATGTAGAGGCCGAACAACACCGACGGAGCCGTCAGCCCCACCGCCATGAACACCGACACCAGGGGCACATACCAGTCCCCCGGACCGAAATCGTCCTGCGCGGCCACGGTCTGCCGCAGCCGCACATAGGTGACGATGAACGTTCCCACCAGCGCCATCCCCGCCAGCACGACGGTGATCCGGCGCGGCACCTCGGACGCCGCCAGCGTGTACAGACCCACCAGGGCCATCAGGAAGCCCATCTCGGCGGGCGTCAAGGCGATCGTCACCAGCACCACGGCGATCGGCCACCGCCGACGCACCAGCAGCACCGAACCCGCCACCAGCCCGAACCCCACACCCAACGGCACCGGCAACCCGGTGTTCCGGGCGAACTCCACCCCCTCCAGGCCACACTCCAGCGCCGACACCAGCGCCAGCCCCACATCCAGAGCGACACTGCGCCGCCGCTCCCACCACCAGTAGCCGCGGGTGGTCGATCCCGCCGCCTCCCGGTCTGCCCCCGTTGCGGTCATGGCATCCAGCCTACGGGCGGACGCATCCCGTTTTCCGGTGACCGGCAACAGCACGTTCCGCGTTCGAACGAGCACGAAACACACGCCGATCGCCTGAAATGGCGAATCGACCGCGCTTTCGACCCGGACGTTCGCATTCCGGACGACCATCACCGTATGACGGAAACCACAACCACCGGCAAGTACGCCGACTTCGAGGGATTACGCGCCCGGGCGGTGGCGCTGCGGCGGGAGGGGCTCAGCCGCCGCCAGATCCGCGACCGCCTCCACGTCGACAACAACAACCTCCTCAACCGCCTCCTGCAAGGCGAACCTGCCCCGGAGTGGACGAAACGCCCGAACGCCAAGGACGACGTACGGGAGAAGGCCCGGGAGCTGCGCCTCCAGGGGATGACGTACGACCAGATCCAGGTGGAGCTGGGCTGCTCGAAGAGTTCGATCTCGCTGTGGGTACGGGACCTGCCGAAGCCTGAGCGCAAGCGCACCCGGGAGGAGTCGTCCGCCATCGGGC
The DNA here is from genome assembly GCA_002082585.1 of Kitasatospora albolonga. NCBI lineage: Bacteria > Bacillati > Actinomycetota > Actinomycetes > Kitasatosporales > Streptomycetaceae > Kitasatospora > Kitasatospora albolonga. The sequence continues at coordinate 2,937,301 of CP020563.1, forward strand.
GGCGCGGCTGGGAGGCCACACTCCAGCGGCGGGATGCCGAGCGCCAGGCGCAGAAGCAGAGGGCCTCGGACGAGGTCGGCGCGATGACCAACCGCGAGCTCTTCCTGGTGGGCGTCAGCCTCTACTGGGCGGAGGGCTCCAAGTCCAAGCCCTACCGCACCCAGGAGCGGGTCACCTTCGTCAACAGCGACCCCGGCATGATCGAGGTCTTCCTCGCCTGGCTCCGCCTACTGGGGGTGGACGACGAGCATCTTCGCTTCCATATCCTCATCCACGAGACGGCGGATGTCGCGGGAGCGGAGCGGTTCTGGGCCGACCTCACCGGGGCCGGGCCTGCGGCCTTCGGTAAAACGTCGCTCAAGAGGCACTCGCCCAAGACGAACCGGAAGAACCTCGGCGAGAACTACCGAGGCTGCCTCGCGGTACGTGTCCTGAAAAGCGCCGAGCTGTACCGTCGCATCGAAGGCTCCTGGTACGGCATAGTGTTGGGTGCCGATACGGCGAACCGACACAATGTCCGGTTTAGCCGGGATTGATCCCCCATGGTGTAATCAGGCAGCACTGCGAGTTTTGGTCTCGTATGTCCAGGTTCAAATCCTGGTGGGGGAGCTCCGGCACACGGGCCCCGACCACACCGGTCGGGGCCCGCCCCCGTTCCCGGCCGAAACACCCCCGGTATCCTGCGGATGACCACCACCCGAAGCCGAAGGGCACATCCGTGAGCGCAACCAGCCCGGCAGCCGTCGTCGTCCTCGCAGCGGGTGAGGGCACCCGTATGAAGTCGAAGACCCCCAAGGTCCTGCACGAGATCTCCGGGCGCTCGCTCGTCGGACATGTCGTCGCCGCCGCCCGTGAGCTGGACCCCCAGCACCTCGTCGTGGTCGTCGGACACGCCAGTGAGCAGGTCACCGCCCACCTGAACGCCGGCGACGCCCCCGTGCGCACCGCGTTCCAGGCCGAGCAGAACGGGACCGGGCACGCCGTCCGCATGGGGCTCGAGGAGCTCGGCGGGGGCGTCGACGGCACCGTGATCGTCGTCTGCGGCGACACCCCGCTGCTCTCCGGCGAGACGCTCGGCGCGCTCGCCGCCACCCACGCGGCCGACGCCAACGCGGTCACCGTCCTGACCGCCGAGGTCCCGGACTCCACCGGGTACGGGCGCATCGTGCGCGACCCGGCCTCCGGTGCGGTGACCGAGATCGTCGAGCACAAGGACGCCACCGACGAGCAGCGGGCGATCCGGGAGATCAACTCCGGGGTGTTCGCGTTCGACGGGCGGCTGCTCGGGGACGCGCTGGGCAAGGTGCGCACCGACAACAGCCAGGGCGAGGAGTACCTCACCGATGTGCTGTCGATCCTGCGTGAGGCGGGGCACCGGGTCGGGGCGTCCGTGGCGGGCGACCACCGGGAGATCCTCGGGATCAACAACCGGCTCCAGCTGGCCGAGGCCCGCCGCCTGCTGAACGAGCGGCTGCTGGAGCGGGCGATGCTCGCGGGCGTGACGGTGGTGGACCCGGCGTCCACGCTGATCGACGCGACGGTGACGTACGAGCGGGATGCCGTCGTACATCCGGGGACGCAGCTGCTGGGGGCGACGCATCTCGCGGAGGACAGTGAGGTGGGGCCGAACTCGCGGCTGAAGGACACCGTCGTCGGTGTCGGTGCGCGGGTGGACAACTCCGTGACGGACTCGGCCGAGATCGGGGCGGGGGCGTCGGTGGGTCCGTACGCGTATCTGCGGCCGGGGACGCGGCTGGGGACGAAGGCCAAGGCCGGTACGTTCGTGGAGCTGAAGAAGACCGTCGTCGGCGAGGGGACCAAGGTTCCGCATCTGAGCTATGTCGGTGACGCGACCATCGGTGATCACACCAACATCGGTGCGGCCAGCGTGTTCGTGAACTACGACGGGGTGGCCAAGCACCACACGACGATCGGCTCCCACTGCCGTACCGGTGCGGACAATATGTTTGTGGCACCGGTCACGGTCGGGGACGGGGTCTACACCGCCGCCGGGTCGGTCATCACGAAGGATGTGCCGTCCGGTTCGCTGGCCGTGGCGCGGGGCCAGCAGCGGAATATCGAGGGTTGGGTGGCCCGGAAGCGTCCGGGCAGCGCCGCCGCCCAGGCCGCTCAGGCGTCGCCGCAGGAGCGCGACAGCGAAAGCTGACCGGAAACAGGTGCGCCGGTGACGGCGTACCGTGATAGATGCTCACCCATTTCGGCTGGCTCGTTGCACATCGGGACCTAGGCGTGCAGCGCCAGATACATGTCTGAGGAGACTGTGCTGTGACCGGGATCAAGACGACCGGCGAGAAGAAACTGATGCTCTTCTCCGGCCGCGCCCACCCCGAGCTGGCCGAGGAGGTCGCACATCAGCTGGGTGTCGGCCTCGTGCCGACGAAGGCTTTCGATTTCGCCAACGGTGAGATCTACGTCCGCTTCCAGGAGTCGGCGCGTGGCGCGGACTGTTTCCTGATCCAGAGCCACACGGCTCCGATCAACAAGTGGATCATGGAGCAGCTGATCATGCTGGACGCGCTGAAGCGCGCGTCGGCCCGCTCCATCACGGTGATCGTGCCGTTCTACGGGTATGCCCGTCAGGACAAGAAGCACAAGGGCCGTGAGCCGATCTCGGCGCGTCTGATCGCGGACCTGATGAAGACGGCGGGTGCGGACCGGATTCTCACCGTCGATCTGCACACGGACCAGATCCAGGGGTTCTTCGACGGTCCGGTGGACCACCTGTTCGCGCTGCCGATCCTGGCGGACTACGTGGGTGCGAAGGTCGACCGTTCGAAGCTGACGATCGTGTCGCCGGACGCGGGCCGGGTGCGGGTCGCGGACCGCTGGTGCGACCGGCTGGACGCGCCGCTGGCGATCGTGCACAAGCGCCGTGACAAGGATGTGCCGAACCAGGTCAGCGTGCACGAGGTCGTCGGTAACGTCGAGGGCCGGGTCTGTGTGCTGGTCGACGACATGATCGACACGGGTGGCACGATCTGCGCCGCCGCGGACGCGCTGTTCGCGCACGGTGCGGAGGACGTCATCGTGACGGCGACGCACGGGGTGCTGTCGGGTCCGGCGGCGGACCGGCTGAAGAACTCGAAGGTGAGCGAGTTCGTGTTCACGGACACGCTGCCGACCCCGGGTGAGCTGGAGCTGGACAAGATCACGGTGCTGTCGATCGCGCCGACGATCGCGCGTGCGGTGCGTGAGGTGTTCGAGGACGGTTCGGTGACGAGCCTCTTCGAGGAGCAGGGCTGACAGCAGGGGCGACCGCCTGAGAGCGGTCCCTGTTGATCCACTTTGGGGTGCGGCCTCCCCGCCGGGTAGACTCAGCGAGTTGCTCGGCGAGGGAGGCCGTACCTGTGTGTACGGCGGTCCGTTATCGACGCGCTCTTCGTAGCAGGTCTGTCGTGGGCCGGGTGACCGTTCGAGTTCCGTCACCCCCGACGGCTCTCCGTACCTGACGAGGAGTGCACCATGGCTGAGATCAAGCTCGCCACCGAGGTCCGTACCGAGTTCGGCAAGGGCGCCGCCCGCCGTATCCGTCGTGCCGACAAGGTTCCCGCGGTCGTCTACGGCCACGGCGCCGAGCCGGTCCACGTCACGCTGCCGGGTCACGAGGTGCTGCTGGCGCTGCGTACGGCCAACGTGCTGATCGGTCTGGAGATCGACGGCAAGGACGCGCTGGTCATCCCGAAGGCTGTGCAGCGTCACCCCCTCAAGGGCACCATCGAGCACGTCGACCTGCTGACCGTGAAGCGCGGCGAGAAGGTCCAGGTCGAGATCGCGGTGCACGCCGAGGGCGACCTGGCGCCGGGTGCCAACCTGCTGGAGTTCGTGCAGAACACGCTGCTCGTCGAGGCCGAGGCCACCCACATCCCCGAGTCCGTGACGGTCTCCGTCGCGGGTCTGGACGCCGGTGACTCGATCGTCGCGAAGGACATCGCGCTGCCCAAGGGCGCCACGCTGGCCGGTGACGAGGACGCCATCGTGATCCAGGTCGTCGCCGCGCAGGCCGAGGAGCCGGCCGCGGACGAGGCCGCCGAGGGCGAGTCCGCCGAGGGCTGAGCCTCACCCCTCGCCGTTCCACCTGCTGTGCCTGCTCCACCTGCTTGACTGACGGGGTGGTGGTTCCCTTCCGGGGAGCCGCCGCCCCGTTCGCCTGCCGTCCCCTGTGTCTGTTCCGCCTGTACCCGTACGAGGAGACCGAGCGCTGATGTCCGACGCCACCGACCCCTGGCTCATCGTGGGCCTCGGCAACCCCGGCCCCGAGTACGCGGCGAACCGGCACAACGTCGGGTTCATGGTGGCCGATCTGCTGGCGGCACGGATCGGCGGGAAGTTCAAGCGGGCGCAGAAGGCGCAGGCGCAGGTGGTGGAGGGGCGGATCGGTCCGCCGGGTCCGGGGAGCCGGCGGGTGGTGCTGGCGAAGCCGATGTCGTACATGAATCTGTCGGGTGGGCCGGTGACGGCGTTGCGGGACTTCTACAAGGTGCCGACGGATCATGTGGTGGCGGTCCATGACGAGCTGGACATCGATTACGGGATGCTGCGGCTGAAGCTGGGTGGCGGGGACAACGGGCACAACGGGCTGAAGTCGATGACGAAGGCGATGGGGCCGGATTATCACCGGGTGCGGTTCGGGATCGGGCGGCCGCCGGGGCGGATGCAGGTCGCGGACTTCGTGCTGAAGGATTTCGGTTCGGCGGAGCGCAAGGAGCTGGCGTATCTGGTGGACCGGGCGGCGGACTCGGTGGAGTGTCTGCTGGCGGAGGGGCTGGAGCGGGCGCAGAGCGCGTACAACTCCTGACATTCCTCTCTCCTGTGGGGCGTTTTCCGGCCGTAGGTTGACCTGGAGTGGATGCCTGGCCAAGGATCTGCCCCCATGAAGCGGAGCGGTTCGCGGCGTGCGGCGGTGGTGGGTCTTCGGGCCGTCATGGGGCTGGTGGCCCTGGTGCTGTTGGTCGCGGGGGTGTGGTCGTCGTGGGACGCCGCGCATCACATCGTGCTGGCGCAGGGGCGTGAGCACGGGACGCTGACGGTGACGGAGTGCGGTGCGGAGACGTGCACCGGGCGGTACGAGCCGGACGCGATGTCGGCGGCGCGGGCGCGGGTGGTGGTGGAGCGGTCGGTCGCGGTGGCGGAGGGGGACCGTTTTCCGGTGGTGGTGAGGCCCGGTACCGATGTGGTGGTCCGCACGGGGGTGCCGGGCTTTCTGCATGCCTGGATGCCGCTCGGCGGGGCGATGGTACTGGCCGGGTTCGTGATCGGGGGCGGGGTGCGGATGCCGCGTACGGCGTGGGGGGTCGGAACGGCGGGGGCGGCCCTGCTGGTGGCGACGTTCGTCGCGCTGTAGCGGGGCCGCCCCTTTGACGTACGGCGTACTCAGCCGGTGTTGCGCAGGCCCGCCGCGACACCGTTGACGGTGAGCAGCAGGGCGCGGGAGAGGAGCGGGTCGGGCTCTTCGCCGCGTTCGGCGGCCTGGCGCTGGCGGGCCAGCAGGGAGACCTGGAGGTAGGAGATCGGGTCGAGGTAGGCGTCGCGGATGGCGAAGGTCTGCTGGAGTGCCGGGCTGGTGCCGAGGAGTTCGGTGGAGCCGGTGACCTTGAGGACTTCGCTGACGGTGAGGGCGTGTTCGGCCTCGATGGCGTCGAAGACGTGCTTCAGCTCGTCGGGGACGAGGGTGTCGACGTAGTGCCGGGCGATGCGCAGGTCGGTCTTGGCGAGGGTCATCTCCACGTTGGAGAGGAAGTTGCGGAAGAAGTGCCAGTGCTCGTGCATCTCTTCGAGGACGGTGTCGAGTCCGGCTTCGCGGAGGGCCTTGAGGCCGGAGCCGACGCCGTACCAGCCGGGGACGATCTGGCGGGACTGGGTCCAGCCGAAGACCCACGGGATGGCGCGGAGGCCGTCGAGGGAGACGCCGGAGCCGGGGCGGCGGGAGGGCCGTGAGCCCAGGTGGAGGTCGGCGAGCTGGTCGACCGGGGTGGAGGCGAGGAAGTAGGCGGGGAGGTCGGGGTCCTCGACGAGCTTGCGGTAGGCGCTGTGGGCGGCGTCGGAGACGGTGTCCATGGCCGCGTCCCAGCGGGCGAGGGCCTCGTCGGACTGGCGGGGTGCGGTGTGGAGGGCGGATGCCTGGAGGGTGGCCGCGACGGTGAGTTCCAGGTTCTCGCGGGCGAGGGCGGGGATGAGGTACTTGTCGGAGATGACCTCGCCCTGTTCGGTGACCTTGATCTCGCCTTCCAGGGTGCCCCAGGGCTGGGCGAGGATCGCGTCGTGGGAGGGGCCGCCGCCGCGGCCGACGGTGCCGCCGCGGCCGTGGAAGAGGCGCAGGCGTACGCCGTAGCGGTGGGCGACGTCGCGGAGGCGGCGCTGGGCGCGGTGGATCTCCCACTGGCTGGTGGTGATGCCGCCGAACTTGGAGGAGTCGCTGTAGCCGAGCATGACCTCCTGGACGTCGCCGCGGAGGGAGACGAGGCGGCGGTAGGAGGGGTCGGCGAGCATGGCGTCGAGGATGACGTCGGCGGCCTTGAGCTCGTCGGTGGTCTCCAGGAGGGGGACGATGCCGATCTTGGCCCAGCCCGCGTGGAGGTCGAGGAGTCCGGCCTCGCGGGCGAGGACGGTGGCGGCGAAGACGTCGTCGGCGCCCTGGCACATGGAGATGATGTAGGACTCGATGACTTCGGGGCCGAAGCGCTCGAAGGCTTCCTTGATGGTGTGGAAGACGCCGAGGGTCTTCTCCCCGGCCGCGTCGAGCGGGGCGGGGGTGGGGGCGAGGGGCCGGCGGGAGCGGAGTTCCTTGGCGAGGAGCTTCTGCCGGTAGTCGCGGGGCATGTCGGCGTAGCGCCAGGACTCCTCGCCGAGGCGGTCGAAGAGCTGGCCGAGCGCGTGGTGGTGGGCGTCGGCGTGTTCGCGTACGTCCATGGTGGCGAGCTGGAGGCCGAAGGCGGCGAGGGTGCGGATGGTGCGGTCCATGCGGCCGTCGGCGAAGAGGCCGCCGCGGTGTTCGCGCAGGGAGGTCTGGATGAGGGCCAGGTCGGCGAGGAGCTCGGAGGTGCCGAGGTAGTCGCAGCCGGGGCGGTGGGGGGTGCCCTTGGCGAGGCGCTCGCGGGTGTTGACGAGCTTCTGGCGGATGCAGGTGGCCTTGAGGCGGTAGGGCTCCTCGGCGTTCAGCCGCTTGTAGCGGGGGCTGATCTCGGGGAGGCGTTCCAGGTCGGCCTGGAGGGAGGTGAGGAGCTCGTCGGTGGCTCCGGTGTAGCGGATGGAGTTGGAGAGCAGGCCGCGCAGGTAGTCGATGAGTTCGAGGGCGTCGGTGATGCCGTGTTCGTGCTGGAGGATGAGGACGTCCCAGGTGACGGCGGGGGTCACGTTGGGGTTGCCGTCGCGGTCGCCGCCGATCCAGGTGCCGAAGGTGAGGGGGCGGGTCCCGGCGGGGAGTTCGACGCCGACGCGTTCCAGTTCGGCGGCGAGGTCCTCGAGGACGTCGCCGACGGCGTTGGCGTGGAGCTCGTCGAGGTAGTAGATGGCGTTGCGGGCCTCGTCGGCGGGCTCCGGGCGGACGACGCGGAGTTCGTCGGTCTGCCAGATGAGGTCGATGTTCTCGGCGAGCCGGAGGTCGTGGCGGCGGCGGTCGGCCTCGATGACCGGGGTCTCCAGCAGCTCGGCGATGCGGCGGAGCTTGTTGAGGACGGAGCGGCGGGCGGCCTCGGTGGGGTGGGCGGTGAAGACGGGCCGGACGTTGAGGTTCTTGACCGTCTCGCGCAGGTGCTCGGGGTCGGCGTCCTTGAGCCGGTCGGCGGTGCGGGCCAGGAGCCCGCCCTCGGCGGAGCGGCGGTCGCGCATCTCGTGGGCGCGGTGGACCTGCTCGGTGACGTTGGCGAGGTGGAAGTAGGTGGAGAAGGCGCGCACGAGCTGTGCGGCGGTCTCCAGGTCCGTGTCGCCGAGGAGTTCGGCGGCCGCTTCGCCGTCGGTGCGGGTCAGGGCGCGTACCCGCTCGACGAGGTCGAGGAGTTCCTGGCCTTCCTGGCGTACGAGGGTTTCGCCGAGGAGGTCGCCGAGGCGGCGGATGTCGGCGCGCAGCTCGGTGCTGGCGGCGGGGGTCTGGTCGGCACTGCTCACAGTGTGCGGCTCCTTGCAGTGAATGAGGAGGTGCGTCGCTTCGGCGTCCTCCCGGTGTTGTGGTGGGAGGCGCGTGGCGGGGGACGGGGCCCTGCGGCAGGCAGCGGTGCTGTTGCCACGCCCCGACGAGCGGGTGCGGACCGCGCTGTCCGACCCTTCCAGGATAGGTGTCGCCGCCTCGGGCGTGTCCGCGAGCCCTGGTGGGGTCCGCGGGCGGTGCCGTCGGCTCCTGGGGGCCTACCCGTCGGGCGGGCGGAGTACCGCGTGCGACGGGCTGGACCGGCCTCTCGTGTTGTGGGCCCCGTCACTGCCATACTTACCAAGCCGTAGGTTACGGAACCGTAGCCACGGCCGTCCCGTACTGCTTCCTCACCCTCCGGGGGACTCCCCTATGCCGTCCACTCCCCATGTGATCGACGAGACCGGCCCATCCGCCACCGCCTCGCCCCTTCCGCCCGCCACGCTCGGCGGGGAGAAGAAGAGGTCGGTCGAGCAGTTCGCGCTGCTGGCGTTCATCGTGGTGCCGTTCGTGGCCCTGGTGGCGGCGGTGCCGCTGGCGTGGGGCTGGGGGGTGAGCTGGCTGGACATCGGTCTGCTGGTGGCGATGTACTTCATCGGCTGTCACGGGATCACGATCGGTTTCCACCGGTACTTCACGCACGGTTCGTTCAAGGCGAAGCGTCCGCTGCGGATCGCGCTGGCCGTGATGGGTTCGCTGGCGGTGGAGGGGCCTCTGGTGCGGTGGGTGGCCGATCACCGCAAGCACCACCGGTTCTCGGACGCGGAGGGCGACCCGCATTCGCCGTGGCGGTTCGGGGAGAGCCTGCCGGCTCTGATGAAGGGGCTGTGGTGGGCGCACATCGCGTGGATGTTCGACGAGGAGCAGACCCCGCAGCAGAAGTACGCCCCCGATCTGGTCAAGGACCCGGCGATCCGGGCGATCTCGCGCCACTTCCTGACGTTCACGGTCGTCTCGCTGGCGATCCCGCCGCTGGTGGGCGGTCTGGTGACGATGTCGTGGTGGGGTGCGGCGACGGCGTTCTTCTGGGGTTCGCTGGTACGGGTCGCGCTGCTGCACCATGTGACGTGGTCGATCAACTCGATCTGCCACGCGGTCGGCAAGCGCCCCTTCAAGTCCCGTGACCGTTCGGGGAACGTGTGGTGGCTGGCGGTGCTGTCGTGCGGCGAGTCGTGGCACAACCTGCACCACGCGGACCCGACGAGTGCGCGGCACGGTGTGATGCGGGGGCAGATCGACTCCAGCGCCCGGCTGATCCGCTGGTTCGAGAAGCTGGGCTGGGCGTACGACGTGCGGTGGCCGGACGCGGCCCGTATCGACTCCCGGCGCACGCCTGTACCGGCCGACCCGGCATGATTGACGACGTGGCGACCGACTCCAGCAGCGAAAAGAGCAGACCTGCCTCCTCCCGGCGGGCCCGGCGGGTCCGGATGACGGGCAAGGAGCGCCGCGAACAGCTGCTGGACATCGGCCGCGCCCTCTTCGCCGACAAGGGGTTCGAGGGCACGTCGGTGGAGGAGATCGCGGCCCGCGCCGGGGTCTCCAAGCCTGTGGTGTACGAGCACTTCGGCGGCAAGGAGGGCCTGTACGCGGTGGTGGTCGACCGCGAGATGCGCCAGCTGCTGGACATGGTGACGGGGGCGCTGACGGCGGGGCATCCCCGGGAGCTGCTGGAGCAGGCGGCGTTCGCGCTGCTGGACTACATCGAGTCGTACACGGACGGTTTCCGCATCCTGGTGCGGGATTCGCCGGTGGCCCAGTCGACGGGCACGTTCGCTTCGCTGATCAGCGATATCGCCACGCAGGTGGAGGACATCCTCGGCCTGGAGTTCAAGGCCCGGGGCTTCGACCCGAAGCTGGCCCCGCTGTACGCGCAGGCGCTGGTGGGGATGGTGGCGCTGACCGGCCAGTGGTGGCTGGACGTCCGCAAGCCGAAGAAGGCGGAGGTCGCGGCGCACCTGGTGAACCTGTGCTGGCACGGGCTGGAGAACCTGGAGGCGAAGCCGCGGCTGATAGGGCACCGGAAGAGCTGATCGCGGCTGATCGCGTAGACCCTTCCGCAGGTCGTCACCCGTTGTGATGACGCGTGCGGATTTCCCGCCGTAGGGTGGTCGGGAGGGCAGAGGATTCGTCCATGGGAGGAACCATGACCGCCGCGCTCAGCTCACGCTGGCCGGTGCCCCCGCAGGACGGATACACCGTGGACGATCTGTTCACGCTGCCCGATCTCCCGCCGCACACCGAGCTGATCGACGGGAGCCTGGTTTTCGTGAGTCCGCAGCGACTGTTTCACAGCACGGTGATCGATCTGCTGGTGACGGGGCTGCGCGCCGCGGCCCCCGCGGAGATGAAGGCCCGCCGTCAGATGACCGTCGTGCTGGACCGGCGGAACGGGCCGGAGCCCGATATCTCCGTCGTGCGGACCGAGGCGGTCACCGGGCCGGACGTGAATCGGTACCAGGCCGCCGACGTCCTCCTCGCCGTGGAAGTCGTCTCCCCCGACTCCGAGGCTCGCGACCGTGAGACCAAGCCTCGCAGATACGCCACCGCAGGCATCCCGCACTTCTGGCTGGTGGAGATGACGGGCACCGACCAGCACCCCGTCGTACGGGTCTACGAGCTGGACCCGGTGACGAAGGCGTACGCGCTGACGGGCATCCACCACGATCGGCTGAAGACGGGCGTGCCGTTCCCCGTGGACATCGACATCTCGGCGGACGCGCTCAAGGAGCTGTAGGGCTCACCCGGCGGGTGCGGGCCTCACTTCTCCCTGCGGGCGACCGCGAAGATGCGGCGGAACGGGAAGACCGTGCCGTACGGGCCCGGCGGGTACGCCTCGCGGAGCAGGTCGCGGTATTCGATGACGAACGCGTCGCGGGCCTCGGGGTCGTCGGCGAGCGCGGTGAGGACGGGGCGCAGGGCGGTGCCCTTGACCCAGTCCAGGACGGCGTCCTCGCCGTGCAGGGTCTGGAGGTAGGTGGTCTCCCAGACGTCCGCCGCGCAGCCCAGGTCGCGGAGGCGGGTGAGGTAGTCGGCGGGGTCCAGGACGGCGGCGGTGCGGTCGCCGGTGCCGTGGAGGCGGGGGCGCCAGCGGTCGGATGCGCGGAGGCGGGCCAGGAGGGTGTGGCTGGGGGCGGTGAAGTTGCCGGGGACCTGGAAGGCGAAGGTGCCGCCGGGGGCGAGGGCGTCGAGCCAGCGGGGGAAGTGGTCGGTGTGGCCGGGAATCCATTGGAGCGCGGAGGTGGAGACGATCAGGCCGTACGTCTCGGTGGGCGTCCAGGTCGCCGCGTCGGCCGCCACGAAGTCGAGCTGGGGCGGGCGGGCGTGGGCGGCGGCTTCGGCGAGCATCTGCGGGGAGCTGTCGTAGCCGGTGATACGGGCCTGCGGCCAGCGGTCGGCGAGGAGGGCGGTGACGTTTCCGGCGCCGCAGCCGAGGTCGGCGATCCGGGGTGCGGGGTGGCCGGGGAGGTCGCCGATCCGGGCCAGCAGGTCCTGGAAGGGGCGGGTGCGGTGGTCCGCGTGGCGCAGGTACTGCCGCGGGTCCCAGGTGGGTTCGGGAGGGGGCGTCATGGGAAACAGGATCACGCCCGCAGTATCTTGATGTCAAGACACTTGAATTCAAGAGACTTCATGTCGACAGACCCTCTACACTGATCCACATGGAGGACGAGGTCGACCGACTGGTCGCTGCATGGCGCCGCGAGCGCCCCGACCTCGACGTGGAACCACTCGAGGTGCTCAGTCGCGTCTCCCGCCTGGCACGCCACCTCGACCGGGCCCGCCGCATAGCGTTCGCCGAGCACAACCTGGAGCCGTGGGAGTTCGACGTACTCACCTCGCTGCGCCGGGCCGGTGCCCCCTACCAGCTCTCCCCCGGGCAGCTGCTGACCCAGACGCTCGTCACCTCGGGCACGATGACCAACCGTATCGACCGGCTCACCAAGAAGAACCTGGTCGAGCGGCTGCCCGACCCCAGCGACCGGCGCGGTGTCCTGGTCCGGCTGACCGCCGAGGGGCGCGACAAGGCCGATCAGTCGCTGGCCGGGCTGCTCGACCAGGAGCGGGCCATCCTCGGCGAGCTCTCCCGCCACCAGCGCGGCGAACTGGCCGGGCTGCTACGCCAGTTGACTGCCCCGTTCGACAACATCCCCGGCTAGCCGGACGGTTGCGGGCTCCGCCGGGCCCACCCCTGCCCGCCGGGCCAGCGCCACGGCGGCGAGCGTCGAGTGCACCCCGAGCTTGCCCAGGACGTTCTGCATATGGGTGCGGACCGTGTGCGGGGAGAGGAACAGCCGCTCCGCGACCGCCTTCCGCCCGAGCCCGGCCACCATGCAGCGCAGCACCTCGCGCTCGCGGGGCGTCAGGGACTCCACCAGCTGCTCGCTCTCGGTGCGGTGCTTGCGGGTCGCGGTCAGCTCCCGCAGGACCCCGGTCAGCAGGGCGGGCGGCAGATGCGTCTCCTCGCGCAGCACGCCTCGTATCACCGTGAGCAGCCGTTGCAGCGAGCAGTCCTTGGCCACCCAGCCCGAGGCCCCCGCCTGGAGCGCCCGGGCGGCGCGGCGCGGGTCGTCCTTCTCCGCGAGCACCACCGAGCGGACGGCGGGCCGGGCCTCGCGGACCCCGGCGACCAGCGCGATGCCGTCGACGGCCCCGGGCTCCTCCTGCCGGGGCAGGGAGAGCGCCGGAGCGCCGCTGCCGCCGCCGGTGGTCAGCCCGCCCAGCTCGGCGTCGACCAGGAGCACGTCGTACGGGCGGCCTTCGGCCGTCGCGCGCTCCAGTGCGCGCAGTGCGGCCGGGCCGCTGCCCGCCGCCGCCACGTCCACATCCGGTTCGGCCGCGAGGGCCGCGGCGAGGGACTCGGCGAAGATGCGGTGGTCGTCGACCACCAGAACCCGGATTCGAGCCACAGAGAAACCCCCATCGGTGGGTACGGACAGCTGCGGGTACGACGCCCGGAACATCCGGGTGGCCCGCGCCGCTCCGGCCGCCGCCGTGTGCACCGCCTGCCGCCCCGCTCCGGGCGCCGTACCCGACTCTCTCGCCCCCTGATTCGGCACCGGCCCCCACCGGTGCTGGGATCAGCGTACGGGCGGGGGCCGGGGGCGGAAGGAAATTCACGGAACTGATGGCTCAGGGTGTTTAGGGTGTGGTTCATGTTCCGTTTTGAGACAGAAGTGGACAGAGAACGTCGCACTCTGCTGAGCGGGCGTCTGCACGAGGACAACGTCGCGGCCTCCGCCGGGCTGCGCGCTCTGCTCTCCACCTCCGCCGAGCACGAAACCCCGCTGGAGGTCTGGGCGTTGGACGGGCAGGGGGCGCTGGCCGGCGGGCTGACCGGGCGGACCTGGGCGCACTGGCTCCATGTCGACCTGCTCTGGGTCGACGCCCGCCACCGCGGCGCCGGTCTCGGCTCCCGGCTGCTCGCGGAGGCCGAGCGGGTGGCCCGCACGGAGCGGGGCTGTGCCCGCTCCCGGCTGGAGACCTGGGACTTCCAGGCCCCGGAGTTCTACCGGAAGCAGGGGTACGAGGAGATCGGCCGGGTCGAGGACTACCCGCCCGGCGTCACGGAGTTCATCCTCACCAAGCGGCTCTGAACGCCCCCTGCCCGTAAGCCGGTTCAGCGCAGTCGGCGCGCTCCCGCCGAGGGGACGGCCGTGAAGATGCCCGGGGCCGCGTGCCCCGCCCCGGCGAACGCCTTCGTGACCGCCTCCGCCACCGCGTCGGCCCCCGCCGCCTCCGCCAGCACGACCGCCGAACCTCCGAACCCGCCGCCGGTCATCCGGGCCCCGAGCGCCCCGGCCCCCCGCGCCGCCGCGACCGCGAGGTCCAACTCCGGGCAGGAGACCCGCAGATCGTCCCGGAGCGAACGGTGGCCCTCGTCGAGCACCGGGCCCGCCCCCCGCGCGTCGCCCGCGTCCAGCAGCGCGATGACCTGCTCGACCCGGCGGTTGTCGCCGACGACATGGCGTACGTAACGGATGACGGACTCGTCCGCCCCGGCGTCGGCGAGGGTGGTGAGGGCCGCGCCGAGGTCCTCGTACGGGAGGTCGCGCAGGGTGGGTATCCCGAGCAGCCGGGCGCCCTCCTCGCAGCCCGCCCGGCGCTCCGCGTACGCCCCGTCGCCGAGCGCGTGCTTGACCCGGGTGTCGACGGCCAGGAGCGTCAGGCCCTGGGCCGCCAGGTCGAACGGGACCTGGCGCAGGGTGAGGTCGCGGGTGTCCAGGTGCAGGGCGTGGCCCTCGGTGCAGCAGGCCGAGGCCATCTGGTCCATGATTCCGCAGGGCACGCCGACGAAGGCGTTCTCGGCGCGGCGGCCGATGACGGCCAGTTCGGGACCGGTCAGGCCGAGCTGGAACAGGTCGTTGAGCGCGAGTGCGGTGACGGTCTCCAGGGCGGCGGAGGAGGACAGTCCGGCGCCGGTCGGGACGGTGGAGGTCAGCGCGATGTCCGCGCCGGTGACCGGGTGCCCGGCCTCGCGCAGCGCCCAGACGACGCCCGCCGGGTAGGCGGCCCAGCCGTGGCCGGAGCGCGGGGCCAGTGCGTCGACGCGGAGGGAGACGGTTCCGCCGGGCACGTCGGAGGAGTGCAGCCGCAGGACTCCGTCGGTACGGGGGGAGACGGCGGCGCGGGCGGTGTGCGGGAGGGCGAGCGGCAGGACGAAACCGTCGTTGAAGTCGGTGTACTCGCCGATGAGGTTCACCCGTCCGGGTGCCGCCCAGACGCCGTGGGGTTCACCCCCGTACAGCTCGGTGAAGGCGGTGGCGGGGTCGGGCCCGGTCTGCTCGGCGGTCGCGGTCATGGGGTGGTGGGCTCCTCTCGGCGGGCGAACTCCCAGGCGTCGGCGACGATTCCGGCCAGGTCGGCGCGGGAGGGCCGCCAGCCGAGGCGTTCGACGGCGGTGGCGGCGGAGGCCACGAGCACGGCCGGGTCGCCGCCGCGGCGCGGGGCCGGGGTCTCGGGGATCGGGTGGCCGGTGACCTTGCGGACGGTCTCGATGACCTCGCGGACGGAGAAGCCGTTGCCGTTGCCGAGGTTGCAGATGAGGTGCTCGCCGGGGGCGGCGGCGTCCAGGGCGAGGAGGTGGGCCTCGGCGAGGTCGGCGACGTGGATGTAGTCGCGGACGCAGGTGCCGTCGGGGGTGGGGTAGTCGTCGCCGTAGACGGAGATCGACTCCCGCCTGCCCAGGGCCACTTGGAGGACGAGCGGGATGAGGTGGGACTCGGGGGTGTGGCGTTCGCCGCACCTTCCGTACGCTCCGGCCACGTTGAAGTAGCGCAGCGAGACGGCGGCCAGACCGTGGGCGGTGGCCTCGCCGCTGATCATGTGGTCGACGGCGAGTTTGGAGGCGCCGTACGGGCTGGTGGGGGCGGTGGGGTCGGTCTCGGTGATGGGGGTGGAGACCGGTTCGCCGTAGGTGGCGGCGGTGGAGGAGAAGACGAGGGTGCGCACCCCGTGTTCGCGCATGGCGGCGAGGAGGGCGGTGGTGCCGCCGACGTTGTTGACCCAGTACTTCTCGGGGTCCGCGACGGATTCGCCGACCTGGGAGAAGGCGGCGAAGTGCAGGACGCCGTCGTAGGAGGGGTCGAGGTGGCGGGCGGCGTCCTGGATGCGGCCCTCGATGAACGTGGCCCCGGCCGGGACGCCCGCGCGGAAGCCGGTGGAGAGGTCGTCCAGGACGGTCACGGCGTGCCCGGCCTCCAGCAGATGCTGGGCGACGACGCTGCCGACGTATCCGGCACCGCCGGTGACCAGGTACTTCTTCCGGCTGCTCACGCTCTGGGGATCGCTCACTGGCTCGCTACCTCTCGCAGTCGCTGGGCCGCGGCTTCCGGCGGCACGTCGTTGATGAACACACTCATGCCGGACTCGGAACCCGCGAGGAACTTCAGCTTGCCGGAGGTCCGGCGAATGGTGAAAAGCTCCAGGTGCAGGGCGAAGTCCTCCCGTCCGGGAACCCCGGACGGCGCCTGGTGCCAGGCGGAGATGTACGGGGTCGGCGGCTCGCCGGGTCCGAAGATCCGGTCGAAGCGCCCCAAGAGTTCCAGATAGACCTGTGGGAACTCTGTCCGCGCCGCCTCGCCGAGGGCGGGCAGGTCGGGGACGCGGTGGCGGGGGTGGAGGTGGACCTCGTAGGGCCAGTGCGCCGCGTACGGGACGTAGGCGATCCAGTGGTCGGTGGCGAGGACGACCCGGGTGCCGTCCTTCTCCTCGCGGGCGACCACGTCGTCGAAGAGGTTGCCCCCGGTCCCGGCGCGGTGGCGGGCGGCCGAGGCGAGCATCAGCTCGGTGCGGGGGGTGACGAAGGGGTAGCCGTAGATCTGGCCGTGCGGGTGGCCGAGGGTGACACCGATCTCGGCGCCGCGGTTCTCGAAGCAGAAGACCTGGGTGACCTGGTCGAGTGCGGAGAGTTCGGCGGTGCGGTCGGTCCAGGCGGCGAGGACGAGCGCGGCCCGCTCCTCGGTGAGGGAGGCGAAGGAGGCGTCGTGGTCGGAGGTGAAGCAGACGACCTCGCAGCGGCCGGAGTCCCCGGCGAGGGAGGGGAAGCGGTTCTCGAAGACGGCGACGTCGTAGTCGCTGTCGGGGATCTCGCTGAGGCGCCCGTCCCGGGTGGGGCAGAGCGGGCAGGCGTCGGCCGGTGGGTGGTAGGTGCGGGACTGGCGGTGCGAGGCGATGGCGACCGCGTCGCCGAGCAGCGGGTCGCGGCGGATCTCCGAGGAGGTCGACACGGCGTCGAGGGGGCGCCGGTCGACGGCCTCGCGGACGGTGGTGCTGTCCGCGGAGTCGTAGTAGATCAGCTCACGGCCGTCGGCGAGGCGCGTCACCGTCTTCTTCACCAGGGTCCTCCACCCGTTCCCTCCAACCAACATAAACGCACATAACAAATCACAAGCAAACATGCGCGTCAATGAGTCGGCCGGGCGCGGCGGGGGTGGGGCGGGGTGGGGCCATGTGTGCCGCTGTACGGCGAGGGGTCAGCCCGGGGTGGTGGCGCCCGGCCCCCGCGCCGCGTCCGTACGCCCGTCCGTACGGACGTCCGCCGCCCGGTCCAGCAGTCCCGTACGGGCCGCGAGGGCGGCCGCCTCCAGCCGGGAGCCGACGCCGAGCTTCATCAGGACGCGCTGGACGTGGGTGCGCGCGGTGCTCGGCGCGATCCGCATCCCGGCCGCGATCAGCCGGGTGTCCTCGCCCTCGGCGACCCGGACCAGCACCTCCGCCTCGCGCGGGGTCAGCATCCGGAGCAGACGGCGGCCCTCGTCGTCGGGCTGGGCCGTCGGGTTGAGCAGCTCGGCGAAGGCGCCGCGCAGGAGTTGCGGGGCGATGGCGCTCTCCCCCGCCCGCGCCTTCAGCATCGCGCGCTCGACACCCTCGATGCGCTCGTCGTGGCGGACGTACCCCGCCGCCCCGGCCGCGAAGGCCGCGGCGATCCCGCGCGGGCTCGGCACCGGGCCGAGCACCACCACCGCCACCTGCGGGCGCTCCCGGCCGATACGCACGATCGGGTCGAAGACCCCCGGGGCGGCGGGCGACGCCGTACCGAAGAGGCAGACCTCCGGGGCCCTGCCGACCACCAGCTCCGCCGACCCGGCCGTCGGGGCGGCCGCCGCGAGCACCCGGTGCCCGCGCAGTTTCAGCGCCGAGGCGAGTGCCTCGGCGAGCAGGCGGTGATCATCGACCACCATGAGCCGCACGCCCATCGATCAAGCCCCCAAGTGCCCGTGTAAGCCCTGGATACCGGCCCCCCGGCTTCCTGACCTCGGCAAGGTACACGCTTGTTCGACGCCGTGGGCCCCTTACGGGGGAGAAGCCCCCCAGAATGCCGAATTCTGCGCCATTCAGGGCTACTTGAGCGACGGAAAACGATCAGCCCTGCCGGACGGTGACCGTCCGGCAGGGCTGTTCGGGAACACGGGTGATCAGTCGGTGCGGAAGGCCACCGCCAGGTAGAGCTTCTCGTCCGCCTGGCTGTCGCGCCGCTCGCTGATCAGCTGCTTGGCCATGTAGAACCGCCCGCCGCCGTAGAGGAGTTCGGAGTGGTCGGGGAGGAACCGGGTCTCCGCGTCCCGGACCGACCGGTCCCCCGGGTTCTCCAGCAGCAGGGTCTGCTTGAAGGTCTCGCCGTCGATGGAGACGATCTGGCCGCCCTTGTCGTACGGGGGCCTCTTGTACGCGATCACGCTGGTGCCGTCCATCCGGAGCGGGGTCAGGCTGTAGCGGTCGCCCGCGTCGGCCCGGCCGCCGAGGAGCTTGCCGGTGGTCAGGTCGAAGGCGACGATCTCGTTGGTCTTGCCGTACTCGCCCGTGCCGTCGTGGTCCTCGGTCGGCACGTAGAGGCGGTTGTTGCCGACGACCGCGCCCCGGCACTTCTCGACGTCGGTGGAGCCGCAGCGCGCCGCGTACTTCTCCGCGTCGGCGGAGATGCGCACGGTCAGCTTGCCGGTCGCCGCGTCGATCGAGAAGAAGTCGGAGATGCCACTGCCGTCGTTGGCGGTGTCGCCGACGTTGGCCGCGACCACCAGCGGCTTGGTGGAGACGACGGACGCGTACTCGACGCCCGCGGGCATCTGGTACGAGGAGAGCGGTGCGCCGGTCGCCGGGTTCAGCACCTGGACGGTGAGCTGCGGGTTGTCGTACGAACCGCACTTGCGGACCGCGACGAGGGCCTCGCCCCCGGCGTACCCCATGTCGTAGCAGCGGTCGGCGCCGACCTTCGGCTTCCAGAGCTCGGCGCCGTTCTCCAGCTTGAAGGCCGCGCCGCCCGAGGTGCCGCCCGCGGCGACGGTGGTCCCGCTGAGCGTGACCTCGTCGAACGAGACCGGCCGGTCACCACCCGTGGCGGCGGTGACGGACTTGTTCCACAGGAGCTTGCCGGTGCTCAGGTCGACCACGCCGACCTGGTTGCACGCGGGGTACTTCTTCTCCTTGGTCGGCTTGCCCTCCTTGAAGAGGATCGCCGTCTTGTAGTCCTTGGTCATGTGGCGCGAGGCGCCGCAGACCTGGCCGTCCAGCGGTACGGACCAGAGCTCGGTGCCCTTGTCCGGGTCGTACGCGGCGATCGCGTCGACACCGGACTTCACGTACGCCTTGTCCGTGAGCCAGGAGCCGTGGACCGAGGTGATGTCGGTGACCTTCGGCTCCGGGAGCTGGAAGGCGACCTTGGAGTTGGTGTTGCCGGGCGCCTTCTCGGTGCCGCCGGGCAGACTGCTCCCGCCGTCCTTCCCTTCGCCGCCCTTGCCCTCGCCGCCCTCGCCGCCCTTGCTCTCGCCGCCGGTGGAGCCGGACGAGGACGCCTGGTTGTCCTTGTCGCCGTCCTTGGTGGCGCTGTAGACGACGGCCGCGCCGATGATCAGCACCACGGCGACGGCCGCGGCGACGATGATCTGCATCTGGGTGCTGAACTTCTTGCCGCCGCCCGCGCCGGGCTGCGGGGCCCCGGCCCCGTACATCGGCTGGGTCGGGTAGCCGTAGCCCTGCTGCGGCATACCGGGCTGGGCCGGGTAGCCGGGCTGACCGGGGTATCCGGGCTGGCCCGGCTGGCCGGGGGCGCCCTGCGGGTAGCCGTAACCGGGCTGGGGGGCCTGCGGATAGCCGTAACCGTTGGGCTGCGGGGCGGGCGGGGCCGGGTAACCGGCCGGCGGGGTCGGCGGGGTGCCGTAGCCGCCCGCGGGCGGGGCGGGCGGGCTGCCGTACCCCCCGGCGGGCGGAGGCGGCGTGCCGTAACCGCCCGGGGCCGGGGGCTGCTTGGCGAAGGGGTCCGCGGGCGGCGGGGTCGGCTCACCGAACCCACCGGGCGGCGGGTCCTGCGGGGCGCCGAAGCCACCGGGCGGCGGGTCCTGCGGGGCGCCGAAGCCACCGGCCGGGGGGCCTGCGGGAGGCCCGGAGGGCGGACCGGCGGGGGGCTGGCCCTGGTTCGCGGCCGGGGGCTGGTCCTGTGGCTGCTTCGGGGGCTCGTTGGGTGGCTGCTGCGGTGGCTGGGGCGGCTGGGTCATCGCGTACGTACCTCGGGAGACATGTGGGGGTGGGGTCGCATCCGGCCGGGAGGGGCCGACTGCCTTCGGATGCCGTCGTGAACCGTCAGGAAGTGAACCGTCACGGGGTGAACGGTGACGGGGCGAGCCGTCACCGGGTGAACCGTCACTTGCTGAACACCAGGGCCGTCGTCTGCTCCAGCTCCTCCTTGTCGTTGCTCGCGCTGACGCGCTTGCTGACGATGAAGGAGCGGCCGCCCTCGTACAGGACCACGTTCGAGTAGAAGCCGTTCTCGATCCGGTTGGTCCCCTCCGGGTGCTGGAGCAGGACGCTGGTGGCGCCGCCGCTCGCCGGGAGCGTCAGGATGGCGCCGGCCTTGTCGTACCGCGGCTCCAGGTAGAGCAGCACGTTGCCGCCCTCCAGCCGCAGCGGGCGCACCACGCGCTCGGCCGGGGCGTCCACCGTCCACTTGGGCTTTCCGGTGTTCAGGTCGAAGGCGATGACCTTGTTGGTCCGGGCGGAGCCGGTGCCGGGCTTGGTGGCGATGTAGAAGGTGTCGGCGTCGGCGACGACACCGCTGCACCCTTCCAGCTTCTGGCCGAAGATGGCGAACGCGCTGCCGCAGTTGGCGGTGACCGTGTCGTTCTTGGCGGGGATCATCTGGGACCGGAGCTTGCCGCTGTCGGTGAACGCGGCGATCGACCACTGCTTCTTCTCGCGGTTGTCGAGCGAGACGACGAGCGGGCTGACCGAGTACACCTTCTTGACCTCCCAGCCGCGCGGCGGCTTGTAGGTCCACTTGGGCTTGCCGGTGACCGGGTTCAGCTCCTGGATCTGGTGCTGCGGGTTCTTGACGTCGTCGGTGCGGCAGCTGCCCGCGGCGATGAGCTTCGGGCCGCCCGCGAAGGCGAAGTTCTTGCAGGTGCCCGTGGAGGTGGCGAACAGCTCCTTGCCGTCGCTGACCCGGTACGCGCTGGAGTAGCTGGTGCGTCCGACCGTCACCGTGTCCCCGCTGATCGCGAGGCCGATGTCGGACAGCATGTCCCAGGCGCCGTTCTTCTTGACCGTGCTCTTCCAGCCGGCCTTGCCGGTGTTGAGGTCGATCATCTGGAGGACGGAGCAGTCGGCGCGGTCCGTGGTGCTGCTCTTGATCCCGATGACGATCTTGCCGTCGGCGGTGGCCGAGTTCGGGGTGGAGCAGACGTCGGCGGGGAGCGCGAGCGTCCACTTCTGCTTGCCGTCGGCGACCCCGTACCCGGAGATCCCCCGGTACATGGCCTTGACGATCGTGTCGCCGACGAACCAGGGGCCGTGGACCTCGGCGCCGTTGCGCGGGAGGTCGACGTCGTTCTTCTGGAGCCAGGCGACCTGCGCCTCGCCCGGCTTGCGCCCGGCGTTGAGGTCGTCATTCGTCTCCCGGCCGTCGCCGCTGCCGTCGCCCTCGTCGACCGTGGGCGACGCGCTGGGCGTCTCGGGCGCCTTGGGGTCGTTGCTCGCGCCCGCGACCGGCTTCTTCTTCGGCTCGTCGCCGCTGTCGCTCACCACGTACCAGGCGCCCGCGCCGACGAGCAGGACGACGGCGACGGCCGCCGCGGCGAGGATGCCGGTCCTCCCCTTGAAGGCACCACCGGAACCGCCCGGCGCACCCGGTCCGCCCGGTCCTCCGGGGGCGGGGGCGCCGGGGTACTGCTGCTGCGGGTAGCCGTAGGGCTGCGTGGGCTGGCCGTAGGGGCCGGGCTGCGGCTGACCGTAACCGCCGGGGGCGGGCTGGCCGTAGCCGCCGTAACCGACCGTGGGCTGCTGACCGTACGGGCCGGGGGCCTGGCCGGGGGGCTGCTGACCGTACGGGCCGGAGGGCTGGCCGGGGGCCTGGCCCGGTGCCTGGGGGTAGCCGTAGCCGGGCTGGCCGGGGGGAGAGGGGGGCGCCTGCGGGTAGCCGTAGGCCGGGCCGCCCGGGGGCTGGGCGGGCGGCGGACCGGCCGGAGCGGGAGCCGGGGCCTGCGGCGGCTGCGGAGGCTGGGCCCCAGAAGACGGCTGGCCCTGCGGGGACTGGTCCTGCGAGGACTGCGCCGGGGGCTGCTGGTCCTGCGGGGACGGAGCCTGCGGAGGCTGGTCCTGGGGCTGGGGCGGCTGAGGAGTTCCCTGCGGCGGCTCCTGCGGAGCCCCGAAGCCCCCCTGCGGCGGTTGCTGGCTGGGCGGCTGGCTCATCAGCACGTCCCCCTTCGTGCGGTCCGGTGCCCGATCCGGTCTCCCCCGCGATTCCAGGAGGGTTCAATTCCCCCCGGAAAGGAGCGAATCGGGCATGGCTTCCGCGGTGTTACGACAGTCGGGCGGGGCTTCTTTGTACCACCCGCACTCCATCGAACACCGGATCGGTCCAGCCCCTGTTCCCAAGGGAGAACCGGGTCGTGATGCCCTCGTTACGACCCGCGCAAGGTGACGGTCAGTCACCGAAGGCGAGCATCGACACGGTCGACTTCTCCTGCTCGTCGTCGCCCCCGCCGATGAACGTCCGCATGAGCACGGCGCGCCCTCCGGAGTAGACGGCCAGCTTGTCGGCGAAGGTGGTCTCGACCTCGCTCGCCGACGCCGGGTGGCGCAGGACCGGCTGGAGGGTGCCGCCGGTCGGCGGGAGGGCGTAGATTCCGCCGCCCCGGGCCGTGGAGCGGGACCGCAGCGCGCTCAGGTACATCAGCACCTTGCCGCCCTCGGCCCGCAGCGGCATCAGGGTCTGCTCGGCGGGGGCCTCGGCCTTCCAGCGGATCTTGCCGGTGGCGAGGTCGAAGGCCACCACGCTGTTGGTGGGGTCGCCCATGCCCTTGCTGACGGGCCGGGTCGCCAGGTAGAGCGTGGTGGCGTCGGCGGCGACGCCCATGCAGCTGTCGAGGTTGGAGCTCCGGCCGCGCAGCTCCTTCTCGCAGCGCGGCGCGTAGTCGTCGGCGGCGTCACCGATGAGCTGGGAGCGGTAGGTGCCGTCGGCGTTGAGGTTCACGACCACCCACCGGTCCTCTTCGTCGTTGCGGAGGGAGAC
This sequence comes from Kitasatospora albolonga, assembly GCA_002082585.1. NCBI lineage: Bacteria > Bacillati > Actinomycetota > Actinomycetes > Kitasatosporales > Streptomycetaceae > Kitasatospora > Kitasatospora albolonga. Next base: position 2,960,439 of record CP020563.1, read on the forward strand.
CACCGGCGGGTCGGTCGCGTAGAACTGGTCGACCCGGTAGCCCTTCTTGATCCGGTAGGCCCACTGCTCCTTGCCGGTGGCCGGGTCGATGCGCCGTACGTGGTGGACGAGGTGGTCGCCCGTCGCGTCCCGGCAGCTGGTGGCGGCGAGGGGGACGGTGCCGCCGGCGAAGCCGTACGGCTGGCAGTCGCCCGGCAGCTCGTTCCACAGGTGCTTGCCGTCGCTGATGCGGTAGGCGTCGGTGCGGCCGGTCCGGCCGACCGTCATGACGTCACCGTTGACGGCCAGGGTGAGGTCCGAGAGCGTGTCCCGGATGCCCGACCGGGCGACCTGTGTGCTCCAGCCCGCCTCGCCGGTCCTCAGGTCCACCATCTGGAGCCGGTCGCACTGCCCTTCGCCCGTCGTGTCGCTCTCCAGCCCGAGGACGATCTTCCCGTCCGGGCTGGGCAGGGTGGGCGCCGAGCAGACAGTGGTCCGGAGGCGGACGCTCCACTTCTGTGTGCCGTCGGCGGCCGAGTAGCCGGACAGCGTGCGGTACAGGGCCTTGGCCACGATGTCCCCGGCGAACCAGGGGCCGAACTGGGCGACCCCGTTGCCGGGCACGTCCACGGTGTTCTCCTGGAGCCAGAGGACCTTGTTCTCGCCGTCCTCGCGCCGGGCGTTGAGGTCGGCCGCCTTCGGTCCGGAGGGCGCGGCCTTGCCCGGCGCCGGAGCGGCGTCGGCGGTGCTGCTCGCCCCGGCGACGGGCTTCTCGGTGTCGCCGCCGCCGTCGCCGCCCGCCACGTACCAGACTCCGGCGCCGACGAGGAGGACCACGGCGAGGACGGCGGCGACGATCCCGGCGGTACGGCCCCGGGCCCGCCGGCCGCCACCGGGACCACCTGGACCTCCTGGACCGCCGGGCGGCTGCTGGAGCTGGGGCACGGTCGGGGGCTGGGGGTACGGCTGCGGGGAGCCGTACGCTGCCGAGGGCGGCGGCCCGTACACCCCGGGCTGCGGTTCGAACGGTGCGCCGAAGACGCCCGGGTCCGCCTGGCCCCCTGGCCGCGGCGGCTGACCGGGGCCGGGCTGGCCAGGCGGGCCGGGTGGCGGACCGGGCGGTGGCTGTGACATCGGTACGTGTCCCCCTCGTACGGTCCTGCGTCCGGCTGCGCGGAAGCCGACCTCGGCGCCGACCCCCGAAACTCGGTCTCGGAATCGGTCCCGGACGGGTTTTCTTTGTACCACCCGCCCCACCAGCCCCATGGCCCCGCCCGGTAAGCCACTCACCGGCGACGGCCCCGCGGCTCAGGCGTCCTCGGCCAGCTCCAGCCAGCGCATCTCCAGCTCGTCGCGCTCGGTGACGAGTTCGCGGAGCTCGGCGTCGAGGCCCGCGACCTTCTCGAAGTCGGTGGCGTTCTCCGCGATCTGCTTGTGCAGCGCGGTCTCCCGGGTCGAGAGCTTGTCGAGCTGCCGCTCGACCTTCTGGAGCTCCTTCTTCGCGGCGCGGGCCTCCTGCGCGGAGAGCGCGGGGGCGACGGGGGCTCCGGACGAACGGGGCGCGGGGGCGGCGGAGGGGGTGGCGGTCTCCTCCATGCGCTGCCTGCGCTCCAGGTACTCGTCGATGCCGCGCGGCAGCATCCGCAGGGCGCGGTCGCCGAGGAGGGCCATCACGCGGTCGGTGGTGCGCTCGATGAAGAACCGGTCGTGGGAGATCACGATCATCGATCCGGGCCAGCCGTCGAGGAGGTCCTCCAGCTGGGTGAGGGTCTCGATGTCCAGGTCGTTGGTGGGCTCGTCGAGGAAGAGGACGTTGGGCTCGTCCATCAGGAGCCGCAGGATCTGGAGGCGGCGGCGCTCACCGCCGGAGAGGTCGCCGACGGGCGTCCACTGCTTCTCCTTGGTGAAGCCGAACTTCTCGCAGAGCTGGCCCGCCGTCATCTCGCGGCCCTTGCCGAGGTCGACCCGGTCGCGGACCTGCTGGACGGCCTCCAGGACGCGGAGGTTCGGGTTGAGCTCGTGGACCTCCTGGGAGAGGTAGGCGAGCCTGACGGTCTTGCCGACGACGATCTTCCCGGCGGCGGGCTGGGTGTCGCCCTGGGTGCGGGCGGCCTCGGCGAGGGCGCGGAGCAGGGAGGTCTTGCCCGCGCCGTTGACGCCGACGAGACCGATGCGGTCGCCGGGGCCGAGCTGCCAGGTGAGGTGGGTGAGGAGGGTCTTGGGCCCGGCCTGGACGGTCACGTCCTCCAGGTCGAAGACGGTCTTGCCGAGGCGGGCGTTGGCGAACTTCATCAGCTCGCTGGTGTCGCGCGGGGGCGGCACGTCGGCGATGAGCTCGTTGGCGGCCTCGATGCGGTAGCGCGGCTTGGAGGTGCGGGCGGGGGCGCCCCGGCGCAGCCAGGCCAGCTCCTTGCGCATGAGGTTCTGCCGCTTGGCCTCCTCGGTGGCGGCGATCCGCTCGCGCTCGGCGCGGGCGAAGACGTAGTCGCTGTAGCCGCCCTCGTACTCGTGGACCGTGCCGCGCTGGACGTCCCACATGCGGGTGCAGACCTGGTCGAGGAACCACCGGTCGTGGGTGACGCAGACGAGGGCGGAGCGGCGGGCGCGCAGATGGCCCGCGAGCCAGGAGATGCCTTCGACGTCGAGGTGGTTGGTGGGCTCGTCGAGGACGATCAGGTCCTGCTCCTCGATGAGGAGCTTGGCCAGCGCGATACGGCGGCGCTCACCGCCGGAGAGCGGGGCGATGACGGTGTCGAGCCCGTGCTCGAAGCCGGGGAGGGCGAGGCCGCCGAAGAGCCCGGTGAGCACGTCACGGATCTTGGCGCTGCCCGCCCACTCGTGGTCGGCGAGGTCCCCGATGACCTCCTGGCGGATGGTCGCCTTCGGGTCCAGCGAGTCGTGCTGGGTGAGCACACCGAGGCGCAGCCCGCCGTTGTGGGTGACCCGGCCGCTGTCCGCCTCCTCCAGCTTGGCGAGCATCCGGATGAGGGTGGTCTTGCCGTCACCGTTACGGCCCACGACACCGATCCGGTCGCCCTCGGAGACCCCGAGGGACACTCCGTCGAGCAGGGCACGGGTGCCGTACACCTTGCTGACCTGCTCGACATTGACCAGATTGACGGCCATTTCACTCCTGCCCAGGGGGTTGATCGACCCTCCCAGGGTACGGCGCGGCGGAGGGGGGCCGGTCGTACGGTCCCCGACGGCACCGGGACTCCGGCGCACCGTGCGGGATGATGCCGGTGTACAGAGAGGTGGCCATGCGCACGATGACCTACGAGGAATTCCTGGCGGACCACGCCGGGACGGTGGACGCGGTGGGCAGGGGCGGTGAGGCGGTTGCCGTGACGCGAGAGGGACACGGGTCCGTGGTGATCCTGCCCATGGCCGAGTACACGTCGTTGAAGGAGACCCTGCACCTTCTCCGCGACCCTGCGAACGCGCGTCGGCTGCTGGCTTCGATCGACCGGCTGGAGCAGGGGTCCGGCACCGCCTGAGGTGGTGCCGACCGGCGGGCGGTGGGCAGGCAGCCGCCCGCGCGGCCTACCGCACGGCCCTCCCCCGCCCCGCCCGCTCCACCAGCAGCCAGCCGCACAGGGTCATCGCGACGGCGGCCGGGGCGGAGACCGGGACGGCGATCAGCAGGGCGGTGCGGCCTTCCAGGAGGCCCGCGAGGCCGACCATGGAGAGGCCGAGGACGCCGAGCAGGCAGAGCGTCGCACCGAGGGCGGCGAGGGGGCCGGAGCCCGTGCCGGGGGTGGTGGCGGGGGCCGTGGCAGAAGGCGGTGCGGGGCGTTCGAAGGTGCGGAAGGCCGCTACCAGCCCGGCGGTGAGGACGGCGGCGGCCGCCAGCCGCAGCGGGGTCTGGGCCCACCACCCGGCCGTGGCGGGGTCGGGGAGCGGGGCGTCCAGGGCGAGCATCGCCCCGTACACCCCCAGCATCGCCGTGAGGTGCCAGAGGAACGCGGTCATCGCCACCCCGTTGGCCGCCACCACCGTGCGCCAGGCGCGGGGGCGGGCCAGCAAGCGGGCGGCGGGGGCGCGGAGCAGCTCCACCGCGCCGACCAGCCAGAGGCCGTGGCAGAGCAGGGCGAGGGTGGGCGGGGCCATGTTGCTGACCTTCTCGCCGGGCATCCCGACCATGGAGAGCGGGTACGGGCCGAACGCCACCAGGGCCACGGCGGTGACCAGGCCCGCCCCGGCCAGCAGGGCCGGGCGGCGGAGCGGGCGGAGGCCGGGACCGGCACCGAGGCGGCCGTCGGCGCGGAGGAAGCCGAGCTGGTGCACCGCGAGCCAGACGAAGGCGAAGTTGAGGAACTCCACGTACGGCACTCCGGCCGCGAACCGGAGGAGGTCGACGGCCGCCGCCGCACCCGCAAGACCCGCGAAGGCGCCCCAGCCGTACCGCTCGTGCAGCCTCAGCAGCGGCGGGGTGAACGCCACCATCGCCAGGTAGATCCCGATGAACCAGAGCGGCTGGGTCACCAGCCGCAGGGTGACTCCGGTCAGCCCGCCGCCCCCGCCGAGCAGCTGGATGAGCAGGGCCGCGGCGCCCCAGACCAGGACGAAGACCATGGTGGGGCGCAGCAGCCGCTGGAGCCGGGCACGCAGGAACGCCGCGTAGACGGAGTCCGCGGAGCCCTCGGGGCGCTTGCGGAGCAGCGAGCGGTACGACAGGGCGTGGGAGAAGCCGCCGACGAAGAAGAACACCGGCATGACCTGGAGCAGCCAGGTCAGCGGCTGGAGCGCGGGAACGACGGCGAGCAGGTTGCCGACGCCGTCCGGGGTGACGGCCGCCATCATCCAGTGGCCGAGTACGACCACGCCGAGCGAGGCGACCCGGAGGAGGTCGACGTAGCGGTCCCGGGTGGCCGGGGTGGCCTCGGCGAGTACACGAACTGGTGATCCCATGTACATACCGTCGCGGCGGGGGCGGGCGGTACGGCAGGGTGCGGGTACTCAATTCGGCCTCTGAGTACGTGAGGTGACGGAGGAACGCCCGCGCCCGGAGCGGATCGGAGCGGGCTCGCTCCGTACCGTGCGGTAGATCTGGACAGGCCGAAGCCGTACGCGTACAACAAGCACAAAAGCCGCCCCCGGGGAGAAGCCCCCGTGCCCCGGCGGCTCCCTGACCGAACTCATCGACGTACACGCGGCATCGGGCCGTCCGGCGATCCGCCGTGCCGCTCGCCGTTTCCCAGAATCGGAGTACCACCATCGTGCGGATTTCCCGCCGCCTCGCCCCCGTCGTCCTCCTCGGCGTGCTCGCCCTGGCCGGATGCGGGGGCGGCGGCACCCAGGCCGACGGCAGCAACCCGGCGCCCCCGCCCACGGACACGGCCACGGCCACGGCCACGGCCACCGCCACGGCGTCGGTCAGCCCCTCCCCCACGGAAGCCCCGGCGGAAACCCCCGCGGCCACCGTGAGCGCCACGCCCGATCCGGTCATGCCCGCCCTGCACAGCCGGACCTACGAGGACGCGCGGGCGGAGCTCACCCGCCAGGACATATCCACCGCGCGCCTCACGGCCGCCGCCCGGCACAAGGACGTCACCCTCCCCCGGGACCACGACGACTGGTACATCTGCGCCACCACCCCCCGGCCCGGCGCGGTGCTCACCGCCGCCACCACGGTCACCGTCCGGCTCGCCGAGGACTTCAGCGACTGCACGACCAGCTTCCACGGCTACCTGCACCAGAAGAACGACCCGGCCTACACCCCGCCCGCCCCGAAGCCGAAGCCCGCGCCCACCACGCAGGCCCCCGCCCCGGCACCGCCCGCCGGGACCTCGATGACCACCTGCCCCGACGGCAAGCAGGGGTACGCCTGCACGTCCAACGGCCACCCCGTCGTCGACGGCCAGTTCTGCCCGAAGGCCGACCGGGGCCGCACCCTGAAGGCCACCAACGGGACGATGGTCACCTGCTCCTACGACCCGAGCGTCACGCCGTACCGCTGGCAGTGACAGGACACATCAGGGCCGACGGGGGTCGGCGTGTACGTGGGCACGCGCCCCGTGCGGGCCGAACAGGATGAGCAGTTCGACCGCTCCCCCGTCGGCGCTGCCCAGCCAGTGCGGCAAGGACGTGTCGAACTCGGCCGCCTCGCCGGGCGGCAGCGTCAGGTCGCGCTCGCCGAGGACCAGGCGGAGGCGGCCGCTGAGCACATAGAGCCACTCGTGGCCCTCGTGGGTCTGCGGGACCGGTTCGAGCGGCTGCGGGCGGGCCGGGACGATCATCTTGAACGCGTGGATGCCGCCCGGCCGCCGGGACAGCGGTACGAAGATCATGCCGAACCGGCGGATCGGCTCGGGGTGAATCCGGGGGTCGCCCGTGCGCGGGGCGCCGACGAGGTCGTCCAGCGGAACGTCGTACGTACGGGCCAGCGGCAGCAGCAGTTCCAGGGTCGCCCGGCGTCGGCCGCTCTCCAGCCGGGACAGGGTGCTCTCCGAGATCCCGGTCGTCGCGGCGAGGCGGGCGAGGGTGATGCCCCGCTCGCGGCGCAGCGCACGCAGCCGGGGCCCCACCGCGTCGAGCACACCCTCCAGCGCTCCGCCCGGGGCTCCGTCCAGGCTTCCGCCCCGGTCACGGTCCACCCGGCCATCCTGTCACCCCGCCGGAACAGCCCGCCGGGAAACACCTTGCCGTGAACTCCTCGCGGGAACGCGCCGGAGCACCTCGCGGGCGCGCCTCGCCCGGACGGCGCCCCGCCGGGGCAGGTCCTTGCCGGAACGGCAAGATCCCGTGCGGATCATGCCGGGCCCTGGCAAGACTGGGCGGGCAGCCCGACAGCGCGCATTCACCCAGCGCGTGTTCTCCCAGCGCGCGCATTTCCCCGGCGCGTGTTCCCACGGCACGTGTTCCGACAGCGCGTGTTCCCACGGCACGCGCGTTTCCCCAGCACGTGCTCCCCCAGCACCCGCATCCATCCCGGCACGAGGAGCCCCCGATGAACAACACCACCGACGCCGTCACCTCCTGGGACGGCATCTACGCGGCCCGGGCCGCGGCCACCGACCCGCGGCCGAACGTCCGGCTCACCGAGACGGTCGCGGACCTGCCGCCCGGCGAGGCGCTGGAGCTCGGCTGCGGCGAGGGCGGTGACACGCTCTGGCTGGCCCGGCGGGGGTGGCGCGTCACCGCCGTCGACCTCTCGGCGGTGGCGGTCGAGCGGCTGACCGCCCTGGCCGGCTCGTACGGCCTGGGCGGCCGGGTCACCGCCGAGCGGCACGACCTGGGCACGTCCTTCCCGGAAGGTCCCGAGGGCGGGTTCGACCTGGTCACCGCGCACTACCTGCACACCCCGTACGAACTGGACCGGGCCGCCGTCCTGCGCCGGGCCGCGCACGCGCTGCGGCCGGGCGGGCGGCTGCTGGTCGTCGACCACGGTTCGACCGCGCCGTGGTCGTGGAACCAGGACCCCGACATCCGCTTCCCGAGCCCCCGGGAGGTCGCCGAGGGCCTGGCGCTCGACCCCGCCGACTGGACGGTCGAGCGGGCCGACGCGCCCCGCCGCACCGCGACCGGACCGGACGGTACGACCGCCGAGGTCACCGACCACGTACTGATCGTCGTCCGCCGCGCCTCCTGAGGCCCGGTCACCGCGAAGGAGACGGACCACCATGGCCATCAGCTCCCGTGACACCCCGCCGCCCCGCACCGGCACCACCGAGGCCGAGACCCTGCGCGGCTTCCTCGACTATCTGCGGACCTCGGTCGCCGCCAAGGTGGAAGGCGCACCGGAACCGGCGGTCCGGACCGCCGCCGTGCCCTCGGGGACGAACCTGCTCGGCCTGCTCCACCACCTGACGCACGTCGAGCGCGCGCTCTTCCTCGGGGAGGAGGTCACGGACTGGCAGGGGACGTTCCGGGCCGCGCCGGAGGACACCGTGGACGAGGTCGTCGGCCGCTACCGTACGGCGGTCGGGCGCGCGAACGCCGTCCTCGACGGGTGCGCCGACCTGGCCGCCCCGCTCCCCCGCACCCGTGCCGGGAAGCCCGCGCCCAGTGTCCGGTGGGCGCTCACGCACATGATCGAGGAGACCGGGCGGCACGCGGGCCACGCGGACATCCTGCGCGAGCTGATCGACGGTACGACCGGCCGCTGAGCCGACCGTTCTGCCGGAGGGTCAGGCCGTCACCACGTGCGCGCCCCGCGCGGGCGCCGGAGCCACCCGCGCGTTCCGGCAGGTCCCCGACGCCAGCAGCGCGTCGGCCACCTTGCGGGCCGCCGGTTCGTCCGCCACCAGGAACGCCGTCGTCGGCCCGGACCCCGAGACCAAAGCGGCCAGCGCCCCCGCCTCCGTGCCCGCCGCCAGCGTGTCGGCGAGGGAGGGGCGCAGGGAGAGCGCGGCGGGCTGGAGGTCGTTGCTCAGCGCGCCCGCGAGCGCGCCGGAGTCGCCGGAGCGCAGGGCGGCGAGCAGCGCGGGCGAGGCGGTCGGCTCGGGGACCTCCGTCCCGGCCGTGAGCCGGTCGAACTCCCCGTACACCGCGGGCGTCGACAGCCCCCCGTCCGCCACCGCGAAGACCCAGTGGAACGTGCCGCCCACCTCGATCGGGGTCAGCTTCTCGCCGCGTCCCGTACCGAGCGCGGCCCCGCCGACCAGGCTGAACGGCACATCGCTGCCCAGCTCGGCGCAGATGGCCAGCAGTTCGTCGCGGCTCGCGCCCGTCCCCCACAGGGCGTCGCAGGCGACCAGGGCGGCGGCCCCGTCGGCGCTGCCGCCCGCCATGCCGCCCGCGACCGGGATGTCCTTGGCGATGTGCAGGTGGACGGCGGGCTCGATGCCGTATCGCTCGGCCAGCGCGAGGGCGGCGCGGGCGGCGAGGTTGGTGGCGTCCAGCGGGACCTGGGCGGCGTCCGGGCCGGAGCAGGTGATGCGGAGTTCGTCGGCGGGGGTGGCGGTGACCTCGTCGTACAGGCCGACGGCGAGGAAGACGTTGGCCAGGTCGTGGAAGCCGTCCGCGCGGGCGGCGCCCACAGCGAGCTGCACGTTGACCTTGGCGGGGACGCGGACGGTGACGCCCGTACGGACAGCGCTCACAGGGACGGCACCTCCGGCTTCCGCACCGCTCACCCCAGCGCCTCCGGCTTCTGCGTCGCTCATTCCGACACCTCCGGCTTGTGCTCCGCGATCGCCGCGAACTCCTCCACCGTCAGCGACTCCCCGCGCGCCTGCGGCGAGATCCCGGCGGCCGTCAGCGCGGCCTCGGCGGCGGGCGCGGACCCGGCCCAGCCGGAGAGCGCGGCCCGGAGCGTCTTGCGGCGCTGGGCGAAGGCCGCGTCCACGACGGCGAAGACCTCGGCGCGGGTGGCCTTGGTGGCGAGCGGTTCGGTGCGGCGGACCAGCGAGACGAGGCCGGAGTCGACGTTCGGGGCGGGCCAGAAGACATTGCGGCCGATGGAGCCCGCGCGCTTGACCTCCGCGTACCAGTTGGCCTTCACCGACGGCACGCCGTAGACCTTGTTCCCCGGCCGGGCGGCGAGGCGGTCGGCGACCTCGGCCTGGACCATCACGAGGGTCCGCTCGATGCTGGGGAAGCGCTCCAGCATGGTGAGCAGGACGGGCACGGCCACGTTGTACGGGAGGTTCGCGACGAGCGCGGTGGGCGCGGGGCCCGGCAGCTCGGTGACCAGCATCGCGTCCGAGTGGACGAGGGCGAACCGGTCGGCGCGCTGCGGCATCCGGGCCTGGACCGTGGCGGGCAGCGCGGCCGCGAGGGTGTCGTCGATCTCGACCGCGACCACCCGGTCCGCCGCCTCCAGCAGCGCCAGGGTCAGCGAGCCGAGCCCGGGGCCGACCTCGACGACCACGTCGTCCGGGCGGACCTCGGCCGTGCGCACGATGCGGCGGACGGTGTTGGCGTCGATGACGAAGTTCTGACCGCGCTGCTTGGTGGGGCGTACGCCCAGCTTCGCGGCCAGGTCGCGGATGTCTGCGGGGCCCAGGAGGGCGTCGGGCTCTGTGCTGCTCACCCGGTAAGCCTACGGCCGCAGTGCGGCCACGGACTCGCCCCCCGCTGTACGTAGAGCTTCTTCGCCCGGTACGTCTGCTCGGCGGCGGGGGCGTCCTGGGGGCGCCCGCCTCCGCCGAGGGACTGCCAGGTCTGCGTGTCGAACTGGTAGAGCCCGCCGTACGTCCCGCTCGGGTCGACCGCCCCCGGCCGCCCGCCGGACTCGCAGGCGGCGAGCGCGGACCAGTTCAGCCCGTCCGCCCCGGTGACGGCCGCGGGCCGCTGCCGGGTGCCGGTGCGCACGACGCGGCTGACCGGCCGGTGGACCAGCTCCTCGGCGGTCCTGCGGGGCTTCTGCCGTACGCCGTTGACGGTCCGGACGGCGTACGTGACCCGGCGCAGGCCGTTGCGCCCCGCCCGGTCCACGACCTCGGTGCCCCGGAAGATCCCGGGGTCCTCGCTCCGTTCGACGGCGTACGGGATCGGCTCCTCGCGCACCTCGCGGGTGTCGGTGATCCGCAGGACGGAGACCGTCTGGCCGTCGCGCGGGAAGCTCGCGGGGTCCACGGAGGTGGCGTCCTGGCCGTGCAGGGTGATGCCCGCCTGGGCGAGGGCCTCGCGGACGGTGGCGGCGTTGGTGCGCAGGGTGCGTTCCTGGCCGTCGGCCAGGAAGGTCACGGTGCGTTCGGTGCGGACGGTGAGGGTGAGGCCGGTGCGGGTGATCGGGGTGGAGCGGGCGGCGGAGAGGTACGCCCCCTCGGCGCGGACGCCGAACCGGCGCAGGGCCTCCGCCACCGTCTCGGCCGTCGTCCACACCCGGCGGTGGTGGCCGTCGAGCGTGAGGTCGACGGGGCGGCCGTAGCGGACGGTGACCTCGTCGCCGTGGTCCAGGCCGGTGCCGGGGGCCGGGGAGACGCGGTCGTACGCGCCGACGGTGACGCCTTCGTCCGCGAGGAGCTCGGTGACGTCGTCGGCGAAGGTGTGCAGGGTGCGGGGCGTGCCGTCGACGTCCAGCCGGACTTCCTTGTCGTGGGCGACGAACGCGGTGGTGCCGCCCGCCAGGACGGCGAGGACGAGGGCCCGGGGGACGAGGCGCCGCAGGGTCTCGGGGCCACCGCCGCCCGGCTTTCCCGTGGTCGGTCCGGGGGACGGTCCGGCGAGCGGCCGCATGAACGACCCGGCGAGCTGTCCCGCGAACGTACGGCGGCGTTTGGCGGCCCGGCGGGCGGCGGCGCGGGTGGGGCCCTGGCGGGGCACCACGGGCGGGGGCCCGGCGAGCGGGAGGTCGACCACGGTCGGGGCGTGGGCGGGGGCCGCGGCTGCGGCTGGGGCTTCCGCGAGGGTTTCCGCCAGGTCGTTCCGGAGGAGCCCGTCGGCCACGGTCGGCTGGTCGTGGAACGCCCCGAGGAGGACCGCCGACGCGGGAGGGGGCGGGGTCATCGGGGCGGGAGGCGGTGGCGTCGGCGCCGTACGCCGTCCACCGCTCCCGCCACCGCCGCGCACTGCCCGGTGACTGCCCTGCGAAGTTCTCACGCCGCTCCCGAAGATCCGCCCGTCGCCCCCGCCGTGCGCGGGGACGATAGCGGAGCTTCGGTGACTCACCCAAGCGACACGGCTACGGAGAGTTAAAAGTCGAACGCGCGTGCCGTGTTGTCGTAGACCGCGGCGGCCAGCGTGTCCTCGTCGACGCCCTTCACCTCGGCCATCGCGCGGAGCGTGACGGGGATGAGATAGGGGGCGTTGGGCCGTCCCCGGTACGGGGCGGGGGTGAGGAAGGGCGCGTCCGTCTCGACGAGGACCAGCTCGGTGGGGGCCACGGCGAGCGCGTCGCGCAGCGGCTGGGCGTTCTTGAAGGTCACGTTGCCCGCGAACGACATGAAGTACCCGGCGCGCGCGCAGACCTCGGCCATCTCGGCGTCCCCGGAGTAGCAGTGGAACACCGTCCGCTCGGGCGCACCCGCGTCCGCGAGGACCCGCAGGACGTCCGCGTGGGCGTCCCGGTCGTGGATGACCAGGGCCTTGCCGTGCCGCTTGGCGATCTCGATGTGGGCCCGGAACGACTCCTCCTGGGCGGCGATGCCCTCGGGGCCCGTACGGAAGAAGTCGAGGCCCGTCTCCCCGACCCCGCGTACGTGGCCGAGGGCGGCCAGCGCGTCGATCTCCGCCAGCGCCTCGTCCAGCGCCGCCCTCCCGCCGGGCTCCCGGGCCCCCTGCCGCGCGGTCCCGTCCGGATCGCCGTGGACGATGCGCGGGGCCTCATTGGGGTGCAGGGCGACCGAGGCGTGGACGGCGGTGTGGGCGGCGGCGGTCTCGGCGGCCCAGCGGGAGCCCGCCACGTCGCAGCCCACTTGGACCACCGCCGTGACGTTCACCGCGGCGGCCCGGGCGAGGGCCTCCTCGACGGTGGAGTCCTGCATGTCCAGGTGGGTGTGGGAGTCGGCGACCGGGACCCGGAGGGGTTCGGGCAGCGGCGGGGCTTCGGTACGGCTCATGCGGACGACTTTACGAGGGCCCGGTCCACCGGCGTACGAGGACCGGGGCCTCACGGCGCGCACACGGGGAGGCGCGACCTCGACCGCGCCGGTCGCGCACGCCCCCGGGTTCCCGGTCGCGCACGCCCCCGGTTCTCACCTGCGGTGGAACAGGTCCAGCAGCCTCCAGTGGTGGCGCTCCGGTCCGCCGTCGGCGCCGACGGCCTCACCGGACCCGGCGGGCTCCGCCGCCCGCTTGGGCTCCGGCCGGCGCTGGAGCAGCTTCTGCGCGTCGGCCACCTGCCCGGCCCGCATGATGCGGACCACGTGCCCGCCGCAGTTGGCGCAGGTGGGCGTGGAGAGCGGGGACGGCACCCGCTCGCCGTCGGCCGTGTAGACGACGAACGCGTGGCCGTCGCCGTCAACGTGGTGCTCTATCTCGTAGGACTGCTCCCAGCCGTACCCGCACCGCATGCAGGCGAAGGCGTACGCCTCGTGGACGGTGGTCGCTGCGATCTCGGTCATACCCGCTCCTCTTGTCCGCCGGTCAGGCCGCCGGTCAGGCACTCCGGGGACGGCCGACCAGCCCGAGGGGAGTCGGACAGGTGGTCCGTCCCTTCCAGTGGACACCCGCGTACGGACGGACGCACCAGCTCAGCGGCGATATTGGTGCGTTCTTGCCGTCCTTTGGGCGCCCTTTGCCGCCGCATGGCCCGCCGGAGGGCTTCCGGCGGGCAGTCCGTGACCGGCGGACCGGAACCCGCACCACCGGGAGACCACCGAGCGCCCCCACGCGCGCCCGCCGTCCAGGGTGAATGCGCCCGCGCACTACCCCCGCCCCACCCCCCGGAAATTCCCCGAATTCACGCGGCACCCTCACCCATTAGGCCCATGAATTCATCATTCAATTGAATACGTGATTTCCACCGCTCACGCTCCCCGATTTGCGGAGCCCGCATTCCTCCTTTTCACTCGTTACGTCCACCCCATTTCCCACAGGACGGGGAACAACCTCATGTACACCACGGACACCACTGCCACCGACATCGAGTTCGACCTCGACGCCGCACTCAACCCGGGCGAGATCGACGGCGTGTACCGCGACACCCGCGAATGCGCCTACCTCGCGCTTCTCGCGGGCGGCGGCGCCCTGCTGCTCTCGCCTCCGACCCCGCGCCCGAAGAAGGGCTGAACGTCGGAACATGGACCAGACACATGCGTCGTCCCCCCTGGCGGGTGCCGTGCATGACCTGGCAACAGAGGTGGTCCTCGCTCTTCGGAGCGGGGACCACCTCGCCACGGTGTGCGGCGCGGCGGGAATCGACGAGGAGAACCGGACCGGAATCGCGGCCGCACGGGTCATCGGCGGAGATCTGCTGCTGCCGAGTGTTCTGTACGGGAACCATCCGCATCCGGGGGATGTCGCCGTGCTCGACCGTGCGGTACGGGAATTCCCGCCCAAGCCCGACGCTCCGGCCGCGACGGCCTGGAGCCACTGGCACATGATCTCCACGCTCCAGCGGATCGCACCGCCGCCCCCGGGAACGGCGGTCAGCGGCTACGAGGAGCCCGACGCGGCCTGGCTGGAGGAGGCCCCCTGGCAGTCCTTCACCCACCAGCTCTCGGTGCTGGCCCCGCTCGCCGTACCGGCCGCCCCCTCGGCCGTGCAGCGGGCCGCGGCGGGCCGGGCGGTCGACCTCGCGCGCGGCTTCGTCCGTGCGGTGCGGCGGCGCGACTGGCTCCAGGCCGCGGGCGCGGGCCGCTGGCTGGTGGCGACCGGCGGCGAACCGGCCACCCTGGGCCTGGAGCGCGGCCTGGACTTCGTGGAGCTGATGGGCGGCCACGACCCCCGCGTCACCCTGCACGTGCGGGCGGCCCGGCTGATGGCCGAGGCGAGGGCGCGATGACGACGACCGCGACGCAGGACCCCGAGGGGCACCCGGGCCCCGGGGGCCGGCCGGGCTCTCCGGGGCGCACCCCGGCGCACCCGGGCCCCGCCCCCCGGAAGCACACGCCCCCCGGCGCCGCGCTCGCCGTCCTCCCGCACGTCCTGCGCGGGGCCCTCGCCTGGACGGACGCGCACCGGGCCGACTTCGCGCTCCCCGACGACGTCCTGGACCCCCGCACCCAGGTCAACGCCACGCTCAAACCCCTCGGCGAACTGGCCCAGCTCTGCTCCACGGTCCGCGCCGCCACCGCCCCCGGCACCCCGGAACACGAGGTGGCGGGGGCGCTCGTCGCGTACGCCTGGGAACAGGTCGAGGCGGGTGACCTGCTCCTGGAGCTGCTCCGCCTCGAACCCTTCGCGGCGTACCCGTACGAGATCTACGCCGCCTTCGCCGGGTACGGGCTGCGCCACGAGGGGTTCGAGGCGCTGGCCCGCCCGCTCACCGCGACCCGCGCCTGGGCCCACACCGAGCAGCACGCCAACCGGCAGCTCGGGCTGGTCAACTCGGAGCGGCGGGTGGGGGTGGTGACCCATACGGACGCGGGCGGGGTGCTGTCCCGGACCTGGCTGGGCGGTCTCTCGGAGCCCTGGATGTTCGAGGGCCCGTCCGGCTACGCGCTGACCCACACCGTCTTCCACCTCACCGACTGGGGCCGGATGCCCGACCGGGTGCCGCAGAAGATCGACGGCTATCTGCGGACCTGGCTGCCCGCGTGGGCCGACGGCTGTCTGGAGAGCGGCCAGTGGGACCTGACCGGCGAGCTGCTCGCCGTGGCCGCCTCGCTGCCGGGCCCGGCGCCCGTGGAGCTGCTGGACGCGGTCTGGCCGGTGCTGGCCGACGTCCAGCATGCGAGCGGCTGCGTCCCGGAGACGGGCGTACCGGCACGGGACCCCGCGCCGGGCCCCGGGGAGGCCCCCGACCCGTACCCCTTCATCGACTGCTACCACTCCACGCTCGTCACAGCCTTCGCGGCGGCCCTGTCGCTCAGGTCGCTGCGGCAGCCAGGAACTCAACCAGGCGAAACGGCTCCCGGCCGGGAAGGGCACATCCCATGAGCAGCAGCGGCATCCAGCAGATCCACGACGTCGGGGCGAAGGCCCTGGGCTGGCTGTACGAGCACCGGGAGGGGTTCCGGCTGGAGGCGGACCCGGCGCCGGAGGCGGGCGTGCTGGACCGGTTCAAGCCGCTGGGCGAGCTGGCGCTGATCGGGAAGGTCATCTTCCGCGAGGGCGTGGCGGGCTCCCAGCAGTCGGCGCTCGCGCACAAGCTCCTGGACCACGCCTGGCACGAGCTGCTGGGCTCCGGGGCGCGGCTGCTGGAGGGCCAGCGGCGCGAACCGCTCTCGCCGGTGCCGCTGGAGGTCTACGTACCGTTCCGGGAGCTGGGCTACCGGCAGCCGGACCTGGAGTCGGCGATCCGGCTCAACCACCGGCTGGCCAGCTGGGCGGGGCTGGAGGTGCTGCCGGTGCGGCGGCTGGGGCTCAGCGCGATCGAGCGGCGGTTCGGGGTGGAGCCGAGCGTTCCGGAGACGGCGGCGCTCGCGCACACCTGGCTGGCGCGGCGGGCCGAGCCGTGGACGGTGGAGGGCCACATCGGCTACGACATCACGCACACGGTCTTCCACCTCACCGACTGGGGCGAGAAACCGGCCGGGCTGCCCGCCGACATCGCGGAGTACCTGGCGCTGTGGCTGCCCGCCTGGCTGGACGACTGGCTGGACCTGAAGCGCTGGGACCTGCTGGGCGAACTGCTGGTCGTGGACGCGTGCCTGCCGGAACCGACGCTGGACCCGGCGGCCTGGGCGGGCTTCGCGCAGGCGCAGCAGCCGGACGGGGCGATGCCGGTGGTGGGCGACATGCCGGAGGGGGACGAGGAGGCGGTGTTCGACCTCGTCTACCACCCGACGCTGGTCGCCGCGTTCGCCTCGGCGCTGGCGATGAGCCGGGCCCTGTCGGACCTGAGCGCGGAACCGGCCCCGGCATGACGGACGTCACCGTGCCCCGCCTGGACGCCCCCGGCTCCCCGGCCTCCACCGCACGCCTGCTCGCGGAGGCGGCCGGGCGGATCGACGCCCCGGACGTGGTGCTCGCGATCAGCCGGGGCGGGGTCCGTACGGTCCACACAGGCGGCGGCGCGGAGCCGGGCCCGATCCCCCGGGAGCGGCTGCGCTACGAACTGGGCTCGGCGTCGAAGCCGTTCGCGGGGCTGCTGCTGGCGCGGCTGGTGGCGCAGGGGAGGGTGCGGTACGAGGACCGGGCGGCGGACCTGCTGGCCCCGGGCCTGCCGGTGCACCCCTCGGTGCGCCGGATCACCCTGCGCCATCTGCTCACCCACACCTCGGGGCTGCCGGGGCTGCCCGCCGACTTCTACCCGCAGGCGGTGCCGCGCTGGTCGAGCGACCCGTACGGGAACTACCCGGCGGACCGGGTGGTGCGGGCCTTCCTCCGGGCCCGCCCGCGCCACCGCCCCGGCACCCGCTGGCACTACTCGAACTTCGCGGTCTCCGTCCTCGGCCACACCCTCGCCGCCGCCACCGGGACCCCGTGGGAGGTGCTGCTGACCCAGCAGGTGCTGGCCCCGCTGGGCCTGGAGGCCACGCTGCTGCGCCCGGGCCCCGACGGCACCGACGCGACCGGCCACCGCCGTGACGGGACGCCGCTGCCCGCGCTGGACACGGGGGGCTTCACG
This sequence comes from Kitasatospora albolonga, assembly GCA_002082585.1. Taxonomy (NCBI): domain Bacteria; kingdom Bacillati; phylum Actinomycetota; class Actinomycetes; order Kitasatosporales; family Streptomycetaceae; genus Kitasatospora; species Kitasatospora albolonga. The sequence goes on from CP020563.1 coordinate 2,977,480, forward strand.
GCGGCGGGGGCGCTGCGGTCGACGCCGCTGGACCTGCTGACGTTCCTGGAGGCGCATACGGGGGCTGCTCCGGGCGCCCCGACCGACCCGGCGCTGGGTGCCGCGCTCGCCGAGGTGGTCCGCCCGGTGCTGCGGCGCGGCCTCCGCCACGCGCACACGCACACGCTGACGTGGTTCCAGCACCCGTCCCCGTACGGTCCGGTCCTCTTCCACGCCGGAGCGACCCTCGGCCAGCAGGCGTTCCTGGGCTTCCGCCCGGATACGGGCCTGGCGGTGGCGGCGACGGCGACACGGCGGGTGCACCGGAAGGACACGTTCGTGGCGACGGCGTACGAGCTGCTGACGGAAACCCCCTGAACTAGGGTGCCTTCTCCGCGTTCTTGGCGGCCACCACCGCGTCGAACACCTCCCGCTTGGGCAGCCCGGCGGCGGCGGCGACGGCGGCGATGGCCTCCTTGCGCCGCTCCCCCGCCTCCTCGCGCACCCGCACGCGCCGTACGAGCTCCTCGGCGTCCAGCCCCTCGGCACCGGAGTCGGAGGCGCCTTCGACCACGACGGTGATCTCGCCCCGTACGCCGTCGGCGGCCCATACGGCCAGCTCGCCGAGCGGACCGCGCTTGACCTCCTCGTACGTCTTGGTCAGCTCCCGGCAGACGGCGGCGCGCCGCTCGGCGCCGAAGACCTCGGCCATGGCGGCGAGGGTGTCGTCCAGCCGGTGGGGGGCCTCGAAGAAGACCATGGTGCGCCGCTCGTCGGCGTTCTCCCGGAGCCGGGAGAGCCGCTCACCGGCCTTGCGCGGCAGGAACCCCTCGAAGCAGAAGCGGTCGACGGGCAGTCCGGAGAGGGCGAGGGCGGTGAGGACGGCGGACGGCCCCGGTACGGCGGTGACGCGGATGTCCTGCTCCACGGCGGCGGCGACGAGCCGGTAGCCGGGGTCGGAGACGGACGGCATCCCGGCGTCCGTGACCAGCAGCACCCGGGCGCCACCGGTCAGGGCCTCGACGAGCTCCGGCGTACGGGCGGACTCGTTGCCCTCGAAGTACGAGACGACACGCCCCGAGGTGTGGATGCCGAGCGCTTGGGTGAGGCGGCGCAGCCGCCGGGTGTCCTCGGCGGCGACGACGTCGGCCCGCTCCAGTTCGGCGGCCAGGCGTGGCGGGGCGTCCGCCACGTCACCGATGGGGGTCCCTGCGAGCACGAGCGTTCCAGTCGTTCCAGTCACATCAGCCATCCTCGCAGCACGGGCAGCGCCCTTCGCACAGATGCGTTCCCTACGATGGCGCGGTGACGAGTACCGCACCCGAGACCCAGCGGGGCCAGGACGCCGGGGACCCGCTCGGCGAAGAGCCGACCTCCTGGCAGCGGCGGTTGCGCCGTTTCGGCCATGTCCCCCGCCCGGAGACGCCGCTCCGCGACCGGCTGGACCCGCCGTACACCCGGCCGGGACGGCAGCTGTGGTCCGTCTTCGCGGTCCCGCCGCAGGTGGCCGACCGCCTGGTGCGGTGGTCGGGCTGGGGCGGTCCGCTCCTGGTGGCGCTGGTGGCGGGGGTGCTCCGCTTCTGGAAGCTGGACCAGCCGCGCGCGGTGATATTCGACGAGACGTACTACGCGAAGGACGCGTGGGCGCTGGTCAACCAGGGGTACGAGGGGTCGTGGCCCAAGGACGTCGACAAGCTGATCCTGAAGGACCCGTCCTCCGTGCCGATCCCGACCGACCCGGGGTATGTGGTGCACCCGCCGGTCGGCAAGTGGATCATCGGGTTCGGCGAGCAGATGTTCGGCTTCACGCCGTTCGGCTGGCGCTTCATGGTGGCGGTGCTCGGCACGCTCTCCGTCCTCATGCTCTGCCGGATCGGCCGACGGCTGTTCCGCTCGACGTTCCTGGGCTGCCTGGCGGGCCTGCTGCTCGCGGTGGACGGGCTGCACTTCGTGATGAGCCGGACCGCGCTGCTCGACCTGATCGTGATGTTCTTCGTGCTGGCCGCGTTCGGCTGCCTGGTGGCGGACCGGGACCATGCCCGCAGACGGCTGGCCGCCGCCCTCCCGGTGGACGAGGAGGGGGTGCTGCGCCCGGACGCCCGGATCGCGGAAACCTTGCGCCTGGGGTGGCGGCCGTGGCGGCTGGCGGCGGGCGTGATGCTGGGCCTGGCGTTCGCGACGAAGTGGAACGGCCTGTACGTGCTGGCCGCGTTCGGCCTGATGACGGTGTTGTGGGACGTGGGCGCGCGCCGCACGGCGGGCGCGACGAAGCCGTATCTGGCGGTGCTGCGCCGGGACCTGGTCCCCGCGTTCGTCTCCACGGTCCCGGTCGCGATCGTCACGTACGTCGTGTCCTGGACCGGCTGGATCGTCACGGACAAGGGGTACTACCGCAACTGGGCGGCCACCGAGGGCAAGGACTCCTCCTGGAGCTGGCTGTTCCCGGACTGGCTGCGGAGCCTGTGGCACTACGAGACCCAGGTGTACGACTTCCACGTGGGCCTGACGTCCGGCCACACGTACGAGTCCAACCCCTGGAGCTGGCTGGTGCTCGGCCGCCCCGTCTCGTACTTCTACGAGGAGCAGACGGGCTGCCAGGAGTCGGCGACGGGCAAGTGCGCCGCCGAGGTCCTCGCCATCGGCACCCCGCTGCTGTGGTGGGCGGCGTGCTTCGCCCTCGCGTACGTGGTGTGGCGCTGGCTCTTCCGCCGCGACTGGCGGGCCGGTGCGATCGCCTGCGGTGTGGCGGCGGGCTGGGTGCCCTGGTTCTTCTACCAGGAGCGCACGATCTTCCTGTTCTACGCGGTGGTGTTCGTCCCGTTCCTCTGCCTGGCCGTGACGATGATGCTGGGCGCGATCGTGGGCCCGGCGGCGGGCACGGGCGCCCGCGCCGAACTGGGCCTGAACTCCGGCGACCCGACGGGCGAACGCCGCCGCACCCTGGGGGCGATCGCGGCGGGCGTCCTGGTGCTCCTGATCATCTGGAACTTCATCTACTTCTACCCCCTGTACACGGGGACCTCGATCCCGGAGGACCTGTGGCGGGACCGGATGTGGCTGGATACGTGGGTGTAGCCGTGGTCGTTGGTGGTGGCTGCTGGTCGTCGTGGGCCGTCGTTCCACGGCCCACGACGGCCCACCAGAATCACTCGTGCAGGTTCGCCCGAACCGCTGCCGGGTCGGAGGCTTCCTCTAGCCCGTTCCGCTACTTACCTTGGACGCCCAGCGCCAAAGCGCGCGGTCCCACCGACGGCCCCTGCTTCAGCCCTAAACGCCACCCCAGAGGCGTGATGTGGTGGCAAAATACGGCTACGACGACGTCATCACAACCGTGTGCCCGAGCCACCCCCGAGGGGATCCAAATTGCCTGAAGTGTTTGGCCACCTCCCGCAACCGAGAATTCTAATTCACGGCTTCACGCAAGACGAGGAAATAGTCCAGCACATCAGAAAAATCGTCCCTACCGTTCGACTGGCCACCAGTGTCGACATCGGAGATATCCGACAAGAAGAGTGGGATGCCGTTGTAACTAAGGGAGGGGAAATTTCCCTTCTTAGCCATCTCAACGTATTCCGAGTAGGCGGTAGCTACATCGGAAAGGCAGGTGCGGGAACTTCAACCGTCTGGGTAAACGCGAACTGGACAACTAACGCAACCCACTTCGTCTTGCCAGATGATTGCCCAGCAGAAGTTCGATCTCTTAGCCGAAACGACTTGCTGCCGAAGGTCCAGAAGCGGTCTATCAATGAACACTGGTCCTTCATTTCGGCGCAAAATAGGGTTGACACAAATCACGATAGACATCCCGCCGTAACCCCCTTCCTTACGGATGCAGCCGATAAGGTTCTCGCTGGCAAAATATCGAGGACAGAGTCAGAAACATGGTGGCTCCCCGATGTGGGGTGCGATCTAACTAAGTGGATCTCTGCGGCTCTCCAAAGCTGGAGCACGCTGCACCCAGACCGGTTTCCCCTCGCAGAGGAATGGCGGGAGCGGGAGCCGTGGATGAGCCCAGAGGAGAAGGCGATCAGCGGTCGCCTAGAGAAAGTGGAAACCGAACTCACCGAGACAATTGCGAAACTTGAAAGCGAGAAAGTAGCCCTTAGGGGCAAGCTAAAAGAAAAGGCGACGGAAATCGATTCCACAGTCAGAAAACTAATCACCACCAATGGTGACGAACTAGTTGAGCAGGTGGAACAGTCTCTCCGGGAGCTCGGATTCCTGGTCAAGAATTCCGACAAGGAATTTTCGTCTCCAGGAGACCGCCGGGAGGACCTTAGGGTCTCCGATCCAGACATCCCAGAATGGATCGCGATTACAGAAGTGCGCGGGTATTCACGCGGAGCACAACTTAACGACTTGCTTCGCCTGAGCAGATTTGCAAATAGATACCTCAAAGAGACAGGCAAAGAACCGTCATCGATTTGGTACATCGTGAACCAGGAGTTGGCGAAAGACCCCGACACTCGGCAATCCCCATTGGCATCCAATAAGGACGAGGTGGAGACTTTCGCAGACTCTGGAGGGCTGGTGATCGACACAAGGTGTATTTTTAGGACGCTGATGATGACGCGGGAAGGCTCTCTCGACAAAAGGGAGGCTCGGAGGCACATCAGGGAATCATCTGGATACTTCCGGGTACAGGACATTCCTGGACAAAACTCGTAGGCGGATGAATATGACCCGGATTAGCGAACTCACCGCTCGCGGGCTGAGCACAAGGTAAGCCGTTGGCGATAAATACCAATCCCGTGGGTAGCCATCAGCCCGCACTCAGCGCCCCGAATTCCTCACGCCGGGAGGGCCGGATCTGACCAAAGTCACATGTTGAGCAAGCACGAAAGCGAGAGACGCGCATGACTGATTCATCAGTGCAGCCGTCCCGCTACGCTGGCGACCATCAGCCGACGTTCCGGAGGTGTGCGCCGAGGATGGAGCCCAAGACGCAGAGGGTCTACAAGACGATCCGGTCCTGGATCGAGTCGGGCAGGTACGCGCCTGGCGACAAGCTACCGTCAGAACGCACGCTGAGTTCCGAGCTGGACATTGGCCGCACAGCCCTGAGGCAGGTACTGGCACGGCTCGCGAACGAACGGTTCATCAAGGAGCACGACCGAAGCGCCTACCACGTGTCTGGCGGCACCGGCGTACCGACGCCGAGCGGCCTACCGGCGTGGCAGATCCACGGCAGTCGCCGCATCTACGACAACCGATGGGTCAATCTCGATCTGGTCGACGTCGAACCACCCGGCGTCGAGCGCTTCGAACACCACGTCGTGCGGCTTCACCACGTCGCAATCACCGCTGTGGTCGACGACCAGAACCGCGTACTCATGCTCTGGCGCTATCGCTTCGTACCGCAGCAGTGGGGCTGGGAACTTCCCGGCGGAATCGTGGACGCCGACGAGGACCCGGCTGCCACAGCCGTACGTGAAACGGAGGAAGAGACCGGTTGGCGCCCGGCCAAGGTCGAGCACGTGGTTACCTACCAGCCCATGATCGGCATGGTCGATTCGCCGCACGAGATCTTCGTGGCGAGGGGCGCCACTCACGTCGGAGAACCCACCGACGCCGAGGAAGCCGGGCACGTCGCATGGGTTCCGTTGGACGAGATCCCCGGCCTGATGAGCGAGGGCAAGCTGATGGGGTCCGGAACGATCGTCGCCCTCCTCCACCTCCTCTCCTCGCGGCCTACAGCCGCCCGGTAAGCAGCTCCACCCGCTGGCGATACCGCACGGACCCCGTGCGGTTCGCCGCCAGCCTTGCCCTTTGAAGGTGGCTTCGGGCTTGATCCAACTCGCCTCGCGCAAGGTGGGCCTGCGTGAGATCGCAGTGCACTCCCGCGCTGGCACGCACGAACGATGGGTCGGCACTGTTCAGCGACGTGTACAGCTCGTCCATAGCTGACTCGTCACCGAGCTTGGCCAGTACGTTTCCCCGCCAGCGCGTGAGGTGACCGGTGTTGAGGAAGATACTCAACATGTCCGGGTCACGCACCTCTCCGTCGTCCGGCAGCAGGGCTTCCGCGCGCTCCAACGCTGCACGTGCCTCCGACGCCATGTCCACGCCGACAGCGGCGCACAGCTCCGCCTCAGCGGCAGCAAGCCAAGCACGAAGTCGCGGTGACTGGCGCTCAGCCTGTGTGCGCTGCGCGTCCCGTACCAACTCGACCGCGAGCAGCGGGCGGCCGGCATCGGCCAAGACGTAAGCCTGCTCACCCATCGCGTGAGCCAGGTACGGCGGGGACTCAGCGTCCTGCGCTGCCTTCTTCGCCAGCTCGTACCGCCGCCACGCTCGCTCCACGGCACCGGCGTCCAGAGCCTGCCAGGCGGCGAGGGTGGAAGCTCCGGCAAGCGCAATCGCGATAGGTCGCCTGGTGCCTGGAAGGACAGCGAAGGTCAACGCGTCCTCCATCGCCGCCAGGTGCCCGTTCATCTGGTCGACCAGCCCGGCCGCTCCCATCTGCCGGTCCATCGTGCGCAACAACTCGGTCTGATCGAGAAACGATCCGACCATGGACTCGCTGAGGCTGCTCGCTGAATCGATCCGGCTGAGAAGCTCCTCGTAACCACCGGCCGCAGGGCGAACCTCCCGCACACTGCCCCGAAGTTCAGCGTCCGTGATGCCCAGTAGCGGCCGGAGGAGCGCCGCGTACCGGTCCGTAATGGTGCGGCGACCGTTCTCCCACTCCGAGATGTAGACCTTGAGACTCGCTGGCGAAGCGATGTCGAGAAGGCGCTGTTCCGCGAATCGCTGCATCTCGTGGATGAGCTTCTCCTGGGACCATCCCCGCGCTCTCCTGGCCGCCCTTAACCCTGTCGCCACGCCGCCTCCCTTAAAACCGCAGGTGAGAGCTGGTTAACCCCATTGACACTAACCCGAGTTGGCTACCGAGACACCTGTCTTCAGCCGTTCTCTGGAGGCGCACGCGTTCCTGTCGGGCCTGCATCTGGGTTGCGGGCCCGGCTTCTTTCCGTTCTGTGAGTGCACGGACAGCCGCCTGCGTCGTGGCCACTACCCGTGGTCGTGCCTTGATCGAAGGAGTGTTCCGAGATGCCTCAACCGCCCTCTCCACCGCTGCCTCTCCCGCCAAACCCGCTTCCCACGCCGCCCCCGCCCGGTGGCGGCCAGTAGGAGCCTGGAGCTCCTGGCCTCGGTCGTGCGCCCTGCTCGCAGTCGGTGCCCGGCCTTCCCTCACATGCGGGCACCGACAAGGAGAAGAACGTGCAGGGAAACATGGTGCTCAACCCCGACGAGCTGGGGCAGGACCCTGCGGTCGGCATGGACTTGGCCCACGCGCTGGGCGTGCGTCACCTGGAGATCCGTACCGCCTACAACTCCAACGCGCTCACCCTGGACGATGCACGGCTTCGGGAGATCCGGCATCTGGCCGACGAGCGGGGCTTGCGGGTCGCGGCGCTGGCATCCCCGTTGTGGAAATGGTGCCGCCCGGAGGCTGCCCCCGGCAAGGTCGACAGCTTCGGCTTTCCCACCCAGGTACCCACTGAGGACCGGGAGCGGTGGGTGCACCGCGCTCTGGTCGTGGCCGGCATCCTGGGCACCGACCGCGTCAGGGTGTTCTCACACCTGTCCGTGGGCGAGCAGACGGAGTCGTTCCTCGACGACCCGCTGCTTCCGTACGCCCTCAAAGCCGCCGAGCGGGCCGGAATACAGCTGCTGCTGGAGAACGAGCCCGTGTGCACGGTCGCCGAGCCAGCACCACTCCTCGACGTACTCCGGGAGCACACCGGACTGGGGCTCTGGCTCGACCTGGGAAATCTCTACGAGGTCGGCCACGGCACGGCCCAGGCCGTCGAAGAGCTCGCACCGTACGTCGAGTACGTGCACGTCAAGGACTATCTGCCGCGGAACGACGGGATGAAGGCATTCGTGGCCGCAGGCGCGGGCGCAGTGCCGTACGGGGAATTGCTGCCCGTTCTGCACCGGGTGCGGCCGGGGCTGCCGTACGCGCTGGAGACGCACGTGCGCCAGAGTCCGGGCGAGGCGTTGACGCGCGGCGCAGCGTTCCTGCGCCGAACGGTCCCGGGTGGGCTGGCGTGAAGCGGGTCCTGCTCATCGGCTCGGGGGAGGTCGGCACCAAGCACGCCAAGGCCCTGATGAGGGCGGACGGGCTGGAGCTGGTGGCGGTAGCTGATCCCGCTCCGGCCGTCGCTCCGCCGGCCGGGGTACCGCTGCTGGAGGGGTGGGACGGCGCGCTGAGCCGGTTCGGGCCGGACCTTGTCGTGGTGGCGACCCCGCCGGGCACTGCCCTGAACGCAGCGCGCACCGCCGCGCGGGGAGGGGCGACGGTGCTGGTGGAGAAGCCGGTCACGCTCGATCCCGCTCATCTGACCCCCGTAGCGGAAGACGCACGGATCTTCGTCGCCTTCCAGCCGCACTTCGCCCCTGGCATCGCCGAACTCCTCCGCCAGCGGCCGACCGTCCGCCGGGCGGAGGTGACCTTGGTGTGCCGCCGGGACCGGGCCTACTACCGAGGCTGGCGCACCCGGTACGCCACCGCCGGGGGAATCTTGCACCAGCAGGCCATCCACGGTCTGGCCCTCGCCCTGCGCCTCCTGCCCGCCACGGCCATCGCCTCCTGCACCACGACCGTGGACCGGGTGCGGAGGTGGGCCGAATCCGAGGACCGCATCACCACGATGACCACGTTCGCCGACGACACGGTCCTGACGGTGGATGCCCAGGTCGACAGCGACGAGGAGCGCCGCCACGAGGTCACGCTCCACCTCGACGACGGACAGCGCCTGCACATCCGAGGCCGCAACCTCGAAGCCGGGCTCGGTGACCCGTCGTCAGCGCCCGGCGACCTGGAGCTGAGGCAGGCCATGTACCGGGCCCTGCCCTCCGACGGCACCAGCCCCGCTCACCACCACTCGTCTCTGTTCCCTCTGTCCGAGCTCCGTCGCACCCTGGAGGTCATCGACCGTGTCTACCGCACTACACGCACCGTCTCAGAGGCCGGTACTGCCGCATGACCTCGGTGTCGAGGTCGTCGAGCGCAAGGGCCTCGGGCACCCCGACACCCTCGCCGACGCCATCGCGGAGCTGGCCTCGATCCGCTACAGCGACTACTGCCTGCGCGAGTTCGGCGCGATCCTGCACCACAACCTCGACAAGGTCGCCGTCCTCGGCGGCCGCGCCCGCTTCAGCGACGCCGACGCCTTCTACGACCGTCCCGTACGCGTGATCGTCGGCGGCCGGATCTCCACCAGCTTCGCCGGGCGTTCCATCCCGGTCCGGGAGATCCTTGAGGCCGCCGCGGCCGAGCAGCTGCGCCGCGCGCTGCCGGGGTTCGAGAACATGACGTGGCAGGTCCAGCACGAGACGACCGACTCTTCCAAGTTCGAGCACTGGTTCGCGCCCCGTGGACTTCAGGACCTGCCGGAGCGGCCCACTGCCTTGTCCAACGACACCGCGTTCCTCGTCGGCACCGCAGCCCGTACCACGGCCGAGACAGTCGCTCTGCTCGCTGAGGCATGGTTCCGCGAGCAGCCGTGGGCGGGCAGCGACATCAAGGCCCTGGTCATCCGGACCGGGCACGCGCTGGACATCACCGTGTGTGTCCCGGCCGTGGCCGGGCATCTCTCCACCAGCGCACAGTTCCAGGAGGTTGTCGACGCCGCCGCCCGGTCGCTGACCGACCAGCTCCTTGAGCGGCTGCCGGGCCCGGTCACGGTCACGTGCAACACCCGCAACAGCGCCACGGGGCCGTTGTCGGGCCAGTACTTCACCCTCTCCGGCTCGGCGATCGACTACGGCGAGGACGGGCTGGTCGGCCGGGGCAATGCCCGCTCCGGGCTCATCACCCCCGGCCAGCAGGCCGGCAACGAAGCCCTGTTCGGGAAGAACCCGGCCTATCACGTCGGGAAGGTCGGCGGATGGCTCGTCGACGAGGCGAGCCGCACCCTCGCCGAGAAGACCGGTCGGCCGTGCCGGATCGCGGTGATGTGGCGCAACGGCAGCGCCTACCCCGAGCCCGCCTCCCTCGACATCACCACCACCCAGCCCGAGCCTGGCCACGAGGACCTCGTGCGGAAGGTCCTGCACCGCACCGACTGGGTCCCCGACATCGTCGACCACCAGCGCTACCTGCCCCGGGTCCTCCCGGTGTCCGAGCTGCTGGCCGACCTGGACGCGGCACCCGCGTCATGAGCCCGGCCGCCGTGGCGACCGGCCACCTCACCGCCGCCCTGGAGCTCCCTCCGGGGCTGGATCCGTGCCAGGCCCTCACGGCGGCCGACCGGCTCCCCGGCGGCTGGAGCCTTTCCCCCCTGTCGGTCGGGGGCGAGCCCTGCCCGGTGGTGGGGGTGACCGTGACCGACACCGCGCCGGAGACCACCGTCAGTGGTTCAAGGGTGCAGTTGAGCCTCACCCAGCGCGCCGCCCGGTCGGCCACGCTTGCCTACACGACGTACACCGCCCTGGAACGGGCCCGCCAGGAGCGGCACATGCTGACCCTGCACGCGAATGCCGCAGTGACGCCGAGCGGTCGCGGGGTCCTGCTGCTGGGCAACAAGGGGGCGGGCAAGACCAGTGTGACCCTGGCCCTCGGCGAGCGCGGCTTCACTCACGCGGGTGATGACCTGAGCGTCCTGGCCGAGGACGGCTCGGGCGAACTGCTCCTTCTGCCGGGCAAGGCGACGGCCACTGTCCGTCCGAAGGACGCCCGGCGGTGGCAGGACCCCAAGCCCGTCATCGGCCTGGCCCCCTTCCTCCGCCGCCCCGTCTCCCTGGCGGCGGTTGTCCGGCTCACCGTCCACCCCGACGTTCCGTCCGCGGTGCTGGTCCCCGCCACACCGTTCTCGGCGAACGAGCAACTGCGCCTCCACGAAGCTCTCGCCCGGTGCATCAGCGGCATCCCCACCCCGCTGACCGGCCCCGGCGGAGCCCCCTACGGACCAGTGTGGCCGCTGGACACGCCCCGCCTCGCCCGCTGGCGGACCCACCTGGTCGCCCGACTCGAACAGCGCCCCTACACGTACGCGTACGCGCCCGACGCGGGCAGTGCCGCCGACCTCATCACCAGGGAGTACGCGTGACCCTGCCGTTCACCGCCGCGATCCTGCCCAGCCGCAACGAGCCGACCACCATCGCCGCAGTCACCACCGCGGCGGACCAGGCGATGGGGGAACAGTCGATCATCGTGCACGCCGACTCCTCCGACGCCCCCGACACCGCCGCCCGCTTCGCCTCCACCCCCACCCGGGCGAGGAAGGTCGCGCTGACCGGGCTGCGACGGGGCAAGGGTGCCCAGATCCTCGCCGCGCTCCGACACCCGGAACTGGCAGGCACCGAGGCGGTGCTGATCGCCGACACCGACACCCGCACCCCCGACCCGGCCCTCTACCGCGCGCTGCTGGACCAGGTACGCGGCCAGGCGGCGTTCGCCATCGCCGACTACCCACGCCACTGGGACGAAGCCAACCTCACCAACCACCTCGCCCGCCCCCTGATCGCCGCGACCACCGGCCATGACGTGCCCCAGCCCCTGGCCGGAGACCTCGCCCTCACCCGCCGAGCCCGGGACACGGTCACGCGCACCGCCGCCGCGCTGCCACCCGATCTGGCGCCATGCGTCGACGGGTACGGCATCGACGCCTTCCTGCTGCTGACCGCGGCCGGTCTGGGCCCCGTCGCCTCCGTACGGACCGACGAGCCGAAACGGCACGCCGCTTCCTTCCCGCACCTTGCGGTGATCTTCCGCCAGGCCGTCCCCGTCCTGCTGCACCTCACCGCCCGCCGAACCCCGACGCCCGCACCCACCCCCGACAGCCTCAGCGCGTACCGGACGGACGACCGCGTCCTCGCCCCGGACCGCCTCACCGGCATGCTCACCACGCTGGAGAACCTCACCCCCGGGCGTCACCGCTACGATGACGAGCGGCCCTGGCCGCTACCCGTCGTGGACGCCTGGCGTGCCGTCAACTCCGGTACACCGCCGACCGAAGCGGCCGCCGGGTTGTGGCCGCACTATCTGCGCCGCGTCCACGACTGGCTCACCTGCGCCCAGCACGCGACCGCCCAGCACCGGGCCGTTCAGCTCGCCGCCGCGCACGTCGGCCTGCACACCGATCTCACCTCAGCAGGAGCCTCGAAATGACCCCGCCGACCTCCGCCTTCTCCGCCTTCGCCCTGGAACCGTTTCCCACCCTCCAGCCCGGCGACGACCTCGCGGGCACCATCACCCAGGTCCTGGACCGGACCGGAACCACCCTTCAGGACCGGGACATCGTGGTGGTGGCCAGTAAAGCGGTGAGCATTGCGGAAAAGCGCTATGTGGACCTGACGACAGTCACCCCCTCCCGGGAGGCCGAACGCCTGTCCGACCGTACGGGCAAACCCGCCACGATCGTCCAACTCGTGCTGGACCACTCCACCGAGCACTTCCTGGCCACCGACCGCGGGCCGATCATCGCCCGTCATACCCTCGGCCTCCAGCTCACTTCCGCCGGGATCGACCGAGCCGGGACCAAGGGCGCATGGCTGCTGCCGGTGGACCCTGATGCCTCGGCCCGCGTACTGCGCGATGCACTCATCTCTTACACCGGCGCGAACGTCGCGGTCGTCATCGCCGATTCGGACGGACGTGCCGACCGGCGCGGTGCAGCCTGCATCTCCATCGGCGCCGCCGGAGTGGCGCCGCTGCGGATCACGGAGCATGACGGAAAGCGGCAGGAGGAGACCCTCACCGACATGATCACCGGCGCCGCCGGCATCATCCTCGGACAGCGAGGCCGAGGTGCCCCTGTCGTCGTGCTCCGGGGCATCGCTTACGAGCAAAGCGACGCCGGAGTCGCCACAGTGCTGCACCACGCTCCCCGCCCATGAACGGGCCGCTCCTGATCACCGGGTCCAGCGGCACCATCGGCACCCGCCTCGTCACCGACCTGGCTGCCCATGGCATACCGCTACGGCTCCTCGACCGACGACCACCCATCCGCCTCCCACCCACCGACGCCGAATTCGTCCAGGCAGACCTCCGGGAGGCGAGTGCCGTCGAGAGGGGCGTAGCAGGAGCGGGGGCGGTGATCCACCTCGCGGGCATCGCCGAAGAGGCCCCCTTCGCCGAGGTGGTCGAGCACAACATCACCGCCACCCACCTTCTCCTCGAAGCCGCCCGCCGCCACAACATCCCCCGCATCGTGCTCGCCAGCAGCCACCACGTCATCGGTATGAACCCCATCGGCGCGACGGCGGCTCCCATGGCCCCGGACAGCTTCTACGCCGTCAGCAAGATCGCCCTCGAAGCCCTCGGCCACCTCTACGCCCACAAGACCGGTATGGAGGTCGTCGCCGTACGAATCGGCAGCCACCGCACCCATCCCACCGAGCCCCGCCACCGCGCAACCTGGCTCAGCCCCCGCGACACCACCGCCCTGCTCTACGCCGCCGCCACCAGACCCCTGCCGACCCGCTTCCTCACCCTGTACGGCACCTCGGACAACTCCGAGAACTGGTGGCCACGCACCGGCTGGGACGCCCTCGGCTACCGACCCGCCGACAACGCCGCCCGCCACCCCCGAACCGGGCCGCTCACCGACCGCTGGACCGGCGGGGCCTTCGCCGACCAGGACCTCCCTACCTAACGCTTCGCCTTGTGCTCCCCCGGTACACCATGCATTCCCAGCCAGTCCGCCGTCACACAGCGGAGAGCGCTTTCCGGCCGAGCGTTCCGGTCCGGTAACAACGCCCTCACTGTTCACGGCAATCCCTTAGGGTTCCTCACAGTTGCCCCCTGAACGTGTTCAGGGGGCGCTCTTGGGGAGGGGGACTGCACAGATGCGCAGTGGAGCGAAGGTCGCCGTGGTCGGCGGAGTGTTCGTCCTCGTGGCCGGCGGAGTCGGCTACGGGGCGTACGGCATGCTCGGCGGCGACGGGGGTGGCGGGGGCGGCATCGCCTCACAGAACGCGACGCCCGAGGTGAGGACGGGGCCGCCGAGCGCGGAGGAGACGGCCGAGACGGCGCAGGGGTTCTTCGACGCCTGGGCGGCCGGGGACGCGGCGGGCGCGGCCCTGCTGACCAACAACGAGGCCGAGGCGGAGCCCGTACTCACCTCGTACGGCGAGGCCGCCCACATCGGCAAGGTGAAGATCACGCCGGGACCGGCGGTCGGTACGAAGGTGCCGTACACCGTCAGCGCCACCGTCGCGTTCGGGGGGAAGTCGAAGCCCCTGACGTACGCCTCGGAGCTCACCGTGGTGCGCGGGCTGACGACCGGGAAGGCGCTGGTGGACTGGGAACCCACCGTCGTACACCCGAAGTTGACCAAGGGCGCCACGCTGAGGACGGGTGAGTCGTCGGCCCCGCAGATCGAGGCGGTCGACCACAACGGCGCCGTGCTCACCAAGGAGAAGTACCCCTCGCTCGGGCCGATCCTGGAGACCCTGCGCCAGAAGTACGGTGCGGTGTCCGGCGGTTCGCCCGGTATCGAGACCTGGATCGAGGCTGCCGAGGACGGGCAGCCGGACACCACTCTGCTGACCCTCGCCAAGGGCACGCCCGGCAAGCTTCAGACGACGCTCGACGCGGGCGCCCAGGCGGCGGCCGAGCGGGCGGTGAAGAAGTACGCGCAGTCGTCGGTGGTCGCGGTGAAGCCGTCCACCGGGGCGATCCGCGCGGTGGCCAACAACCCGGTGACCGAGTTCAACGTGGCGTTGCAGGGCAAGCAGGCGCCCGGCTCGACGCTGAAGATCGTGACGGCGGCGCTGCTGCTGGAGAAGGGGCTCGTCACGGCGGACGGGGTGACGGAGTGTCCCAAGGAGGCGATGTACCAAGGGCGTTCGTTCCACAACCTGAAGCACTTCGCGCTGCCGGAAGGCTCCACGTTCACCCAGAGCTTCGCCCGGTCCTGCAACACCGCCCTCATCAAGCTCATCGACGACACGAAGGACGACGCCGCGCTCGCCAAGGAGGCCCGGGACGTCTTCGGGATCGGCCTGGACTGGAAGACCGGTGTCGTCACCACCGACGGCAGCGTCCCCGAGGAGGTGGGCGGCGAGGCAGCCGCCCAGTACATCGGGCAGGGCACCGTCCAGATGAACGTCCTCAACATGGCGTCCATCACCGCCACTGCCCGCACCGGCACCTTCCGGCAGCCGGTCATCGTCCCGCAGTCGCTGGACGACCGGCCGCTGGCCACGGCCGCGCGCTCGCTGTCGCCCGCCGTCACCCAGCAGCTGAACACCATGATGCGGGCCACGGCGGCCTGGGGCACCGGCGCCAGGTCCATGGCCACGGTGGGCGGCGACAAGGGCGCCAAGACCGGCTCGGCCGAGGTGGACGGACAGGAGACCTCGAACAGCTGGTTCACCGGCTTCAGCAACGACCTCGCCGCGGCGGCGGTCGTCCAGACCGGCGGCCACGGCGGCGACGCGGCGGGGCCGGTGGTGGCCGAGGTGCTGCGGGCGGGCGGCTGAGCGGTCCGCAGCCGGGGGTGTACGGGGCACGGCCCCGCGCCCCTGGGGCGGGGGTGGAAGTGCCCCCGCCCCAGATCGCAGGCCGCAGGCCGTAGGTCGCAGGCCGCAGGTTAAGGCGCGAGCCTGATCGAGTTGATCGGGGTCAGGTTCACGTCCCAGTACGTCCAGGTGGGCATCTTCTCGCCGCAGCCCACCCCGTCGTACCCCGTGCACAGCTGCACGGTCGCCCCGCCGGTCTGGTTGTTGAACACCCGGTGGGTGCCGATCTGGTTGTTGAGGTTGTAGACGCCGTACCGGTAGTACGTCGCCTCGGGGCGGTTGCCGTTCCAGGACGCGCCCGGGTAGATGCAGACGTACCCGGACCGGCATCCCGCGTAGGTGTCCTGGGCGTCCCGGGCGTCGGGGGCACCGGCCTGCGCCCCCGCCCCCGTCGCCAGCACGGCCCCCGCCGTGAACATGAGCGCCACTGCCGCTCGTACGAAACTGCGCATGTCGTTCCTCCCTGCCGCCGGGCCCCTGGACCCGGCGCTCCCCTGTGGGACAGGTGATCGCGGTCGTCCGTCCGGCCGCCCCACGGCGTTCCCTCCGCGGGACCGGCCGGCCGGATGGCAGAAGCGTGGCAGCGGGCAGGCCGCTCGCGCCGCACCCTTTCACCGTGCTGAAACCGTCGCGGGTTCAGCCGCCGCCCCCACTCCGGTCGGCCAGTACCCACCCGCCCCCGCCGTCTCCAGCAGCCGCCGCCCGAGCGGCGTCGGGAGGTGCAGCACGCACCGGCCCTCCTTGCGGCAGGCGGTGAGGCCCGCCTCGCGCAGGATCGCCAGCTGCTGGCTGATGTTGGGCAGCGAGCAGCCCACCGCGAGGGCCAGTTCGGACGTCGTGGCGCAGCCGCGCGAGGCGACCTCGTACAGGAGCGCGGCGCGCGTCGGCCCCAGCAGCCGGGCGAGCGGGGCACCGGAGACGACGGGCAGCCCGGGACCGGCAGGGGCGAGGGCAGACTCCACCGGCTTCTCCACCGGATAGACCAGCACCGGCAGCAGCGCCGCGTCGAACAACGTGATCGGCCTGCGCCAGCAGAAGTACGAGGGCACCAGGAGCAGTCCGCGCCCCGCCAGATGCAGATCGCGCTCGACCGGGTACGTCACCTCCAGCACGGGCGGGCTCCACCGGGCCATCGGGCGGAAGGTCTCCAGCAGGGCCCGCACCCCTCCCACGGCGAGTTCGCGGGAGCGCCAGGCGACGTCCGAGGCCACCGCCGCGTCGATCCAGGGCCGGTACGGGGCGACGAACCCCGCGTCGTACGCCGTGAGCAGCCCGCCCAGCGCCCGGAGCGCCCCCGCGTCGCCCCGCGCCAACGGCTCCCCCGCGAACGGCCGCACCCGCGCCCCCGGCACCGTCGCCCCCGGCCCCCGTACCCCCGTCCGTACCGACTCCGTCAGCAGGGTCAGCTCCCGGCGCAGGCGGCTCCGGGGCGTGGACAGCACCCGGTCCACGCCCTGCCGCAGATCGACGGTGCCGCCGTCCACGGCCGGGGTCAGGAAGTCGGGGATGTACGGCCCGCACGGCACCAGGCTCCGCAACGCGAGCGCGACCGCACGATCCGTCCCACCACCGCCACCACCTCCTCCTGCTCCCCCGGGGCCCCGCAGCCGGGCCGCCACCGCCCGCCGCCACGGCCCGAACGCGAGCGGGCCCTCATCGGTCTGGAGCCGGCAGAGGCTGCACACGATCTCCCAGAGCGGGTCGGGGCTCCGGGCGAGACGGACGTACGCCAGATCCTGGGCGGTGAAATGGATGCGCAACACTATTTCCCCCTTGTCGCACTTTCCTGTATATATCGCCCTATCACTGTGGCGTGGCCGACCGAAGTCACGGTCACCACCGACGACTTCCGGCCAAGCGCGAGGCAGGGATTGACCGGATGACCTGGCGAAAGGGCGCGAGGGCGCACACGGCGAACCGGCCGACCCGCCCCCCGTAACCCCCTCGCGTGCCCCCTACAACGACCGCTAGCGTGCGGCCATGAACACACCCGAGCCCACCGCGGCCACCCCCTCCGCACCCGTCTCCCCCGCCCACCCCCGTTTCGCCGAAGCCCTGGCCCGACTGGGCCTCCAGGTGGAGGTGCGCCGCTTCCCCGACGCGACCCGCACGGCGGCCGAGGCGGCGGCGGCGATCGGCTGCGAGCTGAGCGAGATCGTCAAGTCCTTGGTCTTCGCGGCGGACGGCGTCCCGGTGCTGGTCCTGATGGACGGTTCGTCCCGGGTGGATGTCGAGCTGGTACGCCGCGAACTCGGCGCGCAGAAGGTCGAGCGGGCGGACGCGGCCCTGGTCCGGGAGACGACCGGCTACGCGATCGGCGGCGTACCCCCCTTCGGCCACGCCACGAAGACCCGCGTCCTGGCGGACCGCCGCCTCCTGGACCACGCCGTGGTGTGGGCGGCGGCGGGCACCCCGCACACGGTGTTCCCGCTCGACCCGAAGACGCTGATCGCCCACGCGGGCGCGACGGTGGTGGATGTGCGCGAGCCCGCGAAGTGACCCCGCTGGTCGTGCTGGCGGTCCTCATAGCCGCCGTCACGCACGCCGCCTGGAACGCCATCGCCCACGCCATCAAGGACCAGCTGCTCTCCTTCACCCTGATCTCCGGCGGCGGCCTGCTCATCGGCGCGGCGATGGCCCTCTTCGTCCCGCTCCCGGCGGCCGGGGCATGGCCGTACCTCCTCGTCTCGGCCGCGCTGCACGTGGCGTACATGCTGCTGCTGATGCGGTCGTTCACGCTCGGCGACTTCGGCCAGATGTACCCGATCGCCCGGGGTACGGCCCCGCTGGTGGTGACGGTCCTCGCGGCGGTCTTCGTCGGCGAGCGCCCGGACGCCTGGGCGACGACGGGCGTCGCGGTCGCCTCGGCCGGACTGGTCGGGCTGGCGCTCTGGGGCATCCGAGGCTCCGGCACCCGCCCGCACTGGCCCGCGATCGCGGCGGCCCTCGGCACGGGCCTGGCCATCGCGGGATACACGACGGTGGACGGCGTCGGCGTACGGGCCTCCGGCACACCGCTCGGTTACGTGGCCTGGCTGATGATCCTGGAGGGCCTGGCGATCCCGGCGTACGCGTACTACCGCCGCCGCTCCGCACTGGCCGCCCAGCTCAAGCCGTTCGCGGTACGGGGCCTGCTCGGCGCGGCCCTCTCGGTGGTCGCGTACGGACTGGTCCTCTGGGCCCAGACGAGGGCCCCGCTCGCCCCGATCGCGGCGCTGCGGGAGTCGTCGATCATCGTGGGCGCGGCGATCGGCACGCTGTTCTTCAAGGAGCGCTTCGGGGGGCCGAGGATCGCGGCGGCGGGGCTGATGGTGGTGGGCATCGGCCTGATGCTGCATACGAGTTGACCCCGCCGCCTCACCCTGGGCCGGGTCAGGTCAGGCCACGTTCGGATTGACCGGCCGCTCATTGCCCGGGGCCACGCGCCTGCCCTGCCCGCGACTGCTGAGGACGACGGTCTTCATGGTGACGTGGGGGTAGTTCCGGCTGTAGTAGCCGTCCGTCCAGGTGTCGTGGAAACTCTCCGCCGTACTGATGGTGTACGTCCCCGAGTCCGGGGTCGTCTGGTTGCTGCCGGCGAAGGCTTCCAGGGTGATGGTGTCGGTTCCGTCGAGCCCGACGACCGCCGCCGCGTGGTACTGCGACATGACGGTGTCGCCGGGGTTCAGGGCCACCATCACGTACGCCTGCCCGACGGCGGGAGCGGCGTCCCTGTTCGCGTTCCCCTGGAAGGCGGCGGCCCGCTCGCGGTTCGACTCGTCCGAGACGCCGAACGCCTTGGTCCCGGTGTTGGTACGGATGCTGCTGTTCGCGCCGTCGCCCAGTTCGCCCACGGCGTTGTGCATGATCTCCTCGGCCGTGTGGAGGCAGTCGTCCAGGATCTGCCGGGCGAGCTCGTACTCCTGGTAGTCCCCGGTGCCGAAGAGGTTCTGCGGCGCGGTGGTGGTCGGCCGCAGGGCCGGGGAGAAACTGGCGTTCGGGGTGCCCACCCTGATCCAGACCGAGGTACCGCCATGGACGGTCGCGAACACCCCGCCGGCCGAGACCCGCATGCCCTGGCCGAGGGAGCTGGCCTGGTCCGCCCAGCGCTGCACGGCCGGTTCCCCGGACGGTCCGGCCTCCGACCGCTCGCCCTCCCGGTCCTTCGGCGCGGCCCCGCTCATGGCGCGGCGCGCGTTGCTCTCCGCCTCCCGTTCGAAGCGGTCGGAAGGGTCGGACACCCTCAGCCCCGCGCCGTTGTCGGTGCCCGCGACGGGTCCCTGGCGCTGCTGGATGACATGGGTGAGCTCGTGGGCGAGGGTGTGCCGGTCCGCCCCGCCCTCACCGATGACGACATGGTGCCCGGCGGTGTAGGCGCGGGCGCCCACTTCGGCGGCGGACGCCCTCGCCGTACTGTCGTCGTGGATGCGGACGTCGGAGAAGTCGGCACCGAGGCGGCTCTCCATGTCCGCCCGCGTACTCCCGTCCAGGGGCCTGCCGTTGGTCCGCAGGACGTCATGGACGGTGGACCGCTGGACCGGCACCTCATCGGCCGGATGACCGCACCCGGCCCCGTGCCGGTGCTCCTCCCGCGCCCGGAGCATCCGCTGCACGACGACGGCGTTGCCCACGGCGGGCTGGAGGGCGAGAAGTCCCGGGAGTGGTCCGCGTGTTGCGGTCGGAGGGACGGTGGCGGACCTGCGGGCCGCCGGACCGGAGTCGGCCTTGACGTTCGATCCGGCATGCGCGTGGTCCGGCACGGAGGCTTCTTTCGTCGCGGTGGGCACCCTCGTTCCTGCTTACGCGGACGGCGCGCGGAACACCAGGACCGCGAGGGCAGAGATACGGAACCCCGGGGGCAGCCGTCGGCCGTCCCCGGGGCATCGCCGTACATCTCCTACGACAACGGGCCTGCCTCTCCCCCGCCGGACCTCAACTTCGCTACCAGCAAGGCCCATTCGGCCTCGGCACGGTCGATCTCCCCCATCGCCTCCATGGGTTTCGGTACCGGCCCGCCGTCAGCTCCGATACGCCGCGAGGCGGCCCGGTAGAGCTCGTACCAGCACCCGTCGAGGGCATCGAGCGCGCGCCCGATCCGGCGGCGCGCGTACGCCTGGAGCTCATCCATGCCGCGCCTCCACGACGGGCTTCCGCCCCGGTTCGTCCACGGCCGGGCGCGGCGCGAGTTCCGCCCACACGTACTTCCCGGGGCCGTTCCGGTCGCCGCACCCCCAGTCGTCCGCGACGGCCGCCACGACGAGGAGCCCCCGACCGCCTTCGGCCTCCCACCGGGGCGCACCCGGCCGGGGCAGGCGGGACGACGCGTCGTGCACCTCCACCCGGAGTCCACCGTCCCGGAGCAGGAATCGCGTCTCGACCTCCCGCCAGGACGAACCCCCGGCATGGCGAACGGAGTTGGTGAGCAGCTCCGAGAGAACGAGCAGCGCGTCCCCCTCGATCGCCCCGAGACCCCAGCCCGCCAGGGCCGTACGCAGCCCGGCGCGCGCCAGGCGTACGACCTGCGGGTGCCGCTTCCAGCGCCGTACGACTTCGTCGCCCTGCGCGCCCTGTCCGCTCTGGTCTCCCTGCTCGACGTGAGCCATCAGCGGGTCACCTCCGGTCGCACGGAGCGGAGTTCACCGTCGACACCGTGCAGCGAAGGCCACCCTTCGCGCCGCCGCCCTCCCCGCAGACGCTGCTCGGCGCGCTCCCAACGGGCGTACGCGGCAGAGGAATACGGGCCATAAGGACGGCAGGGTGTCACCGCGCTCAGCAGGGCGGTGCAGCACACGACAAGCACCCGGACGCGCCGCACGGGCGGGGCGGAGTGCGGCTTCCCGGCCAGGCAAGGCGGTTGAGGCGAGTGCCTCAGGCTTAAGCGGCGGAAGAATGCCTCGAAGAGGCGGGCGATAAACTGGCGCATGTCAGCGCTCCTGTCAGCGTTGACCACACCCCGGGACGGCCACCACCGTTGCCGGGGTTCTCTCTGCGCGCTCCTCGAATGCGGGCGCACGTGTACCAAGACCCACGACTCAGCGTGATTCTTGCCACTCCAAGTGTGACGCCGCGCCAGACGAACGGCAAGCTTGACGAAGTAATTGGCAATTTTGCCACTCACAAGGGGCGTGCGCCCGAACGCGCGCTCGAGAACTGGAAGTTCACCAAGCGGGTGGGGGAAACTGATCAGCAGTAGATCTAGGGGGTAGTACGGCATGACCGCACCTACCGTGCGCCGTCGTCGGCTCGGCTCGGGCCTGCGACGCCTCCGCGAGGACGCCAAGCTCACACTCGAAGAGGTCGAGTCCAGGACGGGGTTGAGCGCTTCCAAGGTCTCGCGTCTCGAAAGCGCCACACGAGGGGCACGCCCGGTAGACGTCGAGGTGCTGATGAATGCCTACGGGCTCGTTGACTCCGAAGTCAGAGCGTTCCTGCTCACTCTGGCCCGCGATGGAGGAAAGCGCGGCTGGTGGCAGTCGTACGACCTGGTTCCGGTGTACGCCGATCTGATCGGCCTGGAATCAGACGCCTCGTCAGTCAACTCGTACGAGCCCCTGCTCATCCCCGGCCTGCTTCAGACAGCCGCCTACGCCCGCGCGGTCATCGGTGCCATCAGCATGACGGCACCGCCCGAGGAGATTGCACCACTCGTCGAAGTACGCATGGCCCGCCAGTCCGTACTCACCCGTCCGAAGCCTCTGAGGCTCCGGGCCATCATCCATGAGGCGGCCCTGACCGCCAGGGCGCCCGGGCACGGAGTCATGCGTGATCAGCTGCAACGCCTCCTGGACGTGGCGGAATATCCCCACGTGACCATCCAGGTGCTGCCCGCCGACGCGGAGCTGCATCCTGGCACGGCAGGCGGATTCACCATACTGAGCTTCGGCCAACCGGGCTTGGATGTCACTCTGCTCGAACACCTGGACAGCAGCCTCTATATCGAGGAGCCGGCAGACGTGGCACGGTATTCGGAGGCGTACGAACGACTCACCGCCACCGCGCTGCCGTTCGAAAAGTCGCTGTCCCTGATCGCCAGCAAGAAGGAAGCACATCAGTGAGCACGTTCAGCCCCGCTTCTCACAACGCCCCTGTCGACTGGTTCACGTCCAGCTACAGCGGCGCGAACAGCAATTGTGTGGAAGCCGGGTATCTCGGCGTTGCGATCGCCGTACGCGACACCAAGGACCGTGAAGCCGGAACCCAGTTCTTCGGCCCGGCCGCCTGGGGTCCTTTCGTCACAGCCGTGAAGAACTACGACCTCACCTGATTCCGGCACACCCGGTGTGGGACCCGCCCTGCGGGGCGGGCGGCCCTCAGTGGGCGATGCCGTCGATCAGTTCCCTGGCCCCCTGACGCAGCAGGCTGACCGCGACGGAGGTGCCCAGGGTGGCCGGGTCGAGCGCTCCGGCCCATTCATGGGCGTTGAGAACGGTCTTGCCGTCGGGGGTGAAGACCTTGGCCCGGAGCGACAGGTCGCCGTTCCGTTCGACCTGGGCGTATCCGGCGATGGGGCTGTTGCAGTGCCCTTGGAGCACGTGCAGGAACATCCGCTCGGCGGTCGTCTCGCGGTGTGCCGCCGGGTCACCGAGACCGCTGACGGCATCGATGAGTTCAGTGTCACCCTCACGGCACTGCAGGGCGAGGACGCCCGCACCGATCGGCGGGCACATCACCTCGGGCGACAGGATCTCGGTGATGACGTCGGGGCGGCCGATGCGCTCAAGCCCGGAAGCGGCCAGGAGCAGCGCATCGGCCTCGCCTGCGGCGAGCTTCTCCAGCCGCCGGTTGGCGTTGCCGCGCATCGGTACGCAGAGAAGGTGCGGGTGCGACGCGGCGAGCTGGGCGCTGCGGCGGACGGACGACGTTCCGATGCGCGTCCCGGCGGGAAGCTCGTCGAGGCGCAGGCCGCCGGGGTGGATCAGCGCGTCACGGATGTCGTCGCGCCGGAGGAAGGCGGCGAAGGCCGTGCCTGCGGGCAGGGGCCTGTCCGCCGGGATGTCCTTGACGCAGTGCACCGCGAGGTCGGCTTCCCCGGCCAGGAGAGCGGCGTCCACCTCCTTGGTGAACGCGCCCTTGCCCTCCACCGCGCTGAGGTCGCCCATCCACTTGTCGCCCGTCGTCCTGACCGGGACGACCTCCGTACGGGTGCCGGGGTGGAGCACGGCCAGTTCGGCGCGGACGCGCTCCACCTGGGCGAGCGCCATGGGCGAGTCGCGGGACACGATGCGGATCAGTTCAGCGGACATGCCGCTCACGATAGACCGTCAGATACGGGTTCCGACGAGAAGCCCCGATGCCCATGTTGCCAACGTTCCAAGCAAGTTGGACTGCTCGGGCAGGTGTGCGAGAAATCTGTCGACACGTGCTTGGTGGTCGCCGGGCCAGGTGGGCTGCGGCAGCAGATCATCGACAACGTAGAGGCCGCCCGGCTCCAGCAACCCGATCAGATCGTCCAGGCGGTGGAACTTTCCTGGTCTGCAGTCGACGTAAGCCAGGGCAAGAGGTGGCCCGGCGTAGTTGTCGAGCCAGGTATCGGCATCAGCCGTCACGAAGGACACCCGGGTGTCGTGGGCCAGGTGACGGGCGGCGACGGCCTGGTGCTCGGGATTCATCTCGACGCTGGTCAGGTGGGCGTCGGAGCGCATGCCGTGAAGCAGCCAGGATGCCCCGGCGCCGACCCCCGTCCCCAGTTCAACCATGCGCCCACCGGGCTTGGACGCGGCGAGCGTGGCGAGAAGGGAGCCGGTCCGGTCCTCGCACGACATGGCGAATCCGTGGCGGGTCGCGTCAGCGAGGACGGCGTCGAGGGCGGCCGGGCGCACGTACGGGCGGTCATCCACGGGTCTGCTCCAGGTACACGGCCACCTGTTCGGCGGCGAACGTCAGCACGTGGTCCGCGCCCGCGCGCCTGAGCATGGCGATGTACTCGGTCATGCCCTCGGGACCGAGCTCCCTCAGGGCGGGCCACTCACCGGAAGTGGAGTACGCGACGAGCGGTGCCTCATGGTCGGCTCGGAGTCGTACGAGGACATCGACTGCGGTCATCACCGGCTGAAGGGTGAGTGAGTCCGCCCCCTCGGCGATCCAGCGGCGGGCCTGGACCACGGTGTCGCGTTCGGCCCGGCCGGGTTCGAGCTGGAGGCCACGCCGGTGGCCCACAACCGGATCGGTGGCCATCAAGGCTTTGAAAGGCCCGTACAGCGTCGTGTGGATGGCCAGGTTGGGGTTCACCCCCACATCGCGGAGCCCCGCACCGTCCAGAGCCGCACGAACGGCACGCACTGATCCGTCGAGCATCGCGGTGGGCGATACGACGTCGGCCCCTGCCTCGGCGTGCTGAACCGCCATGGCGCCCATCAGCCGGTAGGTCGCGTCGAGGTCGATGTCCCCGGCAGAGGTCCGCAGTACGCACTCCCCGCCGCTGGTCCAGGAGCAGCCGCACACCTCTGTGGTCACGGCCAGGTCCGGTGCGGCGGCCTTGGCCGCTGAGACCGCCAGGACCATGAGGTTGCCTGCGGATACGGCAGCCGACCCGGCGCTGTCGCGATCGTGGCCGAGGGCGAATGCCTTGATGCCGCGGATGCCGAGTTCGTTCCAGCGGGTCGCGGTCCGCCGAACGTCCGAAAGCGCCACTGCCCCGGGAAGGCTCCCGACCCCGGGGTGCCCGTCGGGGAGGGCGAGGAGCGGAGCGCTGAGGTCTCCGGCGGTGAGCGCGGGGCGTGCGTAGAGGGCTCGCACGGCGGGCCGGGCGCGTGACGGGTTGACGCCATCGGGGCCGGCGGCCGGTAAAGGCCCTTCGGTGAGTGTGGTCATACGCCCAGTAGATACCGACACCACGTCGGCAACGTAGAGCGCACGGAATCAGAACAGGGAGCGCGCGCGGTGCGCGAGCACTCCCCGCGGGGCAGCCGAGCGGCCGGATGCCCAGAGCCCTCCGGCCGGGCCGTACTCATCCCGTCGGAAGCTCGGAAACTTCGAAGTAGCGGTCCGCCAGCGGGTGACCATGGCGGGCGGGCATCACCAGGTGGACGGGGACGTCGGGGGCGTTCTTGAGGCGGAGGCGGCGCAGGCCGGGGTGGTGGTGGCGGAGCATGACGGGTTCCGGGGCGATGCCCACGCCGTGTCCGGCCGCGACCGCCTCCAGCCATTCGTCGAAGTTGTCGGCGGTGCAGGCGAGTTCGGGACGCCGGTCGCGGGGCCACAGGTCGGGGCGGGTGGTCCCGGTGACCGTGTTCACCACCAGGGGTACGTCGGCGAGTTCGGCCCAGTCCACGACCCGGCGGCCGGGGAACAGCGCGCTGTCGCGGGCCACGACGGCCGTGCGCGGCTCATGCAGCAGCACCCGGCTGTGTACGGACGCCTCGGCGGGTATCTCACCGCGCACCACCGCGATGTCACAGGCGCCCGTGTCCAGCCCGGCCAGCGGGGCGTCCTTGCGCACCAGGCGGACGCCCGCCCCGGTGGACCGCTCGAAGGCCGTCGTCAGGGCGGCGCAGGCAGCCGGAAGCTGAGAGGTGAACCCGAGCCTCAGCAGGGCGTCCCGGCCCGTGCCGCACAGGGCGGACTCCAGCCGGGCGAGGAGCGGGGCGAGGTCGTCGTACAACTTCCTTCCGGCCACCGTCAGTTCCACGGTCCGGGTGGTCCGGGCCAGCAGCGGGGCGCCGAGGGTCTCCTCCAGGGTGCGCACCGTGCGGGTGAGCGCGGGCTGGCCGATCCGCAGACGGGCGGCGGCATGGGTGAAGTTCAGCTCTTCGGCGACGGCGAGGAAACCGCGCAGGTGGCGGAGTTCTACACGGGACAGATCCATGCCGCCCCAGCATAAATGCGCTGCCCACGGCATTTCCCCGGAAGAACGGAGCCTGCCTACGTTTCCTGCGTCCGCCCCTCCGGAGGGGCGGCAACCGGAAGACGTTCGCATCAAGGTCGCATCACGTTCGATCAAGGGAGTTGGCGCGCGTGCGCAGAATCTGGTTGCTGATGCTGGGGGCCTTCACCCTCGGGCTCGACGCCTATGTGATGGCCGGGCTGCTGCCCGCCGTGGCCGACGACCTCGCCACGACGGTGTCGCTCGCCGGGCAGATGGTCACCGTCTTCACCCTCGCGTACGCGGTGAGCGCGCCGCTCGTCGCGGGGCTGCTGTCCGGGGTCTCCCCGCGCCTCCTGCTCATCGCCTCGCTCGCCGTGTTCACCCTCGGCAACGCCCTGACCGCGCTCAGCCCCTCGATCGCCGTCCTGCTCGGCTCCCGGGCCGTGGCCGGCGTCGGTGCGGGCGTCTACTCCGCCCTGGCCACCGCCGCCGCGTCCGCCCTGGCACCCCAGGGGCGGCAGGGCCGGGCCCTCGCCCTGGTCATGGGCGGTATGAGCGCCGGAACGGCCCTCGGGGTCCCCCTCGGTGTGCTGGCGGCCGGGCACGCGGGGTGGCGGGCCACCATGTGGCTGGTGACCGGTCTCGGCGTGGTCGCCCTGGCGGGCCTCGCCGTACGGCTGCCGGGGATTCCGGCGGAGCCCCAGGTACCGCTGCGCGCCAGGTTCGGCGCGCTGACCGACCGCCGGGTGGCCCCGGTCGTCGGCGTCTCGTTCCTGGCGGCGGTGGCGAGCCTCGGGCTCTACACCTACCTCGCCCCCGTCCTGGCCGCCACGGGCGGTGTGCACGAGAACGCGACCGCCCCCTACCTCTGGGCCTGGGGCATCGGCGGTGTCCTGGGCAGCGTCGTCGCGGGGCCGCTGCTGGACCGTACAGGAAAGGCCGTGGCCCTCGTGACCGCCGTCCTGGCGGGCCTGGTCCTCGCCGAGGGGGCGCTGCCCCTGCTCGGCGCGGCGGCCTTCCCCGCCCTCGTCCTCTGGGGCGCCTCCGGCTGGGCCCTGCAAGTCCCCCAGCAGCAACGGCTCCTGGCCCTGGGCGACGGGACCGGTACCGGGACGGTCGCCCTGGCCCAGAACAACTCGGCCCTCTACCTGGGCAGCGCGGTCGGCTCGGCCCTCGGCGGCCTCGCCCTCGCCGGGGCCTTTCGGCCCGGACCCTGCCCTGGGCGGCGACGGGAGTGGCCGCGCTCGGGCTCGGGCTGCATCTGCTCACGGGGGGCCGTACGCGACGGACGGGGGCGGCCGATGCCCCTCAGAGCCGTACAGCCCGCTGCGGGGCGGAGAAGTGACCCCGGCCCGCACCCCGGCCTACAGCCTCCCCTCCCCGTCCCACTCCGCCACCACTTCCCCGTCCTCCTCCACCCCCGTCGGGCGGAAGCCGAGCGCGGTGTACAGGTGGGCGGCGGCCTCGTTGGCCGGGGCGTAGGAGAGGCGGACCGCCGTGCAGCCGGGGCGGGCCGACAGCCAGGTCGCCAGGGTGCGTACGGCGGCTCCGCCGATGCCCCGGCCCTGGTGGGCGGCGTCGATCAGCATGCCGCCGATCCAGTACGAACCGTCCTCGTCCCGCGCCCACATGATGTGGCCGGTCACCTCGTCGCCCGCGAGCACCGCCAGGGAGTTCCAGGTGTCCTCGCGGGCCGTCAGGACGAGGTAGCGGGCGGCCAGGGCCGGGACCCAGTCGCGCTGGTCGTCGCGCGGGGCGCTGTCCGCGACCGCCCGCCAGTTGTCCGCGTCGATGGCGTGGAGGGTGACGGGGCGGCCCGAGCGGTCCGTGTGGTCGTGCGTGATGATCATGCGGGGAGGGTAAGGGCGCGTTCCGGTTCCGGGCCAGGCAATTACTCCCCGGCCGCCATCGCCTGCCGGAAGCCCGTGTTCACCGCCAGGATGCCGCCGTCCACCCGCAGCGTCGTCCCCGTGATCCAGGACGCGTCGGAGGAGGCGAGGAAGGCGACGGCGGACGCGATGTCCTCGGGGGTGCCGACCCGGCCGAGCGGGTAGAGCGCGGCTGCTCGCTCCAACTCCGCGTCGCGGCCCGACCAGGCCGCCGTGCGGATCGTGCCGGGCGCCACCAGGTTGACCCGTACGCCGCGCGGCCCCGCGTGGCCCGCCAGCGTACGGGTCAGGCTCGCCAGGCCCGCCTTGGCCGCGCTGTACGCGTGGCCGCCGAAGTCCTGCTCGCCGTTGACCGAGCCGATGGTGACGATCGCGCCCCGGCCCGAGGCCACCAGGTGCGGCAGGGCGGCGCGGGCGCAGCGGAAGGGGCCGGAGAGGGTGATGTCCAGGTCGTGTTCCCAGGTCTCGTCCGGCTGGTCCTCGAAGAGCTCGGCGTCGTCGGTCGCCGCGTACGCGTTGTTGACCAGCACGTCCAGGCCGCCGAAGGTCCCGACCGCGTACGCCACGGCCGCCTCCACCGCCGTACGGTCCGCCACATCGCAGGCCAGGGAGTCGGCGGTGCCGCCCGCCTCGCGTATCGCCGCCGCCGTGCCGGAGGCGCGCCCGGCGTCCAGGTCGGTGACGAGGACCTTGGCGCCTTCCGCCGCCAGGCGGTGGGCCGTTGCCGCGCCGATGCCCTGGCCGGCGGCGGTGATCAGGACGCTGTAACCGTCGAAACGCGTGGATGTCATAGCGCCGACCGTACTGCCCTGACCAGTGCCTGGGCACGGGGGTCGGCGGTGACTCCCTTCTGGAGGCCGTTGGTCACATAGCCCAGGGCGATGCCCGACTCGGGGTCGGCGAAGCCGAGCGAGCCGCCCCGGCCCGGGTGGCCGAACGAGCCGGGGCCGAGCAGCGGGGCCGCCGGGCCGTGCAGCATGTAGCCGAGGCCGAAGCGGGTGTTGACGACCAGGACCCGGTCGGGCCCGGCCGACTCCTCCGTGCGGGCGAGGGTGAGCGTGGCGGGGGCGAACAGGCGGCGGTGGCCGTCGACCGGGCCGAGCATCGCGGCGTAGCAGCGGGCCAGGCCCCGGGCCGTCGCGATGCCGTTGGAGGCGGGGAGTTCGGCCGTACGGTAGGCGGCGTCGTTCTCGTCGGGGAGCGGGTCGATCGCGCCGAACGCCCGCCGGGTGAGCGACTCCGGGTCGCGGTACGCCTCGACCACCGAGCGCTTGGGGCGTACGCGCAGGGCGCCGGAGACCTCCCCCGGCGCCGGGGGCTCCACGGGGCCGATACGGCCGATGCGGTGGGCCTCGTCCGCCGGGAGCCCGAACCAGAAGTCCAGGCCCAGCGGGCGCGCGATCTCCTCCGCGATCCAGCGGCCGATGGTGCGGCCGGTGGCGCGGCGGACCAGTTCGCCGATGACCCAGCTGTACGTCTGGGCGTGGTAGCCGTGGTCCGTGCCCGGCTCCCACTCCGGGCGCTGCGCGGCGACGGCGGCGGGCCCGGACACACCGTCGGCGGCCTCGGCGGGGGTGAGGGGGCGGTCCAGGGCGGGAATCCCGGCGCGGTGGGCCAGGAGGTCGCGGACCAGGACGCGTTCCTTGCCGTTCGCCGTGAACTCCGGCCAGTACGTGGAGACCGGGGCGTCCAGGTCCACCTGGCCGCGCTGGTGGAGCAGGAGGGGGACGGCGGCGGCGATGCCCTTGCCCGCCGAGCGCACGATCTGGACGGTGTCGACGGCCCACGGTTCGGTGCCGTCCACGTCTCTCGTACCGGCCCAGAGGTCCACGACCTTGCGCCCGTCGCGGTAGACGGCGACGGCCGCGCCGCGCTCGCCCCGCTGCTCGAAGTTGCGGACGAAGGCGTCCGCGACCGGTTCGAACCCCGGCGCCACCGTGCCCCGTACGTCCACGCCCACGGCCGTGTCCGCTCCGGTGTCCGCTCCCGTACCCGCCGTGCTCACTCCCGCGCTCCCGCTCATCACCCCATGGTGCACGGCCGGGCGGGTCGGGCGGGGAGCGGGTCGGCGTCACCACCGCACTGTCACGATCTGTTTACGGGGACGGAACGGTGACCGAGCCCGGGTCGAAGCCGAACGGCAGCTCCAGCCGGTGCGCGCGCATCAACTCCTCGTCGCAGAGCAGCCCCTGCGTACGTCCGTCGGCGGCGATCACCCCCTCGCTGAGGATCACCGCGCGCGGGCAGAGCTCCAGCGCGTACGGCAGGTCGTGCGTGACCATCAGCACCGTGACGTCCAACGAGCGCAGGATGTCGGCCAGTTCGCGGCGGGAGGCCGGGTCCAGGTTGGAGGAGGGCTCGTCCAGGACGAGGATCTCCGGCTCCATCGCGAGGACCGTGGCCACGGCGACGCGGCGGCGCTGCCCGAAGGAGAGGTGGTGCGGCGGGCGGGCCGCGTACTCCGCCATGCCGACCTGTTCCAGCGCGCGCACCACCCGCTCCTCCAGCTCGGGGCCGCGCAGCCCCGACGCGGCCGGGCCGAAGGCGACGTCCTCGCGGACCGTGGGCATGAACAGCTGGTCGTCCGGGTCCTGGAAGACGATGCCCACCCGGCGCCGGATCTCCGGCAGGTTCCGCTTCGCCACCGGGAGCCCGGCGACGCGGACCGTGCCCGAGCCCGCCGCCAGGATGCCGTTGAGGTGCAGGACGAGCGTGGTCTTGCCCGCTCCGTTGGGGCCCAGCACCGCCACGCGTTCGCCGCGCCCCACGGTCAGGTTCACCCCGAAGAGGGCCTGGTGGCCGTCGGGGTAGGCGTAGGCGAGGCCGCTGACGTCGAGCGACGGGACGGGGGCCTGGGGCACGGCGTCCTTCGGGGAGAGGGTCACAGGGTCCATCCCAGCAGACAGACCGTGAGCGCGAGTACGGGAAGGGCCGCCGCGTACGCCCACTGGGCCCGGGTCGCCGTCACCTCGTCGATGACCGGCATCGTGCCCGCGTACCCCCGGCTGACCATGGCGAGATGGACGCGCTCGCCCCGTTCGTACGAGCGGATGAACAGGGCGCCCATCGAGGTGGCCAGGACGCGCCACTGCCGTACGCCGCGCGCCTCGAACCCCCGGGAGCGGCGGGCGATGGACATGCGCCGCATCTCGTCCGTGATGACGTCCCCGTACCGGATCATGAACGAGGCGATCTGCACCAGCAGCGGCGGCAGTCTCAGCCGCTGGAGGCCGAGGAGGACGGCCCGCAGTTCGGTGGTGGAGGCCAGGAGTACGGAGGCGGCGACGCCCAGGGTGGCCTTGGCCAGCACGTTCCAGGCGCCCCAGAGGCCGGGGACGCTGACGGAGACGCCGAGGACCTCCGTCTGCTCGCCCGGCACCACGAACGGCATGAGCAGCGCGAACGCCACGAACGGCACCTCGATGACCAGGCGTTTCAGCAGGAAGCCGGGCGGGATGCGGGCCACCGCCGCGACGGCGGCGAGGAGGGCCGCGTACAGCCCGAAGGCCCACATCGCCTCGCGCGGGGTGGAGACGACCACGAGCACGAAGCAGAAGACGGCGGCCAGCTTGCAGTGCGGGGGCAGCCGGTGGACCGGGCTGTGCCCGTGCCGGTAGAGCTTGTGGGCGTGGCCCGTCGCTCCCATGGGTCAGCCCCCTTTCCGGCTCCTCAGGCGTTCTCGTGGTCGGACCGCGCGGGACCGCCCCGGTCGTCCTCCCTGCGGCGGCGCACCACCCAGAAGACGCCCGTGCCCACGACCACCGTGGCGCTGACGCCGATCACCCCGGCGAGACCGCCGGAGAGCCGGGCGTTCGCGATGTCGCCCACGCCGTAGTCCGCGAGCGGGGAGTCGGCCGCGCCGTGCTCCTCCACCTTCTCGTCGATGCCCTGGTCGGCGGCGACCCGCTCCAGGCCGTCCGGGTTGGCGGAGGCGTAGAAGGAGACGACCCCGGCGAGGAGGAAGGCCGAGGCCAGGCCGGTGATCAGGAACCCCCTGTCGGAGCGGTGCGCGGTGACGGGCTCGGGCTCGCGGGCGGGGGCCGGGGCGTCGACCAGTTCGCCGTCGACCCGGAGCTTGAGGGGCGCTGCCAGGGTGCCCTGGACACCGTGGACGAGGTCGGGGCGTACGGCGAGGACCGCGCCCACCGTCAGCGCGGTGATGACCGCCTCACCGATGCCGATCAGGACGTGGACGCCGACCATGGCCGTGAAGACCTTGCCGATCGGGATGTCGGTGGTGCCGCCGATCCAGTAGAGCAGCGTGAACGCGGCGGCCGACGCCGGTACGGAGACGAGCGCGGCGACGAACGCCGACGCGGTCGCGGACCGGCGCGTGCGCGGCAGGAGGCCGGTGAGCAGCCGGAACACCCCGTACGCCACCACGACGGTGACCACGCCCATGACGGTGATGTTCACGCCGAGCGCGGTGAGTCCGCCGTCCGCGAAGAAGATGCCCTGCATCAGCAGCACCACGGAGAGACAGAGCACCGCCGTGTAGGGCCCGACCAGGATCGCGGCCAGTGCCCCTCCCATCAGATGGCCGCTGGTACCGGCGGCCACCGGGAAGTTCAGCATCTGTACGGCGAAGATGAAGGCGGCCACCAGACCGGCGAGCGGGGCGGTGCGCTCGTCGAGTTCGCGCCGGGCGCCGCGGAGGCTGACGGCGACCGCTCCGGCGGCGAACACCCCGGCGGCCACGGAGACAGGTGCATCGATGAATCCATCGGGTACATGCATGACAGAGGCTCCGCTTCCTGCGGTTCCGCACGGTGTCCGCGTCCGCGTGGACGCGGCTCTGCGGGCGGGGTCATGAACTCATCAATAATTGTGCTCTCTTGCGAACCATGCGCAAGAGCGGAGGCCCGGCAGCGGCGTCACGCTTCGGCTCGACGCCGCGTTCCGTCTCGGCCCGGCCCCCACTCTCCGTCACGTGAGCGCACGCTCACCGTGCCGATTCTATGAAATATGGGACATTAGAGGGCAGAGCGATACATATAGGAGGAGCCGGCCCATGTCCCCTGTGATCGAAGAACATGCACGCGCCCGGCTCATCACCGATGGCCCGCTGACCCGTCCGGTCCCCGTCGATCTGCGCTACGACGCGGCCGACGACCCCCGCACCGTCCATATCGGACTGCCCGACGGCACCGACTGGGCGTTCGGCCGCGATCTGCTGGAGCGCGGTCTGCGCACCCCGATCGAACGCGGGGCCGTCCGCGTCTGGCCCTGCGGCCGTACGCAGCTGATCGTGGAGCTGCACTCGACGGACGGGGTGGAGGTGTTCCAGTTCGAGATCAGGACGCTGATCCGCTTCCTGGCCCGCACCCGCGCGCAGGTCCCGGCAGCGGCCGCAGCGACCGCCGCCGCGCCGCCGTCCGACGGGGCGGCGGAGAAACGGCCGTCCCGCACCCGCCCGGAGCCGAAGGGCGCCCAGCAGCCGGCCCGCGGCTGAGGTCGGCGTACGGATACGCGGAGAAGGCCCCCGTTACGCGGAGAAGGCCCCCGTGCTCATCGCACGGGGGCCTTCTCGATGCCCCGGTCCCCCGTCCCCACAGGTAACCGGCGCTTCCGGGGCCGCGCTCCGCTCAGACGCGGCCCCGGGGTCCGGGAGGGGACTCGAACGGCTCACGGAGTCCCCGGTACAGCGGGCCGGACGGCTCAGACGCGTACGAGCTCGCGCTCGCCGCCGTGTCCGTCCCCGCCCTCGCCGCCTCCGGAGGAGACCGGCTCCTCCGTCAGCTGCTTCTGGAGCTTCTCGCCCTCCACGTCGACGTTCGGCAGCACCCGGTCCAGCCAGCGCGGCAGCCACCACGCCTTCCTGCCCAGCAGGGCCAGGACCGCCGGCACGATCGCCATGCGCACCACGAAGGCGTCGAAGAGGACCGCGACCGCGAGCGAGAAGCCGATCATCTTGACCATCTGCTCGCTGGAGCCGACGAAGCCCGCGAAGACCGCGATCATGATCACGGCCGCCGCCGTGACCACCCGTGCGCCGTGCTTGAACCCGGTCACGATGGCCTGGCCGGGGCTCTCGCCGTGGACGTACGCCTCGCGCATCCGGGTGACGAGGAAGACCTCGTAGTCCATGGCGAGACCGAAGACCACACCGATCATGAAGATCGGCATCATGCTCATGATCGGACCGGTCTGCTCGACCCCGAAGAGCGAGCCGAGCCAGCCCCACTGGAAGACCGCGACGACCGCGCCGAGGGCCGCGATCACCGAGAGCAGGAAGCCGAGGGCCGCCTTCAGCGGGACGAGGATCGAGCGGAAGACCAGCATCAGCAGCAGGAACGCGAGGCCGACGACGAGCGCCAGGTAGGGCAGCAGCGCGTCGTTCATCTTCTGCGAGAAGTCGATGTTCATCGCGGTGGCGCCGGTGACCAGGACCTCGGCCCCGGTGTCGGACTTGATGTCCTTGCCCGCGTCACGGATGTCGTGGACGACCTCCTCCGTGGCGTGGGACGACGGCCGGTCCTTCGGGATGACCGTGATCATCGCGGTGTCGCCGGCCTTGTTGAACTGGGCCGGGGTGACGGCGACGACGCCGATGGACTCGATCTCCTTGGAGACCCGCTCGGCCGCGGCCTTCGGGTCGGAGCTGCCCTTGCCGTCCATGACGACCATCAGCGGCCCGTTGAAGCCGGGGCCGAAACCGTCGGAGAGCATGTCGTACGCCTGGCGCTGCGTGGTCGACTTCGGCTGGGCGCCGTCGTCGGGCAGGCCCATCTCCAGGGACGCGGCGGGTACGGCGACGACGCCGAGGCCGAGGATGCCGACCACCATCACCCAGACCGGCCTGCGCAGCACGAACCGGGCCCAGCGGGTGCCCATGTTGGGCTTGGCGTCCTTGGCACCCGTGGAGTCCCCGGCCGCCTCGGTCTTCTCGAGGGTGGGCGTCTCCGCGCCCTTACGGGCCTTGCGGCCGATGATCCGCTTGCCCGCGAAGCCCAGCAGGGCCGGGACGAGGGTGAGGGCGATGACCACGGCGATCGCGACCGTACCGGCGGCGGCGAAGCCCATCTTCGTCAGCATCGGGATGTTGACGACGGCGAGGCCCACCAGCGCGATGACCACGGTCAGACCGGCGAAGACGACGGCCGATCCGGCGGTGCCGACGGCCCGCCCGGCCGCTTCCTCGCGCTCACGGCCGTCGGCCAGTTCGGCGCGGTAGCGGGAGACGATGAAGAGGGCGTAGTCGATGCCGACCGCGAGGCCGATCATCGAGGCGAGGATCGGGGTGGTGGAGCCCAGGTCCAGCACGTTGGCCAGGGCCGTGATGAGCGAGACCCCGATGCCGACGCCGATGACGGCGGTGACCAGCGGCAGCCCGGCGGCGATCAGCGAGCCGAAGGTGATGACCAGGACGACGGCCGCGATGGCGATACCGATGATCTCGGCGGTCCCGGTGTGCGGCATGACCTGGAGCGCGTCACCACCGATCTCCACCTTCATACCGCTGCTCTGCGCGTCCTTGCCCGCCCCCTCCAGGGCGTCCCGGGTCTGGTCGGTCAGCTCCATGGAGTTGACCTTGTAGCTCACCGAGATGTACGCGGTCGAACCGTCCTGGCTCACCGCCTGGGCCTCGAAGGGGTCGGCAACCTGGGCCACCTGGTCGGAGCCGGAGCGCAGCTCCTTCACGATGCCGGTGATCTCGCCCTTGTTGGCGGCATCGGTGACCTTCTCGCCCTCGGGTGCCTTGAAGACGACCCGGGCGGTGGCTCCGTCGGCGCTGGCACCGGGGAAGCGCTGTTCCAGCAGGTCGAAGGCGCGCTGCGCCTCCGTACCGGGGATGGAGAAGGAACTGGAGGTGGCGGTCGACGCGGAGGCCGCGCCGAATCCGGCGAGCGCCAGCAGCGCCACCCAGATCAGGGCGACGAAACGGCGGCGGCGGAAAGTGAGCCGTCCGAGTTTGTAGAGGAAAGTGGCCACGGGGGCGTACTCCCGGTCAGGTCGTATGAGTGGAAACTGGGCGTGAGGTGCCGGCCCGACGACGAGAGCGGCGTGTCAGGTGTCTGGTGGTGCGTCGGGGAGAGGGCCGTACGGGATCGAGGCGGGGACCTCGACGTGCGGGGACGTTCAGGGGCGGTCGGGGCGTCGGACTCCGGGGCCGGGGAGCGCCACGGAGACCGCGTGCGGTCAGACGCCGAGGGCGGGGAGCACCACGGAGTCCACGTAGTCCGTGAGGAACGCCTGGTCGACCGGGCGGTCCTCGATCAGCTGCCGGGCGGCCAGCGCGCCGATCAACATATGCGGGATGTACTTCAGCGCCGGATTGTCCGCGCGCAGTTCACCCCGGTCCACCGCCCGCTGGAGCATCTCGTCGAAACCGGTCATCTCCGGTTTGATCAAGAGCTCGCGCAGGGCCTGGAGCAGCTCGGGGTACTCGTGGACGGCATGGCTCAGACCCCGCATCAGCGCGGCGTCCTTCTCCATCTGGCAGTCGTCGGTCCGGCTCAGCACCACGTGGAAGTCCCCGCGCAGCGAACCGGTGTCGATGTCGGACAGGTCTCCCGGCTTGTTGTGCCGGAGCGCCTTGGCGACCAGCTCGGGCTTGGAGCCCCACTGGCGGTAGAGCGTGGCCTTGCTCGACCGGGTGCGGGCGGCGATGGCGTCCATGGTCAGGGTTTCATAGCCGACCTCACGGAGCAGATCGAGGACGGCCTCGTACAGCTCGCCCTCACGCTCGGGGGTCAGCCTCGTGCGTGCCATGGACCGACCTCCTTCGCTTCACTGTCCACCGGTCCGGTGTTCCGTTCATGTACTGCGTGTAGCTGTCCCGCTCGCCATCGAACGAAACTGTTTCGTACACCTGAAACCGTACCCCTCCCACCCAGCGAAACGAAATCGTTTCGCTTGTGGGCTGCACCACAAGTTGCCACGGGCCCTGCGCGCGGAAAGCATTGGGGGGTGAGTGACGACGTCGCGTATCTCCGTTTCCCGCACCTCCACCAGGACCTGCTCTGC
Source organism: Kitasatospora albolonga (assembly GCA_002082585.1). Lineage (NCBI taxonomy): Bacteria > Bacillati > Actinomycetota > Actinomycetes > Kitasatosporales > Streptomycetaceae > Kitasatospora > Kitasatospora albolonga. The sequence goes on from CP020563.1 coordinate 3,014,575, forward strand.
TTCGCGGCCGAGGACGACCTGTGGGTCGCCCCCCTCGTCCCGGCGGGCCACCGGCCGGGACGGGCCTGGCGGGTGACCGTCGACCGGACCCGGGTCAGCCACCCCCGCTTCTCGCCCGACGGCACCTCCATCGCCTACACGACCTGGCGCACGCTGGACCCCGAGATCCACCTCGCCCCGGTCGACGGCGGCCCGGCCCGGCGGCTCACCCACTGGGGCTCGACCGACGCCCGGGTCTGCGGCTGGACCCCCGACCCGCCCGACTCCACCCACATCCTCGCCGTCTCCTCGCACAACCAGCCGTTCTCGTACTTCTCCTGGGCCTACAGCGTCCCCACCGACGGCAGCCCCGGCGGTCCGCTCCCCTGGGGCCCGGTCTCCGACATCGCGGTGGCCGACCTGGACGGCGAGCGCCGCACCCTGCTCCTCACCGGCACGCCCCCGCACGAACCGGCCGCCTGGAAGCGCTACCGGGGCGGGGCCATGGGCCGCCTCTGGCTGCACGGGGAACGCCTGCTGCCGGACATCGACGGCCACCTCGCCAACCCGATGTTCGTCGGCCGCCGCATCGCGTTCCTCTCCGACCACGAGGGCGTCGGCAACCTCTACTCCTGCCGGACCGACGGCACGGACCTGCGCCGCCACACCGACCACGACGCCTTCTACGCCCGCAACGCCGCGAGCGACGGCCACCGGGTCGTCTACCAGTGCGCGGGCGACCTCTGGCTGGTCGAGGACCTGGAGTCACCGGACGCCACCCCGCGCAGGCTGGAGGTCCGCCTCGGCGGCCCGCGCACCGGCCGCCGCCACTACCAGGTGCCCGCCGCCAGCAACGTCGACTCGCTCTCGGTCGACGAGACGGGCCGGGCCAGCGCCGTCACCGTACGCGGCAGCCTCTACTGGCTCACCCACCGCGACGGCCCCGCCCGCACCATCAGCGACACCCCGGGGGTACGGGTGCGGCTGCCGGAGATGCTCGGCAGCGGGGGCCGGGTCGCGTACGTCACCGACGCGGACGGCGAGGACGCGGTGGAGGTCGCCTACCTCCCGCGCGCCAGCGGCGACCGCGCCCCGCGCCGACTGGCCTCGGGGCAGCTGGGCCGGGTGCAGGAGATGGTCTCCGACCCGGAGGGCGAGCGCCTGGCCATCGCGTCGAACGACGGCAGGCTGCTGCTGCTGGACACGGGGGAGCCGGAGGAGCCGGGGACGGTGGGGGCTTCCGTCGCGGGGGAGGCACCCGACGCAACCGACGGGGCCGACGGGGCCGACGGGGCCGACAACGAATCCGAGGCGACCGAAACGGCCGAGGAGCCCCGGGAGCGCCCCCGTACCGGCTCCACCCGGGCCGACCTCTACGCGGCGACAGGCGCAGCGGTCCCTGAGAGCATCGCGGCATCCGTCGACGAACACCCCGGCCTCACCGAGCTGATCCGCTCGGTCAACGGCCCGGTCCGCGACCTCGCCTTCTCCCCCGACGGCGACTGGCTGACCTGGTCCCACCCGGGCATCGGCCGCTCGCTGCGCCAGATCAAGCTGGCCCGGATCTCCGGCCCCGGCGCCCCGGTGATCGTGGACGTCACCAACGGCCGGTTCGAGGACGAGAACCCGGTGTTCACGGAGGACGGCCGCTACCTCGCGTTCCTCTCCTGGCGGGGCTTCGACCCGGTGTACGACGTGCACACCGGGGACCTCTCCTTCCCGCTGGGCTGCCGCCCGTACCTGGTCCCGCTCTCCTCCGCGACCCCCTCCCCCTTCGCGCTCTCCCCGGACGGGCGCCCGGCGGCGGGCGGCCTGGACCCGATAGACGTTCCGGAGGCCGGGAGTACGTCGGAGGGCTCCACGGTCATGGTCGAGTTCGAGGGCCTGGAGAGCCGGGTGACGCCGTTCCCGGTCTCCGCCTCCAAGTACTCGGCGCTGCACCCGGTGAGCGGCGGCGGTCTGGTCTGGCTGCGGTGGCCGATCTCGGGGGCGCTGGGCGAGACGTTCGCCAACCCGGCCGACATGTCGGGGCGGCCGACGCTGGAGCACTTCAACATCGCGAAGGCGCGGAAGACCGAACTGGTCGACCACCTCGACTGGTTCGCGGTCAGCGGCGACTGCTCGCGCCTGGTCGTGATGGACGACGGCGAGCTGCGCGCCGTCCCCGCCACCGAGCCGGGCGACGGCGACTCCACGGTCTATCTGGACCTGCGCCGCATCCTGCACGAGGTGGACCCGGGGGCGGAGTGGCGGCAGGCGTACGGGGAGGCGGGCCGGATCATCCGCTCCTACTTCTGGGAGCCGGACATGTGCGGGATCGACTGGGACGGCGTACTGGAGCAGTACCGCCCGCTGGTCCAACGGGTGGCGTCCCCCGACGAGTTCGCGGACCTGCTGCGCGAAGTCCTGGGCGAGCTGGGCACCTCGCACGCGTACGTCTCCCCCGCCCGCCGCAACGAGGGCCCGCCGCACTACCAGCGGGCGATCGGCCTGCTGGGCGCCAACCTGGTCTGCCGGGACGGATCTTGGGTCGTCCAGCGCATCCTCCCCGGCGACTCGTCCGACTCCAAGGCCCGCTCCCCGCTGGCCGGTACGGGCATCCGCGAGGGCGCGGTCCTCACGCATGTGGACGGCCGCCCGGTGGACCCGGTGACGGGCCCGTACCCGCTGCTGACGGCGGCCGGGGGCACCACGGTGGAGCTGACGTTCACCCCCGCGGGCGGCGGCCCCTCGCGCCGGGTGGCGATCATGCCCTTGGTGGACGAACGCCCTCTCCGCTACCAGGACTGGGTGGCCAAACGGCGTGATGTCGTACGGGAGTTGAGCGGCGGCAAGTGCGGTTATCTGCACATCCCGGACATGGGCGGCTCGGGCTGGGCCCAGTTCAACCGGGACCTGCGGCTGGAGGTCTCGCGCCCGGCGCTGATCGTGGACGTACGGGGCAACGCGGGCGGCCACATCAGCGAGCTGGTGGTGGAGAAGCTCACCCGGAAGATCCTCGGCTGGGACCTGACCCGTAACGCGCAGGCGGTGAGCTACGCCTCCAACGCCCCGCGCGGCCCGGTCGTCGCCCTGGCCGACGAGGCGACCTCCTCCGACGGCGACATGATCACCGCCGCGTTCCGGCTGCTGAAGCTGGGCCCGGTGGTGGGCCAGCGGACGTGGGGCGGGGTGGTCGGCATGACGGGCCGCCACCGCCTGGGGGACGGCACGGTGATCACGGTCCCGATGAACGCGGCCTGGTTCGACACGTACGGCTGGTCGGTGGAGAACCACGGCGTGGAACCGGACGTGAAGGCGCTGCGCACCCCGCTGGACTGGGCGGAGGGCCGGTACGCGGTCCTGGACGACGCGGTGCGGGTGGCCCTGGACCTCCTGGCCGCGCACCCGGCGTCGACGCCACCGTCGTACGACACGGCCCCGAACCTGCGGAGGCCACCGCTGCCGCCGAGGTAGCGGAGGAGCGAGCGGCCCGCTCCGCCGACGCACGCCTCACCGCACCCGGCCCCCTGCCGTGCGCCGGGTGCGGCGTACCGCCGTACGAGCCCGGGAGGGCTTCGGCCTTCCGCGGCCGGTCGTGGTCAGGCCGCGCGGGCGCGGAGGCGGCGCAGCATGCGGGCGTCCTCGAAGCCGACCGAGCGGGCGGCGGTGTCGACCGTCGCGCCGTGGCTGATGAGGTGCTGGGCGCGTTCGAGGCGGAGGGTCTGCTGGTAGCGCAGGGGGGTGAGCCCGGTGGCGCGGCTGAAGAGGCGGGTGAGGGTGCGCTCGCTCACGCCGACGGCCGAGGCCAGGGCGGGCAGGGGCAGGGGCTGGTCGAAGCGGGCGTCGATGAGATTCTGGGCGCGGTGCACGGTGTCGTCCAGGTGGCAGCGGTGCCGGAGCATCGCACTGGCCTGCGGCTCGTGGCCGTTGCGGCGGGTGTGGACGACCATCTCCCGGGCCACCCGCGCGGCGACGGCCGGACCGTGCCGGGTCGCGACCAGGTGGAGGGCCAGATCGATGCCGCTGGCGATCCCGGCCGAGGTGATGACCCGGTCGTCGACGGTGAACAGGACGTCCGGGACGACCACCGCATCGGGGTAGCGCAGGGCCAGCTCGTCCTGCACGTCGTGGTGGGTGGTGCAGCGGCGGCCGTCGAGCAGACCGGCCCGCCCGAGCGCCTCGACCCCGGCGCAGACGCTGGCCACCGTCCCGCCCCTGGCGTGGTGGTCCCGGAGGGCCCGCAGCGAGGCGGGGCCGATGGCGGGCTCTCCGGCCGGGATACCGGTCCGCCAGCCCGGCACCACGATCAGGTCCTCGGGCCCGAGCCCGGGCCAGTCGGGACCGGCCACCAGGGGCAGCCCCTGGGCGGTGGGGACCTGGGGCCGCTCGGCGACGTAGGAGAGCGTGTAGGGGTGACCGAAGTCGGTGGCAGTGGAGAAGACCTGCGCGGGGCCGGCCAGATCCAGCAGATGGACTCCGGGTACCAGGAAGAAGACGATGTGGCTCACGATTCGGTCATCATCCCCGGAGTTCCGCCGCGGCCTCCAGCTCCTCGACGGTCGCAATGGTGGCGAAACGTCCGGCGAGGGCGTACTCGGTGCGCCTGATGGCCTCTTCGGCGGAGAGCGTACGGGGGTCGGCCAGCAGCTCGGCGGCGCTCAGGTCGGCGGGGGCGTCGCGGTGCGGGATGGGGTTGGTCGCGGTGGCGTCGATGGCGACGGTGACCCGGTAGCCGAAGTCGCTGCCGACCCGGGCGGTGGTCTCCACGCACTGCTCGGTGCGGATGCCGCAGAGGGTGAGGTCGCGGACACCGCGCTCGGTGAGGAGCTGCTGAAGGTTGGTAGTGGTGAAGGCGTTGTGCGAGGTCTTGTGGATCAGCGGCTCCCCCTCCGCCCGCTCCAGCTCATCCAGCAGCCGGACATGCCCGAGGGCCGGGTCGAAGACGTCGCCGGTACCGGGCTCGGAGTGCAGGACCCACACCACGTGGTCCCCCGCCTGCCGGAAGAGCCGGACCAGGCGGCCCACCGGTTCGGCGATCTTCGGGTCGGAGAGGGTCTCCCACAGCGGACCGGCGCGGAAGGACTCCTGGACATCGATGACGATCAGTGCTCGGGACATGCCCCCAGCCTGGGCCGCGCGACGGGCGGGCGACAGGCAGCATCGAGTCCGGAAGCGGACGGATTCGGCCATGGGGGCCGCGTGGCACACCTGGGCCCCGAGCTTCGGGGTCCGAGGCTTGAGCGCTTTCTGCAACCGGCAGGAAAAGCCGAGGCTCGCACCGGCACACTTCTGCACCCTATATGGATTTCCGTATAGTGGAGGGAGTGGAGAGTCCTCGGCAGGTCGAAATCGAGCCGGAGGTCCGGCAGTGGCTGGAGTTACTCACGGATGCCCACTACGACAGAACCGAGCGCGCTGTTGACATGCTCCTGGCTCAGCCGACAGCTCTGGGGGAGCCGTACGCCCGACACCTTGGCGGCAAGGTGCGGGAGCTGCGTTTCACCATGGACGGCAACGCGGTGCGCATCACGAACTGGCTCGCCCCCGACCGGCGCATCGTGCTGCTGACGGTGTTCCGCAAGACCAGGCAACGCGAGGACAGCGAAGTCGAACGAGCTCGGCAGGCCCAGAAGATGTGCGAAGCCGACCACGGCCCTGCCGAGCACAGCTACGACCGGAAAAGGGAGGAGACTCCATGAATCACTCCACGTGGAAGACCCGCAGGACCCGGAAGCTCCTGGGCGAAACGGTCGAGGAGTCCGCCGCTTACATCGAAGCAGGACACTCCTTCGCCCTCGGCCAGGCGGTCCACGACCGCCGTACCGCACTCCGGCTCTCCCAGACCGAGCTGGCGCGCCGGGCCGGGATGAGCCAGCCGCAGATCTCCAACATCGAAGGCGGCGACTCCGTACCGACCCTGGCACTGCTGACGCGTCTCGCCACAGCACTCGAAGCGTCACTGACCATCGATCTGGACGGCGACACGTCGGCTTTCGTCTTCACTCCGCGCGAACCCCGCCGACCGGACGAAGCACCGACGGGCGGACGGCGCTCCGCAGCTTGATCAGAGTGCGGGCGAACGGAGCGGCCGTGTCGGCTCACCAGTCGGTCGTGCCGTCATGGAGGTACATCGGCCGACCGTCCTCCAGAGCCTTCACCGCCGCGTCCAGCCGCCGCCGCATCCGTTCGCTGACCAGCTCGCGCGCCGTTTCCAGCGGAACGAAGCGGGCCTCGGACAGTTCCTGGTCATGAGGTCGCAGCGCCTCGTCATCGCGGAGAGTGCCGCCGTCGAAGACGAAGGCGATCTGGTCGTCCCACGGCCCATGGGGGGCGACCCAGTCCACGACCAGAAGTCCGAGCAGACCGATGTCGCGACCCAGCTCCTCCCGCAGCTCGCGCCGGACCGCTTCTTCGGGTGGCTCGTTCGCTTCGGCCATACCTCCCGGCAGGTCCCAGCCCGGCTTGTAGGTGGGTTTCACCAGCAGCACACGTCCGAGCGGATCTCGGACGAGCACGTCTGCTGCGACACGTTTACGGGCCTGCTTGGCGTTGCCCTCGGCGAGGTACGCGTTCCAGGCTTCAGGGTCGGCGGGCGTGGGGCTCACTTGAGGTGCCTCCTGGGGGGCTCTTCTGTCCCTGGTTGGGCATGGAGCAGGGCATGGGTGAATTGACAGCGGATCGGGCGAGGCGGGTGGCCGAGACGGAGCTCAGGGATGCGCTTCCCTGCTCACCCTGCGCACCACCGAATTCACGGAACGCGCCCACGTCGGCCAGTTGCACGACCACACCCACCGCATGGGCCTGCTGCTCGCGGCCCGGACGTCCGCCCTCACCGACCACTTCTGAGAGAAGGTCCCATGAAGCACGAGTACGAGGCGAAGTTCCTGGCCGTCGACGTCGTCGGCCTCCAGACCAAGCTGAGCGCACTCGGTGCCGTCCAGGCGTTCCCCCGAACTCTCCTCACCCGCAAGATCTTCGAGAACGACTGCCTCGACGGCGGGACCTGGATTCGGCTGCGGGACGAGGGCACCCGCTCGACGCTCACGCTCAAGCAGGTCACCGACGCCACAACGATCGACGGCACCAAGGAGATCGAGACCGAGGTCACCGACCTGCACGCCATGGCCGACATCCTGCGCCGGGTCGGCCTCACCGAGGTCCGTTACCAGGAGAACTACCGCGAGGAATGGCGCCTGGGCGAGGTCGCCTTCGACTTCGACACCTGGCCCGACCTCCCCACCTTCCTGGAGATCGAAGAACCCGACGAGGCATCGGTACGCCAGGCAGCCGCCCTGCTGGACCTCGACTACTCCGAGGCCCGGTTCGGCAGCGTCGACGAGATCTACAAGAGCGAAGCCGACCGCGACATCCTCGCCGAACCCACCCTCCTGTTCTCCGAAGCCGAAAAGCAGAAGGACGCTTCTCCCACGGCATAGGACCATTGATCACGGAGGGAGACGAGCGATGCTGACGGAAGTCGCCCTACAGCACAGGGCGATCCCCGAGATCTCCGGGATCGCCGAGTTCGCCTGCGTTAGACCGGATTCGCCCGAGGAGGACTGCCCCAGATGGGCACCGACAGCCGTCCGACGATGGACATGAAGCTGGCTGCGGCCGACGGGCCCGCGCGGATCACCTTCGAGCCCGGGGGAACCGCCTTCACGCTCGCCGCCGGGGAGTTCATCACGCTGCGGCTGGACCCGGGCCTGGCCCCTGCCGTCGAGATCGCCGTCTGGTCGAACGGGATCTCGGTCTGGCTGCCCTATCCCGGAGAGTCCGACTACATCGTCCTGGACTCCGAGGGGCGGGAGGTGGCCCGCCTGTGGTGACCCCCGGCCCGTTACGGGCCCGGCACCGGCCCCATACGCAGGAAGGAGGCGCACCCGGTCAACCCGGATGCGCCTCCTGACGCGACGCGTACGCACGCGCACAGCGCAGCGCGCACGCGTCACACCTCAGCGACCGTCAACGGTCAAAGCGCTCGCGCGCCTGGTCCTTCGCGTCCTGGGCCCGGTCCCGCAGGCCCGTCGACGCGTCGGAGCCGTGCTCCTGGTCCCGGTTCCGGTCCTGGGCCTGCGAGCCCCGCTCCGAAGCCTGGTCCTTGGCCTGGCCGACCTTCTCCTTGGCCTGGTCGGCGAGCTCCTGCGCCTTGTCCTTGAACTGGTCTGCGATACCCATGCTGTTCACTCCTGTGGGATGCGTGAGGTACGTGGGACGGCCCACCGCGGGGCCTCGCCCAGCGTTGCACGGCGCGACATCACACGCATTTCAGACAGCTACCCACCGTGACACCCGGCCCGGCCCACCCCGTCACGTACGGTCGGCACGCTCCGCACGCGCGTCCTGGTCCGCCTCTCCCCCGGCCCCCACGAGCCCCTTCGGCACGGTGTGGAGGCGGGGTTCGAAGCGCCGCATCTCGCGCTGTCCGCCGATCGCGATGACCGAGGGCAGATACCCCCGGACCGACTGCATCCCGCGCAGCCACCACTGGGCGTACACATGCGGGGAGCGGCGCGCGATGCCGTCCACGATCCGGTCGACGGCCGGGCCGAGCGGGTACGTACGGTTCATCGGCCACGGCAGCCGCTGGCGCAGCTCGCGCATCACCTCGTCCTGGTCCGCGCCGCGCACCATGTCGGTGTCGGTCCAGGAGAGGTAGCCGACCCCTACCTTGACGCCCTTGTAGCCGACCTCCGCGCGCAGGCTGTGCGCGAACGCCTCCACGCCCGACTTCGACGCGCAGTACGCCGTCATCATCGGCGCCGGGGTGATCGCGGCCAGCGAGGCTATCTGGAGGAAGTAGCCGCGGCTCTCCATCAGCACCGGCAGGAACGCCCGCCCGGTGACCGCGCCGCCGATCAGGTTCACCTCGATGACCCGCCGCCACGCGTCCGGGTCCGAGTCGACGAACGGGCCGCCCGAGGCGACGCCCGCGTTGGCGACGACCACGTCGACCTTGCCGAACCGCTCCTTGACCTCGAGCGCCACCCGGGCCATCGCCGCGTGGTCGGTGACATCGGCGAACCAGTGGTCGCTCTCGCCGTGCAGCCGCTCGGAGACCTTCTTCAGCTCGTCCGGCTCCAGACCGACCAGCGCCAGCGTCGCCCCGCGCGCCGACAGCTTGCGGGCGAGCAGTTCGCCCACGCCCCGGGCCGCGCCGGTCACGACGACGACCTGGCCCTCCAGACTCCGCCTGCTGCTCATGCGACATCCTCCTTCTCGGACGGGGCGGCCGGGGTGGCCGTCGAGGCTCCGACGTACCGGGTGGTCAGTTCCCTGAGCTTCGCCGTGACCGCCTCCGGGGCCTCGACCGGCGTCATGTGCCCCATGCCCGCCAGCTCGGTCAGCCCGAGGCCGACCGGGAGCGCCGCCGCGATGGCCCGTGCGTGGACCGGCGGGGTGAGCCGGTCGTCCGTACCGGCGACGACCGCCGTCGGCACCCGCAGCTCGCGGACCTCGGCCGTCACGTCCAGCCCGGCCAGCACCTGACCCCATCCCACCCTCGCGCGGCGCGGGCAGGCGTGCACGATGCGGGCGCAGGTGTCGACCCGCGCGGGGGCCGAACCGGCGCCCATCGTCGCGTACTTGAGGATACGTTTCGACACCGGATTGACCGGGCCGAGCGGCGCCTTCGCCCCCAGGACCGCGGTCGTCAGCCGGGTCCGGAACGCGCTCGCCCGCAGCGGTACGACGAGGGCTTCGGCGGGCAGCCGGCCGCTGCCGGTGGAGCAGAGGAGGACCGCTGCGGCGTGCTCGCGCAGTCCGGGGCGGCGGGCGGCGGCCATCAGCGTCATCCCGCCCATGGAGTGCCCGGCCAGCACCGCCTTCCGCCCGGGGGCGAGGGTGGCGGCGAGCACCGCTTCGAGGTCGTCGGCCAGCGCGTTCACGCTGTAGCCGCCGGGGCCGGGTTCGGGGGTGAGGCCGTGGCCGCGCTGGTCGTAGGCGATGACGCGGTGGTCGGCGGCGAGGTCCCGGATCTGCGCAGCCCAGAAGTGGGTGTTGCAGGTCCAGCCGTGGGCGAGGACCACCGCCGGGGCGTCCTCGGGGCCGTACAGCTCGACGTGGATGCGCGAGCCGTCGGCCGACCGTACGAACAGGTCGCTCGCGGGGACGGGCGGGGCGGCGTCGCGGTGCAGGAGACGGCTCATCGCGCGGCCTCCTCGACGACTGTGTCGGGCGCGCGGTAGGGGTCGGGGCTCATCGCGCGGCCTCCTCGGTCACCGTGTCCCCGGCGGCGACCGTCTCGCGCTCGCTCCGGCCCGGCTGCTCCGGTACGCGCCCGCTCCCGGCGAGCCGTCCGGCCTCGCCCCCGCGTACGCCTCCGGCCGCGCCCGGAGCGGCGACGCCCGGCGTCCCGGTCGCCCGGATGACGTCGTACTCCGCGAGGTCCACCGACCGCGTCTGCCGCCGGAACTCGCCCGTCGTGCCCGGCCAGACCGTCGTGTTGCGGCCCTCCGCGTCCAGGTACCAGCTGGTGCAGCCGCCGGTGTTCCACACCGTGCGCTTCATCCGCTCCTGGACCTTGTCGTTCCAGGCGGTGACGGCGGTGGGGCGGGCGCCGAGGGCGGCCCGGCCGCCCAGCACGTTCAACTGCCGCAGATAGTCGGCCATGTAGTTCAGCTGGGACTCGATCATCAGGATCATCGAGGAGTTCCCGAGGCCCGTGTTGGGGCCGATGATCGTCATCCAGTTGGGGAACCCGGCGGCGGTCGCGCCGCGCAGCGAGTTCATCCCGTCCTTCCAGGTCTCCGCGAGGGTGATCCCCTCCTCGCCGACGACCCGTTCCGCGATCGGCATGTCCGTCACATGGAAGCCGGTGCCGAAGATGATCGCGTCGACCTCGGCCTCGCTGCCGTCGGCGGCGACGACGGTCGAGCCGCGTATCTCGCTGAGCCCGGAGGCGACCACGTCCACATTGGGCTGGGCGAGGGCCGGGTAGTAGGTGCTGGAGAGCAGGATGCGCTTGCAGCCGATGCGGTAGTCCGGGGTCAGCTTGGCCCGCAGTGCCGGGTCCTTGATGGCCCGCGCCATGTTGGCCTTGGCCAGCTTCTCCACCAGGCCCAGCTGGTCGGGGTGCTTGGTGAAGGCGCCCACCTGCAGCTCCCGTATGCCCCAGAGCAGTCCGCGGCGGGCGGTGCCGGTCGCGGGTATCGCCCGGTGGAGCGCGCGCTCTGCCTTGCTGATGGTGCGGTCCATACGCGGCATGACCCACGGGGGCGTGCGCTGGAAGAGCGTGAGCTTCGCGGTCTTCGGCTGAATGGCCGGGACGATCTGGATGGCGGAGGCGCCCGTTCCGACCATCGCGACCCGCTTGCCCGCCAGGTCGTAGTCGTGGTCCCAGCGCGCGGAGTGGAAGACCTTGCCGGGGAAGGAGTCGAGCCCGGGTATGTCGGGCATCTTGGGGTCGGAGAGCGGCCCGGTGGCGGAGATGACGACATCCGCGCGCAGGGTGGTGCCGTCCGCGGACTCGATCACCCAGTACAGGTTCTCCCGGTCCCAGCTCATCAGCTTCACCTCGTGGTTCAGCCGGATGTGCGGGCGGAGCCCGAAGGTGTCCGCGACCCGCTCCAGATAGGCCCGGATGTGCTCCTGGCCGGAGAAGGTGCGCGGCCAGTCGGGGTTGGGGGCGAAGGAGAAGGAGTAGAGGTGGGACGGTACGTCACAGGCGCAGCCGGGGTAGCTGTTGTCGCGCCAGGTGCCGCCCACCGAGTCGGCCCGCTCCAGGACCACGAAATCGGTGATGCCTTCGCGGCGCAGCCGGACGGCGGCCCCCAGGCCCCCGAATCCGGTACCGATCACCGCCACACGTACGTGCTCCTGCTGGGCCATGCTGCCGCCTCCCGCGGTACGTCACGCGACTGTGCCAGCAATCACTGGCATGGTTCGGAGAGTAGAGCAGGGTCGTACTGATGGGTAGGGGTCGGACCGAGGAAAGTTACTGGCGGTACAACATAGGGTGCCCCTGTGGCTGAAGGACGCGAGCACCGCGAATACCGCATGGAGGAGCTGGCCAAGGAGGCCGGCATCACCGTGCGGACCCTGCGCTTCTACCGGGAGCGCGGACTGCTCCCGCCACCCCGGCGCGAGGGCCGGATCGCCTGGTACGACGACCACCACCTGGCCCGGCTGCGGACGATCACGGGGCTGCTGGAGCGCGGCCACACCCTCAACGGCATCGCGGACCTGGCCGCCACCTTCGAGAGCGGGCGCGATGTGGCCGAGGTGCTGGGGCTCGGCGAGCCGACCGAGGAGACCCCGGTCCGGCTCACCCCGGAACAGCTCGCCGACTACTTCGAGGGCGAGGTCACCCCGGAGAACCTGGCCACCGCGCTGGACCTCGGCTATCTCGCCACCGACGGCGACGAGATCGTGCACATCAGCCGCCGTCTGCTGGAGGTGTCGGCGGAGCTCGTACGGGAAGGGGTGCCGCTCGCCACGGTGCTCTCCTCGGGCCGCCGCGTCCGTGAGCACGCGGACGCTCTCGCCGAAATCTTCGTACGCGTACTGCATGCCCACGCGGCGGAGACCGAACCGGCCCAACTGCGCCCGCTGGCCCGCGCGGTGGTGGACGCGGAGCTGTCGATGGCGCTGGACCGGAGGCTGCGCCGCGAGGACGGCACGCAGCCTCCCAAGTCCGGCTGACCGGAGCTACCGCTCGTAGACGACCGTCACCGGTGCGTGGTCGCTCCAGCGCTCGCCGTGCGTGGCGGCCCGCTCGACCCACGCCTTCACGGCGCGCGCGGCGAGGCCCGGCGTGGCGATCTGGTAGTCGATGCGCCAGCCGGAGTCGTTGTCGAAGGCCCGGCCCCGGTAGGACCACCAGCTGTACGGCCCCGCCACATCCGGGTGCAGCTGCCGTACGACATCGACGTACGCGGCCTCCTCCAGGACCTTCGTCAGCCAGGCCCGCTCCTCGGGGAGGAAGCCCGAACTCTTCTGGTTGGCCTTCCAGTTCTTCAGGTCGGCCTCCTGGTGGGCGATGTTCCAGTCGCCGCAGACCACGACCTCGCGGCCGTCCGCCGCCGCCCGCTCCTTCAGCCCCTGGAGGTAGGGCAGGAAGGCGGCCATGAAGCGCTCCTTCTCGTCCTGCCGCTCGGTGCCGACCTCGCCGGAGGGCAGATACAGGCTCGCGACGGTCACCCCGGGGAGGTCGATCTCGACATACCGGCCGCTCGCGTCGAACTCCTCGGCCCCCGGAACCCCGAACCCGCCGAAGCCGATCTGGGTCCGCTCCGGCGCCTGGCGGGAGTAGAGCGAGACCCCGGCACGCCCCTTGGCGGCGGCGGGGGCGTGCACGGTGTGCCAGCCCTCGGGGTCACGGACCTCGGCGGCCAGCTGGCCGGGCTCGGCGCGGACCTCCTGGAGGCAGACCACATCGGCTTCGGTGCCCGCCAGCCACTCCACGAAGCCCTTCTTCGCGGCGGCGCGGAGCCCATTAACATTCACAGATGTAACAGTCAGCATCAGGAAACAGTACCTACCCCGCCCCTACTCATAGATTTACGATACTTCGCATGAACATCCGCCCATGCCGCTTCGACCACCCCGACGCCGTCAAACTCAACGACCAGGTGCAGCTGGAGTACGCCGAGCGCTACGGCGACGGGGGCGATGTCACACCCCTCGACCCCACCATGTTCGACCCGCCGCACGGTCTGTATCTGCTCGCCTACGACGAGCTGGAGCGCCCGGTGGCCACGGGGGGCTGGCGGACCCAGGACCGTAACGCCCACGGCTACGCCGACGGCGACGCCGAGATCAAGCGGATGTTCGTGATCCCCGAGGGCCGGGGCCGGGGTCTGGCCCGCCGGATGCTCGCCGCCCTGGAGGACGACGCCCGCGCGGCCGGGCGCGTCCGGATGGTCCTGGAGACCGGCGACCGGCAGCCCGAGGCGGTGGCGCTGTACACGTCGAGCGGCTATGCGGTGTGCGAGAAGTTCGGCCACTACCGGGAGTACGAGAGCAGCATCTGCATGGCCAAGCCGCTGCGGCAGCCGTGATGCGCTGAGGCGCGCGGCCCGCCCCGGGCCCAGGGGCGCCGCTCAGGCCGTCGCGCCGAGGGCGTTGTTACGCGGCTGGGCCGAGGGCGCTGCTCAGGCCGTCGCGCCGAGCACCAGGACCACGTGTTCGTCCTCCCCGTGCCGGACCGTCCCGGTGGCCTCGAACCCGCACTTCTCCAGCAGCCGGATCGAGCCGGTGTTCCCGGCGACCGGGTCCGCGTGGAGCGGGCGGACCTTCTCCCGCTCCAGGAACACGGTCAGCGCTTCGGTGCCTATGCCCCGGCCCCAGTAGGGACGGCCGAACCAGTAGCCGATGAAGCGCCGGTCGCCGTCCCACCAGGCCACGATGTTCCCGGCCGGATCACCGTCCACGACGACCGTCTGCACGAAGACCGTCGGGTCCCCCAGCACCTTCGCGGCCCAGTGCGCCATGAACGCCTCCCGCTCCCGGGGCGCGAACCCGGACCTGCGGACCGCCTCCGGGTCGTGCTCGTACGCGAGGAAGACCTCCAGGTCGGCCTGGACGACATCTCTGAGTTCCACCGTTGTCTCCATGCCTGCCGAGTCTGGCACGCGGCACTGACAACCGGCCCGGCCGCTCAGCGCGAGGTGCCCCTCAGCGCGGAGTGCCCAGGACCTGGGTCCAGTAGGGGCCGCGCGGGGAGTCGGCGATGCCCACGCCCACGTGGACGAAGTCGCAGTTGAGGATGTCGTCGCCGCGGCCGGGACTGCGGCGCCACTGCTCCGCCACCGCGGCCGGATCGGAGGGGCCGGTGGCGATGGTCTCGCCGACGGCGGACCAGAGGTAGCCGGAGTCGGTCACCCGCTCGCCCATGTCCCGGCCCGTGGAGTCGGTATGGCCGAAATAGCCCTGTGCCGCCATGTCCTCGGAGTGCCGTTGGGCGACCTCGGTGAGCCGGGGGTCGGTGCGCAGTCCCGGGCAGCCGTTCTCGGCGCGCAGGGTGTTGACCCGGGTGACCAGACGGGCGTCCGGGCCGGGCGGCGGGGCCGCGGGCGCGGTCTCGGGCGGGGCGGAGGAGGGCGCGGGGGCGGGGGTGGAGGGCGGCCGTACGGCGGGGGCGGAGGGGCTCGGCGTGGGCGGGGCCGTGGAGGGGGAGGGCGTGGGGAGCGGCTCGGCCGGGGCGGCGGCGGGCGGCGGGGGCGCGGGGCTGTACGTCGCTCCCCCGCCCCGGGCCTCGGGCGGGGTGGGGGCGGAGGGCCAGAACAGCACGGCGAGGGTGGTCACGGCGGCCGCGCCGGCTATGAGCCCCGCCGCCTTCCCGGCCGAGAACACGGCCGGAGCCACGGCCGGGGCGGCGGAGGCCGAAGCGGCGGCAGGAGCGGCGGCGGCGGCCGGGGCCGAGGAGGCGAGGGCGGCCACCGTCGTGGCGTGCTGGCCGGTCTCGTACAACGGCACCACCAGAGCGAGCCCGGAGAGCAGCCCTTCCGGCGGGACCAGGCCCGTACTGCCTGCGGAGCAGGAGGCGCAGACCCGTACATGCCGGGCGATCCGCTTGCGCCACAGGGGCGTCGGCGTGCCGTCCCAGTCGCCGCTGCCCAGCAGATCCTCCAGCGCCGGGCAGCGGGGGTCGGACGCCAGGGCCCGGACGACCGCGCGGCCCACGTCGAGCTGGTTCTTCACCCGCTGTACGCGTACGGCGGCGTGCTGCGGGGAGAGCCCGAGCGCCTCCGCCAGCTCGGCACGGGTGAGCTCACCGGTGGTTTCCAGCCACCACAGGGAGAGCACATCGCGTTCCGCGTCGTCCAGCCAGCGGGTCGCCTCGGCCGTCTCGCGCCGCTGGCCGGAGAGTTCGAGGCGCAGGATCGTCAGGTCGACGAAGTCGGCGGCGGGGTCGGCGGGGTCCTCGGTCTCCTCCAGCGGGGCGGGCCGGTGACCCAGACCGGCCCAGCGGGTGCGGACCTGGTTCATGGCGATGGCGACGAGCCAGGAGCGGAACCGGGCCGGATCGCGCAGGGAGGGCAGTCCGGAGAGCGCCCGGAGCATGGTCTCCTGCACCACGTCGTCCACGTCCGGGTGGCCGTTGAGGGCGCGTCCGACGATGTTGTAGACGAGCGGCAGGTACTGGGCGGCCAGCCGTTCCCCGGCGGCCCGGTCGCCGTTCCTCGCCGCGACGACCAGAGCGGTGCTGTCCACGCCGTTCACGTCCTTCGTTCCGTTCACCACGTGCCCACGTGCCCACATCCCGGACCGGCCGGGACGCGCCCGCGGGGGTGTGGGACACGTCACCCCCGGGGGTTTTGTTATCCGCCACCCGTCCAGTGGTCAACCAGTATGCGGGCGCCTGTCGACCGGCCCGCGGGGAGAGCCGGGAAAACCGGAACAACCGGAACAACCCGGAAAGCGCCGGGAGATCGCCGGGAACGGGGAGGGACATGTCGAGCAGGACGGATACGGACACGGGCACCGATACCGGCTTCGGACCGGCGGAGGCCGGGGGCCGCCATGCCACAACCGGGGCCCGCCGGACCGAAGCCGGGACCCACCCCGCACAAGCACGCCCCACCGGTCCCCACCCCACGGACCCGCTCCCCACCGGAGCCCACGCCACCGCCGCCCGCACGGGCGAGGCCATCACCACCTCGGCCCTGCACGCGGCGGCCACCGGCGCCGACACCTTCCCCGGGGTCCTGCGGGAGGCGCTGAACCGGCGCGGGCTCTCGCTGGAGCGGGTGAGCGAACGCCTCCGGGGGCGCGGCATCGCCATCAGCCAGGCCACCCTCAGCAGCTGGCAGCGCGGGCGCAGCCAGCCCGAACGGGCCCGGTCCCTGCGGGCGGTGGAGGTGCTGGAGGAGATCCTGGAGCTGCCCGCCGGAGCCCTGCGCTCGCTGCTCGGCCCGCGCCGCCCCCGGGGCCGGACCACACCGGCCGGTGACGAGGGGGCGGCGCTCCAGATCCTCGGCGAGGACTCGGTGGTGGAGAAGGCGCTCGGCGCGCGGTTCCGCCACTTCAACCAGGAGACCAGTTCGCTCGTCGTCCACGACGTGGTGACGATCGGCGAGAGCGGGACGCTGAGCGGGATCTCCACCACGAACGTGCTGCGGGCCGGACAGGCGGGCGCGGACCGGGTGATCTTCGTGCTCAGCTTCGACGACGAGGCGGCCGAACCCGTCGACATCCGGGTCACCTGCGGCCGGCTCGTCGAGGCCACGTACCTCAAGAGGCTCAAGTCCCTGGTGCTGGAGATCCACTTCGGCCGCGAGCTGGCCAAGCTGGACACCACGGTGGTGAGTTACGCGGTCGACGTGAGCCCGTCCGAGACCCCGGCCACGCACTACGAGCGCTGGTCGCGGACGAACCTCCACGAGTACCTCCAGCAGGTCTTCTTCCACCCCGGCGCGCTGCCGTCGGACTGCCACCGCTACGTCCGGGAGAAGGTCGGCGCCCCGCCCCGCGCCCAGCGGCGCATCCCGCTGAGCGATACGCACAACGTCCATGTGCTCACCTCCCGGTGCAAGCCCGGTGTCCACGGGGTGGCCTGGGAGTACGGCCAGGGAACGGGCGGACCGGCGAGGGCGGACGGAACGGGCGGGACAGACGGGACAGGCGGGACAGGCGGGACAGGCGGGACAGATGGAACGGGAGACCGCCCAGGATGAGTGGACGGTCTCCCGTGCTTGCGGCACCTTCACCCGGTGGGGCTACTTGGTGTTCAGCGTCAGCCCGTAGTACTTGAGGGCGTCGTCGAGCGGCTGGAAGTACGACGAACCGGGCGAGTTCACCTGGCCGTTGCACCGCTGGCCGATCGGCCCGCCGGAGGTCAGCCCCTGGGCCTGGTTGCCGGAGACGTACGCGCCTCCGCTGTCCCCGCCCTGGGTGCAGACGCTGGAGCTGGCGAGACCGGTCACGACGGTGTCGGGCCCGCCGTTCTCGTCGGTGTAGGTGACGCTGACGTTGTACGAGCCGACCTTGCCGCAGGTCCAGCCGGTGGTCTGGCCGGACTTGCAGAGCGCCGAACCCTGCGGGGCCCGCTGGCTGCCCCGGACGGCGACGGTGCCCGCCTTGCCGTACGTGGTGATGTCCAGGCCGATGGAGTGGCCGGAGTCCACGGTGGCGATGCCCATGTCCACGCTGCGGGTGCCGAGCGCGAACCGGGTGTGGGTGCCCTTGGCGAACCGGGTTCCGTTGTAGGCCAGTGCGGGCAGGTCCTCGATGCAGTGCCCGGCGGTCACGAGCACCTGCTTGCCGTTGCGGTCCTTCGCCCCGTATCCGACCGAGCAGAGGTAGCCGTTGAACGTCATGCGGCTGCCCGGCGGCACGACGGCCTGGGTCTCCAGCTTCTCCTGGCCCCGGACGACCCGTACCGCGTCGCCGTTGCTCTTCGCGGCCTTGAGGAAGGTACGGGTGGCGGCGTCGGACGCCCCGTTGACCTCGACGGTCACGGTGTCGGAGGCGAGGTCGACGGACCACGCCGACACCCCGGCCGGGGCGCTCTTGAGGGCCTTGGCGTCGAGCTGGGCCTTGATCCGGTTCAGCTCGCTCTCGCCGCGCTCGGGGACCCGTGCTGCGAGCCCCGCCGCCTTGACCTCCTTCGCGGCCTCGGCGTCGGCGGCGTTGACGACGAGCGTCCCGTCCCCGGCGAAGAATGCTCCGAGAGTCGATACGCGGTCCGCCTTCAACTCCGCGAAGCGGTCCTGCTGCCGGGCTTCCTTGTCCAGCCTCTCGACAGCCTCCTTCTCGCTCACGCCCAGGGTGGTGGCGAGAGCACTGACCATCTCCGACTGGTACCCGGGCGCGGATTCCTCCGTACCGGCATAGGCCCCTGTGGCGACTCCGGCCGACAGGAGGGCGCCGATGGAGGCCGCCACGATGTATCTGCGCGCGTTCTTCTTTCCGTGCTTCACGCGATTCCTTCCGCTACACGGGCGGGCGTCCAGACAATGGGGGGGTGGCCACACCACGCTTGGGGACGCGCGATGTGTTCCGTGGACACTGCCCGGCGGCGATGACATGTTCCTGTCGCCGCGTCCCGAACTCTCGCGTAAGCGGAACTGCCGCGACAAGGACCGGAGATGGTGCTCTTTTCTACAGAACTGGCCGAGAACTGTAGTGAAACCCGGAAGAAACACGGGGGCCGCCTCCCGGGGCGGCCGGAGATCACCGGACGGGCGGGCGGGCCCCCGGGGGCGGGGGCAGCGGGCCGCGTGCCGTCACGGCCGAGGCCGTCACCCGCGGGGAACCGCCCTCGGACGCGGCTTCCGGGACCGCGCATGCCGGGACCACGAGAGCGGTGACGAAGGCTTCGTCACCGCTCTCGTGGTCCGGGTCGCACCGCCCCCCGCCCACGCCTCGCGGACCGTGCGCGGGCGTGGGCGGGGCCGGTGGACGGATTGCCGGGCCGGGCTACCGATCGTCCTCGCGGGCCCGCAGCAACGTCGTGATCTGCTGGACGAGTTCCTTGTCGCTGGAGGCCCGCTTGCCGGTGACGAGGGCGCCCAGGCGCTCGGCGGTCCGGAAGTCGTACGCCCGCTCCTCGTCCTCCCCCGGGACGGTGCCGTACCGCTCCGTGGCGCGGAAGCCGACGGTCAGGTCGACAGCCTTGGCGATGAGCCAGGTGAGGGTGAAGGAGAAGGCGATCACCGCGACGATCGCGACGAGCTGCTTGCCGAGCAGCCCCCAGCCGCCGCCGTAGAACAGGCCCTCCTGACCGCTGATCCGCGCGGTCGCGAACAGCCCCACCATGATCAGCCCGATCAGCCCGCCGACACCGTGCACCCCCACCACGTCGAGGGTGTCGTCCACGTTGAACCGGAACTTCAGGGTGATCGCGAAGGCGCACACCGCGCCCACGACGAGCCCGGTGATGACGGCACCGAGCGTGTCGATCTCACCGCAGGCCGGAGTGATCGCCACCATGCCCGCGACGGCGGACGAGACGACGCCCATGGTGGTGACCCTGCCGGTGCGCCACTTCTCCACCAGGGGCCAGGTGACCATCGCGCCCGCCGCGCCCAGCTGGGTGTTGATGAAGGCCGCGGCGGCGGTGCCCTGGTCGGTCAGCGCCGAGCCGGAGTTGAAGCCGAACCAGCCGAACCAGAGGAGCCCCACACCGATGACCACGAGCGGGATGTTGTTGGGACGCTCCTCGCTGCGGGCGAAGTCGCGCGGGGTGCGCAGCACGAGGGCGACGGCGAGCCCGGCGACGCCCGAGTTGAGCTCCACGGGGAGACCACCGGCGAAGTCGAGTGCGCCGAGGTGTTTCACGATCCAGCCGTCGCTGTCGAACACCCAGTGGGCGATGGGGATGTAGACGATGAGCAGCCACAGCACGACGAAGACCAGCCACCCCTTCATCGTGGCGCGGTCGGCGATCGATCCGCTGATCAGCGCCACGGTGATGATGGCGAAGCCCATCTGGAAGGTGCTGTACACATAGGTGGGAATGGCCCCGGTCAGCGTGTTCAGCTCGATGCCGCGCATGAAGACGTGGTCGAGGTTGCCGATGAGCCCGGCGCCGCCCACATCGGGCCCGAAGGCCAGGGTGTATCCGACGGTCCACCAGACGAGGGTGCCGAAGGCCAGGGCGGCGAAGCTCATTTTGATCATCATGAGCACATGCCGGGTGCGCACCATGCCGCCGTAGAAGAAGGCGAGACCGGGCGTCATCAGCAGCACCATGGCGGTGGCGGCGAGCAGCCAGGCGGTGTCTCCGGAGTCGTACGCGGGGGGCATCGGCGCGGGAGCGGTGATCATCGGTGGATACCTCGTCCGGTTGGCGGCGGAGCGTGGGAAGGGACCGGCCCCGGGCCGACAGAGGCCCGGGAGGGGGGCGCTACGGCTACGGTTTGCGCAGGTCGGGCGCCGGGTGGCCGGTGAGCAGACGGCGTACGGCCTGGCGTACGGCCTCGTGCGCGGCGGCGACCCGGATCGGGCTGTCGTCCAGGAGCCGCACCCACGCTCCGCACTCCCGGGGCAGGACGCTCACCCCGTACAGGAGGCCGAGTCCGGCGAGCGCGTCGTGCAGGGTGTCGGCGAGCGCGGTGGCCGGGACGCGGTCGGTCACGGCGAAGAGCGAGGCGACGTGGTCGTGGCCGGCGAACACCCCCGGCCCCAGGACGGCCCCGCCCCGGGGCCCGGGGGCCAGCCGCAGGGTGTCGACGGCGAGCGGCGTGCCGTCGGGACGGCTGATGCGCAGATCGGTGGCGAGCACCCGGTAGGCGTGCCGTTCGCCGCGGGCGAGGCGGCCCGCGGTCAGCGTGTCGCCGAGGACGACGGTGGCCCCGGGGGCGACCGTGACCTCGGTGCGCTGGTAGAAGCGGGCGCCCGCGAAGGGGATCAGCGGGTCCGGCAGGTACTCGACATAGCTTCCGGCCTCCGCGCTCAGGTGCACCCGCTGGCTCGCGTAGTCGTGCTCCATCCGGAAGATCTTGGTGGCGGCCTGGGTGGTCAGGTGGACCTGGGTGTCCGGTCCGCAGCGGACGTCCATCCGGTAGCGGTCCGCCTGGGCGACCCCGGCGCCGGTCGCCATGATGTAGACGTAGCTCATACCGGGCAGTCCGGGGTCGATCCACAGGGGCCGCATGATCTGGAGCGGTGTCTTCTGGTAGCGCTCGACGAGTTCGGTGCGCTCGCCCCGTACCGCGAAGGCCAGGTCGAGAATGCCCACCTTGGCCGGTGAGCCGGGGGCGAGGGTGTCCGGGACCGAGGCCAGCGCCGCCACGTCCGGGGGGACGCGGACCGGGGTGTAGTAGTCGGCGGCGAGCCGGTCGGCCCGGGGCCGGTGGGGGGCGAGCGGCATGTCAGATCAGCGCCTTGCGGCGCGATTCGAGGTAGACCGCGATCTCGTCGATCCCCACGCCGGTCAGGCAGTCGGTGAGGACGACGGGCCGGTCGTCCCGGACCCGGCGGGCGTCGGACTCCATGATGCCGATGTCCGTGCGTACGTACTGCGCGATGTCGATCTTGTTGATGACCAGCAGGTCGGAGTCGGTGATGCCGGGGCCGCGCTTACGGGGCATCTTCTCGCCCTCCGCCGTGTCCAGCACGAAGAGGAAGAGGTCCACCAGGGCGGGGCTGAACGTCAGGGTGAGGTTGTCGCCCCCGGACTCGTACAGCAGCGTGTCGGTGTCCGGGAAGCGCTCCAGCATCTCCGCACCGGCCGCCAGGTTCATCGTCGGGTCGTCGCGCACGGCGGTGTGCGGGCAGGCACCCGTCTCGACGCCGACGACCCGCTCGGGCTCCAGGACCCCGGCCAGCGTGCGGCGGACGTGCTGGGCGTCCTCCTGCGTGTAGATGTCGTTGGTGATGACGGCGGGGCGGCGGCCGCGCTCGATGAGGACGGGGACCAGCGCCTCGATGAGCGCGGTCTTGCCGGAACCGACCGGTCCGCCGATGCCGACCCTCAGTACGTTGTCGTCCATGGTGCTCCCTGGGTGATGCGGGCGGGTGGATGTCAGCTGGCGAAGAGCCGTGCCTCGGCGCGTTCATGGCGGCCCGACATGATGTCCGAGGCGAAGACGGTGGCGCCGACGTCGTCGAGTTCGCGCCGCAGGGCGGCCTCGACGGTCCTCTCGATGAGGGGGGCGGCGCCCCGGATCAGCGTCTGCGTCGTACGGTGATCGGTCAGCCGCAGCCGCAGGGCGGCGCCCGCGAAGCTGACGCAGAACGCGAACAGGTCCGCGGCGACGGCCTGGCGGACCGGGACCCCGGTCGCCGCGTAGATCACCCCGGCGGCGACCGCCTGGGTTCCGGGCGCCTCGCGCCGCACGACCCGGTCGAGGTAGTCGCCGATCTCCGGGCGGCCGAAGACCTCCCGGCCGAGGTCCAGGAGCTGGCGGCCGGTCCGGACCGATGCCTGGCGCATCTCCCGGCCCAGCTTCGTGGCCAGGAGATGTTCGTCGATCCGGACGGTGGCCGCCGGGTCACCGGCCGCCGTGGCGCGGTGGGCGAGGGCGAGGGCGGTGGCGTCCGCGGGCCCGACGCCGTACAGCAGGAGGTCCTCCAGGAGCAGCGGCAGGCTGTCGGGGTCGACGGCTCCGGCCTGGGCGAAGCCCTCCAGGCTGTGCGAGAGCGTGTAGAAGCCGCTCGGGAACGCCGAGTCGGTCAGCTGGAGACTGACCAGCAGCGGCCCGAGCCCCGTGCCGCCCGTGCCGCCCGCGTCGGCCCCGGTTGCCCCGGTCGCCGCGGTCTCCCCGGTCGCCGCGGGCGGGAGGTCCGGCGGGGTGTCGTTCTCGTCGCGGTACATCGGCCCTAGACCAGGAAGTAGAGGTGGTTGAGGGGCAGCGTCTCGGCCGGGTCGATGGTGGCGACCCGGCCGTTCAGCGTGACCTTGAACGTCTCCGGGTCGACCTTGATGTCCGGGAGGGCGTCGTTGCGGATCATGTTGTGCTTGCCGATGGTGCGGGTGCGGCGCACGGGCAGGACCCTGCGCTCCAGGCCGAGTTCGGCCGGGACCCCGGCGGCGATGCCTGCCTGGGACATGAAGGTCGCGTGGGTCGCCTGCAGGGCCTTGCCGTACTGGCCGAACATCGGCCGGTAGGTGACGGGCTGCGGGGTCGGCAGCGAGGCGTTGGGGTCGCCCATCTGCGCCCAGGAGACGATGCCGCCCTTGATCACCATCTTCGGCTTGGCCCCGAAGGAGTGGATGGGCCACAGCACGATGTCGGCGAGCTTGCCCTTCTCGATCGAGCCCACGTGGTCGGAGATGCCCGAGGCGATGGCCGGGTTGATGGTGACCTTGGCCAGATAGCGCAGCACGCGCTGGTTGTCGTTGCGCGCCGAGTCGCCCTCCAGCACGCCCAGCTTGTCCTTGCAGTGGTGCGCGGTCTGGAAGGCCCGGGTGACGGACTCCCCGATCCGCCCCATGGCCTGCGAGTCCGAGGAGAACATGCTGATCACACCGAGGTCGTGGAGCACCGACTCGGCCGCGATCGTCTCGGCCCGGACCCGGCTGTCGGCGAAGGACACGTCCTCGGGGATGTCGTGGCTGAGGTGGTGGCAGACCATGACCATGTCGAGCAGCTCGTCCACGGAGTTCTTGGTGTACGGCAGCGTCGGGTTGGTCGAGGACGGCAGGACGTTCGGTTCTCCGGCGATCCGCAGGATGTCGGGGGCGTGACCGCCGCCCGCGCCCTCGCTGTGGAAGGTGTGGATGGCCCGGCCGTCGATCGCGGAGCGGGTGTCCTCGAAGAAGCCGCCCTCGTTCAGGCTGTCGGTGTGGATGGCCACCTGGACGTCGTGCTGGTCCGCGACGGTCAGCGCGTTGTCGATCACGGCCGGGGTGGAGCCCCAGTCCTCGTGCACCTTGAGCGCGCAGGCACCGGCGACGACCTGCTCCTGGAGCGCCTCCGGCAGGCTGCCGTTGCCCTTGGCCATGATGCCGAGGTTGACCGGCAGGTTCTCGGCGGCCTGGAGCAGCCGGGCGATGTTGTACGGGCCCGGGGTGCAGGTCGTGCCGTTGGAGCCGTCCGTCGGACCGGTGCCGCCGCCGATCAGGGTGGTGATGCCGTTGGTCAGCGCCTGCTCGGCCTGTTGCGGGGCGATCAGATGGACATGGCTGTCGATGGCGCCCGCGGTGGCGATCAGGTGCTCCCCCGCGATGGCCTCCGTACCGGGTCCGATGACCAGGTTCGGGTCGACGTTGTTCTGGGTCTGCGGGTTGCCCGACTTGCCGATGCCGACGATGAAGCCGTCCTTGATGCCGATGTCGCACTTGACGACCCCCACCATCGGGTCGATGACGACCACGTTGGTGATGACGGTGTCGAGGGCGCCCTGGGCGGAGGTGGCCTGCGGGTCGGAGGCCATGCCGTCGCGCATGGTCTTGCCGCCGCCGTAGACGACTTCGTCGCCGTACAGGCCCTCGCTGTAGTCCTTCTCGACCTCGACGACGAGGTTGGTGTCGGCGAGGTGGAAGCGGTCGCCGACGGTCGGGCCGAACATGTCCGTGTACTGCTTGCGGGGCAGGATGGGCATCAGCGCGAACCCTTCTTGTCTTTCCTCGTGGCCTTGGAACCCTTGGTGTCCTTCGCGGCCTTGGAAGCTTCGGTGGCCTTGGTGTTCTTGGCGGCCTTGGCAGCTTCGGTGGCCTTGGCGTTCTTGGCCGACGGCT
Source organism: Kitasatospora albolonga (assembly GCA_002082585.1). Taxonomy (NCBI): domain Bacteria; kingdom Bacillati; phylum Actinomycetota; class Actinomycetes; order Kitasatosporales; family Streptomycetaceae; genus Kitasatospora; species Kitasatospora albolonga. The sequence goes on from CP020563.1 coordinate 3,039,605, forward strand.
TGGCCGCGTTCCTGGTGGTCGCCGGAGTGGAGCGCTCGGCCCGCGGGGCACCCTCCGCGCCCTGGAAGCCCTGCTCGATGGCCTTGCGGACGGCTTCGACCCGTGCGGGGCGGGAGGAGAGGCTGCCGTTGAGCAGGCCGCTGAAGCCGGTGAGACGGCCGGTACCGGCGTACGCGCACAGCTCGACCTCGCGCGAACCGCCGGGCTCGAACCGCACGGAGGTACCGGCGGCGATGTTGAGGTGCATGCCGAGCGTCTCCTGGCGGTCGAAGGAGAGCGCCGAGTTGACCTCGAAGAAGTGGTAGTGGGACCCGACCTGCACAGCGCGGTCACCGGTGTTGCTGACGGTGACCTTCAGGGTGCGGCGGCCCGCGTTGAGCTCGATGGGGCCCTTGCCGTACAGGTACTGCTGACGGAACGTCATGCGATGCTCCTGGTGGCTCGGTCCGCCTCGTCGGCGGACGGGTGGTGGTGCCGGTGCGCCGTGCCGGGGGCGTGCTCGTGGGGGTGGGCGTGCTCGTGGCTGTGGGCGTGCTCGTGCGTATGGCCGTGGCTGTGGCTGTGGCTGTGGCCCTCGCCCGGTGGGTGGGTGTGGGAGTGGCCGTGGTTGTCGGCCGCGGTGAGCCCGGCCCCGATGCCGTCGTCGCCGTGCTCGCGCAGGCGCCGCCGGGCGTCGGTCACCCGCTCCGTGAGCACGCGTCGCAGCGCCGACGCCGACAGGAGCGGCCCGGCCCGGTCGACCGGAATCCGGTCCACGCCGGCCGGAATCCGGTCCACGTCGGCCGGCCCGGGAACGTCCGGCAGCACGAACGCGGCCGGGAGCAGCGCCACCCGCCGGGCGCCGAGCAGCCGGCACCTCCGGACGCCCTCGGCCAGGTCCGGATCACCGCCGGAGAACGCGACCTCGACGAACGGGTGGGGACCGTGGCGGCGGACGAGAGCGGCGATCCGGTAGAGCTCGGCGTCCTCGAACGGGTCGCCGGACGGGGCGGTGACCAGCAGCGCGGACCCCTCGGGCACCCGGCCCGCGGCGGCCCGCAGCCAGCCGGTCAGATGCTGGGCGGTGCCGAAGGGTTCGGCGAGCACGACCGTGCCCCGCTCGGCGGCGGGTACGGCGCGCAGCGTCCGGGCGGTGTCGGCCACGAGTTCGGGGTCACGGCCGAGCGTCATGGGGACGACGACGGCTTCCTCGCCCCGGCGCGCGTGCTCGGTGATGCTCCGGAACAGCGCGCGCCCGTTCGGTACGACGCTCACTCCGGCGTCCACGAGGGGGGCGAGGGCCTGGCCGTGGGCGGCTTCGTGGCCGCACACGGCGATGACGGCGACGGATTCGGCCACAGCTCAGCCGCCGATGGGGTCGTGGCAGGAGACCAGCTTGGTCCCGTCCACGAAGGACGCCTCGACCTGGAGCAGCCCCAGCATCTCCCGTACGCCGTCCATGGTCTCCGCCTCGCCCACGACATGGCGGCCGAGTTCCATGCAGTCCGCGACACTCCTGCCGTCCCGGGCCGCTTCGAGGATCGCCTCGGTGATCAGGGCGACCGACTCGCTGTAGTTGAGCTTGAGACCGCGGTCCCGGCGCTTGCGCGCCAGGTCGGCCACCACGTAGACGAGCAGTTTGTCGATCTCGCGGGGGGCGAGGTTCATCGTCAGTGCCTTCCTCGGTGATGTACGGGCTGAGGGCGGAGGTCCGTACCGGGCGGGAGCGGTCACTCGCTCCGGCGCAGGCGCGGCAGCAGGGGGACGGCAGCCATCAGCACCCAGGTGGTGAGGATGAACGGCCAGGTGAAGGTGTGGCCGCCGAACGGTTTGAAGAAGGAGGTCAGCGAGGCGGTGAGACAGGTGGTCACCGCGGCGCCGAACAGGGCGTACGCCCCCGTCCAGACCGAGTGGGACAGGAAGACGGCACCGACGGCGATGGCCACGAGCACGGCGTTGTATCCGTAGATACCGGCGGCGATCAGCTCCGTCGGGGCGCCCATCAGCCAGGCGGCGGCGATCCCGACCACGCTGCCGGCCGCGGCGTAGAGCACCACGCGCAGCCCGGCCAGCGCGAGGCCGACGAGCATGATCAGGCCGACGTACCAGCTCTCGACCAGGAAGACCTGCGACACGTTGTTGAAGAACGCGTGCCACAGGTCGTTCCACGAGATGCCGGTGTCACCGCTCGTCGTGCTGGAGACGGGGTTCGGCGCTCCGTGCCAGACCCGGTCGAACGACGGGGCGCCCACCACGACCACTCCCGAGACCACGCAGAAGGGCGCGGTCAGGGGGGTGAGCCCGAAGGGGGCGAGAAGAGTGCCCAGGGCGGCCATCAGGATCGTGCACATCATGGCACCGGCGACGGCCAGTACGTAGGTGGCCGGATGGTTCCCCAGCGAGGAGACGAGAGCGATGCCCGTCAGGCAGCCCGCGTATCCCTGAAGCCCGAGCGCGATACCCGCCCGGTCCACGGCGAGGGCGTAGGCGGTCGCCGTGGCGACCAGGGTGCCGAGCGTGGCGAACAGGCCGGTCTCCCAGCCCGCCACCCAGAGCGCGACGAGGATCGTCGCGCCGGTCAGCAGCCCGGGCTGGAGATCGACCTGCCCGACCCCCCGTACGGAGGCGAGAAGGTAGGCGAACGGCTGACGTTTCTCCAGCCGCCGAACGAGTTCGGGCTCGGCGATGGGCAAGGCGGGGCTCCAGCGGCTCGGCAGGGCAGGGTGCTTCCCACGCGCAGGCGACGGAAGGCAGGTCCAGGTATCCCTACCGAAACGCAGAGAGGGAAATTTGTCGCGCTAAGCGGCATTTGGGCTAGTTGAGCCAGATGCGGAAGCGTACGCGCGGGAGGACAGGCGGCGGCGCACGAGGTCGACCTCGACGATCCGTACGGTGATCTCGTCGCCCTCGCTCACTCCCCGCTGACCTGCTGTGACGGCGTCGGTGGGATGGTCGGTCCACCGCTGGCTCAGTCCGGGGATCCGGCTGGACCCGGTGCCCTGATCGGGCTCGCCGTCGAGGTCCAACTACTGACGGCACCCCGGCACCTCCACCGCAGAGGTGACACAACACCTCGTCCCTGCCGCCGGAACACCGGCCCTCCTGCCTGACCGGTGCAAACCCACCCGTCACCCTCTGAGGGACAGCGGCTTCCGACTGGCCCGGGCGGGAATCGTGTCAGAAGTCTGGTCTAGGTTTGGCCTGTGAACCGCAGCAGCTCCGAGGCAGGGGCGCCCCGCGAGCCTGACGTGCCGCCCTGCCAGGCAGTCCTGGCGGAGACTGATTGGGGTTCGCTCCAGACGGCTTTCGGGAGCGGTGAGTGCCTTCCCGAAGTCCTGGCACGGTTGCTGGAGCCTGATCCCAAGGTGCAGGTCACCGCTTTGTCGGAACTGAGTGAGCTGGTCGGCCACCAGAACAGCGTCTACGAAGCCACTGCCCCCGTCGCCCTGTATGTCGCCGGTGCCCTCGCCCACCCGGCGGCCATGACCCTTCGGCCGTATCGCGGCGTCCCCATCCGCGCGGCACTGTTGAACTGGTTGGCTTTCACGGCCTACGACGCCTCCGACGAGATGGTCGACCGCACCGAGCAGTACTTCCCTGGCTTCCTCACCCCGGGCACCGTCGTGGCAGCCTTCCGGGACCTGCGCCCGATGCTCTATCGGGCCGTCGTGCCCTTCCTGCGGGACAGTCACGAGGACGTGCGCGAAGCCGCCGTCACCGCCGCGCTCATCCTCGCCGAGCACCCCGCGCTCGCCGTGCACCGCGATCACCTCGCCGTGCACGCGCGGGCCGTCCTGGACACCAGCAGCGACGGCCCCAACCGGCGCGTTGCCTGGAAGGCCCTCGGAGCATGGGGCCACGACGTCACCGGCATCGAACCTCTCCAGGAGGAGCCATGGGACTGTGGGCCACACAGCGATGGCCGCGGCGATCTCGAACCTCCCTTCTGAGGTAGGCATGTTCCGGCCCTACGGCGTGGACGAGTGCTGTCGTCTGCTGGAGGGGTGCGGGCGCACGGCGATCACCTGCGGCCGGTTGGGAGCATCCGCGTTCGAGCGTCTGGATCAGGAGGAGGCGTTCGTTCGTGGCGAGTCGGCGGCACTGCGCGAGAAGACTGCGCTGGCCAAGGAGCGGCCGGCTTCACCTGACGATCACGCGGGAGACGTTGTTGTCGCCGGCCGTCGAGGAGTACGCCGACCAGGGCGACGGCGTCACGCAAGAGCCGCCACAGACCCCCGCGGACGAACCGGTGGCGCATGGCCCTGCCGACGCGGCCGGCCCGCCTCCGCCCAAGGGTCCGGAAATCCGCACGCCCACCTGAGACCTCAGCACCACAAGCGGGGATCACACGCGCCCGCCGACGGCCCCAGAACGCCAGACGCACCGGAATCACCCCGAAACCTCAGGCCGACGACCGCAGAACACCCGTCCCCAGCATCGACCTCGTTCGGACAGACCTCGAATCAGACCCCGGAAACGCCGAGATCCCGTCCGATCAATCAGATCGGACGGGATCTCGTGAACTCTTCCTGAGTGAAATCAAGAACAGTTGTTGTTGTGGACCTGTGGGGATTTGAACCCCAGACCCCCTCGATGCGAACGAGGTGCGCTACCAGACTGCGCCACAGGCCCTTGCAACGAGTGAAACTCTAGCACCCTCACCGGGCTCCTCGGAAATCCGCTCCTCCGCTGGTCAGCGGTGTCCCGGTTCCGGGGTCTCACTCGTTGGCCGCACGGGGCCGGTCTTCGTCGTCGTACTGGTCGAAGAGGGGGGTCCGGCCCCGGTCGCGGGTGCGGCGGGACTGGTTGGTGCGCTGGCGCGGCGCCGGGTCCACCGTGGGGGCCGTCGGGTGCGACGTGCCGGTCTGGGTGGGCTCGGCGGCGCTGGAACGGGCCGCGCTCCAGGTCTCCGGGTCGCCGACCTCGACGCCGCCGGTGGCCCGGGGGGCGACGGGGGCGGTGACATAGGTGGGGAGCGGTACGGGGACGGGCTCCCAGCTGTCGCCCTGGACCCGGCCGCGTTCGCGCTGCTGGTCCACCCACTCCGCGTGGTCCGTCTGCTCGACGAGGGCGCGGCGGCCGGCCTCCTGCGGGGAGACCGTGGGGGTGGGTTCGGGCTCCGGGTGGTGGGCCTCGGAGTCGTCGTCGGGCTCGGCGGGGGCGGAGGCGGCGGGCTGGTGCCTGCGGGGGCGGTTCTCGCGCAGCCGCTGCGCCGCGACCTCGGCCCGTCGGCGGTCCATGGTGAACGCGAACCGGCGGCGCTCCTGGGCGCGCAGATGCACGATGTACGTGCTCAGCAGCACGGCCGGAACGGCCGGTGCCCAGAGGAAGCCGAGTCCGCCGACCGCCGCCACGATCGCGCCGAGGGTGAAGGCCAGGAAGAGGACGACCGTGGTCCGCCTGCGCCGGGCCAGGACCTGCGAGCGCTGGGCGCGCCGGGCCCGCTCGGCATCGGCGGCGCCGGTACGGGAGCGGGGGCGGCGCTGGGCCGGGGGGCCATCGGCTGCCGCCGGGCGCTCGCCGGAGCGCCGGTCGTGCGTCTGACGGTCCGGGAGCTGATGCCCGGTCCGGTCCGGGGACTGATGCCCGATCCGATCCGGGGACTGGTGACCGGTCCGGTCCGGGGACTGGTGCCCCGGGCGGCGGTCGTGCGCCTGACGGTCGGAAACCTGGTGGCCCGGGGCTCCGCGCTCGGGAGCGTGCGCCGGGTCGTGCACCCTGGCTTCGGTATGCGCCGGAGGCGCGGCAAAGGCCCGGACGTCCACGGAATCCATACGGTCCGTCTCGGCGTCCGGGTCGACGTCGGGCCCCGCCTCCTCGGCGGTGCGCTCCCGCAGCTCCCTGGCGTACCGGCGCTCCATCGCCGCCCGTCCGGACAGCAGCCGGATGGCGGTGCTGAAGCGTTCCGTCGGACGTGCTTCGTTGAGCTCGTCCTGCCTGCGGAGCCACATCGGCACCAAGTAGGCGGCCCAGGCCCCGACGATGACTGCGTAGATGAGGCCGCTGCTGCTCACGCTCACACCGTAGAGGGGTTTACGCCAAGGCATCCGCCAATTGGCCCGGTGTGTCGCACGATCCGGCTGATATCACGGACTTTTTTTGTGACTGATCGGATCAACAGTCACCGATAGTGCGACCCATTGCAGCCATCCGTCGATCAAATTCGAACATTTATTTTATTCAGCCGGACAAGCCCGGCCCGCCGGGCTCTCCCGGGCCCTGTGGCGTCACCGGCCGCGTACGGCGCCAGCGCCGGAGCATCCCCTCGGGGACCTCCTCGGCCGTGAGCGCGAAGATCAGGTGGTCGCGCCAGGCCCCGTCGATGTGCAGATAGCGCGGGCGCACGCCCTCGGAGCGGAACCCGAGCTTCTCCACCACCCGGCGGCTCGGCGCGTTCTCCGGGCGGATGCAGACCTCGATGCGGTGCAGCCCGACCGAGCGGAAGCAGTGGTCGACCGCGAGCGCCACGGCCGTCGGCATCACCCCGCGCCCGGCGACGCCCTGGTCGACCCAGTAGCCGATGTGGCCCGAGCACATCGAGCCCCAGGTGATCCCCGCGACCGTGAGCTGGCCGACGAGCCGACCCTCGTACTCGATGGCGAACGGCAGCATCCGCCCGGCGTGCGCCTCGGCGCGCAGATGACGGACCATCTGCCGGTACGTGGGCCGCTGTGCGACCGGGCCGCCGGGCGCGGGCGGCGGGACGGTGGCCTCCCAGGGGCGCAGCCAGTCGCGGTTGCGCCGGTTGACCTCACGCCATACCCGCTGGTCGCGCATCTTTATCGGGCGCAGGACGATCTCGCCGTCGGTCAGCGTCACCGGCCAGGTCGCGATGTTCAGCTCGGGCTCCCCGGTCGGGGGTGGTCGCCGCCGCGGAGCTGGTCGACGGCGTGCACCAGGAGCCGCCCGAGGACCGCGAGGCCGTCGCGCACTCCGCCGGTGGAGCCGGGCAGGTTGACGATCAGGGTGCGGGAGGCGACGCCCGCGAGCCCCCGGGAGAGCGCGGCGGTGGGGACCTTGGCGAGCCCCTCGGCCCGGATCGCCTCGGGGATGCCGGGGATCTCGTGGTCCAGGACGCGGCGGGTCGCCTCGGGCGTGGCGTCGGTGGGTGAGATGCCCGTACCGCCGGTGGTGACGATGACGTCGTACCCGGCGGCCACCCCGGCCCGCAGGGCCGCCTCGACCGGGTCGCCGTCGGGGACGACCTGCGGCCCGTCGACCGTGAAGCCGAGGGCGGTGAGCGCTTCGGCGATGAGGGGGCCGCCCTTGTCCGCGTAGATCCCGGCGGAGGCCCGGTTGGAGGCGGTGACGACGAGGGCGCGGTACGGGGCGGAGGTCGGGGTTCCGGTGGGTTCGGGTGCGCGGTCGGCGGCGTGGCCCAGCGCGTGCTCCGGCGTGCGCCCCGGCTCTCCGTGGCCCGGCGCCTGCGCGGACTCCCCCGGCTGGTCATGGCCCGGCGACCCCGGCCCGTGCGGCGGCGTCATGCGGCAGGCCCCGCTGCCGGTCCTGTCGTCCGGCCCTCCGGCGCGGTGCGGCGGTAGTCGCCGGACTTGCCGCCCGACTTCGCCTCGACCCGTACGTCGGTGATGACCGCGCTCTTGTCGACCGCCTTCACCATGTCGATCACCGTCAGGGCCGCCACCGAGACCGCCGTCAGGGCCTCCATCTCGACGCCCGTGCGGTCCGTCGTCTTCACGGTGGCCGTGATCTCCACCGCGTCGTCGGCCACGCCCAGGTCGACCTTCACACCGGAGACGGCCAGCGGATGGCAGAGCGGGATCAGGTCCGGGGTGCGCTTGGCGCCCATGATCCCGGCGATCCTCGCGGTGGCGAGGGCATCGCCCTTGGGGACCCCCTCGCCCCGGAGCAGCTCGATGACGCGCGGCGAGACGAGGACCCGGCCGCTGGCGCGGGCGACGCGCGTGGTGACGTCCTTCTCCGACACGTCGACCATGCGGGCCGCGCCCGCTTCGTCGATGTGCGTCAGCCTGTTCTGCGTACTCAACTCACTCCGCCTAGCGGTAGGGGCGCCGATCGGCCCGGGCCGGAGAGGGTCCTCCGGAAGGCACGGCGGCAGATAGTACCGCCCCCGGGCTGCGGTCAGCGGAGCAGGATCACGTCCGTCTCCGTGCCGGGCTCGGCGGAGGTGGTCTCCTCGGGCAGCACGATCAGCGCGTCCGCCTGGGCGAGCGCGGCGATCAGGTGGGAGCCGGAGCCGCCGACGGGGGTGACCGTGCCCGCCTCCTCGTCGTATGTGCCGCGCAGGAACTGGCGGCGGCCGGCGGGCGAGGTCAGCGCCTTGCCGGTGTTCAGCCGGGCCCGGACCGTGGGGCGGTGGAGGTCGTCCGTCAGGCCCATCAGGGCGCGGATGGCGGGGCGGACGAAGAGCTCGAAGGAGACGTAGCTGGAGACCGGGTTGCCCGGCAGGGCCAGCAGCGGGGTGTGGTCGGGGCCGATGGAGCCGAAGCCCTGCGGTTTGCCCGGCTGCATGGCGAGCTTGCGGAAGTCGATGCCGCTGCCCGGCTCGTCCTCGTCGCCGACGGAGGAGAGCGCCTCCTTGACGACGTCGTACGCGCCGACGCTGACGCCGCCCGTGGTGACGATGATGTCCGCGCGGATCAGCTGGTCCTCGATCGTGGCGCGCAGGGTCTCGGCGTCGTCGGTGACCGCGCCGACCCGGTAGGCGATGGCTCCGGCGTCCCGGGCGGCGGCCGTGAGCGCGAAGCTGTTGGAGTCGTAGATCTGGCCCGCTGTCAGCTCCTCGCCGGGCTGGACCAGTTCGCTGCCGGTGGAGAGGACGACGACGCGCGGGCGGGGCCGTACGACGACGGTCGAGCAGCCGATCGCGGCGAGCAGGCCGATCTGCGGCGGGCCGACGATCGATCCCGCGCGCAGGGCCAGATCGCCGGGCCTGACGTCGCTCCCGCGCTCACGGACATGGGCGCCGGCCGCGACGGACCGGTGGACGCGGACCTCTCCGGTGGCGCCCTCCGGCGCGTCGGAGTGGGCGCGCATGGCGGCGGCCGGGCCCTCGCCCGTACCGCCGTCCGTCCACTCGACCGGGACGACGGCCTCCGCACCGGCGGGCAGCGGGGCGCCCGTCATGATGCGGGCGGCCTGTCCCGGCCCCACGACCTGGCCGTCGGCGAGCCCGGCGCTGCCCGCGGCGACGTCGCCGATGACCGTGAGGACGGCGGGGAACTCCTCGCTCGCCCCCTCGACATCGGCGACCCGTACCGCGTAGCCGTCCATCGAGCTGTTGTCGAAGGGCGGCAGGGCCACCTCCACGACGACGTCCTTCACCAGGACGCAGCCCTGCGCGTCGGGCAGTTGCAGCTCGATGGGTTCGAGCGGCCCCACCGTGGCGAGGATGTCGTCCAGGTGCTCGTCCACCGACCAGATCGTGCTGCTCAAGGGGTTACATCTCCTCGGTGACGTACTTGCGGAGCCAGGTCCGGAAGTCCGGTCCCAGGTCTTCACGTTCGCACGCCAGTCTGACAATGGCACGCAGATAGTCGCTCCGGTCACCGGTGTCATAGCGGCGGCCCTTGAAGACGACGCCGTGCACGGGGCCGCCGATCTTCTCGTCCTCGGCGAGCAGCTGGAGGGCGTCGGTGAGCTGGATCTCGCCGCCCCGGCCCGGCTCGGTGTGTCGCAGTATGTCGAAGACAGCGGGGTCCAGGACGTACCGGCCGATGACCGCGAGGTTGCTGGGCGCGTCGGCCGGGTCCGGCTTCTCCACCAGGCCGGTGACCCGGACGACGTCACTGTCCACGGTGGCGTCCGCGGCGGCGCAGCCGTACAGGTGCACCTGGGCCGGGTCGACCTCCATCAGCGCGACGACGCTGCCGCCCTCGCGCTCCTGGACCTCCACCATGCGGGCCAGCAGGGGGTCGCGCGGGTCGATCAGGTCGTCGCCGAGCAGCACCGCGAAGGGCTGGTCGCCCACGTGCGGGGCCGCGCACAGCACGGCGTGGCCGAGGCCGCGCGGGTCGCCCTGGCGGACGTAGTGCATGGTGGCCAGGTCGCTGGACTCCTGGACCCTGGCCAGGCGTTCGGCGTCTCCCTTGCGGGTGAGCGCGGACTCCAGCTCGTAGTTGCGGTCGAAGTGGTCCTCGAGGGGACGCTTGTTCCGACCGGTGATCATCAGAACATCGGAGAGGCCCGCGGCCACGGCCTCCTCGACGACGTACTGGATGGCCGGCTTGTCGACGACAGGCAGCATCTCTTTGGGAGTGGCCTTCGTGGCGGGCAGGAAACGGGTTCCGAGACCTGCTGCCGGGATGACGGCCTTGCTGATCCTGGAGGGCGACTGATTCATGCACAGAACCTTAACGGGCGCACACAGCCGGAAGGCGAGGTTCCGGTTAACTTTGCCCTTAAATATGTCCATACGAGAACATGTGAGGCTCTCTTGTACACCGACAAGTCCGGAAAGGGGCCTGTGAAGGTGCCCGCAAAAGCCTCTCTGCGGAGCGAACTGCTCGCCGCACGGGCGCTCCTGACCAAGGAGGACGTCGCGGAAGCCTCCGCGGTTCTCGTCACCAACGCCCTGCTTCTGCCCGAACTGGCCGACGCCCGGACGGTGGCCGCGTATGTCTCCGTGGGGCGTGAACCGGGGACCCGGGCGCTGCTGGACGCGCTGCGCGAGCGGGGTGTACGGGTGCTGCTGCCGGTGCTCCTGGCCGACAACGACCTGGACTGGGCGGTGTACGGGGGCGCGGAGCATCTGCTGCCCGCCGGGCGCGGGCTCCTCGAACCGGACGGCCCCCGGCTCGGCCCCGACGCCGTCGTGGCGGCCGACGCGGTCCTGCTGCCCGGACTGGCCGTGGACGGCGCGGGGATGCGGCTGGGGCGGGGCGGCGGCAGCTACGACCGGGTGCTGGCCCGGCTCTCGGCGGCCGGCGCGGACCCGGCGCTCATCGTGCTCCTGTACGAGAACGAGGTGGTCGCGCGGGTCCCTGTGGAACCGCACGACCACCCCGTGGACGCCGTGGTCACCCCGGCCGGAGCCCGGCGCTTCACCACCTGACCACCGCACCCCGCGCCGGGGCCGAGGGCTGCCGGGCTTTCGGGCAGGGCCTCAGGGCTGCCGGGGCTTCAGCGTCAGCGTGTCGACGGTGGACGCGCCGACCGCGTCCGTACCGAAGGACCAGTCGAGCAGCTCGCCCTTGGCCCACTTGTCGGTCTGGTCGGTGTAGTGCGCGTTGAACGCGTGCCCGGAGGCGCCGGAGAGGTTGATCCAGCGGGACTTGTCCCAGTCCCCCACGTTGACGACCATCCGCATCGACGGCACCCAGATCACCTCGTAGCCGCTCGCCGCGTTCCAGCCGGTGGCGTTGACCGCCGCCTCACCGCCGCCGAGGTTCCAGGGGCCCCGGTTGAGCGCCCGCTGGAGCAGATCGGGCCCTTCGGTACCGAGGGTCTGGTTCTTCAGCATCAGCCGGTGCAGCCGGCCCCAGCTCCAGGTGGAGATGTCCTTGCCGAGCTTGGAGGTCAGCTCCCAGCGCGCGTCCTCCATCGCCCGGGCGAAGAGCTCGTCCCGGTTCTCCAGGGCGTCCTCACGGCCCCTGGCGGGCGCCTTCCACCACTCGTTGTCCTGGTCCTTGACGATGTCGCGGACCACCTGGAACCAGCGGTCCCCGCCGTCCGGCTGCGCGGAGTCGCCGTCGCGCTGGCCGCACTCGCGCACGAGCTTGCGCTGCGCGTCGACCGGGCCGCTGTTCTTGGCCGGCGGCACGTTGATGCAGTCGCCCTTGACCCGCAGCTCCTTGGGGAGCTTGTTGCCGAAGGCGAGCTTGAGGATGTTGCGCCAGACGCCGTTGAAGTACGCGGCGGCGGCCGAGTCGGGCTCCTGGGTGTAGTCCCAGCCCTCCAGCAGCTTCTGGGCCTCGCGCACGCTCGGGTCGGAGACGTTGATCTTCAGCAGCTCGGGCACCAGGAGCGCGGCGATCTCGCTGGTGTTGTCCATCTGCATCTTCTGCATGTCATCGGTCGAGACCTTCTCGCCGCCCTTGATCTTCTGGGCGATGAGGTCGTTGATCCGCTGGCTGCGGGTGCCGTAGCCCCAGTCCTTGGTGAGGAGGTGGGGGTACTCGCTCTCGTCGATCACGGCCTGGTTGGCGGTGACGATGTACCCGCGCTTCGGGTTGTACTCGTAGGGCAGCTCGTCGAAGGGAACCGGCTCCTTCGCCCAGCCGTACGCCGGGTCCCAGCCGGGGCTGGGCAGCGTGCCGTCGCCCTTGAGGCGGACCGGGATCTTCCCCGGCGCCTGGTAGCCGATGTTGCCCTCGGTGTCGGCGTAGATGAGGTTCTGCGAGGGGACCTCGAAGTTCTTGGCGGCGGCCCGGAAGGTGGTGAAGTCCTTGGCCCGGTTGATCGCGAAGACCGCGTCCATGGACTTGCCCGGCTCCAGGGCGGTCCACTTCAGGGCGACCGCGTAGCCGTCGGCGCGGTCGGGGGCGGAGTTGCCGACGGGGGCCTTCTGGCCGACCTTGTCCAGTTCCTTGCTGCGGTCGGAGACGAGAGGCCCGTTGTCCGTCTCGCGGACGGTGATCTTCCGGTCCCTGCCGCCCGCGACCTTGATGGTCTCCTCACGGGTGGTGAACGGCTTCACCTTGTCGCCGTACAGGTAGCCGTCGTCGGAGACCTTCTCCAGGAAGAGGTCGGTGACGTCCGCGCCGAGGTTCGTCAGGCCCCAGGCGATGTCCTGGTTGTGACCGATGATCACACCGGGCATCCCGGAGAAGGTGTAGCCCGCGGTGTCGTACTGGCAGGTCTTGGAGAGCTTCCGGCAGTGCAGGCCCATCTGGTACCAGAGGGAGGGCAGCATCGGCGCCAGGTGCGGGTCGTTGGCGAGCAGCGCCTTGCCGGTCGTCGTGTGGTCGCCGTTGACGACCCAGGAGTTGGACCCGATGCCGTTGCCGTTCGGGCCGAGCAGGGCGGGGATCTCGTCGAGGGTGTCGGAGAGCGCGGAGAGCTGGGTGTTGAGGCCCTCGGCGGCGCCCTGCGGGATCTCGGCCCCGGTGCCGCCGGACGGGGTGGCGTCGAGTTCGAACTTCCCGGTGACCGGGGAGACCGCCCCCCGGTCGACGATCGGCTTGTGCGTCTTGTAGGGGTACTCCGGGTACAGGTCCTCGATCTGGCCCTTGTCGAGGCGGCTGGTCAGCAGCGAACGGTCGATCTCGTCCTGCATGTTGCCGCGCAGGTCCCAGGCCATCGCCTTGAGCCAGGCCACCGAGTCGACCGGGGTCCACTGGGTGGGCTTGTAGTTGTTGGTCAGCCCCAGCGCCGCGTACTCGACCGAGATGTCCCGGCCTTCCTTGTCCTTCAGGTACGCGTTGACGCCCTCCGCGTACGCCTGGAGGTTCCGCTTGGTGCTCTCGTCCAGGACCTTGTCGTACTCCTCCTGAGCGACCTTCCGCCAGCCGAGCGTGCGCAGGAAGGCGTCGGTCTCCACCTGGCCGGAGCCGAACATCTCGGAGAGCCGGCCCGCCGTCATGTGCCGCCGGACGTCCATCTCCCAGAAGCGGTCCTGGGCCTGGACGAAGCCCTGGGCGCGGAAGAGGTCGGCGTCGGAATTCGCGTAGATCTGCGGGATGCCGTAGGAGTCGCGCTTGACCTCGACCTCGCCGGAGAGGCCGTCGAGGGTGACCGTTCCGGTGGTCTGGGGGTACGAGGCCCGCACCGTGGACACGGACCAGTAGGCGCCGAACCCGACACCCGCGACGAGCGCCAGCACCAGGACGAGCAGAAGGAGGCGGACGCGGCGCCCCTTCTTCTTCTTGCCGGGCTTCTTCGCGTCGGAAGGGCCGGAAGCGTCGGTTGTATTGGCGGGCATCGCTGTCCTTCGAGGGGCAGGGTGGTCCTGGGAGTGCAGGAGCAACCATAGGCGCAGCCGGTAAGCCACTCGGACGCGGTATAGGGATGCATCCATTTGCGTATCCCTCGTACGAACGCGCGAAAGCCTTATGGAGAACGCGGAAGCCGTCAAGGAAGCGTTAAAGATTAGGTAAGGTAACGAAGTACTGGCCGCCGGAGGTCGATCCGGCAGGCGCACGCAGGGAAGGAACGGCTCCTGACTGTCCACGCGCTCAACGAACTCCTGCTCGTCTGCTCGCTCGTCCTTCTCGTCGCCGTGGCGGCGGTACGGATCTCCTCGCGCAGCGGGCTCCCCAGCCTCCTCCTGTATCTCGGCATCGGGATCGCTCTGGGGCAGGACGGCATCTTCGACGTCAAGTTCGACAACGCCGAGCTGACGCAGGTGATCGGTTACGCCGCCCTGGTCGTCATCCTGGCCGAGGGCGGACTCGGGGCGAAGTGGAAAGAGGTCCGTCCCGTCCTGCCCGCCGCCGCGGTGGTCTCGACCGTCGGCGTCGGCATCAGCGTGGGCATCACCGCGGCAGCCGCTCATTACCTCGTCGGGCTGGACTGGCGCCAGGCCCTCATCATCGGCGCGGTCGTCTCCTCCACCGACGCCGCCGCCGTCTTCTCCGTTCTGCGCAGAGTGCCGCTGCCGTCCCGGATCACCGGTGTGCTGGAGGCCGAGTCCGGCTTCAACGACGCCCCCGTGGTCATCCTCGTCGTCGCGTTCTCCGCCGTCGGCCCGGTCGAGCACTGGTACGTCCTGATCGGCGAGATCGCCCTGGAGCTGGCCATCGGCGCCGCCATCGGCATCACGGTGGGCTGGCTGGGCTCCCTGGGGCTGCGGCACGTCGCCCTGCCCGCCTCCGGCCTCTACCCGATCGCCGTCATGGCCATCGCCGTGATGGCGTACGCGGCGGGCGCCATGGCCCACGGCAGCGGGTTCCTCGCCGTCTACCTGGCCGCGATGATCCTCGGCAACTCCAAGCTGCCGCACTGGCCCGCCACCCGGGGCTTCGCGGACGGGCTGGGCTGGCTGGCCCAGATCGGCATGTTCGTGCTGCTCGGCCTGCTGGTCACCCCGCACGACCTGGTCCAGGACTTCTGGCCCGCCGTCGTGGTGGGCCTGGTGCTGACCATGGTGGCCCGGCCGCTGTCGGTCTTCCTGAGCCTGGCGCCGTTCCGGCTGCCCGCGCGCGAGAAGGCCCTGATGTCGTGGGCGGGGCTGCGCGGGGCGGTGCCCATCATCCTGGCGACCATCCCGATGGTCTCCGGGGTGGAGGGCAGCACCAGGATCTTCAACATCGTCTTCGTGCTCGTCATCGTCTACACGCTGATCCAGGGCCCGACCCTGCCCTGGGTCGCGGCCAGGCTGAAGATCGCCGAGGACCGGGCCGAGGCCGACGACCTGGGCGTCGAATCCGCTCCCCTGGAGCGGCTGCGCGGCCACCTGCTGTCGGTGGACATCCCGGAGAAGTCCCGGATGCACGGCGTCGAGGTCGGCGAGCTGCGGCTCCCGGCCGGGGCGGCGGTCACGCTGGTGGTCCGCGAGGAGGAGAGCTTCGTGCCCTCCCCCACCACGGTCCTGCGGCGCGGCGACGAGCTGCTGGTGGTGGCGACCGATCCGGTGCGCGACAAGGCGGAGGCCCGGCTCCGGGCGGTCGGCGAGGGCGGCAAACTGGCGGGCTGGCTGGGCACGGGCGGCGGGACGGGGCCGTCCGGCACACCGGGCAACCCGGGACCGCCGGCGCTCGCGAAGGCCCCGGCGACGGGCGGACGGACGGGACCGGTCGGTCCGGTCGGTCCGGCCAGGCCGGTCAAGAGGCTCGGGGCTGCCGACGGCGCCTCCGGTACGGACACGCGTCATCAGAGAGGTTGACAGGAAGTCGACAGGAATAGGACGCGGATCACAGGCCCACCAGGAGACCCTGTGCGCATTCACAGGCGCACAGGGTTTTCTGCCTGTACGATAAAGGCACACTGATCGACCAACTCTGTCTGATGCAGAGCTGGCGCGACCGTATGGCGGTCGTGGTGTCTCTTCGCCCGGCGTTTCTCCGCCGATGGCAGCGAGTCGCCCGGCATCTACCGCAGTTCCGCGCGAAGAGGACAGCTCTCGGCCGCTTCCGTCCGGCCCGCCCCACAAAGGCGCCGGGAAGCAGCGCCACCAGGCGGCAGAAAGGCAAGGACCGTGGCGACCACGGTCACCGACCGCCCGGGTTACGGGCAGTTGCTCCGCACCCCCGGTGCGTGGACCTTCCTCCTTCCGGGCTTCGCCGCACGGCAGCCCTTCGCGATGCTGACCATCGGCATCGTGCTGCTCGTCCAGCACACCACCGGCTCGTACGGCAGCGCGGGCGCCGTCGCGGCCGTCGCCGGTGTCTCCATGGCGCTGGTGGCCCCGCAGGGCGGCAAACTCGCCGACCGGTTCGGCCAGCGGGCCGTCCTGCTGCCCGGCGTGCTGCTGCACACCGCCTCCGTGAGCACCCTGACCGCGCTCGCGCTGGCGGGCGCGCCCCTGTGGGCGCTGTTCGCCGCCGCCGTGCCCACCGGCGCCTCCGTCCCGCAGATCGGCCCGATGGTGCGGGCCCGCTGGGCGGCGCTGCTGGGGGCCACCCCGGACCGGCCCGCCTCCCCGCTGATGTCCACGGCCGCCGCCTTCGAGTCGGTGACCGACGAGTTCACCTTCGTCCTCGGACCCGTCATCGCGACCGCGCTGTGCACCGGCGTGCACCCGGCGGCCGGGCTGATCGCCGAAGCGGCGCTCACCCTGGTCGGCGGTCTGCTCTTCGCCGCGCAGCGCGCCACCCAGCCCGCTCCCCGCCCCGCCGCAACGGCGGACCGGCCGCACGCCTCGGCGCTCTCCGTACCGGGTGTCCGCGTGCTCATCGTCGCCTTCCTGGGCATCGGCGCGGTCTTCGGCGGGATGCAGGTCTCCCTGACGGCGTTCACCCAGGAGATCGGCCACCCCGGCATGAACGGTCTGCTGTACGGGATCTTCGCCGCGGGCAACATGCTGGCGGGCATCGTCTGCGGCGCCATCGCCTGGAAGATCAGCCCGCAGCGCCGGCTCGTCGTCGGCTATGTGGCCCTGACCCTCATGGCCTCCGGCCTCTGGGCCGTGCACTCCGTACCGCTGCTGGCCGGACTCGGCCTGCTCGTCGGCCTCTGCATCGCCCCGGCGCTGATCAGCGGCTACACGCTGGTCGAGTCGCTGGTCCCGGCCACCGCCCGCACCGAGGCGTTCACCTGGCTGACGGGCGCCGTGGCACTGGGCCAGGCCGCCGCCGTGACCGTGGCGGGGCAACTCGCCGACGCCCATGGCGCGAGCACCGGATTCCTGGTCCCGCTGGCCGGTACCGTACTGGCGCTGGCGACCCTGCTGGCCCTGCGCTCGCGGCTGGCACCGAAGTCCGCGGGCCGGACCGTCGCACGTGGGATCGGTCACCGCGAGCCGGTCACGGTGGACTGATCCCGCGGAATACGTCAGTATGGAGCGTCGTTAGCACTCATTGAGTGAGAGTGCCAGGAGGAGCAAGTGCCGACCTATCAGTACCAGTGCACCGAGTGCGGCGAGGGCCTCGAGGCGGTGCAGAAGTTCACCGATGATGCCCTGACCGTGTGCCCGAGCTGCGACGGACGCCTGAAGAAGGTGTTCTCTGCGGTCGGCATCGTCTTCAAGGGTTCCGGTTTCTACCGGAACGACAGCCGGGGTTCCTCGTCGAGCAGCACGCCTGCCTCGGCGACCTCGAAGTCGTCCGACTCCGGTTCGTCCTCGTCGACGTCGACGGGCTCGGACACGAAGTCCAGCGCCTCGTCCTCGTCCTCCGCCTCGTCGTCGGCCCCCGCGCCGGCTTCGTCGTCGAGCGGTACGTCGGCCGCCTGAGCCGCGTACGCCCCACAACGTCTCACCGCTTCACCGGACCCCGCCGAGCCACTCGGCGGGGTCCGTGCGTTCACCCCGGGCAGCGCCACGTGTTCCCCCGGATACGGTGACCGCATGGCGAACGCACATACGGACACGAGCTCCGGCACAGACAGCGCGGGTACGGCGGCGGGGGCAGGGGCGGAGATCGGGGTCATCGGCGGCTCGGGCTTCTACTCCTTCCTGGAGGACGTCACCGAGGTCTCCGTGGACACCCCTTACGGGAAGCCCAGCGACTCGGTCTTCCTCGGCGAGATCGGCGGCCGCCGGGTGGCCTTCCTGCCCCGCCACGGCCGGGGCCACCATCTGCCGCCCCACCGCATCAACTACCGGGCCAACCTCTGGGCCCTGCGCTCCGTCGGGGTCCGCCAGGTGCTGGGCCCGTGCGCCGTCGGCGGGCTGCGCCCGGAGTTCGGGCCGGGCACCCTGCTCGTCCCGGACCAGCTGGTGGACCGCACCAAGACGCGCGTGCAGACCTATTACGACGGTGAGACGCGGGCCGACGGGACCGTACCCAACGTCGTCCATCTGGGCTTCGCCGATCCGTACTGCCCCGAGGGCCGCCGGGCGGCGCTCGCCGCGGCGCGCGGGCGCGGCTGGGAGCCGGTGGACGGCGGCACCCTGGTGGTGGTCGAGGGGCCGCGCTTCTCCACCCGCGCGGAATCCCGCTGGCACGCGGCCATGGGCTGGTCCGTGGTCGGGATGACCGGCCACCCGGAAGCCGTGCTGGCCCGGGAACTGGGGCTCTGCTACACGACGCTGACCCTCGTGACCGACCTGGACGCGGGCGCCGAGGCCGGTGAGGGCGTCTCGCACGAGGAGGTCCTCCAGGTGTTCGCGGCCAACGTGGACCGGCTCCGGTCGGTGCTGTTCGACGCGGTGGGCGGGCTGCCCGCGACGGAGACCCGCAACTGCGCCTGCGCCCACGCGCTGGACGGGATCGACACGGGGATCGCGCTGCCGTAGGGGCGGGGGGCGGGGGCCTCTCGGCGGCTGCCGCGGGGCGCTTCCCGGCGGGGGGCGGGAGGCGCGGGCTGGGCGCCGGGAAGGTACGGGCTGGGCGCCGGGAGGTGCGGGCTGGGGACGCGGGGCGGGGGCGCGGGGCCGGGGCGCCGGGAGGTGCGAGCCGGGGACGCGGGGCGGGAGCGCGGGGGGCGCCTCCCGGCGGCGAGGTACCGGGTCCGGGGCGGCGGTCCACCACCGGATCGGGTGACGGAGTTGTCCACAATCCCGGGGTTGTCCACAGGCCCCGGCGGGATCTGCGCGGACGGTGGATCGTGAGGGGAGTTCGGCCGGGACCTCCGGCCGGGCTCCCCTCGTCCGACGTCAGGTGGCGCCATGTCCCCGTCCCCCTTCTCCGACCTCTCCCCGTCCCGGTCTTCCGGCTCCGACTCCTCTCCGTCCCGGCTCCCCGGCCCCGGCTCCTCCGTGTCCCGGTCCGCCGGTTTCTCCCCGCCCCGGGCCTCCGACTCCGACTCCTCCGCGTCCCGGTCAGCCGATTTCTCCGCGCCCCGGCCCTCCGGCTTCTCCTCTTCCCGGGCCTCCGACTTCTCCCCGCCCCGGGCCGTCGGCTCCTCTCCGTCCCGAGCCTCCGGCCGTTCCGCGCCCCCGCCCGTTCGCCGCGACCCCGCGTGTCACACGCCTGCCGCTCCCCCGCGCGCCGCCGACCGTGTGAAGCCGCCGCCCAGGCCCCCGGCGCCGCCGCCCGCTCCGTACGGGGTGGGGCCGTTCGCGCCGCTGCGGGTGCGGGGCGGCGGGGCGTACCGGCTGCGGCGGATGCTGCGCAGGCAACGGCGTGCCCTGGCGGCGGCGCTCGCCCTGGCGGGTGCGGCCCTGGCCACCACGGGCCTGGGCGCTACGGGCCCGGGCACCACGGCTCTGGGCGCGGCGGGCCCGGGCAGCGCCGAGGGCGGGGCCGCCGCCTCGGACACGGCGGAGCCCGGCCGGCCGTCGGCGCGGCTCGTCTCCGCGCCCGTACGGATCGCGGACGCGGCGACGGTACGGCTGCTGCGCCCGGGAGACCGCGTCGATGTGATCGCGGTCGGCGGCCCGGGTGAGGACGCCCGCCTGGTGGCGCGCGGGGTGCGCGTGGCCCAGGTGCCGGTCCAGGGCCCGGTCTCCGGCGACGGTGGCCACCTGAGCGGCGGTGCGGCGGCGATCGGCGCGGGCGGGGCGCCGGAGGGTGCTCTGGTGATGCTGTCCGTGGAGCGGGCCACCGCCACGGCACTGCTGGGCGCGGGCGCTTCGGGGCGGCTGGCGGTGGCGGTGTCCGATGCGAACTGACGCTCTCTCAAGTCACCCGTGTGCATTACCGGATTGGACAGTGCCGCCTTCTCCCGCCTTGAGTGGCGGAGCAGTTTGCTCCCCTCACCGCACATGCGAAAGAAGGCTCACCTGTGAGCGAGAAGAAGGTCAGTCTCCTGGAGGGCTTCAAAGCCTTCCTGACGCGCGGCAATGTGATCGATCTGGCGGTGGCCGTCGTCATCGGCGCCGCGTTCACGAACATCGTGAACGCGTTCGTCAAGGGCATCATCAATCCGCTGGTCGGTGCGTTCGGCACGCAGGACCTGGACAACTACAGCTCCTGCCTCCGGGGCCCGTGCACGACGGACCCGGCCACCGGCGAGATGGACGGGATCGAGATCCTGTGGGGGTCCGTGCTCAGCGCCGCCCTCAGCTTCCTGATCACCGCCGCCGTCGTGTACTTCCTGCTGGTGCTGCCGATGGCCAAGTACCTGGCCAGGCGGGCGGCGATGCAGGCCGCGAAGGATGGCGTGCAGGAGACGCTGGAGGTCAGCGAGCTGGAGGTGCTCAAGGAGATCCGCGACGCGCTGGTCGCGCAGCGCGGTGGTGGCACGGCCGGTGCCGGTGGGTTCGGTACGGGCTCCGCCGGTGGGCCGGGCGAGGGCGGCGGCGGGGAGCTGCCGGGCCGGGACGGGGAGCGGTAGCAGGCCGGTCACCGGCTCAGATGTGGTGGGGCGGCTTCTCGTCGAGGAAGCGCGCGAGGTCGGCGGCGCCGGAGCCGCCGGAGGGCCGCTCACCCCATCCCCGGTCCGTATCGTCCGCGGACTGCTGGTCCAGCGGATCGTCGAAGACCAGAACCGGCTTGGGCTTCGGTTCCCGCGGCGGCTGCTGTGCCTGCGGCTGCTGCTTCGCATCGCGCGGACCGGGGGCGGGGGCGGCACTCATGGTTCCAGGGTACGGCGGCCGGCGGCAGGATACGGGCCGCCGCCGGGCCGGGCGGCTCGCGCGAAGGGGTTCGGGCGGACTCGGGTGCGGGCTGCCGTCAGCGGTCCTTCGGGTCGAGGAGCCAGAGGCCGAGCACGACGAGGAACGACAGGCAGAGGAAGCCTGCGCCCCACCAGGCCGTGCCGGTGTTGCCCTCCATCCACTCGTCGATCAGGACCGTCAGCCCCCAGAGCTGGCCGACGACCACGGTCATCGCCAGAGCGAGGCGGGCTGTCAGCTTCGAGGAGCGCTCCGGCTCCTGGTCGGTGCCCGCGCCGGGGCCGGGCCCGGTGTGGCGGACGCGCGGGTCTCCGTAACCGCTGGTGGGGCGGATCTGGGGGTACCGCTCGTGGACGGGCCGGTTCAGGGCGGGGTCGGCGCTGCCCGGGTGATAGGTGGGGTAGTGGCTGCCCGGGGGCGGCAGCGGCTGCTCGGGGTGCGGGGAGTCGGTCATGCCCGCCTGCCGGGGGTCTCGGCGCGGTCGGCGGAGGATGCCCACGCCCCGGTGCGGCCCGGAGCGGTACCGGTGGCGGGGGAAGGTGCCGGGCGGCGGCTCGTGGCGGGCCCGGTGGCGGGGGATGTTCCGGGGCGGCCGGGAGCGGTCCTGGCGGCCGGGGACACCCCCGTACGGCCCGGAGCGGCGACCGGGTCGCGGCCTCGGGGCCTGGGGCCGGGGCCCGCGCCCCGGGGTGGTGCTTCGGCGCCGCCGTCGATGTCGGGGCAGCCGATACGGGCGGCGAGGTCGGGGCGCTCGCCGCCGAGCTGGCGGCAGAGGCCCGCCTCGACGCTCTCGCCGGAGCGGGTGGTCCCGACGGCCCAGATACTGCCGTCGGCCTCCTCGACGACGATCACCTTCGGCAGTCCGCGCGGGGGCGGGCCCGCGGTGACCTCACCGGAGCGGGCGTCGAAGACGCCCTCGTGGCAGGGGCAGTACAGCTCGCCCTCCCGGCCCCGGTCCTTGCGCCAGAGGACGGCGCAGGCGAGGTGGGTGCAGACGGCGGAGTAGCCGACGAGGGTGCCGTCGTCGAGCCGGACGGCGACGGCCCGGTCCTCCTCGCCCGGGTAGCGGAAGGCGATGGACTCGCCGGGCGGGAGCCGCTCGGCGATGCGTTTCGCCTCGGGGGCCTTGCCCTCCTCGCCGTCGCCGTGGCGGTGCAGGATGCCCGCCGCCACACCGATGCCGCCGACGGCGAGACCGCCGGAGACGGTGGTGACGATCCGGAGGTAGTCGCGCCGGGTGGTGAGGGAGTCGGCGGCGATCCGGTCCTGGAGCGCCTCGCGCGGGTCTCCTCCGGAGGAGTGGTCGCCGCCCTGCTGCTGTTCGGTGACGCTCATCGGCGGACGTCCTTCCCGTTGATCTCGACGACGGGCAGACCGCCGGGGACCGGCCACTGCACCTTCTCGGCGGGGACGACCATGGCCACGCCGGTGCGGACCTCGGTCTCGCCGAAGACGAAGGTGTCGGCGACCTGGACGCCGGGGCGCTCGGCCTGGAGCTCCTCGACGGTGCCGTAGAAGAGGGCGCCGGTCGGGCAGACGGTGGCGCACATGGGGGCGAGGCCGTAGGCGGTGCGGTCGTAGCAGAGGTTGCACTTCAGCTGGAGCTTGGCGCCGAGGTCGATCTTCGGTACGCCGAAAGGGCAGGCGTTGACGCAGTTGGCGCAGCCGATGCAGCGGGTGGTGTCGGCCTGCTGCACCACACCGTCGGCGGTCACCAGGATCGCGTCGGCGGGACAGACCTCGGCACAGGGGGCGACCGGGTCCTCGCAGTGCATACAGACCGTGGGAAGGGAGGCGACGGAGTGGCCCTCGTCGGTGTAGTCGAGATGGATCATCGACTTGCCCCGGTGCGAGTCGCATTCGCGGCAGGCGGAGACACATGCCTGGCAGCCGATGCAGCGCCCCGGGTCGATGAAGATCGTTCTGCCCATCATGGGGAATCAGCTCCTCTCCGAGGTGCCACGGCCCTGGGGGGACGTGGGAGGCAGCGGGTCGGTACGGGAGACCTGGGTCTCCGGATAGGCGACATGGCCGGGGGCGACCGGCGGGGCGGGGACCTCGTCGATCCGCCCGGCGTGCTCGATACGGCAGGCGCACACCTTGTACTCGGGGATCTTGGAGCGGGGGTCGAGGGCGTCGATGGTGAGGGCGTTGGCCGCGGTGGGGACGGGCCAGTGGTAGGGCACGAAGACGGTGTCGGGGCGGATGGCCTCGGTGACCAGGGCGGGGAAGACCTCGCTGCCGCGCCGGGTGACGATCCGTACGGGCTCGCCGTTGCGGAAGCCGTGGGAGGGGTGGATCTCGGCCCAGGGGCGCGGGGTCTGTTCGACGAGGGCGCCGAGCCTGCGGGTCTGGTTGCCGGAGAGGAAGTGGGCCACGGTCCGGCCGGTGGTGAGCGACATGGGGTGCTCGTCGTCGTACGGGTCCATCGGCGGGTGCCACTCGACGACCTGGAGGTGGATCTTGCCGTCGGGGTGGTAGGTCTTCCCGTCCTCGAAGAGGCGCGGGGTGCCGGGGTGGTCGGTGGAGGGGCAGGGCCAGGCGATGCCGCCGGTCTCCTCCAGCCGTTCGTAGGTGATGCCGTAGTAGTCGTTGACGGTGCCGGCGGAGGCGATGCGCAGTTCCTCGAAGACCGCCCGGGAGTCGGGGAAGTCGAACTTGTCGCCTGCGCCGAGGCGGCGGGCGAGTTCGCACATGACCCAGGTGTCGGTGCGGACGCCGGGGGGCGGGTCCTGGGCCTTGTTGTGCTTGACGACCCGGGCCTCGGCGTTGGCCATCACCCCTTCGTCCTCGGCCCAGGTGGTGACGGGGAAGACGACATGCGCGTTGGCGGCGGTCTCGGAGAGGAAGAAGTCGAACTGGGCGTGGAACTCGGTGGCGTCGTACCCCTCCTTGACCACCCCGTAGTTGGGGAGGGAGACGAAGGGGTTGTTGCAGATGCCGATCAGGCCGCGGATCTCGCGGCGCTGCATCTGCCAGACCATTTCCATCATGGAGGTCCCGGCGGGCGGGAGTTCGGACTCCTCGATGCCCCAGATCTCGCAGATCTGACGGCGGTGCTCCTCATTCATGATGGAGCGTCCGCCCGGAAGGAGGTCGGACTTCTGGCCGTGCTCACGGCCGCCCTGCCCGTTGCCCTGACCGGTGATGGTGCCGTATCCGGCGCCGGGCTTGCCGATGTGGCCGGTGGCGGCGCAGAGGCTGATCACGGAGAGGCAGTTCTCGACGCCCTGCGAGTGGTGCTCGATGCCCCGGGCGTGCCAGGCCATGGCCTTGGGGGCGCGGGCGAAGGCGCGGGCGACCTGGACGATCTGCTCGGCGGGGATGCCGCAGATGGCGGCGGCGCGGGACGGCGGGTACTCGGCGGCCTTGGCCCTGACCTCCTCCCAGCCGGTGGCGTGGGCGGCGAGGAAGTTCTCGTCGGTGAGCCCTTCGGCGATGACGACGTTCAGTACGGAGGTGAAGAAGGCCGAGTCGGTGCCGGGTTTCAGGGCGACGTGGATGTCGGCGGTCCGGGCGATGGCCGTCTCGCGCGGGTCGATGACGATGAGGCTCGCCCCGCGGTCCCGGGCCCCCCAGACGTACTGGGTCATCACGGGGAAGCACTCGCCCACATTGGACCCGGCGATGAGCAGGCAGTCGGTGAGGAGGATGTCGGAGAAGGGGTTGCCTGCCCGGTCGATGCCGAAGGCGAGCTTGTTGGCGCCCGCCGCGCTGACCATGCAGAGGCGGCCGTTGTAGTCGACGTGCCGGGACTTGAGTGCGACCCGGGCGAACTTGCCCACCAGATACGTCTTCTCGGAGAAGAGGCTGGCGCCGCCGAGGAGCCCGAAGGCGTCGTTGCCGTAGGTCTGCTGGATGCGCTTGATCTCGGAGACGGTGAAGTCGAGCGCCTCCTCCCAGGAGACCTCGCGGAACTCCTCGTCGCGGGAGCGGCGCATGAGGGGGGCGGTGAGCCGGTCGGGGTGGTTGACCTGCTGATAGGCGTTGATGCCCTTGGGGCAGAGCCGCATCCGGTTGATGTCGTGGTTGCGGGGTTCGACGCCGAAGACCTTGCCGCCCCGGTCCACGCGCAGATACATCCCGCACTGGACACCGCAGAAGCAGCAGTGGGTGGGGACGAGCGTCTCGCCGTTCTGGTCGGCGTGCCACTGGTCGGCCGGGATGCCGCCCGCGTCCCGGAAGGCGCGGGTGCCGGGCGGGGCGAGGGAGGGGTCGAGCGGGATGAAGGTGCGGCGGTCGGCGGCGGCTCGCGGTTCCGCGGTCACTTGAAGCCCTTCTTCACATGGGAGAGGTAGGCACTGCCGCGCAGCACCCGCTTGCAGCGCGGGCAGTACTCGGCCCAGGCGTCGAAGTCGAGCCGGAGGTCCCGCATGGTGCCCCGCAGGTTCTCGACGTACGGGCCGGTGTCGATGGGTTCCTCGCAGCGGCGGCAGGCGAAGACCTGGTCGTCCTGGCGGCCGGTGTACTTGAACAGCTGCATACCGACGGCGGCCGGGCGCTGGACGATGTGGAAGAACTTGCCGAACGGGATGTAGATGAGCGTGAAGACCACCGAGGCCATGTGGAGGATCGCCAGGAACTGGTAGCCGCCGCCGTGCAGGAAGATCGAGGAGAAGGTGAGCAGCAGCCCGGTCACGGAGATGACGATCAGCGCGATCAGCGGCACCAGGTCGTAGGCGAAGCGCTGGCCGGTGGAGGCGCCCCGGTCCTTCATCCGGCGCCACAGGAAGTACGAGGCACCGGGGATGACGAGGACGGCGGCGATGTCGAGGCCGTGGAACATCAGCCAGCCGAGGACGGAGAGCGAGTCGAAGCCGAGGATCTTGAATCCCCAGATCCGCATCTCGTAGCCGGGTCCCGAACCGCTGCCGGAGGTGAAGGTGAACCAGCCCCAGGTGAGCGGGAAGGTGATCAGGGCGGCGAGGACGCATCCCCAGAAGATCAGCTGGTGAGCGGCCCAGCGGGCGTGGGACCGGGCGCCGAGGAACTTCTGGAAGCCGAGGTAGGTGGCGATCATCTTCGGCAGGGCGGTGGGGGCCTTGCGGAGGTTCTCGTACGAGAAGAGGCTGCGCCAGCCCTGTTTGAAGAGGCGTCGGGCACCGGGGGCGGAGATCCAGACGGTGTAGCGGTAGGCGACGCCGAAGGCGAGAAAAACCGTGGCGACGGCGTACGGGAGGAGGGCCGAGTCGAAGTTCCGCAGCATGCGGCTGCCGAGCACGATCGCGACGATCAGCAGGGCGGAGACCACCACTCCGGCCAGGGTCGCCCGGGCGGTGACCGACCGGGGGCCGGTGGCGGCGGGGGACGCGCCCGTGGAGTCGGCGGGGGGGATGCGGCTCGGCCGCGGCGGAGGCCGCGGAGGGTGCGGGGGCTTCTGGCGGCTCGGTCACTCGGCCACCGTAGGGCCGTTTACGGCAATTGGACCTGTTTTGGGCGATAAGGGGGTGAGTGCGTCGCCCGGACAGGCGCAGGGGGTGGGGGCGGGAGGGGAGGGGGGAGGGGCCCCTGCGCCTTGGTCGATCTGGTCGGGTGGTCTTCGGGGTGCCTGGAACGAGGAGTCCTGGGAGGACGACGAGCCCGGTGCCGCCGGATGCCCGTGCGGGAGCGAGGAGTTCGAGGCCGCTGTCGCCTTTTCGCTCGGCGACGACGCATCGGTCCGCTGGGTGACCGTGGGCCTGCGATGCGCCAAGGACGGGTTCTGCGGGGTCTATGCCGACTGGAAGATCGACTATGGCCCCGCGGATCACCTCCTGACCATGGTCTAGGTCCTGTCGTCACACCGCCGTCGTTGCCCGAAGGGCGGCCGGGTACTGCGACCTCGGCCCCGGCACGCGCTCCAGCGACCGGGGGATCTGGGTCGGCAGGGGGAAGTCATGCCCGACCCGAAGGCCGGAGGGCCCGGGAGGGGAGGTTGGGGCGGGGGTGGCGGTACGTTCGGGGGGTACGTGTGAGGCTGCGCCTGTTCACCGGCGCCGGACCGAGGAGCGCGCCATGGTCGCCGAGGGCCCTCAGCCACCGCCGCAGTCAGCGCTGCCGGATGCCTCACAGCCCCCGCAGCCCCCGTTGCTGGACGCGCTGACCGATGTGGCCGGGGTCCGGGTCGGGCATGCTCAGGTGGCCGGGGCCGGGGCGTTGAGCGGGACGACCGTGGTGCTGGCGCCGGAGGGCGGGGCGGTGGCCGCCGTCGACGTACGGGGTGGCGGGCCGGGGACCCGGGAGACGGATGCGCTGGACCCGCGCAACCTGGTGCAGCGGGTCGACGCGATCGTCCTCACGGGCGGCAGCGCGTTCGGGCTGGATGCCGCGTCCGGTGTGGTGGCCTGGCTGGAGGAGCAGGGCCGGGGCGTCAGGGTCGGCGCGGGGCCCACCCAGGTCGTCCCCGTCGTCCCGGCCGCCGCCCTCTTCGACCTGGGCCGGGGCGGCGACTGGCGGGCCCGCCCCGATGCCTCGACCGGCCGCGCGGCGGTGGAGGCGGCGGCCGCTTCCGAACCGGGGACGCCGGTCGCCGAGGGGAGCGTGGGCGCGGGTACGGGGGCGGTGGCCGGGCAGCTCAAGGGCGGCATCGGCACGGCGAGCGTGCGGCTCGGTTCCGGGGTCACCGTGGCCGCCCTGGTCGCGGTGAACGCGGCGGGCTCGGTGCTCGATCCCCGTACGGGAGTGCTGTTCGGGGAGTACGGGGCCGGGGAGCCGCCCGCGTACCCGGCGGCCGGGACGCACGCGGCGGCGCTGCGGCGGCTGGCCCGGGAGCAGGAGGCGATGGCGGCGGCCGGGGGCGGGGTGCCGCCGTTCAACACCACGATCGCGGTCGTCGCGACGGACGCGGACCTCGTCCGGGCCCAGGCGCAGAAGCTGGCGGGCACCGCGCACGACGGCATGGCCCGCGCGGTGCGCCCGGTGCACCTGCTGACCGACGGGGACACCGTGTTCGCGCTCGCCACGGGCCGGGTGCGGGTGGACTCGGAAAACCCGGTCGCGGTCAACGAGATCCTCGCGGCGGGCGCCGACGTCCTGGCCCGCGCCATCGTGAAGGCGGTGCGCGCGGCCCGGAGCACCGAGGGGCCGGGCGGTGCGTTCCTCGCGTACACGGATCTGTACGGCGACCGGGCGGACGACAGGGACCCGCACGGGGACCGGACGGACGGCAAGGACCCGCACAAGGAGCGGCCGGACGGCGGCGGCGAGGCGTAGGGGCCTGCTGGAGGGGCGGGGGCGCGTGGTGCCCGTGCGGGGGCGTGCGGGGGCGTGCGGGGCCTCGACTCGCAACGGCGGCACGGCAGTTCACCCCCAGGTGCCCGAAATGCACCGGGAGCGGCCGGGGAACTTTCTGCGTGCGCCCTACGTTTTTACGAACCCCGGTCACGATGTCAGACCCAGGGACTACGTTAAGCACGCATCAAGTAACACGCGGCGACGGCCTGGAGACAGCACCTTGAGCGATCCGTACGAGACAACCGAGCAGCACCTCGACCGACTCCTGCGACGCGCCCTCAACTCGTTCGATCTTCCCGACAGCACCGTCGATCTGCTCGGTTCGGCGCTGGCGCACAGCAGCACACTGCACTCCTCGCACCACAGTCCCGCCCTGCACCGGGAGACCTACCGCCACACCTACCTCCTCGCCGACGGTTCCGACCTGACCCTGTGGGAGCTGGTGCACAGCGGGGGCCGGGACGAGCAGGCCCCCCGCCGCCACGAGCTGTACGACGACGAGGGCGACGTCCATGTCGCCGCCGCCCGCCTCGCCGGGAGCCTCTCGGACGCACCGGCCTTCGGTGACGAGGGAGGGCAGGGGGAGCTGGAGATCCTGACGCTCCTGATGGCCGCTCCCCCGGCCCCGGTGCCCAGGACGTACGCCCCCGACAACTCCGCGGACCACGCCCGGCGGGTCCTGCGCCGTGCGGAGAACCGCGACCGGCCGGGCGAGGAGAAGGCGCGGCTGCTGCGGTCCGCCTTCGCCCACCACATCACCCAGGTCTTCGGGCGCCAGTGCCAAGTGGGCGACCAGGAGGCCGGGTTCACGCTCTACGAGCACGCCTTCCTGCTGCTGGACGGCAGCGAGACGAGCCTCTGGGAGGTCGAGCACACGGCGACCCCGGACGGCCGCCACATGTGCGAGGTGTACGAGGACGAGCGCGCGGCCCGGGCGGCGATGGAGAGCCGGACGAGGATCTGCTGAGCCCGGCCGGGCGCCCGCGCCCTGGGGGCGGGGGCCCGGCCGGACGACCGCGCCCCAGCGGCGGCGGGCCTGCCCTCGGCCGCCGCCGCCCGGCCCGCCGCTCAGCCCTTGAGTGCCGGTTGCTCGGCGAGGAGGTCGTCACCCGCCGCCTCGCCCTCCACGTGCGCCCGCGGGCGGGCCGGCAGCGCGAACATCAGCAGGAAGATCGCCCCGAGCACTCCGGCCACCCACCACAGCGACTGCTGGAACGCGTCCACGAAGGCCGGGCCGAGCTCCTGCGGGGCCAGCCGGTCGCCGATCGCGCCGAAGAAGACCACCGACACCAGCCCGAGGCCGAGCGCGGTGCCCATCTGCTGCACGGTGTTGATCAGCCCGGACGCCGAGCCCGCGTGCTCCTTGGGCACCTCGGAGAGGATCGCGTCGGTCAGCGGGGCCACGATCAGGCCCATGCCGACGCCCATGACGATCAGCGGGACGGCCATCTGCCAGGAGGTGATGGCCATGCCGTAGTGCTCGGCCTCCCAGAGGTAGATCAGCAGCCCGGCGATCATCAGGAGCGCGCCCGCCTGGAGGACCTTGCGGCCGAAGCGGGGCACCAGCTTCTGTACGGAGATCCCGGCGGCCACCGAGACGGCGACGGAGAACGGGATGCCCGTCGTACCGGCCCGCAGGACGCTCCAGCCGAGGCCCATCTGCATGTAGAGGGTCCAGACCAGGAAGAAGATGCCGAGGCCGATGCCGAAGGTGAGCTGTACGGCGATGCCTGCGGCGAAGCTCTTGACCCGGAACAGGGACAGCTCGATCAGCGGTGAGCCGTCGATGATCGCCTTCTGCCGCTGGTGCAGGACGAGGAGGCCGAAGACGAACAGGCTGCCCACCATGGAGATATGGCCCCAGAGCGGCCAGTCCAGCTCGTGCCCCCGGGTGAGCGGGTAGATGAGCATCAGCATGGCGAGGGTGACCAGGGCGACGCCCAGCAGGTCGAGCCGCATGGCCCGGGGGGCCTTGGACTCGGTGATGTACTTGGCGCCGAGGAGCAGGCCCGCGATGCCGACGGGCAGGTTGATCAGGAAGATCGGCCGCCAGCCGAGGCCGAAGAGGTCCCACTCGGTGAGCAGCGCGCCCAGCAGGGGTCCGGAGACGGCGCCGAGGCCGACGACCGCGCCGAAGAGGCCGAAGACCTTGCCGCGTTCGTGCGCGGGGAAGGTGGCGTGCACGATCGAGAGCACCTGGGGCACCATCAGCGCCGCCGTCGCGCCCTGGAGGATGCGGGCGGCGACGAGTATGTCGGAGTTGGGCGCGAGGCCGCAGAGGGCCGAGGCGACCGTGAATCCGGCGATGCCGATGAGGAAGAGCCGCTTGCGCCCGTAGATGTCGCCGAGCCGTCCGCCCGTGATCAGTCCGGCGGCGAACGCGAGGGCGTAGCCGGCGGTGATCCACTGGATCGCGGAGACGGAGGCGTTCATGTCGCCGGTGATGCTCGGGATCGCGATGTTGACGATCGTGACGTCGACCAGGTCCATGAAGGCCGCGGTCATCACGATGGCGAGGGCGAACCAGCGGCGCCGGTCGGCGGGGGCGGGCGGAGGCGGTGCCGTGTCCGGCAGCGGTGCGGAAGAAGACATGGGAAGAAACTACGTTCTCATTAGGTCGGAACGTGACCTGTTTTGAGCGCATCCTGTTGTCCATGACCGACACACCGGCACGACTGCTGAAGCTGTTGTCGCTCCTCCAGACCCCGCGCGAGTGGCCGGGCGGAGAACTGGCCGAACGGCTCGATGTCAGCCCGCGCACGATCCGCCGCGACATCGACCGGCTGCGCGAACTGGGCTACCCGGTCGAGGCGTCCCGCGGTTCCGTGGGCGGCTACCGCCTGGTGGCGGGGGCCGCCATGCCACCGCTCGTCCTGGACGACGAGGAGGCGGTCGCCATCGCGGTGGGGCTGCGGGCGGGGGCCGGGCACGCGATCGAGGGCGTCGAGGAAGCCGCCGTACGGGCGCTGGCGAAGCTGGAGCAGGTGCTGCCGTCACGGTTGCGGCACCGGGTCTCCGCGCTGCAGAACGCCACGGTGGCGCTGACCCGGGGCGACGGGGCCACCATCGACCCGGAGACCCTGACGACGCTCGCCTCGGCGGCCACCGGGCGGGAGCGGCTGCGGTTCTCGTACCGCAGCGGTGACGGTACGGAGACCAAGCGGCAGGTCGAGCCGTACCGGCTGGTGAGCACGGGGCAGCGGTGGTACCTGATGGCGTACGACCTGCTGCGGGAGGACTGGCGCACGTTCCGGGTGGACCGGGTGACCGAGCCGTTCGCGACCGGGGCCCGTTTCGCTCCCCGGCCGCTCCCCGCGGAGGAGGACGGGTCCGGGGAGCCGGGTGACGCGGCGCGCTACTTCGCCCGGTCGATGGCGGGCCGGCAGCCGGAGCTCCGGCTCGATGTGCGGTTCGGGGCGCCCGCGGGGTTCGTGGCGGCGCGGCTGCCGCCGACGCTCGGTGTGCCGGAGCCGGACGGGGAGGACGCCTGCCGGTTGCGGTCCTCGTCCCTGGACTCGCTGGAGTGGGTGGCGCTGCGGCTGGCGCTGGTGGACTGCGAGTTCACCGTGCAGGGGCCGCCACAGCTGGTGGCGTACGTGGAGAGCCTGGGCGCCCGGCTGACCCGCGCGGCGGGACCGGGGACGGGGGCGGGGGCGGGGCGGCAGGACTGAGACCCGGGCTGCGGGAAGGGGCGGGGCTGCCGCTGCGGGGGCCGGGCAGCGGAGGGCCCGGACATGGATGAGCCCCGGCGCCGGGGGGGGTGGGCGCCGGGGCTCAGTTCCGGGGACCGGGGGAAAAACCGGTCGGGTAACCGGCATGCGCCGGTCGGTGGGCCGGTGCGAACGAACCGGCTTGATGGGGAGATTACGGGTTATTGGCTCACGCCGCAGCGTCAAAGCCCGTGTCGTGAGCCATTCGCTTCAATTCGAGCAGTGCGTGCTTCTCGATCTGGCGGATGCGCTCCCGCGTGAGGCCGTGCTGCTTGCCCACTTCGGTCAGGGTCCGCTCCCGGCCGTCCTCGATCCCGTACCTCATCTTGATGATGGAGGCCGTCCTGTTGTCGAGCTTGCCGATCAGGTCCTCCAGCTCCTCGCTGCGCAGGAGGGTCATCACCGACTGCTCGGGCGAGACGGCGGAGGTGTCCTCCAGCAGGTCGCCGAACTGGGTGTCGCCGTTGTCGTCCACGGACATGTTGAGGCTGACCGGGTCACGGGCCCAGTCCAGGACGTTGCCCACGCGCTCGGCGTTGGAGTCGAGCTCGGCGGCGATCTCCGCGTGCTCGGGATCGCGCCCGTTCTCCCGGTTGAACTCGCGCTGGACCCTGCGGATCCGGCCGAGCTCCTCCACCAGGTGGACGGGGAGCCGGATCGTGCGGGACTGGTCCGCTATGGACCGGGTGATGGCCTGCCGAATCCACCACGTCGCATACGTGGAGAACTTGAAGCCCTTCGCGTAGTCGAACTTCTCGACCGCGCGCACCAGGCCCGCGTTGCCCTCCTGGATCAGGTCGAGCAGAGGGAGCCCCGCGCGCGGGTAGCGGCGGGCCACGGCGACGACGAGGCGGAGGTTGGAACGGATGAATATGTCCTTGGCGCGCTCGCCCTCGGCGACCAGCGCCTCCAGCTCCTCACGCGTCGCGCCCCCGGCGTCGCTCTCCACCTCGCCATCGAGGACCTGCTGGGCGTAGACGCCCGCCTCGATGGACTGGGAGAGGTCGACTTCCTTGGCGGCGTCGAGCAGCGGTGTACGAGCGATCTCGTCCAGGTACATGCCGACCAGGTCGCGATCGGCGATTTCCCCGCCCACGGCGCGAACACTGCTTGCCCGGTCGGTCTCACCGGAAGTGGCGGACGAACGACGGGCGACGGCACGGGTTGCCATGCGTGCTCCCTTGCTGAGTAGGTCGCGACACCTTTTCGGGTGCCCTGCATCCGATGGAAACAACGACTGGAATCCGGACAGAATTCCCATGCCGCCCATTCATTTTCGCGATCATGCAGTACCCTGTCCGGCGCCGACCGTCGAAAACCTGCGCTCGATACCCACGTATGCGCAGGTCAGAGCGGGTGTCGTAAGGGCTCCGGCGGCCCTTCCACAAAGCCGCCGACGCCGTTCGGCTCCGGCCGATCCGATGCGCCTTCCGCCCGAACGGCCCGACCTCGCGTCTACCCCGGAAGACGGCCCGTACCGCCTCGGGGTTGCTCGTGGTGTCCGCGCGTACCCGGGTCCTAGGTCCGGAGGCGGAGGCCCGGCCCGTCGGTGTCCGGGGCCTCCGCCCGATCCGCCCCGGCCGCCCGCGCCCCTAGCGTGAGCCGCATGACGGACCACACCGCGCACCACCACCCCACGGACACCACTGGCACCACACACATCACAGACACCACCGGCACCCTCGACGAAGCCCTGGAGCGCATCCATCTGTCGGGCCCGGAGCGGAACGGCTGGCTCAGCAACCACGCGCCGATGGCGGCCGAGGCCCTGGTGCGGCACGGACAGGCGGCGGCCGTGCACCGCTGGCTCGACCAGTACCGCCCCAAGCTGGAGGACATGCCCGACCCCAGGGAACCGGTGACCGACCGGAACTGGCCCGAGGCGCTCGGCGATCCCCGGCGGATCGCCGACTGGACCCGGTACTTCGAGCGGGAGACCGCCGAGCGCCCCTGGCGTACCGTCCTCGCCGCATGGTGGCCCCGGCTGCTGCCCGGGATCGCGGCGGGCGCCACACATGCGGTGATCCGGGTCGGCCACTCCGTACGCACACTGCTGGAGGGCGAGGAGACCGCACCGCGGGTACGGGAGCTGGCCCACGCCCTCGGCTACTGGGCCGCCCGGCACCAGCCGCTGCCCGCCCTGGAGCGCCTCGCCCCGGCCCCGGACGCGATGGCCGCGCTGGACCGGGTGCCCCCCGTCGCCGAGCAGGACGGCGGCATCGTGAGCCGGTTCGACCAGCTCACGGGCTTCCCCGACTGGCCGGGGCAGGAGCCCGGGGGGCCGGAGGCGGCCCGTACCGCGCTCCGGGAGCTCGTCCGGGCCGCCACCCACCGGTACGCGACCCACGGGTACGGCCAACCGGTCATGCTGGTCCACGCGGCGACCGCGCCCAACGCGGTCCTGCGCACCCTGCCCGCGCTCCCCGGCGCGCTGTGGGTGCCGAGCCTGCACGCGGCCTGGGCGGCGAGCGCCGCCGTGACCGCCGCCTACGCGCCCCGCGGGGCAGCCCCGCTCGCGGAACCTCTGACGGCGCGGGAGGCTCAGGACGTGTTCGCGCGGGCCGCCGCGCACGGCGACGACCACACGATCAAGTTCACCGACACCGCGCTGGACGTCGGCGACGCGACCGCGCTCATCGCCGCCGGGCGCGCGATCGCCCTGAACCCGCCGGTCTGGTGACCCGTACCCGGACGGCCCCTCGGACCTCCTCTTCCGGGCTCCCCCGGCCTCAGCCGTACTGCACCGAGCGTTTGGCGAGCCCCATCCAGAACCCGTCGATGACGCTCCGCCCCCGGTCCAGCTCGTCCTCGGCGGCGCCCAGCGTCACGAAGAGCGGGGCGAAGTGCTCGGTGCGCGGGTGGGCCAGCTTTCCGGCGGGGGACGTGCGCTCGAAGTCGAGCAGGGCGTCGATGTCCTGGGCCCGCAGCGCGCGGTCGCCCCAGTCGTCGAACTCCGCCGACCAGCCGGGGACCCCGCCACCCTGGTGCCGCAGGGCGGCCAGGTTGTGGGTGAAGAAGCCGCTGCCGACGATGAGCACGCCCTCGTCGCGCAGCGGGGCGAGCCTGCGCCCGATGGCCATCAGCTTCTGCGGGTCGAGGGTCGGCATGGAGATCTGGAGTACGGGGATGTCGGCGTCCGGGAACATCTCGACGAGCGGGACGTAGGCCCCGTGGTCGAGTCCCCGGTCCGGGACGTCCTGGACCGGGGTACCGGCGCCGCGCAGCAGCTTGCGGACGCTGTCGGCGAGCCGCGGGGCGCCCGGGGCGTCGTACCGCACGGTGTAGTAGTGCTCGGGGAAGCCCCAGAAGTCGTACACCAGCGGGACCGGTTCGACGGCGCCGAGCGCGAGCGGTGCCTCCTCCCAGTGGGCGGAGACCATCAGGATCGCGCGGGGGCGGGGCAGCCCGGCGGACCAGGCGGCGAGCTGGCCGGGCCAGACGGGGTCGTCGGCGAGCGGCGGGGCGC
Source organism: Kitasatospora albolonga (assembly GCA_002082585.1). Taxonomy (NCBI): domain Bacteria; kingdom Bacillati; phylum Actinomycetota; class Actinomycetes; order Kitasatosporales; family Streptomycetaceae; genus Kitasatospora; species Kitasatospora albolonga. The sequence goes on from CP020563.1 coordinate 3,074,988, forward strand.
CGTGCGAGAGGTAGAGGGCGGGCATGCGCTCCGCGGTGGCTGTCATGGCACTCCCCATCCACTGGGATCGTTCTACAGGGGTCCTGCGAAATCACCGGTCGAAGGAACAAAGGAACAGACGAAGGAACAAAGGAACCAGGAGCAGCGCAAGGAACAAGAAGACCACGGTCCTTGAACCTTCAAGTTCCTACCTCCGGAGACCTTAGCCCTATCTAGTTAAACTTTCAAGAAAAGGTCGTACAGTGGAGTCCATGACCACGGCATCCACCGGCGCGCCGCGCTGGCTCACCGACGAGGAGCAGCGCGTCTGGCGCGCCTATCTGCATGCCACCACGCTGCTGGAGGATCACCTCGACCGCCAGTTGCAGCGGGACGCGGGCATGCCGCACATCTACTACGGGCTGCTCGTCCAGCTCTCCCAGGCCCCCCGGCGCCGGATGCGGATGACCGAGCTCGCCAGGAACGTGAAGATCACCCGTTCCCGGCTCTCGCATGCCATCGCCCGGCTGGAGAAGAACGGCTGGGTGCGGCGCGAGGAGTGCCCGTCCGACAAGCGCGGGCAGAACGCGGTACTCACCGACGCGGGGTACGCGATGCTCGGCCGCTCGGCACCGGGCCATGTCGACGCCGTACGGCAGGCGATGTTCGACCGGCTCACCCCCGAGCAGGTGCGCAGCCTCGGCGACATCATGCGGGTGCTCGCCAGCGGGCTCGAACCGGAGGGTACGGACGCGGATCTGCCCTGGCTCCGCTGAGCGGCGGAACCAGGGCAGCTCGACTCCCTCAGGGGGCCTCGGTGGCGTCAGTGGGCGACGACCGGAATCCGGAACTCGTCCTCGGCGCCCTCGGCGCCCTCGATCCCTTCGGCGTTTCCGCCCCCGCCGGACGCGCCCGTTCCCGGGCGGCCGGTGTTGATCAGTACGGTCGCGATCACGGCGGCGGCGACGAGGATGCCGACCGCCCACCAGATCGCACTGGCGAAGCCGCTGACCATGGCCTGGAGCTCCAGGAGCTCCGGGTCCGTGGCGCGGGCCGCGTGGTCGGCGACGTACGCCGTGGTGGCACCCGCCGCGATGGTGTTCAGCAGGGCGGTACCGATGGCGCCGCCGACCTGCTGCGAGGTGTTGACCATCGCGGAGGCGACCCCCGCGTCACGCGGTTCGATGCCGTGCGTGGCCAGGGACATGGCCGGCATGAACGCCGTACCCATACCGAGGCCGAGCAGCAGCATGCCGGGCAGGATGACGGCCACGTAGCCGGTGTTCAGGTCCAGCTGGGTGAGGAGCAGCATGCCGACGGCGGCGACCAGGAAGCCGGGGCCCATGAGCAGGCGCGGCGGGACCCGGGTCATCAGGCGGGTGCCGATCTGGGTGGAGCCGGTGATCATGCCCGCGATCATCGGGAGGAAGGCGAAGCCGGTCGTGACCGGGGAGTACCCCTTCACGATCTGGAGGTAGTACGTCAGGAAGAGGAACAGCCCGAACATCGCGATGATGGCGAGCCCCAGCGAGAGGTAGACCCCGCCCCGGTTGCGCTCGGTCAGGACGCGCAGCGGCAGCAGCGGCGACTTCACCAGCGCCTCGGTCACGACGAAGGCGGCCAGCAGCACGGCGGCGGCGATGAACATGGCGACCGTCAGCCCGTCCGACCAGCCTGCCGACTCGGCGCGGGTGAAGCCGTAGACGAGGGCGACCAGGCCGAGCGTGGAGAGCACGACGCCGGGGATGTCGAGCGGCGAGCGGTTGCGGGCGCCGGACGGCTCACGGATGACGAAGTACGCACCGGCGGCGGCGATCACGGCGAACGGGATGTTGACGAAGAACGTCCAGCGCCAGTTCAGGTACTCGGTGAGGACGCCGCCGAGGATCAGCCCGACCGCGCCGCCGCCACCGGCGATGGCCCCGTAGATGCCGAATGCCTTGGCGCGCTCCTTGGCGTCGGTGAACATCACGGCGAGCAGGGAGAGGGCCGCCGGGGCGAGCAGGGCCCCGAAGACACCTTGCAGGGCCCGGGAGCCGAACATCATCGCCTCGTTCTGGGCGGCCCCGCCGAGCGCGGAGGCCAGCGCGAAGCCGATCAGCCCGACGACGAAGGTGCGCTTGCGGCCCCAGAGGTCGGCGATCCGGCCGCCGAAGAGGAGGAGCCCGCCGAAGGCGAGGGCGTAGGCGGTGATGACCCACTGCTTGTTGCCCTCGGAGATGCCGAGGTCGGTCTGGGCGGAGGGCAGGGCGATGTTCACGATGGTCGCGTCGAGGACGACCATCAGCTGGGCGAGCGCGACGAAGGCCAGCGCCTTCCAGCGGCTGGGATCGGGAAGCCCGGTACCGGCCGTTCTCGACAGCGGGACGTCAGCGGTTTTTGACATGGGAGTAGCCACCTAAGGACTGAGGAGGGCGCCGAGGGCATGGCGAGGAGAGTCGCCGGCATGCGTCGGTCGGCGTACGCGTGATGGGGTAGGGGAGGAGTTGGAGTACGTGAACGTGTGGACTTAAGAAGGCGTCGGACTTACGGGGTTCGCGTCGGACTTACGGAGTTCTCAGAAGGCTTCGGGCTTACGGGGTTACGGAGCCGGGCGGGCGTCAGTCGCGGCGCCTCAGGGTCTCCAGGGTCGCCGCCGATCCGGGCAGTACGGAGCGGGCCGGGGCCTCCAGCCCGTCCAGGAACAGCTGGAGGTGGCGGTGGGTGAAGCGGTCGATGTCCAGGCAGGCGGTGCCGGGCAGCGGCCGGGTGAGCTGGGAGAGGGCGACGAACACGTCACCGGCGGCGATGTCGGTACGGAGCCGCCCCGCGGACATGGCGCGCGACACGAGCCCCTGGACGGCCTCTTCGAGGCGCCCGCGCGCGGCGAGCAGTTCGGGGTGGTCCCGGTCGAAGACGCCGGAGAGCATCGGGCACAGGGCGCCGACCCGCTCGTCGGCGGCGGCGTGCACGAAACGGCTGAGCGCCGCGAACGGGTCGGCCTCCTCGGCGGCGGCCTCCTCGGCCCTCAGGGTCGTACGTGAGGTGACCGCGAGGACGACCTCATGGGTCAGGGCGGCCCGGTCGGGGAAGTTCCGGTAGAGCGTGGCGTTGCCGACGCCCGCCCGCCGGGCGACGTCGTCCAGCGCCACGTCCGGCCCGAACTCGACGAACAGCTCACGGGCCGCCGAGACGATCCGCTCACGGTTGCGCAGCGCGTCGGCCCTCGGCCGGGACGTACGGCGCGGGGCTGCCGGTGCGGTGGTGATGTCGTCGGCGGTTTCCACGGCTGCGGACCCTTCCCTCTCTCGTGATGCACGGAATGCGCGGATGTGCGGATGTGCGGGTGTGCGAATGCTCGGGTGTGCGGCTGGACGGCTGGGCGGCCCCCATCCGTAACCGGGGACCATCCCCCCGTTTCAGGGGGACACCTCTGCAAACGGGGAGAGGCTCCCCGCTTATTTCCCCTTCGGCCAGTGACCTGGGTCACACCACCCGACGGCGGAAATCCTCCGATCGGCGCACCCAGCGAGCGCCCCCCGGTCCCCCGGCACAGGCTGATCGCCAGAGCGCAGCCAGGGGTCGGCCGGCTGCCGCGGACCCCGAAGGCGCCTCTATGCAGCAGCCCCGCCACCGGATACGCAGACACCGCCGCCCGATAGCCCTGACCGGCGCGACCGCCCTGGTCATAGCGGCCATGGCATCGGCGAGCACCACCCTCCCCGGGACCGGCCGGGCCACGGCGGGCCCGGCGGCCACCGCCCAGGACTCCGCGGTCGCCCCCTGCCGGATCGCCGCGGCCATGGGCGTCCAGATGTCGCTGGGGATGCCGACCCCGCCCGGTTACGCCCGCTCCACGGGCGAGGTCCGGGCGCTCAACCTGATGATCGACTTCCCGGACGCGGAGGCCACGGACCCGGCGGAGGACCGGTTCGCGGAGTTCTTCCCGCAGACCTCCGACTGGTTCACGACCAGCTCCTACGGCCGGCTCGACTACCGCCCCGAGGCCCCCGTCAAGGAGTGGCTGCGGATGCCGATGCCGTTCGCGGAGTACGGGATAGAGCGCGGCTCACCGTTCGAGCCGGGCTACCGGCAGCTGGTCGAGGACCTGGTGGAGGCCGCCGACCCGGACGTCGACTTCTCGGCGTACGACCTGGTCAACGTGCTGGTCACCCCCAACGCGGGGCCCTCCGCCCTGGACACCGTGCTGTCGGTGACCTTCTCCGGCAACGACGACGCCCCGCAGGCGGACGGCGTACCGCTGGCCAACATGTCCTTCGTCTACAGCCGCCAGGACGACGGCTCGGGGTCGTACGCGCAGACGGGCTACCGCGTCCTTCCGCACGAGAACGGCCATGTCTTCGGCCTGCCCGACCTCTACACCATGGAGGGCGGCGGCTCGGTGGGGCACTGGGACATCATGTCCGAGGACTGGGGCGCCAACAACGACTTCCTGGGCTGGCACAAGTGGAAGCTCGGCTGGCTCGACAACGAGCAGATCAGCTGCGCCGCCCGGCCCGGCACCAGCGAACACACCCTCGGCCCGCTGGCCGTCGAGGGCGGCACCAAGCTCGCCTTCGTCCCACTGAGCGCCCAGTCCGGCTATGCCGTGGAGGTCCGTACGGAGGCGGGCAACGACGAGGCGGTCTGCCGCCCCGGGGTGCTGATCTACAAGGTCAGCTCCGACGTGGACACCGGCCAGGGCCCGGTCTCCGTCGCCGACGCCACCCAGGACAGCGGCGGCTGCACCCGGCGGCCCAACGTGCACGCGGAACTGTCGGACGCGCCGTTCCGGCCCGGCCAGACGTTCACCGACCGGGCCAACGGCGTACGGATCTCCGTGCTCGACGAGGACGGCAACGGCAACTACCGGGTGCGGATCACCCGGCCGTGACGTCGTCCGGCGGGCGCGGTCGCCCCGGCCGTGAGGCGGTCCGGCGTGAGGCGGGCAGTGGCCGTACGGATCATCCGGACGTACGGCCGTCCGGCGGCTGCGGGGTGCGGGCGAGCGCGGCGGTCCGGAGTTCGCGCTTGAGGAGTTTCCCGGCCGCGTTGCGCCGAAGCGGCTCCCCGGTGAACAGCACCCGGGCCGGGACCTTGAACCCGGCGAGGGACCGGCCCACGTGCTCGCGCAGGGCGTCGGCGGTGGTCCCCGCGCCGGGACGCAGCCGGACGACGGCCGCGACCTCCTCCCCCAGCACCGGGTGCGGGAGGCCGAGGACGGCGGCGTCGAGCACGTCGGGGTGGTCGTGCAGGACGCCCTCGACCTCGACGCAGTACACGTTCTCGCCGCCCCGGATCACCATGTCCGTGAGCCGGTCGACGACCGCGATGCGCCCCTCGCGCCGTACGGCGAGGTCCCCCGTACGGAACCAGCCGTCCCGGAACGCCTCCCCGGTCGCGGCCGGGTCGCGCCAGTAGCCGCGGAACAGCGACTGCCCGCGCAGCCACAGCTCCCCCACCTCCCCCTCCGGCAGCTCCTGACCCGCCGCCCCGGCGATCCGGGCCTCGGTCACGGGGGTCGGGCGGCCGACGGCACCGGGGTCGGCGCGGTACTCGGCGCCGATGTTCGCGAGGACGCCACCGCTGGTCTCGGTGAGGCCGTACCCGTTGCGGGGCTCGACGCGTTCGCCGTACCGGGCGGTGAGGCGGGCGACCAGGGCGGGCGGGGCCGGGGCGCCGCCGGTGCTGAACAGGGTCAGGCCGCCCGGCTCGTCGCCCGTGCGCTCGGCGGCGTCCAGGAGCTGGAGGGCGGTCGTCGGCACCCCCGCGAAGTGGGTGACGCCGTGGGTACGGATGAGCCGGAGGGCCTCGTCCGCGTCCCACTTGTCCATCAGGACGAGGGTGCCGCCCGCCGCCATCACCCCGTAGAAGCTGGTGAACGCGGCCACGTGGAAGAAGGGGAACGTCATCAGCGAGACGGGGGCGGGTGCCGTGCCGGGGACGGCGTCCCTTCCGAGCGCGGAGTAGGCCGCCTGGTAGCGGGGGTTGAGCGCGGCCCCGGCCTGGGCGAGATGGGTGGCCACGGCGCCCTTGGGGCGGCCGGTGGTGCCGGAGGTGTAGAGGATCGTGGCGTCGTCCTCCGGCCGGGGCTCCACGTCCGGCGGCGCGGCCAGCGGATCGGGCGCGGGGAGGTCCTCGTACCGCTCGACGCGTACACCGTCGGGAAGCCCGTACTGCTCGACGCTTGCGGCGCCCGGGAGTTGGTGCTCCCCGGGAAGGCCCCGGAACAGCACCACGCGCGTCCCGCTCCGCCGCGCCCACCCCGCGACCCGCTCCAGCCGCTCCCCGTCCACGAGCAGCACCCCGGGCTCGCAGTCGTCGAGGGCGTGACGGAACTCGGCCTCGGTCCACCAGGAGTTGAGCGGTACGGCGACGAGTCCGGCCAACTGGGCGGCCCAGAAGGCGATCTGCCACTCGGGGTGGTTCCGCATCGCGATAACGGCCCGGTCGCCGGGGCGCAGCCCGTACTCCTGGCTCAGCCGGACGGCCAGCGCGGACGCGGCGGCGAAGAACTCCCCGTACGAGTAACGCCGTTCGCCCGCGATCAGGAAGGCGGTGTCACCGTACGCCCAGGTCGTCTCGATGAACTCCCGGAGCGTGCGCGGCCCGTCGGCGTACTCCAGCGTCCCCCGCTCGCCCCGCACCACGGCGAAGGGGGCGCCGGGGGCGGTGAGGAGGGCGTGAATGTGGTGGGCACGCTCGTCGGTGTGCGGCACGGGGGGCCTTTCTCGCGCTGGCTCGGTACGCGTGACGTTATGCGGGCGGGGGCGGGGAGCCAAGGCGAGGAGGGCGGGTGGGGCCGCGAGGCATCCCGGGGTGGCTGGATTGAGCGCATTGGCCGGATTCAAGGGTACGGTCCAGTGCTTTCCTGGCTCCGCGCCGGGGCGGGGGGTCAGTACTGTCGGGAGCGCCCGGGGAGCGGAAGCAAGGAATCTGGAGTCCGTCGTGCGCATCAGCGTCTGTATCCTGCCCGACCGTCCGTTCCGGGAGGCGTCCGCGAGCTGGCGGCACGCCGAGGAGCTGGGCTTCCACGCCGCCTACAGCTACGACCACATCACCTGGGCCGGACTGCCGGACAGTGCCTGGTACGGGGCGCTGCCCACGCTGACGGCCGCCGCCGGGGTCACCTCGCGGATCAGGCTCGGCACGCTGGTGACCTCGCCGAACTACCGCCACCCGGTCCCCCTCGCCCATGACGTCATCACGCTGGACTCCATCAGCGAGGGCCGCTTCGTCCTCGGCTTCGGCGCGGGGTCGCCGGACGCCGACGCCTTCGTGCTCGGCCAGGGCGAGCGCGGCAAGGGCTGGTCGGTGCAGGAACGCGGCGGCCGGTTCCGCGAGTCCGTGGAGCTCCTGGACCGGCTGCTGACCCGAACCCCCGACGGTGGCATGCGGACCACCTTCCTCGGCCGGTACTACGAGGCGATCGACGCCCGGCTGGAGCCGGGCTGCGTACAGCGGCCCAGGGTCCCCTTCGTCCTGGCGGCGAACGGTCCGCTGGGGATGGCGGCCGTCGCGCGGTACGGCGACTCGTGGGTCGTCACCGACCAGGGGGACGTGCCGAGGCCCGAACGGACCGCGTCCTGGACCTGGTCCGTGCTCGCGCGGCGCAGGGAACAGCTGGACGCGGCGTGCGAGCGGGAGGGCCGGGACCCGAAGTCCCTGGGCCGTACGCTGCTGACCGGGTTCTCCCTGCTGCCCACGATGGAGTCCGCGCAGGCGTTCGCGGAGGTGGCGGGGCGGTGCGCGGAGCTGGGCTTCACCGAGATCGTGGTCCACTACCCGCGGGAGTCCGGGTTCTTCTCCGCGCCCCCGCGCGTCCTCGAGGAGATCGCGGCCGCGCACTGCTGAGCACTCCTCGAACATCCTGTGTCAGAGCAGGCCGTGCCGTCTCAGGTCGGCCACGCACTTGGCGATGAACGCGGGGGTGAGGGACGGTACGCCGCCCTCGGCCCCGCCCGCGCCGGACGTGCCCACCGCCGTGCTGAACCGTGCGGCCGGTACGGCGGAGCCCGGCCTCGGTGCGCCCGGCCGGGCGTACGCGCGCATCAGCGGCAGCAGCGACAGCCTGCGCTGGTGGTCGGGCAGGCCGCGCAGGGCCGCCTCGGTGCGCATGTGCCACTGCCGGTGGTCGTCGAACCGGGTGATGGGGTGGCCCGCGTCGATCAGCCAGTCCACGAACGCGTCCCAGGAGATGCCGTCGTCGTGGGCGTTGACCGTGTTGTAGGTGACGTACCCGTCGTCGCCGCTCCCGTCCTCCGCGCTGAGCGCGGTGATCGCCGCCGCGGTGAAGTCGACCGGGAGGCCGCTGTAGTGGGCCCGTTGACGGCCGCCGTCCCGGTCGAGCTCGTAGAAGGAGCGCGGGGCCATGCCGGTGGTGAGGACGGTCAGGAGCAGTCGGCTGAACCGGTCGGTCAGGTTCAGCTCGCCGGGCAGGGTGCGGTGGGCCAGGACCATGTCCGGCCGGAACACGGTGACCGGCAGGCCCGTCCGCTCGTGCGCCTCGCGCAGCAGGACCTCACCGGCCCATTTGCTCGTGGCGTAGCCGTTCGCGTCGGACCCGTCCAGGCTCCGCACCGGGTACGCCGTGCGGATGTCGGCGCTCTCGTCGAGGAACGAGCCGTCGGGCAGCAGCGCCGCCGCCACCGTCGACACCTGGGCGAACCGCTTCGCCCGGCCGGTGAGCGCCAGCTCGATCAGCTCCGCCGTCGCGACGACGTTCGGCGCGAACAGCCGCTGGTACGGCAGGACATGGTTGACCAGCGCCGCCGCGTGCACGATCTGGTCGGTCTGCTCGGCGAGCTCCTCCCAGACCGCCTCCGCCAGACCCAGCCGGGGCGCCGACAGGTCGGCGGCCAGGACCGTCAGGTGCTTCTCCGCGACGGTGTCGAACCAGTCGGTGCCATGGGTGCGGTCGGTGCGGTCGGTGCGGTCGGTGCCGGACGCCTCGGCGCGTACGACGGGGTCGGTTCCGTCGGTACGGTCCGTGCCGTCGGCCGACGCGGCGCGCAGGCACTCCCGTACGCGCTGCCGTGCGGCCCCGTCGTCGGCGGCCCGGACGAGACAGGTCAGCCGGCCGCCCGTCTCCTCGGCGCGCCGCAGCCACTCCACCGCCAGGAACCGCCCGAGGTACCCGGTCGCCCCGGTGAGCAGGACGTTCCGGACGTCGGCCGGGTCCTTGCGCGCTCCGCGCCCGGCGGTCAGGAGCCGGGGGGCGACGAAGCGGTCGAGGGTCAGGTCGGCGGCCCGTACCTCGTGCGCTCCGGCTCCGTGCACGGAGGCGAAGGTGGGGCGCGGTTCCCGAGCGGCGCGCGCGGCGGCCAGGCGGTCGGCTATGTGGGCCAGGGTCGAGGAGGGCTGAAGGATGACCTGGATGGGCACCTCCTCGTCGAGGATCTGCTCCAGGACGGTCGAGAAGGTGTGCGCCGACAGGGAGTCGCCGCCCAGATCCGTGAAGGCGGCCTCGTCCCGCACCAGCGACGCGGGGCAGCCGAGGGTGATCTGCGCGGCGGTACGGACCGCCTCCAGCGGGGTGACCTCCCGGCCCGCCGCCCGCAGGGCCGCGATCCGGCCCGCCCGGCCGCTCGCGATGTCCGCGTACAGCCGCTCCAGCCGCGGTCCGTACCGCTCCTTCAGCACCGGCCGCAGGAGCTTGCCGACCCCCGACAGCAGCCCGTTCGTGAGGGTGAACGGCTGCCGCTCCACGAGGACGTCGTGCGGGATCTCGTACGCGTTCAGGCCCGCGCCGTGGGCGAGTTCGCGCAGGGAGTCCAGGACCGCGGCCCGTACGGTGTCGTCGTCGGCCTCCCCCAGGCGCTCGGCGTCGGGGACCACCACCGCCAGCGGGAACGCCTGCTCGCTGCTGCCGTACACATAGATCTGCGCGATGTACGGACTCGTCGTGTACAGCGCCTCCAGACCGGACACGGCGATGAACTCGCCCTGGGACAGCTTCACCACGTTGTTCGTGCGGTCGACGTAGACCAGGCGGCCGGGCGCGGTCTCGGCGAAGACGTCGCCGGTCCGGTAGTAGCCGTCCTCGTCAAAAGCGCGGGCGGTGGTCTCGGGCTGCCGGTAGTAGCCGGGGAACAGTCCGACCGACTTCACCCGCAACTCGCCCCGGGGGTAGGGCTTGTCGGTGCTGAAGTAGCCGAGTTCGGGGACGTCCGCCAGCCGGTAGTCGGTCACCGGCGGGCGGCGTATCTGCTGGTCGACAACGATGGCCCGGGTCGTCTCCGTCGACCCGTAGCAGTCGATGATCGGGGTGCCGAGGAGCGCGGCCGTGAAGGTGTGCATCGCCTCCGACAGGGGCGCGCTGCCGCAGAGGGCGAAGACGATCCGGCCGCCGAGCAGGGAGTCCCGGACCAGGGCGGAGGCGGCTGCCTCGGCCTCGGGGCGGGGGGTGCCGGTGCGGCCGATGCGGTCGGCCTCCAGCTGGTGGCGCTGGTACACCATGTCGCAGATCCTCGGCACGAGGCTGAGCACCGTGGGGCGCGCCAGGCGGATGTCCTCGAACAGCGTCGACATGTCGCCGCGGGCCGCGAAGTAGCCGGTGCCGCCCGCGGCCAGGCCGTTGACCAGCCAGGCGCGGCCGTTGACGTGGCTCATCGGCATGAAGTGCAGCACGAACACCGGAGTGCCGCTGCCGCCCCCGGCGTTGAGCCCGCCCCGGGCGTTCTGCCACATCCTCGTGAGCATGGCGGCGGTGAAGATGGCGCCCTTGGGGGTGCCCGTGCTCCCTGAGGTATAGATCAGCCCGGCCAGCCGGTCGGGGTCGCCGTCCTCGTACGGGTCCACGCCCGGCAGCCGGGCCCCCCGGTCCACCTCGTCCGCCAGCGGGACCACCTCGGCCCGTCCCGCCAGTGCGGCGACGGCCGCCTCGAACGCCTCGCGTTCTTCGTCCACTTGGGGGTCGTAGTCGAAGACCACCAGGCGCTCGATGGAGTCGGAGGCCAGGACGGCGCCGACCGCCGCGTCGAGCGAGCCGGTGTCGGCCGCGAGAATCCTCGGCCCCGTCTCGGCGACGACCGGGGCCAGTCGCGCGGCGGACGAACCGGTGGGCAGCGGCACCGACACCGCGCCCAGATACATGCAGGCCAGGTCGATGACGGCGTAGTCGACCCCGGTGAACCCCAGGGTCGCGACGAACTCCTCGGCGCGCAGGCCGCTCGCGCCGTGGGCCCCCTCGGCGCGCGGGCCTCCCCCGCCGTGGGCCCAGGCCGCCGCCAGTCGGCCGACCCGTTGCCAGAGCTCGGCGTAGGTCAACGTCTCGAATACAGGGAGGAGTTCGCGGGTACGGCGGCCGGTGGCGGGGTCGCGGACGAGGCGGTAGGACCGGCGGGCGAGGGCCGGGCGGTCGGCGTACCCGTGCATGGCGGCGGCGATGGCCCCCGTGAGGCCGTCCTGGCGGCCGATGGCGTCGGCGACGTCGGGGGACGGGACGGCCCGGGCGAACTCGGGGTCGCCCGCGTGGAGCGCCGCGATCCTGGACGCGATGTCGTGGGGTGCCTGATGCTCCGTCATGAATGCTCCGGTGGGTGGGAGTACGAGGGAACGGACGCGGGATCGGCCGGTGGGGGCGGTCAGCCCTTCCGGTGGCCGGTGGCGGCGGGCCGGGCCCGGGCCCGGCCGCCGAGCCAGGCGGCCAGGCCCATCAGGGCGTAGACAGCGATGAGGGCGAACGCCGGTGCGGCGATGCCGCCTCCGGACTGGAGACCGGCGAGCAGGGCGACCCCGATCAGGGAGCCGGTCGACCGGCCCGCCGACATCAGCCCGGAGGCGATGGCCGAGCGGTGTTCCGGCGCTGCGGCCAGGGTCAGGGTGATCTGCGGCACGGTCACCAGGCCGAAGCCGAACCCGATCAGCGCCAGCCCGGCGCAGGTGCCGACCGGGGTGTCGCCGCCGAATCCGGCCAGCACCACCGCGCCGAGCAGGGACAGCAGGATGCCCGCGGCCAGCACCGCCCGGTCCCCGTACTTGGTGGCGAAGCGCCCCGCCGCCAGCGGCATGAAGGTGATCGGCAGGGCGGAGGACAGGAAGAACAGGCCGACGGTGACGGGGTCGTAGCCGCGCACCTGCTGGAGGAACACGCTGAGCGTGAACATCAGCCCGTTGTAGCCGACGAAGAGCAGCAGGCCGACCGTGACGTAACCGCGGAACCCGGGGGCCCGGAACAGGTCCCCCGGAATCATCGGGTACGCGTAGGCGCGCTGCCGGACCACGAAGGCGGCGAACGCGACCACGGCCACCGCCGCCGCCACCAGCGGCAGGGGCCGGGTCCACCCGGCCTCCTGGCCCTCGGCGAGCGCCAGCGCGAGGCCGCCGAGGAAGACGACGGACAGCAACTGGCCCGGCACGTCCTGCGGTTCCCGGGTGCCCGACCGCTCGCCCCGGGGCATGTGCCGGGCCGAGAGCCACAGCACGACCAGGACGATGGGCACGTTGATCCAGAAGATGCTGCGCCAGCCCACCGTCTCGACCAGGGCGCCGCCGAGCGTGGGGCCGAAGGCGACCGGACTCCCGGCGACCATCGACCAGATGGAGATGGCCTTGGCGCGTTTTCCGGGCTCCCGGTAGGTGTCGGTGAGCATCACCAGGGTGGCGGGCATGACCAGCACCGCCCCCAGCCCCTGGGCCGCCCGCATGGCGACGAGCACGGGGCCGTTGGGGGCGAGGCCGCAGAGCGCGGAGGTCACCCCGAACAGCACGACCCCGAGCCGGAACATCCGCACCGCGCCGTAGTGCCCCACCGCCGCGGCCCCGGCCAGCATCAGGCCGGCGATGACGACCACGTACGAGGTGACGACGGACTGCATCGTCGGGAGGCTCGCGTCGAGGCTCTCGCGGATCGCCGGGATCGCCACATGGACGATGCTGGTGTCGACGACGATCATCCCGTGCGCCATGCAGGCCACCGCCAGGACACGGCCGGGCCGCAGGACCGCGCCGCCGCTGTCCGACGTGCGGTTGTCGCAACTGGTGGATTCGGCCATGGCCTGCCATTTCGCATGAGTGCGCGGAAGTACGCGTGCGTACGCGGGAGTGCGTACGGCTTCGCGTGAGTGCGCCCGGGCGGTGAATTGGTGCCGCAATACATGCGAAACCCTAGTGACAAAACATGCGGCGTCAACCACGCGGTCCACCGGAATCGCCCCGATGTCCGAATAGTCTGATTCCAGGGTCAGGTATAGAGGACGGTCCACTTCCCCACGAGGCCCGGCGCTCCCTAGCCTCGGAGCGCCGAGAAAGACAGGAAAGCTCAGCCTGGAAGCACAGGGGGGAACACCATTGTCTTTTTCCCGAGAGTTCCGGGGAATTCCGCAACGCCCGTCGTCCATGCCGTTCCACCGCTATGCGCGGGACGCCGTCTCTCCCACTTCGGGCTGGTCACGGCAGTGGCCGGACGGCAGGCTCGACCGCGCCCCGATCTGGGCGTCGGTCGATCTGCGGGACGGGAACCAGGCGCTGGCCGACCCCATGGACATGCACCGGAAGCAGCAGATGTTCGACCTGCTCGTGGCGACCGGTTTCAAGGACATAGAAATCGGATATCCGGCGGCCAGTGCGCACGATTTCGATTTCGTCCGCGAGCTGGTCACCAAGGACGGAATTCCGGACGACGTCACCGTCTCGGTTTTCACACCGGCCCGCCCGGAACTCATCGAGCGGACCTTCGACTCGATTCGCGGAGCGGAACGGGCCGTGGTGCATTTGTGCCATGCGACGGCCTGCCTGTGGCGCGAGGTCGTGTTCGGCATGTCGGAGCGCGAGGTCGTCCGCATGGCCGTCGAGGGCGCACAGCACCTGGTGCGCCTGGCGGAGCGCGAGCCCGGGTCCGACATCCGGTTCGAGTACTCGCCGGAGACCTTCAACCTGACCGAGCCGGAACTCGCCCTGGAGATCGCGAACCGGGTCGCGGAGGTCGTCGACGCCACGGCCGGCCGGCCGCTGGTGCTGAACCTCCCGACCACCGTGGAGACCCACTCGCCCCATGTCTTCGCCGACCAGGTGGAGTGGATGCACCGCAATCTCGACCGGCGGGACGGGATCATCCTCTCGGTCCACCCGCACAACGACCGGGGCACCGCCGTCGCCTCGGCGGAACTGGCCCTGCTCGCCGGGGCCGACCGGGTCGAGGGCACCCTGTTCGGCAACGGGGAACGCACCGGCAACGTCTGCCTGGTGACCCTCGCGCTCAACCTGTTCAGCAGCGGGGTCGACCCGCAGCTGGAGATCTCCGACATCGACGCCGTCCGCAAGACCGTCGAGCAGTGCAACCGGCTGCCCGTGCACCCCCGCCACCCCTACGTCGGCGAGCTGGTCTACACCGCCTTCTCCGGCACCCACCAGGACGCCATCGCCAAGGGGCTGGCCGCGCTGGCCGACCGGGCCGAACGGGAGGGCAGGGACGTCGGCGAGCTGCCCTGGCAGGTCCCCTATCTGCCCATCGACCCGAAGGACGTCGGCCGCGACTACCAGGCGATCATCCGGGTGAACGGCCAGTCGGGCAAGGGCGGTATCGCCTACGTGCTCAAGGCAGGCTGGGGGGTCGATCTGCCGGTGGACCTGCGGCGGGACTTCGCAGCGGTGGTCCAGTCCGCCGCCGACGCCCTGGGGCGCGAACTGGAACCGGCGGAGATCTGGCGGCTGCTCCGGGAGACGTACTGCCTGGACGATTCGCCCGCACCGCCCGCCGGGGAGGAGGGCACCGGCGGCAGCGGTACCGACGACGGCTCCGAGGCCCTCACCCGGCTCGCCGCCGAGCACGGCGTCGGGTTCACCCCGCCCCGCTTCACCGGCACGGCGGCGGCGACCGGCGCACCGGTCACCTGCCTGGTGGCCCTGGACAAGGGCGGCCGCACCGTCTGGGGACTCGGCCAGGCCGCCACCGCCGCCGACGCGGCCCACAGATCCGCCCGTTCCGCGCTGCTCCGGGCGGGCCTGCACGGAGGAGACCAGTGAAGAACCACTCTTTCCGCACGGTCGGCCCCGGTATCTACCGGGAGGACAGCGGGATGCTCTACGAGGACTACGTACCCGGCGAAGTGATCGAGCACCGGCCCGGCCGGACCATCACCATGACCGACAACGTGTGGAGCTCCCTGCTCTGTCTCAACCAGCACCCGCTGCACATCGACGCCGTCTACGCCGAGCAGACCCAGTTCGGCAAGATCGTCGTCTCGAGCCTGGTCACCTTCGGGATCGTCAACGGGATGACCGTCTCCACCATCAGCGCCAAGTGCGTCGCCAACCTCGGCTGGGACAAGGTGCGGCTGACCGCCCCGGTGTTCGTGGGCGACACGCTCTACGCCCAGACCCGCATCGTCTCCCGCCGCGAGTCCGGCACCCGCCCCGACCAGGGGATCGTGACCGTCCACACCGTGGGCCGGAACCAGGACGGCGTGTCGGTGATCGAGTTCGAGCGGACGATCCTCGTCCCCACACAGGAGGCAGAGCAATGATTCCGGTCATCGACCTGGACCCGGAGCGTCCCGGCCACGAGCAGAAGACCGCCGAGGAGATATCCGACGCCTGCAGGCAGACCGGGTTCTTCGTCGTCCGCGGACACGGCATCGCCCGCGAGGTCTTCGACGACGCCTACGAGACCTCGCTGCGCTTCTTCGGCCTCCCGCTGGAGACCAAGCACGCGTTCCCGATGCAGACCTCCACCGCGCGCGGCGACAACGACTACAGCCCGTACGGGTACAGCGCCCTGCTCTCCGAGAACGCGTACGCCTA
This sequence comes from Kitasatospora albolonga, assembly GCA_002082585.1. Classification (NCBI taxonomy): domain Bacteria; kingdom Bacillati; phylum Actinomycetota; class Actinomycetes; order Kitasatosporales; family Streptomycetaceae; genus Kitasatospora; species Kitasatospora albolonga. The sequence continues at coordinate 3,090,687 of CP020563.1, forward strand.
CACCGGTAAGCCGGGGATGCCCTCGGACTACGTCGAGAAGTTCAGCACCGGACGGCTGATCCTGGACGACGACGAGGAACTCCCCTTCCCCAAGGACGAGTTGGGCGAGCAGCTGCGGGCCTCCCTGAAGCGGTACTTCGCCGCCTGCGAGACCGTGGCGGGCCGGATCGCCGAGCTGCTGGCGCTCGCCCTGGACCTGCCCCGGGACTTCTTCGCCACCCGGACGAACACCTCCAACGACTCCCTCCGCTCGCACCTGTACCCCGGGGTCGACCCCGAGTTCCTGAACGACCAGGGCATGGGGCAGCACACCGACGGCACGCTGATCACCCTGCTCACCCAGGACGGGCCGGGCCTCCAGCTCCAGGACCGCTCCGGCCGCTGGCTGGACATCGACGTCCGGGAACGGGACAGCTTCATCGTCAACATCGGCGACCTGATGGCCCGTTGGTCGAACGACGAGTACGTGTCGACACCGCACCGGGTCCGGCTCGCCGACCGGCGGCGGCAGTCCATCGTCTTCTTCAAGCTGGCCAACGACGACACCGTCATCGAGTGCTTCCCCAAGTTCGCGGCGGACCGCCCCGCGAAGTACGAGCCCATCCGCTACGAGGACTACTCCCTCCAGAAGATGAACCTCCTGTTCGGAAGGGAAGACGCGCAGTGAAGTCGTACGCGAGCCTGCTCTACACCCCGGCGCTGCTGCTGGCGTCGGTCGCCCGGCCCGGCCGGGTCCGTGCCGACATCCTGGTCCTGGACCTGGAGGACTCCATCCACCCGGCCAGGAAGGCCGAGGCCCGCGCCCTGCTGGCGCAGAAGGACCTCGATCTCACCGGGGCCGGGCTGCCCGCGCTCGGCCTGCGGGTGACCACCATCGCGACCCCCGACGGTCTGGCGGACCTGCAGGCGCTGATCGAGATGGACGCCACCATCGGCGGCGTACCGGTCGACGTGGTCTTCATCCCGAAGATCTCCGGCCCCGGCGATGTGGCCGTCTACCGGTCGCTGCTGTCGCACACCACGAACCCGCCGCAGATCTGCAGCTTCATCGAGACCGTCGACGCCGTCGACAACGCCGTCGGGATCGCCGCCGTCAGTGACGGACTGTGCTTCGGCCAGGCGGACCTGACGGCCGACCTCTACGCCGAGAACGCCTTCTACCTCGACCACGCGCGGGCCCAGCTCTGCGCCGCCGCGGCCAAGTACCGCATCCCCGCCATCGACACCAACTCCTTCGAGCTGCACGACCTCGACGTCGTCGCGGAGCAGTGCCGGGCGGCCCGGGACGCCGGGTTCACCGGCAAGGCGGCCATCCACCCCCGGCAGGTCGACACCATCGCCGAGACGTTCACCGTCTCCCCGGAGAAGATCGCCGAGTACCGCAGCGTGGTCGAGGACTACAACTCCACGCCCTACGGCTTCGCCGTCGAGGAGGACCGGGTGCTCGCCCCGCCGTTCGTGCTGCGGGCCCAGCGCATGCTCCAGCTCCACGCGCCCGCCACCGGGACCGGGATCGGGACCGCCGGAAACGCCGGAATCACCCGCGCCAACACCCGTACCAGCAACGCCAAGTAGCCAGGGAGATCACCGTGAAGAAGCTTCCGCAGCACGCCGTCATCGACGTCTCCGCCCACCGCACCGAGCTGACCGACGGCCGGCTCCGGGCCGTCGGGGACGGGCTCGTAGGGGAACTGGTGCGGCTGGTCGCCGAGGGCGAGGGCGTCGCCGTCTGCCACGGCGTCGCCAAGACCCTGGCGCAGCACGGGCTGGACGTCCACAAGGAGCAGGATGCCGCGATCGGCCGCGACTACCTGGAGTCGCTGTTCCGCGGCTTCGGCGAGCACGTCGAGGTCTCCCGGTTCAGCCCCGTCTCGATGGACTACGACCGCATCGCCGGGATGGACGTCGACGGGTACAACAAGAACACCCACTTCACGCCCAACGGCGACCACACCACCGAGCGCGAGTTCCTGACGACCAAGTGCGTGCACTTCGACGCCGCCACCCCGTTCATCGGGAACATCTACGGCCCCAACACCAACATCACCGACGGCACCCCGATGGTCTGCGACACCCGCGCCTACTGCCGGGACAACGGCGTCGCCCCCGCCGACCTGCTGGAGCTGATGCCGCACAGCTACAACGTGGCGGTCAAGGAGGAGCACGCCGAGCCGATCCTCGCCCGGTACGCGTCCGCCGTGGACGCCGACCTCTCCGCCGACCTGGTCATGGTCGTCCTGCTCAACGAGGTGGAGGGCGGCCTCGCGCACGCCGGTTCCGAGCCCCGCCCCGCCGACCCGACCCGGCCCGCGCGGCGACCGATCCGGCACCTGGAGTACCAGTTCGCGGAGGGCGTCGAGCTGGCGAAGTGGTACCGGCACTACCGGCTGGAGATCCCGCAGCCCAGCCTCCAGGTGCCGGACGAGGCCGCGCGCGAGCGCTACCACCGCGGTGTCGCCCCGGTCGGGACGGACCAGTGACGACGTCGGCCGGACGGGTGGAGGACACGGGGCACACGGAGGACACCGGGCACGCGGAGTTCACCGTGCCGGTCATGTCCGACGGCGACCGCGAGGAGCTCGGCACACTCCTCACGGTCCTCGGGGCGGACGAGTGGCCGGCGGACATCGACGACGCCCGGGCGTTCTACGACACGTGGGGCGCACCGATCGCCGACGACATCCAGGTCGAACAGCGCGACGGCGGCCACCTGTTGACCCCGCCGAACGCGGAAGGCGCCCTGACCGGGCTCTATCTGCACGGCGGCGGATATGTGTACGGCTCGCTGCGCAGCCACGGCCACATGGTCGGGGAGCTCGCCCGCGCGGCCCGCTGCCGGATGTTCTTCGTCGACTACCGGCGGGCCCCCGAGCACCCCCACCCGGCGGCGCTCGACGACACCGTGGCCGCGTACCGGAGCGTGCTCGCCGACGGGCTCGACGCCTCCGACGTGGTCCTCGCGGGCGACTCGGCGGGCGGCGGTCTGGTGCTCGCGACGCTGCTGAGGCTGCGGGACGCGGGGCTGCCGCTGCCCGCAGCGGCGGCCTGTGTCTCACCGTGGACCGACCTCACGGGCAGCGGGGAGAGCTACCGCGCCCTGGAGGACGAGGACCCCATGCTCAGCAAGCCCGTCGTGGACCTGGTGTCCACGTCGTACCGGGCGGGCACCGCCCCCACCGACCCGTATGTCTCCCCGCTCTTCGGGGACCTCGCGGGCCTGCCCCCGGTGCTCCTCCAGGTGGGCAGCCGCGAGATCCTGCTCAGCGACGCCGAGCGGTTCGCGGAGGGCCTGCGGCGCGCGGGAGGGACCGGGGTGCTGGAGGTCTGGCCCGGCATGGTGCACGTCTGGCACCTCCACCACGCGCGCCTCGCCAAGGCCCGCGAGGCCGTGTCCCGGCTCGGCGGCTGGCTCCGCGCCCGAGCGGCGGAGGCGCGATGAGCGAGGACATCACCGGGCCCCACCGGTACCGCAACAACCGCAAGATGGTGCCCGCCAGCGAGGCCGCGTGGGGGCTGTCCCGCGAGCACGGGATGCTCGGCCTCGTGGTCGAGGCGGTCGACGGGCAGAACCGGCTGCGCGACACCCGTACGGGGCACGAGTTCGCCAACCTGTCCTCCTGCTCGTACCTGGGGCTCAACAGCCACCCCACGGTGGTCGAGGCCGGGCGCGCCGCCCTGGCGGAGGAGGCGATCACCGGGCTGTCCATGGGCGAGTTCCGGATTCGGCTCGGCATCATGGAAAGGCTGGAGGAGGAGCTCTCCGCGCACTTCGGCGCCCATGTGCTGCCGTCGGTCTCCTGCGGGGTGCTCAGCTCGGCGATCCTGCCGCTGCTCGCCTCCGGCCATCTGACCGACGGTGAGCCTCTCGTCGTGGTCTTCGACCGGTTCGCGCACTTCTCGCTGAACTTCCTCAAGCCCGTCCTCGCCGACGAGACCCTGGTGCTGACCTGTCCGCACAACGACATGCAGTTCCTGGAGGACGTCTGCAAGCGGTACCCCCGGGTGGCGTATGTCGCCGAAGGTGTCTACTCCACCGGAGGCCAGGCGGACCTGAAGGGCATCAAGGAACTCCAGGACAGATACGGCCTGTTCGTCTACCTTGACGACTCCCACGCGCTGTCGGCCGTGGGCGGGCGCGGGGAGGGGTACGCGCGGACCGTGTTCGACACCCTCGGTCCCCGTACGGTGATCGTCGCCTCGATCGCCAAGGCGTTCGGCAGCACCGGCGGCATCGCCATGCTCGGCGACCGCGAGGTGTTCGACTTCCTCTACCGGTCGGGGCCGCTGGCCTGGTCCCAGGGGCTGCGGACCGCCGCCGTCGGCACCGCCCTGGGGGCCCTGGAGGTCCACCGCAGCCCGGAGCTCGGCCTGCGGCAGCGGCAACTCGCCGACAATATCGCCCTGTTCGACGAGCGGCTGCGCGACCACGGGCTGCGGGGCGCCGGATCGCACATCAAGTTCGTCACCGTCGGCGACAACGACCGGGCGGTACGGCTGTCGACCGAGCTCTACCGGCGCGGCTACTACTGCTCCGCGATGTTCTTCCCGATCGTGGCGCAGGGACAGGCGGGCGTGCGGATGATGCTGCGCGGCGACATGCCGACGGAGCTGACCGAACGGTTCGCCGCGGACCTCCTCGACGTACTGGCGGAGCTCACATGACGATCACCGGCACCGGCTTCCTGACGGGCGCCGCCGCCCCGGAGCACGGGGTGGCCGACGTGGTGGCGGTGGCCGCGCTGATGCGGGAGAGCCTGCGCGGCGGCGCGGTGCGGCGGATGGCCGTACCGCTGCGGCAGGTCGTCGACGACGGCCGCGGCGCCCGGTTCCTGTCGATGCCCGCCGTCAGCGCCGACCACGGGCTGTGCGTCAACAAGACCGCCACCATCACCGACGGCCCGGGCCCGACCGTGACGTCCGTGGTCCCGGTGTTCTCCACCACGACCGGGGAGCTCCTCGGGGTGCTGGACGGCGCGGCCGTCACCAACCTCAAGTGCGCGGCCGTGACGGCGCTGGTCACCGACCGCTGCGCGGCCCCGGGCAGCACCGTCCTCGGGATCGTCGGATCGGGGGTGCAGGCGTGGCAGCAGTACCTCGGGGTAACGGCGGTACGCCCGGTCACCGAGGTACGGGTCCACTCCCGCACCCCCGGGCACGCCGAGATCCTGTGCGAGCGCATCCGGCGCGCCGACCCGGGCGTACGGGCCGTGGTCAGCGCGTCGGCCGAGGCGGCGACCTCGGGGGCGGACGTCATCTCGACGGCGACGACCTCCGTACAGCCGCTGCCGATCGCCGACGAGCTCCCCGCGCACGTGCACGTCAACTGCATGGGCGCGCACACCACGGAGTCACGGGAGCTGTCCCGTCCGCTCCTGGAAGCCGCCACGCTCGTCGTCGAGAACCTGGAGATCGCCGTCGCCGAGGCCGGGGAGATCCACCGTACGGCGATCGACCTGGAGTCCCTGGAGACCGGCCCGCACCCCGGAATCGACGCCCGCCCGACCGTCTTCAGCTCCACCGGGCACGCGTCGCTGGACCTCATCACCTGTGCCCACCTGGTGGCACAGCCGCACCACTGACCGAACAGCCGCAGGAAGGGAAGACCGTACGTGGCACACGCCGGCACGGAAGAGACCACGGGGCCGCCCGACGGCGGGGAGCCGGAAACGGCCGCCGTCGACCGGGAGTTCGTCGCGGCCCTCGCCCGCCGCGGCATCGAGATGCCGCCGGACCTGGCGCCCGGGGTGCTGGCCGGGAACCGTTCGCTGCGCGCGATGAACCGCCTGCTGCGGGAAGCGGAGACCACCGATGTCTGACACACCGATGTCCGGCACACCGCTGTCCGGCACCCTGTCCGGGCTCTCCGTCGCGGAGGCCGGGGCGCGGCTGCGCGCCGGGACGCTCACCTCGGTGGAGCTGGTGGAACACTCCCTGGGCCTCATCGACGCGTACGACGGTGAGCTGCACACGTTCGTCCTGGTCACCCGGGACCTCGCGCTGCGGCGCGCGGAGCGGGCGGACCGGGAGCTGCGCGAGGGCACCGACCGGGGGCCGCTGCACGGCATCCCGTACGCGCTGAAGGACATCCTCGCCGCCGAGGGCCTGCCCACCACCAACCACTCGCGGCTCACCCTCGACGACATCGCCGCCGAGGACAGCACGGTGGAGGCCCGGCTGCGGGCCGGGGGCGCGGTGCTGCTGGGCAAGCTGGCGACGTACGAGTTCGCGTTCGGCGGGCCGAGCACGGACCTGCCCTTCCCTCCGGCGGGCAACCCCTGGCACCGCGAGCACATCCCCAGCGGCTCGTCGTCGGGGGCGGGCGCGGCGGTGGCGGCCGGTTTCCTGCGGGTCGCCTTCGGGTCCGACACGGCCGGTTCGCTGCGCGGTCCGGCGTTCCACTGCGGGGCCGTCGGCCTCAAACCCACGTACGGCAGTGTCTCCGGCCACGGGGCCACCCCGCTGGCGCCCTCCATGGACCACTTCGGGCCGCTCGCCTGGACGGTGGCCGACACCGCCGCCGCCCTCCAGGCGGTCGCGGGCCCCGACCCCCGGGACCCCCGCACCCGCAAGGCCCCGGCGCCCGACTTCCTCACCCCGCTGACCGGGGACGTACGCGGGCTGCGCGTGGCGTACTCCAGGGCCTGGTACGGCTCCGACCCCAGCACCCTCCCGGAGATCACCGAGAGCATCGACCGGGCCCTGGTCCACCTGGAGAAGCTCGGCGCGGTCGTCGAGGAGTGCGCACTGCCCCCGTACGAACTCTTCGACGCCTGCGGGCGGGTCATCCTGATGGCGGAGGGGTTCGCCACGCACGAGGAGAACCTGCGCCGCGCGCCCCGGTCGTTCGGCCGCTTCACGTACCAGAAGCTGATGCCCGGCGCCGGGGTCACCCCGGACGAGCTCCAGCGGGCCCACCACATGGCCGACCGGCTCAGGGCGGCGCTCGACCGGCGGGTCTTCGCCTCCCACGACCTGCTGATCACGGCGTGCGGCCAGACCACGGCGGCCCGGACCGACGCCTTCGGCACCGACTGGCCGCCGCCGAAGCTGGCCAACGACATGCAGACCATCCCGTTCGGCGTCACCGGCCACCCGGCCATGTCCCTGCCCCTCGGGTTCGCGGGCAACGGCCTGCCGATCGGGGCGCAGCTCGTGGGGCCCGCGTTCGGCGAGGCGGACCTGTTCCGGGCCGGGCTCGCGCTGGAGGCGGAGTTCGGCCGACGGGACGTCCGGCCCGTCCTCGCATGAGTCGTGCCCGTATGAAGCATCCCCGTACGAGACGCCATCCTCCGCTCCCCACCGGCTTCTGGTGGCTGTGGGCCGCCACCCTGGTGAACCGGTTCGGCCTCTTCGTGATGCCGTTCCTCTCCCTCTACCTCGCCGTGGAGCGCGGGTACTCCGCCACGTTCGCGGGCCTGGTGATCTCGCTGTACGGGCTCGGCGGGATGGCGGGTTCACTGATCGGCGGTTCGCTCAGCGACCGGTGGGGGCGGCGGCCCACGCTCCTCACCGGGCAGCTGGGCGCCGCCGTCTTCACCCTGGCCCTGGGGTTCGCCCAGCAGCCCGTGGCGATCGCGGTGTGCGTCACCGTGCTGGGCACCGCGCTGAAGGTGTCGCAGCCCGCGATCGGGGCGATGCTCGCCGACCTGGTCCCCGCGGAGTCCCGGCCCCGGGCCTACTCGCTCAACTACTGGGCGCTCAACCTGGGGTTCTCGGTCTCCGCCCTGTCGGCGGGCACCCTGGCCGCCTTCGGCTATCTGACGCTGTTCGTGGTGGACGCGGCGACCACGCTGCTGTGCGCGGTGCTGGTCTTCTGGAAGATCCCCGAGACCCGGCCCCGGCCTCAGCCCCGGCCCACGAAGCACCGCACGGAAGTGCCCGCCGAGTGCCGTACGGAGGAGGCATCCACGAAGGCAGCCGCCGTCCCGCGCGTGTCCCCGGCCGCTGTGCTCCGCGACCGCCGGTTCATGTGCCTGGTCGGGCTGAACCTGCTGGTGGTCACCGTGTTCACGCAGCGGCACATGGCACTGCCGCTGTCCATCGCCGAATCCGGCCTCTCCACCGCGCAGTACGGCATCGTGGCCGGGGTCAACGGCGTCATGATCGTCACCCTCCAGCTCGCCGTCACCCGCCTCACCCAGCACCGGCCCGCCGCCCGGGTGCTCGCCGCCGGGGCGCTGCTGGTGGCGCTCAGCTCGGTGCTCAACGCCCAGGCCGAGACGGTGCTGCTGTACTGCTGCGCCGCCGTCGTCTACACCCTCGGCGAGATCGTCTACGTCCCCACCAGCGAGGCGCAGGTGCCCGCCATGGCCCCGGAGCACGCACGCGGCCGGTACGAGGGCGTGATGGTCCTGACCTGGGCCCTCGGCGGCTTCGTCGCACCGCTGACGAGCGGGCTGGTCATCGACACCTACGGCACGGACGCCCTGTGGGCGGGCTGCGCGGTGATCGGCGCGATCGCGGCCGCCGGGTACGTCGTGCTGCGCCCGCGCCACGGGAAGGACGGCGCCCCGCCGCCCGCCCCCGCCCTCCGGTCCGCACAGGCCCCCTAACAGGAGTGGAAAACATGGAAGACGCCACCTCGACGTCAACGACCACACGGACAACGGCTGTACGGGGGCCGCATGTGACGGACCCCCCGGCTGCTCCTCAACGCGTTCGACCACCAGTTCCGGGGGGTTCAGGACCTTCTGGTTCGACCGGATCGCCCCGGCCGGCCCCGTCGTCCTGCCCGCCGCCCAGGGCGCCGAACTGGAGGGCGCGATCGCGTATCTGGCCGGTCTGCTGCGGCGGGCGGTGCACCACCTGGGCGACGACTGCCTGTCCCGGCACCGGGCCCTCGGGCTCGACGAGCGGCTGACGGAGTTCTACGCGGACGAGGAGTTCGAGAACGCCTACGCGACGGTCATGGGCCGGCCGGACGTGATCCTCACCGACTCCGGCTGGAAGTTCATCGAGTTCAACTTCTGCTCGTCCACCGGCGGTCAGGTCTACGTCCACCTCCTCAACGAGCTGTGGCGGCAGCTGCTGCCCGCCGGCACCCTGAGCGCCCTCACCCTCGCCGACCCCCTCAAGACGCGCGGCGACCTGCTGCGCACGGTCCTCGACGATCTCGGCCTGGACCCGTACGTGGCGCTCGTCGGCTACCTCCCGGACGTCTTCCTCTCCGACTCCGGGGGAAACCGGAGGTACTACGAGATCGAGGTGGACGCCCTGCGGAAGTCGGGCATCCGGGCGGAGTACTTCGAGACGGACGAGTTCATCGAGGCCCTCGGCTCCCGCCGGGGCGAGTTCCCCCTGGTCCTGGAGCGGACCGTGCCGCAGGAGTGGATCGACGCGGGCCGGGAGCTCGGCCCGCTGCTGGCGATCAGGAAGTGCGGCTCCGCCGTGCTGACCCCGCAGAGCTCCTACCAGGCGGCGAACAAACAGCTCTTCGCCGTGCTGTCCCAGGGGCAGGAGTGGATGAGCGAGGAGGACCGGGAGTTCGTCCGGCGGTACATCCCCTGGTCGCGCTCGGTCCGGGAGGAGACCGTCGAGTACGGGGGCACGACCTGGAAACTCGCGGAGCTGCTGCGCGAACGGCGGACGGACTTCGTCCTGAAGCGCTCCGACGGCGACCAGAACTTCGACGTCCACATCGGCTCCCTGACCGACGCGTCCGCCTGGGAGGACGTCATCGCCAAGGCCCACGAGGCCGGTACGTGGATAGCGCAGGAGACCGTGCACAGTACGGAGATCCACGCGGACGTCCTCGACTGCGACCGGGGCGCCTACCTCGGCGTCTCGACGCGCGCGGTGTTCGGCCCCCTGTTCATGGGCGGGCGGATGACGGGATGCGGGGTGCGCTACGACGTACCCGCCCCGGGCGGCGGCGCGGCGGGGTCGAGCATCCTGGGCTCGGTCGGCTGGCAGACGGACTGAACCGGGCGGCGGTCAGGTGTGGGCCGTACGGGCGGGGCGCCGTGCGGTCCGGGGCCGTACAGCCTGAGGTCGTACGGTCCGGGCTCCGGGCGGATCGCGCGGTCGGGGATCGTACGGCCCCGCCCCTGACCCCGGCTCCGGCCCGGGCCGTACGGGCGGGGCGGAGCCGCGTACGGGCCACGTCCGGGGCGCCTACGGGCCGCTCCCGGCTCGTGTCCGGACCGTACGGCCCCCTCACCGCCCCGCCGGATGGGCGCTCTTCTGGACGAGCGCCGTCAGCTGGACCCGGGACCGTACCCCCAGCTTGCGGTAGATCCGGGTGAGGGCCGCCTCCACGGTCTTGACGCTGACGTACAGGGCGGCGGCGATCTCGCGGTTGCCGCGCCCCTCGGTGACCAGCTCGACGATCCGCCGCTCCGCGTCCGTCAGCCCGGCCGGCCAGCCCCGTACCTCGGTCCGCTCCGGCCGGGCCGGTTCCCACAGCGGCGCGCCCGCCCGGCGGAACACCGCGTCGGCCTCCGCCTGGAGCTCCCGGGCCCGGGCCGGGCGTCTGCGCCGCCGCTCGACGGTGGAGTACGCCAGGAGCACCCGGCCGCGCTGCAAGGGGTACCCGAGCCGGTCGAAGGTGCGCAGGGCCCGGTCGAGCAGTCCCTCGGCCGCCTCGTACGCGCCTGCCGCCGTATGGCACAGCGCCTCGGCCCGGTCGAGCGAGGCCAGCACCCCGCGCCGTACCGGCTCCTCGGCCCGGCGGCGGGCGTCGGCGACCGTCCGCAGGGCGGCGGGCAGGTCCCCGGCGGCGACCAGCGCCTCGGCGAGGTCGGCGTCGTAACGGACCTCTGCCGGGTCCACGATCCCCAGGTCCTGCACCAGGTCGCGGACCCGGAGCAGATCCGCCAGGGCGCCGCCGACGTCCCGGAGCAGCAGCCGGGTCATCCCGGACAGGTGCAGGCAGTGCGTGGCCAGGACGGTGTCGCCGTCCTCCTGCGAGGCCGTCAGGCCGAGGTCCGCGTAGGCGAGCGCCTGTTCGAGGGTGCCGCCCGCGAGTTCGGCGAGCGCGGCGGCGTGCCACGGCGGTCCGGGTGACGCGCCCAGCTCGCGGGTGAGCGCCAGCAGCCGGTGGGCCTCCTCGCGGGCGACCGGGCCCTCGCCGCGCAGGGCGTGGATACGGACGGAGCTGCTGAGCAGCCAGAGCCGGTCGGCGGGGCGGGCCGGGGGGTGCAGGGCGTCCAGCAGCCGCCCGGCCTCGTCCAGCCGGTCGTCGAGCAGGGCGAATCCGACGCCGATCCGGCGGGGCTCCCCGGGGGTGCGGCCCGCTCCGGCCGCCGTGCCCGCCGCCAGGGCGCGGCGGAGCAGCTCGGCGTGGCCCGGCGAGCCGCGTGCCTGCTCGATGCGGGCGGTCAGGGCCAGGGCGGAGGAGTGGGTCGTGGCGTCACCGGCCCGCCCGGCCAGTTCGGCGGCCGAGCGGGCGTGCGTCAGCGCCTCGGTGTGGCAGCCCCGGTTGACCCACAGGCTCCGGGCGAGCCGCAGGTGCGCCGCCGAGGCGAGCGCCGGTTCGTCGGCGGCCACGGCCTCGGCCAGGGCCCGTTCCGCCATGTGCTCCACCAGGGCGGCGCCCCGGCCCGCCGCGTCGACGACGGCGAGCCGGGCCTGGGCGCGGACCGCCGGGACGGCCCGTCTGCGGTCCAGCTGCTCCAGCGCCGTACGGGCCAGATCGAACCGCCCGGCCGCCTCGGCGTCCCAGGCGGCGGCGACCAGCAGATCGTGCCGGGCGCCGCCCGCGAGCAGGCCGAACTCGGCGGCCCGGGTGTGGTCGCCGCTCTCCCGTGCGGCGGTGGCGGCGTCGGCCAGCGCGGGGACCAGCCGCGCGGGGAGTTCGGCGGGGGTCAGGGCGGACGCCTCGTGCCAGACCCGGTCGTCGTCCTCGGACGCGGCGGCGGCCAGGGCCAGATGCGCCTGGCGCACCGCCTCGCCGCTGGCCTCGGCGAGGAGGCACTCCCGGACGACCGGGGCCGGGAAGCAGACGGTCCCGGAGACCCGGATCAACCCGGCGGCCTCGGCCTCCGCGAGGGCCACGTCGGCGGAGGGCCCGGCGGCCCGGCGTACGGCGTCGGGCGAGGGGTCGGCCGCCAGCGAGGCGAGGAGCAGCACCCAGTGCACCGGGGCCGCCAGCCCCGCGAGCCACGCCCGCAGCGCCTTGCGGGCGTGCGGGGCGAGCGGCTGGGTGTCCAGGACCGCCGGTGCTCCGGCCCGGGCGAGTCCGGCGGCGAGGTCCGAGACCAGCCGGGGGTTGCCGCCGGTCGCGGTGTGGATGCGCGCGGCGGTCCGCAGCGGGATGCCGAAGGACCGTACGACGGCCGCCGACTCCTCGGGGCTGAGCGCGGGGACGGCGATCTCCACCGCGTCACCGCCGAGGACGTCCTGCGGCAGCGGGCCGTCGGGCCGCAGCGCGGCCAGCAGCGAGACACTGCCCCGGCTGCGGCGGGCCGCGAAGCCGAAGACGTCGAGGCTGTCCGGGCCCCACCAGTGCATGTCGTCGGCGGCGAGCAGCAGACGGGCCCGGCGCCCCCACGCCTGGAGGCAGGAGAGGACCGTGACACGCAGGATCGCGGGATCGGGCTCGGGCCCGGTGACCCGGCGCAGCACCCAGTCGATCGTCGACCGCTGGATGTCGGGGAGTTCGCCGCTCACGTCCGCCGGGCAGACGGTGAAGAGGTCGACCAGGGGGACGTACGGGAGGTGGGCGTCGGCGGGCGCCGAGCTGAGCCTGACGACGGGGTCCCCGGAGGACTGCCACACCGTGCACACCGCGTCCAGCACGGCGGACTTGCCGAACCCGGTGGGCCCGACCACCGCCACCGCACCGGCCTGCCGCAGCTCTCCGGAGACCTGGTCGACCAGAGGGCGGCGCGCCCTCACCGCAACGCGTCCATCCACGCCTCGACCTCGTCCGCCCCGCGTGGCAGACCGGAGGAGAGGCAGAGCGAGCCGTCGGCCGTGATGACGAAGTCGTCCTCGATGCGTACGCCGATGCCGCGCAGTTCCTCGGGGACCGTCAGGTCGTCGGGCTGGAAGTAGAGGCCGGGCTCGACGGTGAGCACATGGCCCTCCGCCAGCACACCGCCCACGTAGGTCTCGCTGCGGGCGGCGGCGCAGTCGTGGCAGTCCAGGCCGAGCATGTGGCCCGTGCCGCAGACGGTGTACCTGCGGTACAGGGCGTCCTCGTGCGGGAGGGCCGTGCCGCCGGGCCGCAGCCCCCAGGCGTCGAGCCCCTCGGTGATGACGCGGGTCGCGGCGTCGTGGAAGGCGCTGTACGGCGCGCCGGGCCGCAGGGCGGCGATGCCCGCCGACTGGGCGGCGAACACCAGGTCGTAGACGCGGCGCTGGGCGTCCGTGAAGCGTCCGCCGACCGGCAGCGTACGGGTGACGTCCCCGGTGTAGAACGAGTCGGCCTCGACGCCCGCGTCCAGCAGGAGCAGCTCGCCCTCCCGCACCGGGCCGTCGTTGCGCATCCAGTGCAGGACGCAGGCGTGCGCCCCGGCGGCCGCGATGGTGTCGAACCCGAGGCCGTAGCCCTCGAGCCGGGCGCGGCGGTTGAAGGTGCCCTCGACCCAGCGTTCGCCCCGGGCGAGGCGGGTGGCGTGGGGCAGTTCGCCGACGACGTCGTGGAAGCCCGCGACGGTGTGCCCCACGGCGGCGCGCAGCTGCTCGATCTCCCACTCGTCCTTGACCAGCCGCAACTCGGAGAGGAAGGCGAGCAGTTCGGCATCGGCGTCCGGTGCGGACGGCGGTACGAGCGCGTCGACGCGTGCGTCCTCGCCGCGCACCACCCGGGTCGGGACACCGCCGCCGAGCGCCTGCTCCAGAGCGTCCCGGTGGGCCGCCTCGATGCCGAGAACGTCGGCGGTCTCCGGGAGCGTACGGCGTCGGCCGACCCAGAACTCGCCGTGCTGCCGGTCGCTGTAGAACTCCGCCCCGTACGGACCGGCGTCGCGCGGTGACCTCGGCCGGGTGAACAGGGTGACCTCGTGCCCGGTGCCGGTGGGCTCGAAGACGAGCACGCTGTCGGGCACCGCCTGGGTGCCCTGCTCGGCGGTGAGGTGGATGAACGCGGAGTGCGGCCGGAAGGCGTAGTCGAAGTCGTTGCTGCGGACCTTGAACCCGCCCGACGGGACGACGATCCGTTCCCCGGGGAACCGCTCGGAGAGCGCCGCGCGCCGCTTGGCCGCGTACACGGCCCCGGGGGCGGGCGGCAGTCCCGGGTCCGGGTCCGCCCACCCATGCCGAAAGACCTCGGCCACCGCGGCCGGTACTCGACGGTCGTGACTCCGCGTCCCGCGCAAGCCGTCCTGCCGTTCCATCGCACGCCTCCGTCATGGGGTGGTCGTCATATGCCTGTGGTGGTCGCCCTGCGCCTGTGGGGTCATGTGCGCGACGGTTCGGGGCCGCGGCCCGGGGCGGGCCGCGGCGGTCGCCGTCACCCCCGCAGCCGGGCCATCCATGCCTCCACCTCGTCGGCGGCCCGGGGCAGGCCGGCGGAGAGGTTCTCGTTGCCGTCCTCGGTGACCAGGAAGTCGTCCTCGATCCGGACGCCGATGCCGCGGAACTCCTCGGGCACGGTCAGGTCGTCCGCCTGGAAGTACAGGCCGGGTTCGACGGTGAGCACCATGCCCGCCGCCAGCGTGCCTTCGACGTACAGCTCGGTGCGGGCCTTGGCGCAGTCGTGGACGTCCAGGCCGATCATGTGGCCGGTACCGGCCAGCGTCCAGCGGCGGAACAGCCCGAGCTCGTACGCCTCGTCCACCGACCGGTCACCGAACAGGCCCCAGGCGGCGAGGTGTTCGGTGAGCACGCGCTGGGCGGCGTGGTGGAAGTCCCGGTACTTGGCGCCGGGCTTGACGGCGGCGATCCCGGCCGACTGGGCCTCGTACACCGCGTCGTACACCTTGCGCTGGACGGGCGTGAAGCGGCCGTCGACCGGCAGGGTGCGGGTGACGTCGGCGGTGTAGAGGTTGCGGCTCTCCACCCCGGCGTCGAGCAGCAGCAGGTCGCCCGGCCGGGTCTCGCCGTCGTTGCGGACCCAGTGCAGGGTCGTGGCGTGCGGCCCGGCGGCGCAGACCGACGCGTAACCGACATCGTTGCCCTCGATCCGCGCCCGGGTCCAGAACGTGCCCTCGATGGCCCGCTCCAGGGTCGGCGTCTCCGTACCGAGGAGCCGCACCACGTCCTCGAAGCCGCGGACGGTGGCCTCGCACGCGTGGCGCAGGTCGGCGATCTCGAACTCGTCCTTGATCAGCCGCATTTCGGAGAGGAAGACGCGGAACTCGGTGTCGCGCTCGGCGGTCACCTTGTCGTGCAGGGCCGCGTCGACCCCGGCGTCGTAGCCGCGCAGCAGCCGGATCGGCCCGGTGGCCCCGGCGAGCCGCTCGGTCAGCGTACGGACGTCCTCGCAGGGCAGCCCGAGGAGCCGCTCGTTCTCGGTGAGGCTGTTGCGGCGGCCGTCCCAGAGCTCACCGTGGTAGTCGAGCCAGAACTCGCCGGACTCGCGGTCGGACCGGGGAAGCAGATAGGCGGTCGCCCGGTGCCCGCCGTCCTGAGCGGGCTCCAGCACCAGTACGGCGTCCTGCGACTGATCACCCGTCAGGTAGACGTAGTCGGAGGAGGGCCGGAAGGGGTAGTCCGTGTCGTTGGAGCGGACCTTCGGGTTGCCCGCGGGCACCACCAGCAGCTCACTGGGGAACCGGGCGGAGAGCGCCGCCCGGCGGCGCGCGGTGAACTCCGCCTGCGCGATGGGCTCCAGGCCGCGGCGCTCGGTGTCCGCCCAGCCCTGCTTCATGTTCTCGGCGAGTTCGGTGCTCACGTCCCCGTACAGACCGTTCTTCCGCGTCCTGTTCTCGTCCGTCTCGTCAGTCACCACGGCCTCGGCCTCCTGAAGCGAATCCGTCACGCACATTCCTCCTCAATCGCAGAAGTCGGCGTCCCTGCGGGGCGACCGACCGGACATCTCAACCGGACATCTTCGAGGGGAGCACACCAGCCCACGCAGCAATAGCCGTACCGGATAAGCGACTTGGACCGGAACGAGGAACGACACACGGCAAGTCCGGCCATCCACACCGCTTCCGCGCGGACCGGCACGATCCGCACAGCACGCGCGCCTGCCCCGGACCCCCCTCAACTCCCCGGGCAGCACGGCTTCTTGCCGCAAACGGCACTCTCGCAGCCCCCTCGCACCCCCACTTCATACATCTGTATGAAATCTCGCGAATGCTCTTGCGTCATTTGTCGATGGGCCGACGGCGGACGCCCCCATAGGTTTCCCCGGTAGCTTCCCGCACCGGCCCGGAGGGTTTCCCCGCAGGTCAGCCCTCCGGAACTCCCACGGATCACCCCTCAGCTCACCCTTCGTCCCGCCCTTCGGCAAGAATCCGGCGGGCGCGTTCCAGCAGGGGCTTGTCGACCATGTGTCCGTCCACCACGGTAACGGAGTCCCCCGCGGCAAGCACGGTCCTCGCCCACTCCCGTTCGCTCGCGGTCGGCGCGAACCGCTCCGCCACGACGGCGACCTGCGCGGGGTGGATGCACAGCTTCCCGGTGAAGCCGAGCCGACGCCCGTGGGCGATGTCCGCGGCGAGCACGTCGAGATCCCGCACGCTGGTGGTGACCCCGTCGACCGGAGCGCACCGCCCCGTCGCCGCCGACGCCGAGACCAGCCGGGAACGGGCGTACGCGAGCGCCAGGTGGTCGTCGTGGGCGACCCCGAGCTGCCCGGCCAGATCCGCGTTGCCGAGCGCGACCCGCACCACCCCCGGGGCGGCGCACACCTCCACGGCCCGCTCGATCCCGGCCGCCGTCTCGACCAGCGGCACCAGGGGCGAAGCCCCACCCGCCCGGGCGCCCAGCTCCGCGAGGACCACGGGGTCCTCGGCCTTGGGCACCATCACGGGCACCCCGAACCCGGCCGCCATCGCGAGATCCTCGTCGCACCAGGGGGTACCGGTCGCGTTGATCCGGACCATGGCGTGACGCCCCGCCCCGAGCCACGCGGCGACATGACCCCGCGCCCGCCCCTTGTCCGGCACCGCGACCGCGTCCTCCAGGTCGAGGATGACCACATCCGCCCCGGTGGCGACGGCCTTGTCGAACCGGTCGGGCCGGTCCCCGGGCACGAACAACAGACTGCGGGCCGTTTCCAGCCGGCTCACGGACATGCTCATACGGACGGGCCCCTCCTCGACGACTGGCTCAGGAGCGCCATCATGTGCGGCGAGGGGCGGCGGGGTCGAGCGACCGGCGGGGCGGGCACACCACCCGCTACACTGGCGGCGGCGAGCAAACCGTCACGGATCGCTCGCACATCCTCGCCTTCGTAGCTCAGGGGATAGAGCACCGCTCTCCTAAAGCGGGTGTCGCAGGTTCGAATCCTGCCGGGGGCACACGACAAAGGGCCGGTCCAGAGGAGTGATCCTCTGGACCGGCCCTTTGCGATCACCAACGGCTACGGCGTACGCACCGACTCCGGCTCCGTGACCGATGGGGCCGGTGGGGCCGGTGGTGTCGTTGGTGGCGGTGGTACGTCGGCAGATGGCCGCTCCCGCTCCTTCTGCCGCTGCGGCCCGGGGGCGGCCGGGGCGAAGAGCCACCCCACGGAGGGCCGGGTCAGGGGGCGGACCAGGCGGCGTACGGGTGGGGAGCCGAGCAGCATCGTCAGCAGGATCGCGCACAGCACCAGGCCGACGATCTCCAGCGGGGTGTTCACCCGTGCTATCCAGCCCAGCTCCCGGGCGGGCAGGATGACCAGCGGGTGCAGCAGGTAGATCGTGAACCCGCCCGCGCCCAGCGCGCTGATCAGCGGCAGCCGCCGCCGGGGCATCAGCCGCAGCATGCAGAGCACCAGGGCCGCGGCCGAGGCCAGCACCAGCAGCCGGACGATCCAGGCCCACTCCAGGCCCAGCGGGTCGGCGTCGGAGTAGGGGTGGCGCATCGAGAGCCAGTTGCCCTTGATCTCCCTGTGCCACTGCCACCCCACGACACAGGAGGCGACGATCCCGGCGACCGCCGCGTACAGGCTCCAGCGGCTGGTGAACCAGGTGTCCAGGCCACCCTGGCCGATCCGCCAGCCGAGGTAGAACAGCGGCAGGTAGACCAGTGTGCGGCTCGCCGAGAAGGGCAGCCCGAACTCGTCGACGTACCCCACGGCGAGGGCCACGCCCGTGGTGACGAGCAGGGGGTGGCGCAGTTGGACCACCAGGGGCAGGAGCAGCCGCCAGAAGAAGAGCGACATCAGGAACCACAGCGTCCACGGCAGCTGGACGATATGCACGGTGAACCCGTCGCCCAGCCAGTACTTCTCCAGCGAGTAGAGCAGGCTGAACGCGAGGGCGGGCAGCACGATGCTCTGGAGCAGGGTGCGCAGGGAACGGGGGCCGAGGGGCCCCGCGCTGCTGAACACTCCGGCCAGCATGACGAAGGCGGGCACCCGGAAGGCCCAGCCGGCGATGTGGAAGGAGTGCAGCACGTCTTCCCGCGCCATGATGCTGCCGCCGGTGTGCAGGATCACGATCAGCGTGGCGGAGAGGAACCGGGCGTTGTCCCACCACGGGTTCCTGGACCGGCCGGGAGGGGGAGGGGGTCCCGGGGCGGCAGTCGTGGACTGTCCGCGGACGGGGAGGGGCTTGTCCATCGGGCGGCGGGCTCCTGGCAGCGGCTCGGCAGCGGAAGGTGGCCGGCGCACTGGTGTTCTCCTCGACGGGCCAGGACACACCGTGCCGATCTCCATGAAGGGCCGGGTGGCCGGATCGGGTTCGTACGGTGAACTCCGCATGCACACCAGGGGGCCGACGCGCCTACCGGTCCCCCACCAGTGAGGCGGCCACCAGCAGGTCGATCAGGGCCAGAAGCCCGTGGAACAGCAGCATCGTCCGGGACAGCGCCACCGCTCGCCAGGCCACCGGGGTCCCGTAGCGCTCGGCGTCCATGGTGAACAGGGGCACAGGTGCGGGGGCGGGGGTGGCTGGGTCGGGGACCCCCACCGAGGTCAGGTTCTCGGTGGGGGCGGACGCGCGTTCATAGAGGGAACGGAAGAGCCGCTCCTGTCCCAGGTAGAAGCTGTCCAGCAGCCAGAAGCCCGTGGTCATCATCAGCGCGGCCACCACGACCGTCCAGGTCGGCCGACTGCTCGAAACGGCCACTAACGCACCGCTCAGCGTCATGCTCCAGCCTTTGATCAGGAAGGAGTTGGTCCCGAGCCGGGCGATGGTGTGCTGGAGGAACTCCAGGTGCTTGACCCGCTCATCACCGAGGACCGGACTCATGCGGAGTGCCCGGTTCCAGGGCCGGGGACGTGCGGCCCTTCGGCCGGCTCCTCCTTGTCACCCGGGCCGGTCGGCTGCTCGGGGAGACGCTCGTCCGCTTCGTCCCGTACGGCAGGCCCCTGGACGCCGGATTCCCGTACGGCAGTGTCGTCATCGTCCTCCCCCCACTGACTGTTCAGCCGCTCGGCCACCCGCTCGAGGCGGTCGTGCAGCTTCGACGGGGCGTTGGTCTCCAGCACCTCCCGGATCTCGTGGAGCTGTTCCAGCCGGAGGCGCGGCAGGGTGTCGGCCGGGGTGGGGCCCGTCCGCTCGTCGTCCGCCGGGTACGGCCAGACCGTCATGCCGAGCGGGAAGTCGAAATCGCCCGCCGCCCCCGTTCTGGCCCGCTCCTCCACCAGGGCGATACAGGCGTCGTCGAGCGTGTGGTGGGCCCGGTTCTCCGCGAGCACCGTCGCCGACCTCAGCGCGGACCAGGACGTGGCGTGCAGGGCCAGATCCTCCCGGGCGGCCTTCAACAGCTTCACCGCGGAGTCCTCCGTCTTCTTCGTGGCCTTCCGGGCCCTCTCGGCCCGGTCCGCGTACGGGTTGTGGGCCAGGACCTTGGCCAGGACCGCGGAGACGCTGAGCGCCAGCAGGAGCGCCACCACGGCCGGGCGGTACTGCGCCAGGTGGTGGAATTCATCGGCGGCGTGGGCGCTCCGCAGGTAGGCCCACACCGCCACCATCCCCAGGATGCCGACCGTCAGCAGGACCGGAGCCGTCATGTTCGGCCAGGGCAGATCCGTTTCCGCCCGCTTCTCGGTCAGCGGGCCCTCGCGCTTCCCCCGGCCGGTCACGGCGGAGCGGAGGCCGGTACGCCGTCGCTCCGTCCTCCGGTCCGCCCGTGTCCTGAACCGGAACACGGATTCCGCGAGCAGGGTGCCCGCCGCCAGCAGGCACACGGTGATCCCTATGCCCGGCAGATAGGCCAGCCACCACTCCCACGAGTCCTTTCCGACACTGATGACCTGCCGCACGATCGACGCCATGAAAGCGGCCTCGAACACCGCGCCGATCACCAGGCACAAGGGGAGAATCACCTTGCGCCACAGGGTGGACGACCGGCGGAGGTCCTCCGGGCCGTCCGTGGCGTGGGCGAGCTCCAGCCGCCGTGCGCTCCGGCGGGCCCGGGCCGGTGACCGGCCCAGGGTGAGGCGTTCCACCGCCTCGATCCCGCCACGCGCCCGCTCGGCGGAGCGGATCACCTTCGCGGTACCGGCGCCGAGCTCCTCCTGAGCGGCGGCCAGTTGGGTGTTGGCGGTGGTGAACGCCCGCATCAGTAGCGCGCGTTCCCTGCTGTCCGTCCGGTCGGCCGTCCGGCCGGCCGGACCGGCGGACACGGCACCGGCCCCGTTGACCGGGTCACCGTTGTACGGGTCACCGTTTCCCCTGCCGGACAGCGTGAGAAGCTCACGACCGCAGGGCTTCGCCGCCTGATAGCGGGCCCCGTTCGACACTGTCTCCCCATTGACGCCCATGAACCGCCACCGCCTCCCCGTTCATCACCTGTTACTTGTTACTTGGTCACCACGATGTCGACCCGGCGGTCGCACTGAAGTGCCTCGTCCGTGTCGCGGGCACCGCTTCCGGCGGCGACCTGCTTCGGGCAGGCCCCGGCCAGCCCGCGTCCGTACGCCGTCACACCGCGCACCCCGTGGGCCGTCAGCACCTCCGCGACGGCGTCCGCCCGCTGCTGGGAGAGCGACAGGTTGTTCCCGGCCCCGCCGCGTGGATCGACGTAGCCGAGCACCTGCACCTCGGCCCCGGGACTGCTCCGCACCTTCCGCGCGATATCGGTGAGCTCGTGCAGGCCCGGCTCCCGGATCACGGCGGAGTTCGGGTCGAACAGTGCCGCCCCGTGCACCGGGTACGTCTCTGAGCGCCCCGCCCCGAAACGGACCACCGGGTCCACGGGCGGCTTCGACGCGGACGCCCGGCGCAGCGATCCGGGTACGGGGGTGTCGACGGCACGGCAGTCCTCGGCCCCGGCCTGCTTCGGCCGGCTCTCCGCGCACAGGCGCAGCCAGAGCCGGTTCAGCCAGCCCGCCTGGGCCGGGGTGGGGGCGGGCTGGGCGCCTGCCGTCCGGCCCAGGCCCACGAAGGTGACCGGCACGCCCGCCGGTATCTCCTGCGGCAGCTCGGCGGCGTCACGGCAGAGGTCGGCGAAGGTGTCGATCTCCCGGTCGTCGGCGAACGTCGCGGGGCGCAGATCGACGCAGCCCAGGGTGGACAGGCCGTCGGTGAGGACGATCAGCTCGCCGGGCCCCGATCCGTTTCCGGAACCTCCGTTTCCGGAGTCCTCGCGGCCGTCCTCCCGGCCGGGGCTCTCGCCCAGGACGGCGGCGGCCGACCGGACGGCCGCCAGGATGTCGGTACCGCCGCTCGTGGGCACCGTCTCCTGTGCCTGGGCCAGGTTCTTCTCCAGGCAGGCGGTGGCGTCCGTCTCGCGCTCCCCCTGGTTGTCCGGATTGTCGTTCTCCCAGGTCCAGTCGGTCGACAGGCGCAGCGCCGACCACTCGACGTCTCCCGCTCCGGCGAAGGCCCCCACCGAGACGGTGTTCCGTTGCTTCACGGCCTTCTCCAGGTACGGGATGACCGCCTCGGTGTGGTCGCGGCCCCGGTCGGCCCCGGTCGAGCCGCGCAGGGACGCCGACGCGTCCACGAGGACGACCGTATGAGCCCGGCTCTGGGCAGCCTTCTTCATCCAGTCGCACTTTCCGGTGGCAGGCGTCCCGTCGCCGCAGGACGTGATGCCTGCGGACAGGAGTACGACCACAAGAGCGGGCGCCAGTCGTCGGACCACCACGGGGGCCCTCACTCGGACGTCCCCGTGGAACCGGAACCGGTGCCGGAACCGGTGCCGGAACCGGAGGCCGGGCCCGACCCGGACCCGGAACCGTCACGTGGGTCGGCGTCCGCCGCTCCCGTTCCCGCGGTCTCGGAGGTCACCCAGGCGAACGGTGAGACGCCCATCTGCTTGCAGAAGCTGCTGAGGGCCTTGTCATAGGCGTTGGAGAACTCGTAGAGCCCCACCTGGTCGTGGTCCTTGGCCGCCCGGCCGAGGACCTGGGCGAGCGCCTGGGTGCCGTTGCGGCGGGTCTCCCGCAGCGCCTTCATCGTGGCGGCGAAGTCGCGGTCGGCGAGCGGGGCGACGAAGGGGGCCAGGAACTGCCGTTCCACCGCGCCCGGGTTCTCGGTCATCTCCAGCGTGGTGACCACGTCGATCCAGATCTCCGTGAGGGCCGCCGCGTGCTGGGCCTTGAGTTCGCCGAGCCGGTGCTCCTCCCTCATCCGGAGCTCGGTCAGCCGGAACGGCCGTACGTGGTCCCGCAGCGCCGGGTCGCTCCGCACCCGGACGGAGGCCCGGCAGCTGATCATGCCCTTGTCGTCGGTGTAGCACCACACCTCGCCGAGCCTGCGGTTGATGGCCTCCTCCGCCGCGACCGGGTCGGCCGGGTCATGGGCGCGGGCGATGCCCCAGACCCGCCGGACCAGTTCGCGGCGGGCCGTCTCCTCCAGGGCGGCCGCCCGTTCCCGCAGGTCCGCGAACGTCATCTCCGTACTGCGCCAGTGGAAGTGCGGGGTCAGGTGGAACTCGAACACATCGTCCCGGGACGCCACCGTCATCGGTACGTCGCGGAAGGGCAGTTCGGCTGTCGCCTCGGCCCGTACGGGTTCCACGGACGTGCCGGTCAGGCCGCCGGACGCCGACGCCCGCCGTGCCTCGGCCCGGCCGGGGCGCTCGCTCTCCGGGGTGTCGGGGTCCCCCCACAACCAGGCACGGATGCCGGCGAAGAATCCTTTACGTACAGCCATGGGTCACTTCCTCTCTCCGGGCCCGGCGGTGCCGAGCGCGATGGACTGCTGGATGCGTCGCAGTACCGGCGATTCCGGCCGCCGCAGCCGCCAGATCCCCAGGTGGAACAGGGCCCGTCCACGCAGGGGCCCGCAGAGGACACGGGGAACGATCTCCTCGAAGAGGCGCTCGAGGGCGTCGTCACCCTCCGCTCCCGTCAGCCACCGCTCCAGAAGCGTCCACGTGCGGGCCGATGTCTCCTGCGTGGTCAGGGCCCGGCGCAGCAGCCCCACCAGCAGGTGCCTGCGCCGCTCGTCCGCCAGCGCGAGTTCCGCCAGCGCGGGTCTGCCGCGCCGGGATGTACGTACGGTGAACCGGCCCAGCGCCAGCATCGAGCGGACCGCGTGCTGCGGCAGGTGGTCGTCCGGCGAGGTGATCCAGGCGTCCAGCTCGTCGGCGACCGGGTCCACCGGCCCCTCCAGGAAGAGCGAGGCCATGGAGAAGGCGACCGCGTTGCTGGACGCCAGCTGGGGTTTGGTGCCCAGCCTGCGCAGCTCCCGCAGGGCGGTCGGCAGGTCCTGGAGCCCCACGGTGGTGCCGTACGTACGGGCGGCACTGTTGTGCAGCCCCCGGTTGTGGCCCCCCGCCCAGTTCTTCAGGCGCGCGGTCACCCGCCGGGACAGCGCCTCCTGCGCGTACGCCATCTCCAGCGCCAGGGCGGCACACTGCTGGTGCACCGACGAATTGCTCACGGCCCAGGGGTGCACGGTCTCGCGGTAGACGAAGTCGAAGTCGAACCGCATGAGGATGCCGACGATCTCGGCGACGCGGACCTTGATCCGCTCGGGCACACGGGCCTTTCGGGAGCCGCTGCGGGAGGCTCTCCCCTGGACGTCTCCGGAAGCTCTTCCTGGGGCTCCGGAGACGATCGCCTCCAGCCATCGCAGCAACGGCTTCCGCAGATCGCCGTAGCTGTGCCAGGCGACCTCCAGCAGGGCGGGCAGCAGCTCCCGGTCCGCCAGCACGGCACGGCGCGGACCGTCGGCCCGCGCGGTCGTCGCCCAGGTCTCGGGCGCGCGCATCTCGCGCGGAACGAGGCGGTCCAGGTCCCTGGAGAACACGAGGTTCACCGGTGCCGTGTCCCGGCTCTCGAAACGCGGCAGCACCGTGCCGCTCAGCAGATCAGCCGTCTCGATGACGTCCGCCAGCGGGTGGCCGTGGAAACAGGCGTACGCGATCCGGATCGCCTGCCGGTGCGGGTCCAGCAGCAGATCGGCTTCGGGCGCGCCATCCGGACTGAGCAACTTCCTTGCCAGCAGCGGGAGTCGGTCGCGCCACTCCCCGATGGCTCCGGCGATGTCGGCTTCGTCGGAGTGGACGCACTCGGCGAGTTTGCGCGCCAGCCGTACGACCTCCGCCACGGAGGCCGCCATGCCCAGCGCGCGATCGATCCGCTCCTCGCCCGCCAGCCGCGCGATGTACGCCGCCGAGCCGGCCGGGCCGCATTCCCGGCCGACGGCGCAGCGGGCGCGGTGGGTGGCCAGCAGGTCCCGCAGGTGCGCTTCGAGTACGGCGGAGAGATCGGGGCGCCCGTGCTCGAACACCAGGTGCTGGGGCCGGTCGGCCCCGTACGGGGCGGACTCGCCGATGACGACGACGTACACCCCCGCGCGTACGGCGATGCGGGCGAGCGTCTCCAGCGTACGGACGCCGTACGGCTGCGCCCCGATGTCCACCATGTACCCCCGGCCCGCCTCGAACAGAGCCTCCGCCTGCTCGCACACGCCCTGAAGGAGGTCACCGTCGTCGCGGTGCAGCGTGCGCAGCGCGTACCGGGCGCAGACCCCGGCGAGCAGCGTGGCGGCCGTCGCGTACCGGCCGCTGCCCTGCGGCCCCTCGAGGACCACGAGGTGGTGTTCCTTGAGGCTCAGGGCCATGTCGGCATGGCGGGCGACCTTCTCGTGGACGCGTACGAAGGCGTCCGCCTCGAAGGGGAGCGCCCAGACCTCGTCGGAGGAGGACGACGCGGACTCGCCGTGGTAGTTCTCCACGTAGAAGGCGGTGCCGTGCTTGCCGGTGGTGACCGCGCTCCGCCTGGTCCTCAGCAGGCTGTGCTCACGGGCCGCCCGGTGCTCGACGAAGTCGACCTGGCCGCCGTCGGGCGGGCCCTCGGCGTCCTCGTCCGGCTCCCGGCCGTCACCGGCGGTGGTGGCGTCGCCCGCCGGTTCGGGGAGCGGCTCCTGTCCGGGCAGGTCAGCGGAGGGGGGAGGGCCCTCGCCGTCCGGCATCGGTGGTTCGGTCATGATGCGCCTTCCCTCTTTGCGGACTTGGCGGACTTGGCGGGCTTGGCGGATTTCGTGGACCTGGATTTTCCGGACTTGGGCTTCACGGGATTGGCCGGGTCGGCGAACCTCACGCGACCGGCGGACTCTGCCGGGGCCACCGGAGCGTTTTCGTAATAGACGCCGTCCCTTTGCGCGATGACCGATCGCTCAGCCTTCTCGACATACGTTCCGCCACCGCTTTTCCACCCCTTTCCGGCCCCCCGGCTCTTCTTTTTCACCGGAACGTACTGCCGAAGTTCCTTGATCAACGGCTTCACGTCGGTATGCAGATACGGCACCCTCAGCAGCACAGTCTGGCGTTGGCTGAGCTGGGCGATGTCCTTGGGAAGTTCGTCGGCTCCGGGCAGGACGGAACCCAGGCCCAGAAGCACGGGGATGACGAGCTTCTGCTGTTCCAGGGAGGTCCGGATCTCCTCCCGCACATAGTCGCGCGCCAGGTCGATCCGGCGCCTCCCGGTGCTCTCGTCCTTCAGGCGCAGCCACTCGGAGCCGATCAGCACGAGGAGCACCGTGCTCTTCTCCAGCTCCCTGCGGAGCTTCGGCGGGAAGTCCGTGCCTGCGCCCATGGAGCGGCGGTCACGGAAGACGCGGTTCTTCCCGAAAACCTTGAGCAGTTCGCCGTCGAGGGCGACTGCGGCCTCTTCTCCGTCACCGGTCCGGTAGTTGATGAAAATCCCAGCCATGACAAGCCTTCTTTCTCGGAGGGAACTCTCGGCAGCCGGGGAAGGGGCGCGGGAGCCCGCGAGAGTTCAGGGAGGGGGCCATCGTGGGGAATGGCAGTGGCCGGCCGTGCGAACAGCCGGGAAATGTGAGACTCGCAGTGTGTTCAGAAGTGGTCAAGAGTTTCCCGCGCCCCATGCGCGGGGACACGGAACACACGTGGGAAAGTCAACGGCGGTGCGTCACACCGCATATGGACGCACCCGGCAGACATCCGGGTACGACGGAGGGGCGGTCGCCCACGCGGGTACGCGGACGGGGCCGGGGAACGGTTCACCTTCCCCTGGGAAGTGGTCAGTTGAGCGGCGACGGAGCATGTCCCCGCACATACGCCCCCGTATGAAGCGCGGCGGCGATGTGGCGGGACGCCTGCCGGGCGTCGGAGTGGCGGGGCCACCTGTTGAGCGCGTGGCTGAGGCGGCGGAGGTCGGCGCGGATGGTGGCCGAGTCGAGCAGGACCACCGACGAGGTGACGGCTTCGGTCATGGCGCAGGCTTCCGCCAGTTCCCCGGACTCGGCCAGGGCCAGCATGAGGCGGGCACCGTAGCGCGCCCTCGCCCGCCCGGCCTCGGCCGGAATCGCCTCCAGACCGCCCGTGAGCACGTCCACCGCATCGGCCGGCCGGCCCAGGTCGTGCATGCACCAGCCGGAGACGAAGTCCGCCGGGCCGGCCAGATGCGCGCTGCCCGGCACCGGGTCGCCCGCCGCCGCGGTGACGGCCCCGGCCGTCCCACCGGCCCTCTCCTCCGCCATCAGATCCGCTGCTCGGCCCAGCGCGTTCAGACATGCGGCGTCATCGCCCATGAGCGCATGGCCCTGGGCCTCGCGCTGCGCCGCCAGCCCCCGGACACGTACGCCACGGGCCTGGGCGTCGGCGCGGCGCGCCAGTGCGACCACGGCATGCGCGTCCTCGCGGTAGAGCGCCATCTCGGCCCGCCGGATCAGGGTGTAGGCGACGAAGTCGGTGTCGTCGGCGGCATCGGCGAGGGCCGCGGCCCGGCCGTTCCACCCCAGCGCGCCGTTCTCGTCGCCCGCTTCCTGGGCCATCCATCCCGCGTACTCCGCGAACCTGGCCGCGAGCCGCAGTGCGGCGGCCCGGTCAGCCGGGCGTGCCGAGCCTGCGATGCCGCGCAAGGAGTCGATGGAGGAGGTGAGGATCTCCCTGACCGCCAGGGGGCCGAGCGTCTGGCCGAGCGAACGGCATTCGGCGTAGAGGCGCCGGAAGTGCCCCAGTGCGCGTGCCACTTCGGCACTGCCGACCGGCGCGGAGGTCATGCACCAGGTCAACTGGACAGACTGAGAGTCAGGTTGACCCGGCATCACGTGAACTGCCTGAACTGCCTGATCGGCAGCGAGGAGTCCGTACGTTTCACCGGCCGAGTGACACGGGGCCGTCCACGGCACTCCCCCTTCTGCGGGACCACCGGATATCGGAGGCTTCCCGGGTGCCTTCGTACGGACCAGAGCACGGAGGGCACCGCCGGCCGAAAGCTCGTGGTCGCACCTCTGGGCCAGGTCGACGCTGGCGTTCTTCTCCCCCCGCTCCACCTTGCTCAGGTGGCCATAGGAGAAGTTGACCGCATCGGACAGGGCCCGGAGGGACATCCCGGCCGACTCTCTGCGGCGACGTAACTCCACGCCGAACGTCACTGAACCACGCGCCATTGCATGCTCCCTCATCAGGCCGCAGAGGCCGGATTCAGCCTATCTGCGGACTGTCTGATCCACGTCTTATCCCCGGGACGAAGAACCAAACGCGATCTGATCAACAGATGTGAGCTATGTCCCGACAATCTGTCAGGTGACGGCTTCGTGATCTTTCCCCCGGGCCCCCGGCGACCACGGCAGCGCCAGCCCGTCGCCCCCGCGACGCGGCAGAAGGTGCAGGTGGAGATGGAACACCGACTGCGTCGCGGCCCTCCCCCGCGACGTGATGATGTTGCACGGCCCCAGCTCCGCGGCGAGCTCGGCCGCGCGCAGCATCGTCGCGGCCGAGACCTCCGGATCGACGCCGACATCGGCCACATGGGTCTTCGGGATCACCAGCGTGTGCCCGGCCGTCACCCCGTCCGTCGGCGCGATGGCGAGGACGTCCGGCCATTCCCGGACGACCCGGGCCGGTGCCGTACCGGCCACGATGTCGCAGAACGGGCACTCCGTCGTACGGGTGGGGCGGACGGGCCGGACGGGGCGGGTGGTTCGCGGGGACGGCGGGACGGCGGCCGACGGACTGGCCGGAACTTCTGTAGTCACAGCAGGAATACCCTCGTTCTCAGGGGAGTTGGCAGGGCGCGCACAGGCGGCCCGCCCATGTTCCCCCGGACCGCCCCCTCCCGCGTACGGGCATCTGCGGCAAGGGCATGGGCGCGCGCGGGGTTGCCGACTAGAGTCGCTCCATCACTGCTGGTTATGGGGTCAGGGTTCGGTGCGCACACTCCGGGCCGCTGGTGGGGAGGGCCTGGAGAGCATGAGCCGTCGCTCCAATGGGTTGGTCGGTGTCTGGGCCGAAGCACAGCGCCAACAGCAACGTCGACAAGAGGCGCAGGCCAGGTACCAGCGGGATCTGGACAGGCAGCAGCGCGCCCGGCAACGCGAGATCGCGTCCAGCTACCGGGAGCAGCGGAGGGCGTACCGGGAGCAGCGCGAGGCGGAGGCGTGGCGGCGTACGGAGGAACTCGACGCGCAAGTCGCCTCGTTGCAGGGGCTGCTGGCGGCGGGGTGCCGGGCTCCGGCGTTCAGGGCCGACGTCCTGACCCGGGCGGAGAGCGTACCGCCTTGCGCCCCGGGGCAGTCGGCCGCCTACCGGCAGCAGTACCAGCAGTGGGCCGCGGGGCAGTTGGCCGGGATACGGGGGCACAACGCCGCCGTCGCGGAGATGACGGCGGGGCTCCGCGACGGTGATCCCAAGGCGGCGGTGGAGTACTTCTCCGCCGCCCTCTACGCCTCGACCGGATGGCCGGAAGGGCTGCCCCGTCAGGTGGCGGCGGCGTACGACTCCGGGGCTCGGCAGCTGGTGCTGAACTGGGAGCTGCCCAGGTACGACGTCGTCCCGGAGGCGAAGTCGGCGCGCTACATGATCAACGCCGATCAGGTGAAGGACGCGCCCCGGCCGGCCGCGCAGCGCCGCACCCTGTACCGGGACGTCCTCGCGCAGTGCCTCCTGCTGGTGCTGCGCGATCTCTTCGCGGCCGACGAGTTCGGTGCGCTGGAGTCGGTCGCGCTCAACGGGTTCGTGGACGATCACGACCCGACGACCGGCCGACGGGGCCCCATGGTCCTCGGTACGGTCATGGTGTCGCGCTCGACGTTCGCCACGTTGCATCTGGAACAGGTGAACGCCGTCAACTGCCTGGTGGACGGGTTGCGGGGGCAGCTGTCGACGCGCCCCGACCAGTACGCGCCCGTACGGCCCGTACGGCTTCCCGAGAGCGTCGGCAACGGGGTCGTCACCCATGGCGGCGACGAGGAACCGGATCTGTACGAGATGGACCCCATCGCCTTCGAAGCGCTGGTCGCCGAACTCTTCCGGGCCATGGGCATGCAGGCCGTGACCACACAGCGCTCGAACGACGGCGGCGTGGACGTCGACGCCCTGGACCCGGCCCCCATCCGCGGCGGCAAGATCGTCGTCCAGGTCAAGCGCTACCGCAACACCGTGCCGCCGACGGCCGTCCGCGATCTGTACGGCACCGTCCAGGACGCCGGGGCCAACAAGGGCGTACTGGTCACCACCTCCCGGTTCGGCCCCGGCGCCCACACCTTTGCCAACGGAAAGCCCCTGGAGCTGGTCGCGGGCTCCGAGCTGGTCGACCTGCTGCACCGCCACGGGCTGCGCGGACGGCTGGGCGGCGGCGGGACGGGTGGGGGCAGCGGGACCGGTGGGGAAGGTCCGGTGCCCGCCCAACGGACAGCGCCGGACAGCGCCCCCGAGGCCGGGACGGGGACAGGGGCAGGGACCGCAAACAGCACCGGCACCGGGAACGGGGGCAGCGATGACGACCACAACGTGCTGGGCATGTACTGGTCGGGCAGCGTCGCCCTGGATGTCTGCGCGCTCGTGTGCCACGGCAACCGGGTCCTGGACGACGACCACTTCGTCTTCTACAACAACCCCCGGACCCCCGACGGTACGGTCCGCGCGCTCACGCCCCTGGCCCCGGACAAGGCCGCCATCCAGGTCGCCTTCGACGCCCTGCCCGCCCGCGCGGACCGCTTGGTCGTCATCGCCGCGGTCGACCCCGTCGCCAACCCCTCGGCCGACCTCACCGGGTTCACCGGCGCCGGTATCCGGCTGCTCGACGCCGAGGGGACGCCCCTGGAGCAGCTGGACGTCTCCGACGGCCGCGACGACGAGACCGCTCTCGTCCTGGGGTCCTTCCGGCGCCGCGCGAACGGTGACTGGGACTTCGTGACCGGTGGGCGGGGGTACCGGGGCGGGCTGGAAGAGCTGGTCCAGGACTACGGCATCGAGGTGGACTAGCCGGAGACGGCACCTGCCTCCACCCCGGCACCGGAGAAACCCGGTGGTTCCGCTGCCCTCCTCTGCGGAAGGATCGGCGCCCATGACCGACCTGCCGCGCACCCTTGTCCTGCCGCCCCGACTCACCGCCTCCGCAAGGAAGTTGCGCGATGCGGCCGTCCGGCGCGGACTTCGGGTCGTGGAGTCGGGGGCGGCGTCCGTGGGGCTCTCGGTACCGGAGTCGCCGAAGCCGAATCCGAAGCCGAATCCGGCGCACACGCGGCAAGGCGAGGGGGCCGTGCATCTCCATGCCGGGCCCTCCTTCGCCGACGCCGTCGCGCCCGCCCTCGGGATCGCCCTGCTGGAGGCCCCCGCGGACTGGCTCGCGCGGCTCCCGTACACGTTCACGCGGCGGGAGATCCGGGCGATGCCCATCGGTGAGGCCCACCGGCTGCGTCGGCCCGCCTTCATCAAGTCGCCCAACGACAAGAGCATTCCGGCCCTCGTGTACGCGGACGGGTCCCGGCTGCCCGGGCCGGATGCCGTGGACCCGCGGACCGTGGTGCTGGTGAGCGACGTGCTGGCGTTCACCGCCGAGTACCGGCTGCACATCCTCGACGGGGCCGTCCACACCGCGAGCCAGTACGCCTCCGGCGGGCGGCTCCGGCTGGGCCCGGCCGCGCCCGGGGCCCTCGCGTTCGCCCGGGATCTGCTCGCGGCCGCCGCGGCGACCCTGCCCTCCGCGATCGTCGTCGATGTCGGCGTCGACGACGAGGGCCGGTGGGCGGTCGTCGAAGCCAACGCGGCCTGGGGCAGCGGATGTTACGACGCCGATCCGGACCGGTCCCTGGACACCGTACTGCGGTCCGCCGGACCTGTCGGCGAACTGGCCCCGCCCGACCACGACTTCATCCGCCGAAGGCCGTAAAGGGGCTAAGGGGGCGGGGACTCACCGGACGGGAACGCAGAGGAACGGACTGGTCGGGAACGCGCAGGAAGGAGACGCGGAGGGACGCACCGGACGGGAACGCACAGGGAAGGAAGCCTCAGCGGCAGGCCACCCGCATCTGCGCCGCCGCGTGGTGCGCCCCCACCCGGTCCGCCGCGCCCCAGTCCCGCCCCCGGTCGAGGAGGCGTACGGCGAAGGTGTCGCCCTTGACCGGGAAGTCGCCGACGTCGACGGAGCTCCCCCGGTGCTGCGTCTGGCGCACCGCGAACCCGGTGTACGCCGACTCCGCCTCGTCCGGGTCGGAGAGCACCCGGTAGACGCTCGGGTCGCCCGCCGCGTCGCGGGGGCTGCCGTCCTCGGTGAGCGAGGGCACGAACACGGTGAGCGCGCACGTCCGGTAGCCGTCGCCCAGGTGCCAGGACCAGGTGGCGGTGGAGCGCCGGTCCTCCGTGGGACTGCCCGACATCGGGACGGCGCTGAACCGGCCGTCGCAGCCGCCGCCGGTGAAGCCGCCGGAGGCCACCGTGTACCAGCCTGCCTCGCCCCTCTCGAAGCGGCCGTCCTCCCGGTACTCCCCCGCCGTACAGCCCGGCCCCGCCCACCCCGCGAAGCGGTGCCCCTGCTCGTCCCCCGGCGTCCCGGAAGGCGCGTCGGGGGACGGCGGCGATGAGGCGTCCTCCCCCGGGACGATCCGGCTGGGCGCTCCGCCCCCGACCCGGTCCGGCAGCGCGCCCGCCATGCCCGCCGCGTCCGTACGGCTGCCGCCTCCGTCCGACAGGAGCAGCGACGCCACCGTCGCCAGCCCTCCGGCGGCCACCACAACTCCCGCCGCCAGGAAGGCTTTACGTCGACGGGGCAGCGTGGAGACGCGGCCCGTCAGGGTCTCGTGCGCGATCCAGGAACCGTCGCCGGCCGCCGTACGGGAACGGGCCGCCCCGCAGGTGGAGCAGACCATCCCTGGCAGCGCGCCGCGTTGGCCGCCGCCGCAGTGTTGGCACCTCATGCCAGGACACCTTGCCAGGACGGCCCGCGCAGAGGGAGGGGCCGAGAACGGTGGTCCGTACAGTCAACGCGTCCGCCAACACCCCTGCGGAGGCCGCCGGTTCAGCTGAGCTCCTCCGGACACGGCGTCCCCGGCTGCAGCTTGTACGGGGCCGCCAGCCGGTACACCCCCGGCTTCGGCGCGAGGAGTTCGGTCCATTCGTCGCCGTACGGGCCCTCGTCCTCGATCTTGTTGAGGCAGCCGTGGATGTTGTCGAAGGTCCTGGGGGCCGTCTCGTCCTCCTGCGTCCGCAGCTTGGACTCCTCGGTCTCCTGCGGGCGCTCCAGGCTCTTGCCCTGCTCGTCGACGAGGCCGAGCCAGCGCGAGTACGGAATCCGGATCAGCACCCGGCCCGCCGACTCCACCCGGATCGTCAGCTCGTTCGCCCCCGCCTTCTCCACCGTCGCGGGCGGATCGGCGAGCGGGGTCGGCTCCAGGACCCGGTAGAGCTTCCAGTTCTCGTCGGTCCAGATCTCGCGGAGGTAGGGCAGCCCCTCCCCGACGAGCTCCGCCTCCCGCTTGGCCCCCATGTCGGGCCGGCCCGTGGGCAGCACCACGTAGTGCACCGCCCAGCGGTCCAGCCACTGACGGTAGTTGACCGCGTCCAGGGTGTCGTCGTAGAAGAGCGGGTTGCGCTCCATGTCGGCCTGCCGGTTCCAGCCCCGGGCCAGGTTGTACGTGGCCAGCGCCGACGCCTCCCGGTGGCTGCTCGCGGGGACCACCTCGACCCGGCCCCGCTCGGCCCCGACCTGCTGGAGCTGGTTGACCAGGGGGGCCAGCGAGCGGGCCCAGGAGGCGTCGGGGGCGGTGCGGACGATGTCGTCGACGCCCTTGTACCCGATCCAGAAGTTGAGCCCGGCGAAGGCGAGCACCAGCGCGTACCAGCGGCGGCTGCGCGGCACCGTGTACGGCAGGGCGGCGAGCAGCGCGATCCCGGCGAACAGCATCGCCATCCGGGTCACGTTCGACCCGATCTGCGAGTCGACGAAGTAGGTGAGGACCGTGCCGAGGCCGTAGACGGCGGCGGCGGTGCGGACCGTGCTCCAGTCGCGCGGTACGAGGAAGAAGACGAGGACCGAGAAGGCGAACGGCAGCGACACCGTCCCGAGCGACATCGGCTGCGTACCGGAGAACGGGAAGAGGAGGGAGGACAGCGCCACCACGGCGACGGGCGCGAGCCCGATCGCGTACGCGCCGGGGCGCCGCTTGTGGAGGAAGAGCGCGGCGGCGACGACCCCGAGGAAGAGCCCGGCGACCGGGCTGGACGCGGTCGCCAGACCGGCGAGCGGGGCCGCGACGGCCGCCTTGGCCCACCGCTTGTACCGCCAGCGGTGGGGCCAGCAGAAGACCGCGGCGACGGCGCCGACGGCGAACATCATGCCGAGCCCGAACGTCACCCGCCCCGACAGCGCGTTGCAGAGGTAGGCGAAGACCCCGGCGAGCGAGCAGGCCAGCGGGTTGCGCACGGCCCGGACCCGGACCAGGATCAGCGCGGTCAGCCCCGCCGAGACCGTACCGACGATCATCATCGTCGACCGGACGCCGAGCACGGACATCAGATACGGCGAGACCACGCTGTACGAGACGGGGTGCATGCCCCCGTACCAGGCGAGGTTGTACGCGGTGCCCGGGTGGCGGCCCACGAACTCGGCCCAGGCGTCCTGCGCCGCGATGTCGCCGCCGCTGTTGGCGAAGAAGAGGAACCACAGGACGTGGGTGACGGCCGCCGCCGCCGTGGCGATGGTGACGGGGTGGCGCAGCAGCCGCCGGGCCCGGGTGCCGGGCGGTGCGGAGGCGGGGTCCTCGGCCTCGGAGGGCTCCGGGGTGCGCGGGGACGGCAGGAGGACGCGGGGGGAGTCCTTGACGGCACTGTCCTTGACGGCACCGACAGAGCTGCCGCCGCCGACACGCTCACCGGCACCGGCCCCGGAGGCAGCGGCGATGTCACTCTCGGCGACCCCGGACCCGGCCTCGGCCCCGGTCGTCCTCGTGGTCTTCGCCACCTCCGCGGCGCTCACGGCGCTCGTGGTGTTCCCGGTCTTCCCTGTGGTGCTGTCCGCCTCGCGGCCGGGTCTCGGCTCCGCGGTGGTCACTACGGCTCTCCCCGTCATCCGCCGGCCCCGTACACCCGATAAGACGCGTGCCGGCGTCCTTCCGTTGTCCGGGGACGCTAACACGTACCTCCGACACATTCCCCCGACATTCCCCGGGCGCGGGACGGGGTGAGCGGTGCCGCTCACCCCGTCCCGCGCCCGTCCCGTACCGACGAGTACGGTCAGCCGATCCGCTTCAGCTTGTCGCCGATCGCCGGCTCGGTCAGGTCGTCCTGGAGCACCACCGGTGCCGTGACCTTCCCGGTGCCCGTTCCCACGGTCACCATGCCGACCTCGCTGCCTGCCTTCGCACCGTGCGCGATGCCCTTGCCGCTGTCGGTGACCTCGAGCTCGACCTCCAGGCCGGGCCAGCCGACCGCCTTGAGGTTCTTCGTCGCGACCACCGGGGTCCGGGCGCCGAACCCGTTGTCCACGTACCCGACCACGTCGCCCTTCTTCACCACCGTGGCGGAGGTGGGCGCCGCCTGCGCGTCCTTGATCACCTTCAGGCTGTTGGTCAGGGAGAGCGTCAGGCTGTCGTAGAGGCGGCCGGTCCCGGCCTGCTGGCCCATGACCGCTCCGTAGATCCACAGCTTCTTGCCGTCGACGACGGTGTTGGCGGACCAGAGCAGATTGCCGCCCGCCGGAGTGGAGGAGCCCGTCTTGATGCCGCTCACACCGGGCTCCAGCAGGAGGGTGTTGTTGTTGTAGATCTTGCCGTCTATGCCCTTGATCTCGACCTCGGGCATGTCCACGATCTCGCGGAACACGTCGTTGCGCATGACCGCCTGGGCCAGCTTCAGCTGGTCGGTGGCGGTGGAGACGGTGGTCTCCTCCAGGCCGCTCGGGTCCGTGTACGTCGAGTTGGTCATCCCGAGGTCCTTGGCCGCGTCGTTCATCTTGTCGACGAACGCGTCCACGTTGCCCGCGTCCCAGCGGGCGAGCAGCCGCGCCGCGTTGTTGCCCGACGGGATCATCAGCAGCTTGAGCATCTCCCGCTGGCTGAGCTGCTGGCCCTTGGTCAGCGGGGCCGTCGACTCGTCGGGGCGCTTGGACTCGTCCTCCGCCTGCTGGTCGACGGTGATCGTCTCGCCCTCCTCGTTCCCCTTGAGGGGGTGCTCCTTGAGGAGGACGTAGGCGGTCATGACCTTCGCGACACTGGCGATGGGCGCCGACTTCTGCGCCCCCTCGGAACCGAGCGACCCGACGCCGTCCACCATCACGGCGGACTGTCCCTGACCCGGCCAGGAGAGCTTGGTCTCGCCGCCCTCGAAGGTGTACGTCGGCTTCGCCGTGAGCTCCAGGGACGGTTCCGGCAGCGGGCGCATCACCTGCACGATCGCAAAGACGATCAGCAGGAGGAGGACCAGCGGGGTCCAGATCTTGACCCGCCGGACCGCCGTACGGACCGGGGTCTCCGGCGGCGGCGGGGTGTTCGTCAGCTCGGCGAGCAGGTCGAGCGGCGGCTTGGGCGGCAGCGGCTGCTGCCGGGTCCGCTCCGCCGCCGCCCACGAGGGGGTGGCGGGGGCCGGTGCGCCTGCGGGGGTTCCGGTCTCCGACTCCGACTCCGGCTTCGCTTCCGGCTTGCGGGGGGCGGGGGTGGTGGGGGCGGAGGCAGGACGTTCCCGTACGTCGTCGGAGCGCAGGGGTACGAAGGTGCTCGTGCGCTCGACGGGGCTCTCGGGCTTGTCCTGGGCCTTGTCGCCGGAGTCGGCCTTGCCGTCGGAGTCGGCCTTGTCGTCGGAGTCGTCGGCTGCGGCCTTGTCGCCGGCCTTCTTGAGTGCCTGGAGCTCCTGCGGCGAAAGCTTCAGCGCGGTCGTCGGCTGATCGACCTTCTTGGGGGGCGCGACCGCCTTGAAGACGGCCGTGGGCTGATCGATTCCTCGCAGGTCGGAGCCGGTGTCCGTGCCGGTTCCGGTGTCGGCGTCCGTGCCCGTGTCGGCATCAGCGTCAGCGTCGGAGCCGGTGTCGGCGGTGTCGGCGCCCGCTTCGGTCTTGTCGGTGTCCGGTTCGGTCTTGTCGGTGTCCGGCTCATCGGCGTCCGGCTTGTCGACCTCGGTCTTCTGGACCTCGGCCTTGTCGCTCTCGGCCTTCTCTTCCTCGGCCTCGGCTCCCGCCTCGGTCGCGGACTCCGTCTTCGTATCCGTCTCAGCGTCGGTCTCGGCCTCGGGCTCCCCGGCAGCCGCCTCGGCGCGCTTGGGCTCAGTTTCGGCCTTTTCGGCCTCAGCCTCGGCCTCCGCCTCCGTCTCGCCCTTCGCCGTGTCCTCGGCCGCGGCATCGACCCACGCGGCGACGGCGGCACGCAGCCGGACATCGCCGGGCTCCGACTCGGTCCCGGCCTCCGCCCGGTCACCGCCCCGGCCCTCGGCCTCGTCCTCGCCCCTCGCAGCCGCCGCCTCAGGACCGGCTGCGAGCTCCGCCGCGCCCTCAGGGGCCTCTGCGGGCGCGTCAAGAGCCTCGGGGTCCTCGGAGTTCTCCGCGGGCTTCTGAGGCGTTACAGCGCCCTCAGGAGACTTCGCGGGCTCCTCCTTGCCGGAAGCGCCGGAGGAAGCGGAGGAACCGGAAGAACCGGAAGAAGGAGACTCGTCCTCGGGAAGCCGTGGCCGGAAAACAGCCGTAGCCGTGTCCGACGCCGCCCCGTCCACGGCCGCACCCGTACCCGCACCGCCCCCGGGTTCGCGGAACACCGCGAAGCGCGGGTCATGTTCCTCCGCAGCCGTCCCCGACGACTTCCGCTGCTCCGTTTTGTCGGGGGACTCGCCCGCCACCGATGCCTCCTCATGCGCCGCGGGGCAACCCCCGCGCTGTCCGAACCATCTACCAGTGTCCTGTGTGAACCCCTGGCCGAGCTGCTAGACGAGAACGACATACCTACTGGTTCCCGTACAAAGCAGTCAGGCGCTCTCGACAGATGAATGTGAGAGGGGTCACCCTGTCAGACATCCACGCGGGGAGGCATGGATGGGCAGGAGCCGCAGAACAATCCCGGAGGAGCTTCTGTTGCTCGCTCTGGACCCGACCACGGGTACCACAGCGCAGCCGCAGTCGCTCGACCTCGGCCTGGCCGGGGCACAGCTAGTGGAGCTGGCTCTGGCAGGACGGATAGCCCCTGACGGGGATCGTATCGCCGTGGTGATGCCACGGCCGACAGGAGATCCGACACTGGACTCCGCACTGGAGCTGCTGCGCCGTCGTGGCAGCCCGGTCCGGGCGGTCCACTGGATCGGCGGACCCCGGCTGGGGCTCCGCCAGATCTATCTCGCTCATCTGGAGCGGTGCGGCATGGTTCATGCCGTGGCGGGCCAGATGTGCGGGGTGCTGCCGACGACTCGCTACCAGGCGACGGACACGGCGATCAGCCGGGACATCAGGGCCCGGCTGGACAGCGCGATCCGTACCGGCGTACCGCCGGACCCGCGGACCGCGGCGCTCGCCGCACTGGCCCACGCGGTCGGACTCGGCAAGCATCTGTACCCCGGGAACGAGGGGCGTTCATCGCGCTCCCGGCTCCGGGACCTGATCAGGCACGACCCCATGGGCGGCCTCGTGGCGCACGCCGTGATGGACGTCCAGAACGGTGTGGCGGTCCAGCCGCGCCGTACGCAGCAGGCAGCGGGCGTTCCGTTGCAGCCGCAAGCACAGGCACGCCGGGGCAGCATGGCGCACACCGCCGCGAGCTGACCCGGGGCGCCCGAGCGCCTGACCGGAACAGCAGGACCGCAGGGCCCGCGCAGAGGACCGCGCGGACAATCGCACACCGCCGTACCGTCGTCATCGGACCCGGTTCGGGAGCCGCACCACGCGCGGGGCAGCCGGTTTCGACCGGCTGCCCCGCGCGCTTGCACGCCGTAGCGCGCACCGGACCGCGCGCCGGTGCGTGCTCCGGTGCGCGGCCGGGGGCTTATACCGCACGCACCTGCTTGTGGCCGTTTCCCAGCGCGGCCGGGGCAAGGGGTGGCAATCTGCTGAGCAGTAGATACGCACAGCTACATAGCCGGAGGTGCACTTTCCGTGCCGTCCAACGTCAATCCCACAGTCAGGCGACGCAGGTTGGGCCAGGAACTGCGCCGCCTGCGCGAACTCAAAGGCATGACGGCCGAGGAGGTGGCGGAGCGTCTGCTGGTCTCGCAGTCGAAGATCAGCCGCCTGGAGAACGGCCGCCGTTCCATCAGCCAGCGCGATGTGCGTGACCTCTGCGGGGTGTACGAGGTCGAGGACGTCCGCATCGTCGACTCGCTGATGCAGATGGCCAAGGACTCGCGCCAGCAGGGCTGGTGGCACGCCTTCGGTGACATCCCGTACAGCGTCTACATCGGGCTGGAGACGGACGCGGAGTCCCTGCGGGTGTACGAGCCCCAGATGATCCCGGGCCTGCTCCAGACCCGGGCGTACGCCGAGGCGCTGATCAGCGGCGCGCTCCCCGAGGCCCCGCCCGCGGACATCGAGAAGCGCGTCAACGTACGGTCCCGGCGCCAGGACCGGGTCAACGCGCCGGAGAACCCGCTGCGGCTGTGGGCCGTGATCGACGAGTCGGCGCTGCGCCGGCGGGTCGGTGACAACCAGGTGATGATCGACCAGTTGGAACACCTCGTCGAGCAGTCGCACCTGCCGCATGTGACCGTCCAGGTGCTGCCGTTCGACATGGGGGCGCACCCCGGGATCAACGGGCAGTACGCGATCCTGGAGTTCCCGGACGCCGCGGACTCCAGCGTCGTCTACATCGAGGGCGTCACGAGCGATCTCTATCTGGAGAAGGCGAACGACGTACAGCGCTACAGCGTGATGTACGAGCACCTGCGGGCGCAGGCTCTGAACGTGGAGCAGACGCGGGAGTTCATCAGCAAGATCGCCAAGTCGTACACCAGCTGATCCGGTC
This sequence comes from Kitasatospora albolonga, assembly GCA_002082585.1. NCBI lineage: Bacteria > Bacillati > Actinomycetota > Actinomycetes > Kitasatosporales > Streptomycetaceae > Kitasatospora > Kitasatospora albolonga. The sequence goes on from CP020563.1 coordinate 3,130,238, forward strand.
GAGCAGGTCGATCCGGTCCAACAGGTCCAGCAGATCGGGCTGATCCACATCGGCCACCGATCGGTCACGACCGACCACCGGCTGAATCAGGTCACCTCGGCACCCCTTCCCTCGGGCGCCAAGAGGCACCGAACGAGCCCCCGAGCGTGCGGCGGCGGCACGATACACCGCTGCCGCCGCACGGCATAAGGGTTCCACGCAGAAAGTCACCCGGTCGAGTGAACGGCCATCTCATGGACGGAGCTTGGCGAGTAGCGTCGATCACGCCAATCGGAATTCGGAATCCGGTTGGCGCGACTCACCCGACTCGCTCGACTCTCTGAACCGGAGTGAACATGGCAATTCTTCAGGGTGCTACGGAAATGTGGACGAAGTCGTCGTACTCCGGGGGCAACGGCGCGTGCGTCGAGGTCAAGTCCCCGGTTGCCCTGTCCATCGCCGTGCGCGACTCGAAGGCCCCCGAGGGCCCCTCGCTCACCTTCGTCCCCGGTGCGTGGAACGCGTTCGTGCGCGATGTCGCCACCGGCTCGATCAACGCCTGACCGGACACCCGACGTCAACGCCTGACCGAACACCCGACGTCAACATCTGACCGGACGCCCGACGTCCGGGAATCGCCTGCCCGCAACGCAGGCCGCACCACCTGATGGAGCCCTCTCGACCGGTTCGCCGTCCTGGCCGAGGGGGCTCGGCACGCCACCCCCGCCCCCTCACCCTCCACCCCGCCCGGCGGCGCTCACCTCAACCGGTCGACGTACCGATCGGTCCCCGGCACGGTCGGGATGAACGGCGCGACCAGCTCCACCCGCCCCAGCCCCGTCTCCGCGACCGCCGCGTCGAGCCCCGTGAAGTGCCCTTCCCAGCAGGCGCGCGGGTCCTCCTGGAGGAACCACAGCAGCGTCAGCCGGGTCCCGACCCCCTCGACCTGCTTCACGTACGTCATCCGGTCACCGGGCAGGGGCGTCGGCCGGAAGACGGTCACCATCGCCGCCGGTGACCCCTTCAGCCGCTTCGGCAGATGCCGGGCGCGCAGCCACTCCAGCAGCTCCCCCCGCCGCTCGGGCCCCTCCGCGTCGACGACCTGGAGGACGAGGCCCGCGTACGGGTGGTCGAGCGCGTGGATGTCCCGGGGTCCGGCGGCCCCGTCGCGGTAGACGGTGGCCTCGTGGTCCTGGAACGCCGTGAAGACATGGGTCCGGTCCTGATAGACCCGGCCGTCCCGGTTGAGCCGCTTGTTGATGGCGACGGTCCACTTCATGTGGTCGTCGTAGCGCCCCTCGGTCACCCAGTACGTCGACAGGTAGCACCCCGTCCCCACCGGCCGGGCGACCGCCGACTCCTTCGGGTAGCGCAGCTCCTGGAGGTCCTTGGTGGCCACCCAGCGCCGCCCGGCGGACATCCACGGCATGGCCATGGCGCCCGCGTAGTAGTGGTCGTCCTCGTACCAGCGGTTGTACGCGTACTCGTGGCCCGGATGCGGTTCGACCATGGTGATCAGGGCGTGCCCGGGCCGCACTCCGTACGGCCCCACCGCCGCCAGCTCGGCATAACCGGCACTCCACGTTTCCTCGCGTTCGTCCGCCATCTCCCGTACCTCCTCGCCCTTCCATCGGCCCCTGCGGGCACCTACTCTGACGATCCGTCAGAAAAACGTCCAGGGCCGGGAGGCGCCGAGATGCTGCTAGCGGGGAAGACCGTCGTCGTGTCGGGCGTCGGAGCGGGGCTCGGCCACCGGGTCGCGGAGACCGTCGTACGGGACGGGGGCCGCGCGGTGCTCGGAGCCCGTACGGCGGCGAACCTCGCGAAGAGCGCGGCGGAGATCGACCCCGGCGGCCGGCACACCGCCCACCTCCCGACCGACATCACCGACGAGAGCCAGTGCGAGGCGCTGGCGGCCCTGGCGGTCGAGCGGTTCGGCGGGATCGACGCGGTGGTCCATGTGGCCGCCTGGGACAGCTACTTCGGCGGAGTCGAGGACGCCGACTTCACCACCTGGCAGTCGGTCCTCGACGTGAACCTCCTGGGCACGCTCCGGATGACCCGGGCCTGCCTGCCCGCCCTCAAGGAGCGCGGCGGCTCGGTGGTGGTGATCGGCACGCAGTCGGCGGTGGCGGCGCCCTCCCAGGTGCGGCAGGCGGCGTACGCGGCGTCCAAGGGGGCGCTCACCTCCGCGATGTACTCCCTGGCAAGGGAGTTGGGCCCGCACCGCATCCGGGTCAACACGGTCCTGCCGGGCTGGATGTGGGGCCCGCCGGTCCAGGCGTACGTCCAGTTCACCGCGCACACCGAAGGCGTACCGGAGTCCGAGGTGCTGGCCCGGCTCACCGAGCGGATGGCCCTGCCGGAGCTGGCCACGGACGGGGACGTGGCGGAGGCGGTCGCGTTCCTGGCCTCCGACCGGGCGCGGGCGATCACCGGCCAGTCGCTGCTGGTCAACGCGGGCGAGCTGATGCGGTGAGGCACTGACGCACTGACGGACCGCGTGTGAACATCCCTGCCACAGCCCCCGCTTCACACCCCGCGCGTGAACACCCCCACCACAGCCCCCGCTTCACGCCCCGCGCGGGTAGCGGGCGAGCCAGCCCGGGGCGGCGGCCGTGGGGCTGTGCAGGGCAGGCCCCTGGGTCATCTCCATGGCGAAGTCGTCGGCCAGTTCGAGGAGGGTGGGCCGCCCCTCCAGCTCCGCGAGCCAGGCGGGCGGCAGCGCGGTCTCCCCGTGCAGCGCGCCCAGCAGCGCCCCGCAGACGGACCCGGTGGCCCGGGACGGCCCCCCGTGGTTCACGGCGAGCCGCAGCCCGTGCCGTACGTCCTCGCTGACCAGCGCGGCGTACACGGCACCGGCGAGCACCTCCTCGGCGGCGTCGCTCGCGCCCAGCGCCTCGATGAGGGCGGGGCCGGGGATGCCCTGCCGTACCGACCCGAGGGCCTGTTGCAGGGCCTCGGCCACCGGCTCGTGGCCGGGGCGCTCGGCGAGCAGGGCCAGGACGTGCTGGACGGAACCGTCCAGGGTCTCCCCGCGCGCCAGCCCGTGCACGAGTACGGCGAAGGCTCCGGCGGCCAGCTGGGCGACGGGGTGGCCGTGGGTCTGGGCCGCGCACTCGACGGCGAGCTGGAGCACGAGTTGCGGCTCCCACCCCACGAGCAGCCCGAACGGCGCGGACCGGGTCAGCGCGCCCGCGTCCCGGGCGGCGGGGTTCTTGGGCCGCTCCAGGGTCCCCATGACACTGTCGCCGAAGCCGCCCAGGCACTCCCGGGTGGGCTCGCGGCGGGCGTAGAGCCACTCCTCGGCGGCCAGCCACCCGTTGTCCTTGCGTCGCTCGTCGGGCCCCCAGTCGTGCTGGGTGGCGGCCCAGCGCAGATGGGCCCGGTGGACGTCGGTGGGCGGGTGCCAGGCGCCGGTGTCGCGGCGGACCTGGGCGCGGATCAGCCCGTCCACGGTGAACAGGGTGAGCTGGGTGAGCGCGGTGACGGCCCCGCGTCTGCCGTGCGCGGGAACGTAGTCGGTGACCCCTTCGGGCCCGTGCGCCGCCCGGATCTCCTCCAGCGCGAGCCCGCTGACCCCGGCCCCGAGCGCGTCCCCGATGGCCCCGCCGAGCAGGGCCCCGCGGACCCGGCTGCGGAAGTCCTGCTGCTCGGCCCGGCCCCAGACCGCCGTGGTCCCTGTACTCACCCCGCCCCCTCCCCGACACCGCGTACGCATGTGCGGGCCTCTGCGGGCGACCGCGCAAGCACTGTAATGGAACGGGAACGGGCGGCCGAGGGGGTGACCGGGGTACGTACGGGTATGTCGACGGACGTCCCGCAGGTCGTTTTTGACCGGGGAATGTCAGCCCGGGGCCCCGTTCCGGCCCGGCCGGAACGTCTCCCCTTCCGTGCCGAACGGCCGGTCCCTGTCCCCCGGCGGCCGACCGGGGCGCACCTGGCCCGCCACGGCGGTGAGCACGGCGTCGGCCAGCTCCTCCGGCGTCCGCCCGCCACCGGCATAGACCCGGGCCAGGCCGAGCGCCTCGACGGCCTCCAGCATCAGTTCCTGGTAGCGGCCGGTGCGGGCCAGGAACCGGTCCATGAGCAGCCGCTCCCCCTCCGTGGCCTGGGCATAGCGCCCCGCTGTCCGCACCCGGTCGCGTACGACCACGGCATCGGCGGTCAGCCACACGGCGGCCGTACGGGGCACGGCGAGCCGGGCCACCCGCTCGGGCCGGAGCGCCGAACCCTCCAGGACCAGGCCCGGGCCGGCGCCCCGGACGCGGGCGGTGATCAGCTCCTCGATGCGCGGCCAGAGCCGTTCGTAGTGGGCGAGGACGGAGGCGAGGAGTTCGTCGGTGGTCAAGGTCGCGTAGTGCTCGGCGACATGGGGCGGCACCTCGTGGTCCGGGGTGCGCCAGGGCCGGCCCGGATGCCGGGCCAGCCCGTCCGTGGAGCGGTGCTCGAACCCGAGCCGATCCGCGACCGCCGCAGCGACGGTCGACTTCCCGGTGTTCGACGTCCCGCCGATCAGCACCACCCGCACATCACGCATGTCCCGACCCTACGACTCCCCCACCGCCCCCAGCCGCCGCCCCCGGCTGTGCGCGACGAGCAGCACGTCCCGCAGGGACAGCACGGCCTGCGTCAGCGCGAACCGTAGGGCGACCTCCCCGGCCACCTGGTCCGCCAGTACCTCCTGCGCCCCCTCCAGCACGACGTTGCCGCACTCGATCTGCTCCTCCTCCACCTTGTCGGCGAGGCGGGAGACCCGGCTGTCGGGGTCGCTGGTGCTCAGATAGCAGGGCTTGCCTTCGGGGGACCTCCAGGGGAGGAGGCGGAGCTGCGAGGTCTCGATCATGTCGGCGTCCTTGGCGTGTGGGGGTCGCGTGACCCTGACGGGTGGCGATTACCGTTCGTGCCCCCATCGTCACGGCCGCCGCCCTACGCTCGACAGAGGCACGCGATTGCCTGTGCACAGGACAACGGCAAGGGGTCGGGGATGACCGAAGTCGCGGAAGTGGAAGTCGAAGCGGAGTCCGGGCGGGCGGCGTTGGGGCGCGCGCTGAAGTTCTTACGGGAGCAGGCGGGGCTGTCGCTCGGCCAGCTCGCGGAGAAGACCCGCTACGACAAGAGCTACTTGTACCGCCTGGAGACAGGCAAACGGCTCTCGAAGCTCGCAGTGATGGAGGACCTGGACCGGTTCTACAAGACGGGCGGGCTGCTGGTCGAGCTGTGGAAGGTGGCGCGGAGGGAGGTCTTCAAGGACAAGTACAAGGAGTTCATGCGGCTGGAGTTCGGGGCCCGCATCATGCACAAGTACGCTCTCGGGATTCCTGGGTTGCTCCAGACCGAGGACGTGGCTCGCGCCCTGTTGTCCGGCGACCAGGAAACAGAGAGCGAGGCCGAGTCGGTCGAAGAGCAGGTGATAGCGCGCCTGGGCCGTCAGCAGTTGCTCTACCGCAACCCGGCTCCGACCGTCCGGATCATCATGGACGAGTACGGGCTGCGGCGTCAGGTGGGCAGCGCGAAGGTGTGGGAAGCGCAGCTGGAGCACTTGATCGCGGTTGCGGAGTTGCCGATGGTCACGCTTCAGGTGCTGCCGTTCTCGGCCGGGGCGCATCACCTGATGAACGGCTCCCTTACCCTCCTGTGGCAGGAGGACGGGAGCGCCGTTGCCTATGTGGAAGGCAATCAGTGCTCCGAGTTGCTGGAAGATCCGGAAGACGTCACGCGTGCCCGGCTGTCCTACGATCGGGCACGGGATCGGTCGCTGCCCCCGCCCGACTCCATCGCGTTCATCAGGGGCGTCCTGAAGGAGTTCAGAGGATCATGAAGCGCACGCCCGACCTCTCGACCGCAACCTGGCGCAAGTCCAGCTACAGCGACGGGGGCGACAACAACTGCGTCGAGATCGCGGACGGCTACCCCGGCCTGGTCCCCGTGCGCGACAGCAAGGTCCCCGCTGGACCCGCGCTCGTGATCGCCGCGCCCGCCTGGACCACCTTCATCGACAACGTACGGAAGGGATAGCGCTTGTGACCGCACCCGACCTCTCCACCGCGACCTGGCGCAAGTCCAGCTACAGCGACGGGGGCGACAACAACTGCATCGAGGTGGCCGACGGCTACCCCGGCCTCGTCCCCGTACGCGACAGCAAGACCCCCACCGGCCCCGCCCTCCTCATCACCGCCCCCGCCTGGGCGGCGTTCGTGGAGTTCGCGGCCGGGGCCTGAACCCGTCGGCGTACGCCCCAGGGCCCGCGTCCCCGTCCTCACCGGGCAGGGCGCGGGCCCTCACGCGCGCACGGCTGCGCGCAATTCGGGTGGCGGGCGGGCATGAGGCGGTGTGAGAGTGCGGGCATGGGCAACTCCGTGGCGTACCCCGTTCTCCGTACCACCGACACGGCCGAGGCGTACGCGCAGGCTGTGCGCCTCTGCGGGCTGCTGGAGGAGCGCGACGACGAAGTCGTACTCCATGCCGAGCTGTTCACCGTCGAGGACGTGCGCAGGATGGCCGCCGTGCTGCCGGAGGGGCCGTTCGACTATCTGGAGAGCCGCCGCGACCCGGCTACGGGCGACTTCGCGGATTTCGACCTCGACGTGAGCACGGCGGGCGATGCCGCGCTGGAGGCAGAGCTGCCGCTGTCGGTGATGGCTGAAGCGCCGCTCGGGACGGTGGAGGAACGCTTCGTGCGGGCGCTCGGCCGAGGCGTGGCGGGCATCGACTGGGAGGGCCGGTGGCCGGACGAGCCGGAGTTCGACTCGTACGGCCACGCGACGTACGACGGTGTGAGCATCGCGTTCAACGGGGACACGGCCGCGTGGGGCGAACGGGCGGACCACCACACGGTGTTCGTGCATGTGGACAAGTACGGCGACCTCTCTCGCGCCGAACGCCTCGCCGCGTCCATCGGCAGTGCGGTGCTGGGAGCGGCGCAGCGCGGCTGGTGAGAAGGTTGCCCCCTCCCGCGAGCCCCCCGCCTCTACTCAACCGCTCCTGAGTACGCGCGCTCATGATCGCGCGGCGTCCGCTTCCTACCGTGGACGTCATGGACACGGAAGAAGCGACCACCGCAGCAAAGACGCCACCCGCCGCCGACGGCTCGCGGTGGTTCTACGGCTGCTCGATCGCGGTGGTCGCCCTCTTCGCGCTGTTCGCGCTCGCGGCGCACGCGGTGACGGAGTTCGAGAAGAGCCTCGACGGCGACGGGCAGATGGAGCAGCCCGGCCGGTCGGGCAGCGCGTACGAACCGCTCGGGCCCGGTGCGACGGCCCGGTACGAGGACGGGCTGCGGGTCACCGTCAGCGTCCCCGAGGCCCACGACGACGGCACCTACAGCCTCACCGTGACCTACGAGAACGGCACCGACGAGGAGCTGGCCCTCGACGGAGACCCGTACTCCACGCCCCTCGCCGTCCGGGCCGGTGAGGCCCACGACGAGTACGCCACCGGCTACACCGTGCGGCAGTTGGACGGCGACGAGGCCGCCGCCGCCCTCGCACCGCCCCTCGGCGAGGACGACGAACGCACCGTCCCCCTCCGTCTCAAGCCGTCCCGGAAGGGCATTCCGGTCACGGTGGAGGTCACGCCCCCGGACACCGGCTACCGGGAAACAGCCCACTTCCAGCTCACCCTGGGCTGACCGCCGGGGCCGGTACGGCCGTCACTCGTCGGGGACGTACCGCAGTACGTCACCGGGCTGGCACTCCAGTACGCGGCAGATCGCCTCCAGCGTCGCGAACCGCACCGCCTTCGCCCGGCCGTTCTTCAGGACGGCGACATTGGCCGGAGTGATACCGACCGCCACCGCGAACTCGCCCACCGACATGTGCCGTTCGGCCAGCAGAACGTCGATGTCGACCACGATCGCCATCAGATGACCTCGGCAAGTTCCGTCTGCATCTCCGTCGCCTTGCCGAGCAACGTCCGCATGATGACGACGAGCATCGAGAACGCCGCCCCCACCGCCACGCACGCCAGGGCGGCGAGCAGCGCGCCCTCCGCGTCCATGCCGTCGTCGGGCGACGGGATGGTGGCGAAGGTCAGGTGCACCGCCGCCCCCAGGGCGATCACGGTGGCCACCGTGGCCGCACCGATGATCATGTCGACCCAACGGAAGGCGGAGCGCGTGAAGATGGCGTTCCGCTCGACCATCGAGAGCAGCATCCAGGTCGCGCCCAGGGCGACCTGGACACAGGCGACGCCGAGGATCGACGCGATGACGTAGGGCAGGGCGTAGGGCTCGTACGGAGGGAAGAGGTCCACCTCGTCGGCCGCCACCGTCGGGATGATGACGGCCTGGGCAAAGAGGCCGAAGAGGACCGCTGCCGCGATACCGATACGGAGGATGCCCACCAGAAGACTATGCATCTATCGATTTTCGATCGATAGCTATCGAAAGTCAATAGATTCCGTGACCGTACGGTGCCGTCCCACGGCCAGTCCGTTCTGCGCGGCAGCGCGGGGGTGCGGATCGGGGTGTCCCCGCGCGACTACCGGCGGGCCTTCCCTCTGGCGTAACGGGCTTCGTCAGCGCGGCACTTGGGGCCGGGGCAGGGTGAAGGCGGTCAGGGCGGCGACCAGCGGGAACAGCGCCACGGCGGCCAGGGCCGTGGACAGGGGCAGGGACCTCGCCAGGGCCCCCACCGCCGCGCTGCCGATGCCGCCGCCGACGAAGAACGTGAGGTTGAGCAGGCCCATCGCACCGCCGCGCCGGGCCGGTTCGATGTGTGCCGCCATCAGCGCGGTGGTGAAGACCTGGGTCACGGAGAACGCGGCGAACCCGAGGGAGGCCCCGAGAACCGGCAGAAGGACTCCCGGGGCCGCGGGCCCGGCGGCGAGGGCCGCCGCGAAGGCGAGGGAGACCGCGCCGAGGAGCCGGTTCCCGTGGTCGCCCGCCGTGAGCCGGCCGGCCAGCCGGGAGAGTACGGCCCCGGCGACCGCGCCGGGCAGCAGCCAGACCCCGACGGACAGCACGCTCCAGCCGTGGTCGCGCACAAGGAGCTGGGGCACGGCGTACATCGCGGCGAACAGACCTCCGTACACCCCGATACCGATGGCGGCGGCCCGCAGGAAGACCCGGTCCGTGACGAGCGCGCGGGGGACGAAGGACGGCTCGTGGGTACGGACGCGCCAGGTCAGACCGGCCGCCGAGAGGAGCAGCACGAGGGCGGCGGCGGTCACGAGCGGGGGGCTCAGCGCGAGCGCCGTGGACTGGATCAGGACGAGGAACGCCGAGACGGCCAGCGTCAGCAGCCCGGCTCCCGGCAGATCCAGGGGCCTGCCCCGGTTGCCGGGCTTCGGTGCGGCGGGCAGGCAGAACGGGACGGCCAGGAGGGAGAGTACGGGCAGGACCAGGGCGAGCCGCCAGCTCAGCCACGCGGTGAGGACGCCGCCCGCGAGGGTCGCCCCGGCCGAGAAGACCGCCATCGTCGCGCCGAACCCCGCGAGCACCCGGGGCCGTACGGCCGGTGGGGCGGAAGCGGTCAGCGCCATGGCACCGGCCGCCATCGCGCCGGAGCCCGCGGCCTGGACGAAGCGGCCCGCGACCAGGACGCCGAGGCCGGGCGCGAGGAGGCACACGAGTGCGCCGACGCCCAGCGTCAGGGAGCCGATGAGGAGGGTGGCGCGTACGCCGCGGGTGTCGGCGAGACGTCCGGCCAGCGCGGTGCCGACGCCCAGGGCGAGGGCGTGCGCGGTCAGCACCCAGGCGGTGGCGGCGGGCGGGGAGCCGAGGGCGGACGCCACGGCCGGGAGGGCGACCCCGGCGGCGGTGACACCGAAGACGACCGGGCCGAACAGGGCACCGTAACGCAGCCCGGCGGAACGGGATTCCGCGTCGGTGCCCGGCGCGCTCGGGGCAGCTTCACAGGAGGTCATGTCGATCCGATCAAAAGGAGAAAGGAGGAAGGGAAGAGGAGAGGGAGAGCTATGCGCGCGGGGCGATGTTGTGGTTGAGCCGGAAGACGTTCCCGGGGTCGAACTCGGCCTTCACCCGGGCCAGTCGGGCTACCGTCCCCGGGTCGAAGCACTCCTCCGCCGCCCCCGCCGTGTCCTCGCCCGCGAGGAAGTTCAGATAGCGGCGGCCCGTGCCCCACGGCTCCATCGCCCGCAGCACCGCATCGGGCGTGCCGGGGGGCGAGAGCGTGGTGAGGGTGTACGAACCGTCCCTGGAACCAACCGCGTTGGGCACTTCGGCGGGCCTCAGGAGCGCACCGCCCAGGTGGCGCAGCTCGACCATCAGGTCGCCGCAGGACGAACCGGCACCGGCCGCCCGCAGGAGTGTGTCCAGCGCGTCGGCACTCAACTCCCGCAGCACGATGTTGCGTTCGTGGTACGGCAACGGGTGCGTGGGGTCCTGGTGGATGTCGGCGACCTCCGCGTACGGCATCTCGGCGACCGTGTCCGCCAGGGCCGTACCGCTCGCGCGCAGCGGACGGACGAGCCGCTCCCCCTCCTCGGTCCCGCCCGTGAAGGCGATCCGCACATGCGCGGTGAGCCTGCCCCGGAGGAGCTCCGGCACGTCCGGGGCGTCCGGCAGCCGCAGCAGCGCCACGGAAGAGGTCATCTCCTCCGGGACGGTCGCCGTCCACCGCCGCCAGGCGTCCAGGACCCGGCCCGCCTGCTCCCCGGGGAAGCGGAGCCCGCCGCCGTAGAGCCTCCGGACCGGCACCAGGCCGAACCGGAGGCGGGTGACGATGCCGAAGTTCCCCTTGCCGCCGCGCAACGCCCAGAACAGGTCCGGGTGGCGGTCGCGGGTGACCTGGCGGAGGGCACCGTCGGCCGTGACGATCTCGATGCGCGTCACGAGGTCCGCCGCGTATCCGTACCGCCGTCCCAGCGGGCCGAGGCCGCCGCCCAGGGTGTAGCCGACCACCCCGACGAGGGGGGACGAGCCGTTGAGCGGGGCGAGTCCGTGGGCCGCCGCACGGGCGATGACCTGGTGCCACCGGGCTCCGGCCTCGACCTGGGCGGTACGGGTGAGAGGGTCGACGGTGACGGCGTTCATCCGGCGCGTGGAGACGAGAACCCCGCCGCGCGCGGGGGCGGCGGTCCCGTGGCCGGTCGCCTGGACGCCCACGGGGAGGCCCAGCTGCGCGGCGAAGGAGACGGCGGCGCGTACGTCGGCGGTAGCGCGGGCGGCGACGACCACGTGGGGGCGGTGGTCGGCGAGCCCGATCCGGTTGAACCCCGCGAGCTCCTCCTCGTACCCCGCGTCCTCGGGGGCGAGGACCTCGCCCCGGACCTGGGCGACGAGGCGGCTGAGAGCCCGGTCGAGGGCGCTGTGCCGCTGCACCGGGCCCACCGGGTCGACTGGGTCCACCGGGTCTATTGGGTGCACCGGCCCCACCGCTCGTCCCACCGCTCGTCCTGCCGTCCGTTCCGTCACGATCGCGTCCTTCCTCGGTTCCGTACGGCGGCCCGGGGACGCGCCGTCGCGGTGAGAAGCACTGTTCTCCCGCGAAGGGCGCTCTCCCATCCCCCGGCCGGGGGGCGGGGCCACGCCCCACCCCCTCGGATGAGGGGTTGGCCGGAGGCACGGGCCCTGGGAGAGTCGTCGGATGACCCGTTCGACACTCCCCCGGACCGGCACCGGCCGCGCGGAACTGCTCTCCCGGGCGGCGAAGGCCACGGACGCGCTCGGCCTGTTCGCCGGGGCTTCGGACCGGCTGCGGCGGCTCGTTCCGTACGACGCGGCCGTGTGGCGCGTCACCGATCCCGTGACCGGCCTGATGACCGCGCCGATCCGGGCGGAGAACCTGGACGAGGGCGGCTGTGCCGTGTACTGGGAAGCCGAACTGTTCACCGACAACGTCAACTTGTTCCGCGATCTGGCCCGGGCCCCGGTGCCGGTGGCCGGGTTGCGGCGGGCCACCGGCGATCTGCCCGCCCGCAGCACGCTCTACGAGTCCTTCATGCGCCCGCGCGGGCTCGGGGACGAACTCCGGGCGGTCCTGCGCGTCGGAGGGCGACCGCAGGGGCACATCAGCCTGTTCCGGGCCGAGGGGCGGGCGGCCTTCGGCGACGCGGAGGTGGCGCTGATCGCGTCCCTGGTCACGCCGCTCGCCGGGCGGCTGCGGTCGTTCGCGGAGCCCCCGGCGCCGCCGCCGGACGGCGCGCCCTCAGCGGCCTCCTCCGGCTCTCCGTACGGCCCCGGTCCCGGCCTGCTTCTGTTCGGGCCCGGAGGGGCGCTGCTGTCGGTCAACGACGACGCCCTGGCCTACCTGGACGCCCTGCCGGAAGGGCCTGCCGTGCCCTCGCCCCAGGGGGTGCGTGTACCGGCGTGGGTGCGGGCGAGCGCGATGAAGGCCCGGGCGGTCGCCGAGGGCCGGGACCGGGGGCCGGTACGGGCGCGGGTGCGTGACCGGGCGGGCCGCTGGCTGGTCTGCCACGCCTCCTGCCTGCGCGAGGCGGACGGCGGTCCGGGCGCTTCGGCGGTGGTGATCGAGCCCGCGAAGAGCTCGGAGATCGTTCCGCTCATCGTGGACGCGTACGGGCTCACCGACCGGGAGACGGAGGTGACCCAGTACATCGCGCGCGGCCTGCCCACCGGGGAGATCGCCGCGCTGCTGCACCTGTCGCCGCACACGGTCCGGGACCACATCAAGGCGGTCTTCGAGAAGGTCGGCGTCTCCAGCAGGGGCGCGCTGGTGGGCCGGCTGTTCACCGAGTACTACGCGCCCCCGGCCGAGCGGAACATCACCCGCGTCCGCCACGACTGACCACCCGGCCCCGGCCCTCAGCCCCAGGGGTCGAAGGGGATTCCGGCGGGCTTGGAGCTGTTGAGGAGGTTGCGGAAGCGGTTGTCCTTGTCGGTGACCTTGATGGTGGCGGCTCCGAAGTCGGCGTTCATGAGCCGGTCGCGCAGGGCGGTGCTGGGGAAGCCGTTCCAGTCGACGATCGGGGGGTAGCGCCAGGTGCCGTAGTGGTTCTCGGGCGGCTCGTCGTTGTTGTTGGCGAGGCGGAAGAAGTGCGTGCTCGCCCCGTCCTTGTGGTAGACGACCTTGGGGTGCGACCCGTCGAACCGCACCTGGGAGCGCGGGTAGGTCTTGACCGTGCGGTGCTGGGTGGTCGAGACGTAATCCACCTGGTTCGCCGCCTGGTTGACCCAGGAGACGACATGCTCGAAGTCATGCCGGTGACCGCCGAGACCGCTGCCGTGGACGGCCTGGTCCTTCTCGAAGTAGCTCGCGTAGACGATGCCGCACCACCCGTTGTTGCACAGGGAGCGGGCGTACGTCTGGGAGTTGTCCAGGTCCCACTTGTCCCGGCAGCTCCCGTTGATGGCACCGGTCGTCTTCAGCCCGAGGGCGAGCGTGCCGTCGGGACCGATGGCGGGGGTGGCGTAGCAGCCGTCACGGTCGTAGTCGAAGGCGGGCGAGAAGGACTGCTCGTACCCACCGGCGTTCTGGGGCAGGTGCTGCGGCGGGTCGGCGTGGGCGGCGGACGCGGTCCCGAGCACGAGGAGCGCGGCGGCGGCGAGGACGGTGGCGGTACGGGTGGCCGTGCGGCGGGCGGGGCGGATTGAGGCGGCGGCGGGCGCCGCCTCCGATGACTCTTCCGGCTCTTCGGGCAGGGGCGGGTTCTTCGGCACGGTCTCGTCTCCTCCTCACGGGACCCGTCCCCGCTCCGGCGCACCCGGGGCGTCCGGAGAGGGGGCGGATCACAGGGATGGCCGGGGCGGCTGCCCGTCCCGGCGTGTGTCACCTACCGCAGTCTGGAGGAAACCCCCGAAGTTTGTCCGTACACGGTCACCAATTTTCCCTGGCATCGGAGCGGCGTCGGGGCGGCGTCGGGGCGGCGTCGGGGCGGCGTCGGGGCGACAACGCGACGGCGACAGCAGGGCCCCGGCCGGGCCGGAGGCCGAGGAACCGGAGGCCAGGTACCTAGCGGCCGTCCACCTCGTACTGACCGGTCTCCACGAAGTAGCGCCGGTCCGCGTCCGTTCCTTCGAGCGCCTGGACTGCCGCCGCGCGCAGGGCGGGGCTGATGTCGGGCTTGGCCAGGAGCGTGAAGATGGCTACGCGGTCGTCCACGGCCTGGGCGGCCCAGCGGCCCGTCTCCAGGAAGTGGCGCCGGTCCGCGTCCGTCCCGTCGAGCGCCTTCCCGGCCGCCTCCTTCACCGTCCTGCCCGTCTTGGGGTCGGCCAGGATCGTGAGGATGGCGACACGGTCGTCCTCGGCCTGCGCGACCCAGCGACCGGTCTTCAGGAAGTCGAGCAGGTGCTGGACCGTTCCGCCTTCGAGCGCCTTCACGGCCTCCTGGCGGACGGCCCGGCCCGTGCTCTCGGCCTCCAGGATGCGGAAGACCTCGATCCGGAGTTCGTGCTCATCCATGTCGTCGTACGGGGAGTCCGCCGCCACGCCCGCGGACTGCGTCGTTGCGACGGTAACCGGTGAAGGCGCCGCAGAGGCGGCGGAGGCCGGGCCGGACAGGAGCAGTACCGGGGCCAGGGCGCCTGCGGTCACGGCCAGCGCCACTCGGGTCGATCTCACGTGGGAACCTACCTTGCTGTGAGGAATGGTCGGGTGGGTGCTGCACCGGCGGAACGGCTTACGGGCCACGGGATACCAGTTCCCCTTGCGCGTAAGGCGTTTGCCGGTGCGATCATCCTGTCAACCGGGGGCGCACCGCTTCATTGCCTGCATCAGGCAGTCTTCAGTGGCGGCTGACTGCCGGTCCGCCCCCGACCCCGCTCCCCCGCCCCGCCCCTCAGCTGGGCAACACCGGCAGCAGTTCCGGAAGTTGGCCGTCCGAGGCCGTCGCCGTCGCGATGCGTTCGGCCGGGACCTCGCCGTACAGGGTCGTACGGGGGCGGGACGGGCGGCCCGCGAGTTCGGCGATGGCCTGCAGGTCCTGGATGGAGCGGTACGAGCCGTAACTCGAGCCCGCCATCCGGGAGATGGTCTCCTCCATCAGCGTGCCGCCCAGGTCGTTGGCGCCCGAGCGGAGCATCTCCGCCGCACCCTCCGTCCCCAGCTTCACCCAGCTCGTCTGGATGTTGGTGATGTGCGGGTGGAGGAGGAGCCTCGCCATCGCCGTCACCGCGCGGTTGTCGCGGTCCGTCGGGCCGGGGCGGGCGATGCCGGCCAGGTAGACCGGGGCGTTGGTGTGGATGAAGGGGAGGGTGACGAACTCCGTCAAGCCGCCTGTCTCCTGCTGGAGTTGAGCCAGCGTACGGAAGTGGCCCAGCCAGTGGCGGGGCTGGTCGACATGCCCGTACATCATCGTCGAGGACGAGCGCAGGCCCACCTCGTGCGCCGTTTTGATGACCTCCAGCCAGGTGGCCGTGGGCAGTTTGCCCTTCGTGAGGACCCAGCGGACCTCGTCGTCCAGGATCTCCGCCGCCGTACCGGGGATCGAGTCGAGTCCCGCTTCCTTGGCGGCCGTCAGCCAGTCGCGGATCGACATCCCGGTACGGGTCGCGCCGTTGACGACCTCCATGGGCGAGAAGGCGTGGACGTGCATGCCGGGGACGCGCTCCTTCACCGCCCGCGCGATGTCGAAGTACGCCGTGCCCGGCAGGTCCGGGTGGATGCCACCCTGCATGCAGACCTCGACCGCGCCCACGTCCCACGCCTGCGCCGCCCGGTCCGCGACCTGGTCCAGGGAGAGCGTGTACGCGTCGGCGTCCGTGCGGCGCTGGGCGAAGGCGCAGAAACGGCAGCCGGTGTAGCAGACGTTGGTGAAGTTGATGTTCCGCGTGACGATGTACGTGACGTCGTCGCCGACCACGTCCCGGCGCAGCGCGTCCGCGATCCGGCACAGCTCGTCCAGCGCCGGGCCGTCCGCGTGGAGCAGGGCGAGGGCCTGGTCGTCGGTGAGCTTCGTCGGGTCGTCGGCCGCCTGGCTCAGCGCCTGGCGTACGTCGGCGTCGATGCGGGACGGGACCATGCCGGGCGCCGCCGCCTCGCGGAGCGCCTCCCAGTCCCCGTACACCTCGTCGAAGTCGTCACGGCGGTCCCCGGTGCGGCCCTCGGTGTCGATGGTGACGTGCAGGTCGGTGCGGCCGGAGGAGGTGAAACCCTCGTCCGGCTCCTGCCAGGGCAGACCGACCGGGAGCACGTCCTCGCGGGCGAGGCCCGTCTCCGGGTCGGCCAGGGCGCGGACGTGCGGGAGGAGGCGCGGGTCGAGCCACGGCTCGCCGCGCTGGATGAACTCCGGGTAGATGGTGAGGCGTTCGCGGAGCTGGAAGCCCGACTCGGCGGTGCGCGAAGCCAGTTCGTCGATGTGCGGCCAGGGGCGTTCCGGGTTCACATGGTCGGGGGTCAGGGGCGAGACCCCGCCCCAGTCGTCGATACCCGCACCGATGAGGAGCGCGTACTCGGCGTCCACCAGGTTCGGCGGGGCCTGGATGCGGGCCGAGGGGCCGAGGATGTGCCGGGCCACGGCAATCGCGGCGGCCAGCTCCTCCAGCTCCGCGTCCGGCATCCCGCGCATCGCCGTGTCCGGCTTGGCCCGGAAGTTCTGCACGATGACTTCCTGGATGCCGTGGTAGGCGCGAGCCGTCCTGCGCAGCTCGAAGAGGGAGTCGGCGCGCTCCTCGTACGACTCCCCGATCCCGATCAGAATGCCGGTGGTGAAGGGGACGTTGGAGCGTCCGGCGTCTTCGAGTACGCGCAGCC
Source organism: Kitasatospora albolonga (assembly GCA_002082585.1). Classification (NCBI taxonomy): domain Bacteria; kingdom Bacillati; phylum Actinomycetota; class Actinomycetes; order Kitasatosporales; family Streptomycetaceae; genus Kitasatospora; species Kitasatospora albolonga. The sequence continues at coordinate 3,146,830 of CP020563.1, forward strand.
GTACGGCCGGTTCCTTGTCCGGGGAGCCGTGGTGCGGGCCGCCCGGCTCGGACCAGAGCCGGGTCGCCGTCGTCTCCAGCATCATCCCCATGGACGGCGCCACCGGCTTCAGCCGCTGGAGGTCGGTCCAGGTCATCACGCCCGGGTTGAGGTGGGGCAGCAGACCCGTCTCCTCCAGGACCCGGATCGCCATGGCGCGTACGTACGCCAACGTGTCGTCGTATCCCTCCGCCTCCAGCCACTCCCGCGCCTCGGGCCAACGGTCCTCCGGGCGGTCGCCGAGGGTGAACAGCGCCTCCTTGCACCCCATCGCCGCACCCTCGCGGGCGATCTTCAGCACCTCGTCGGGGGACAGGAACATCCCGTGGCCCGCCCGTCGGAGCTTGCCGGGGACGGTGACGAAGGTGCAGTAGTGGCACCGGTCACGGCAGAGGCGGGTGAGGGGGATGAAGACCTTGCGCGAGTACGTGATCACCCCCGGCCGCCCCGCCGCCTCCAGGCCCGCATTCCGCACCCGGGCTGCGGACGCGGCCAGATCCTTCAGGTCGTCGCCGCGCGCCTGGAGCAGGACGGCGGCCTCGGTGACATCGAGGGCGACACCGTCACGGGCACGTTTGAGCGCGCGCCGCATGGCGTTGGAGGTGGGGCGTCCGCTCTGAGGATCGGGCTCGGGATCGGTCATGGATCGAGCATACGAGCGGCGGTCGCGGGCCGGACCAGGGCCTCGGGGTCGGAGCGGCCGACGCCCCTGGTGGGAGCGGTGAGCGCCGGGCCTCCTCACTCGTGCGGGGCCGACTCGCCGGACGGTCCGCCCCCGGCGGCGGTCGCGCCCGTAGGGTCGGGACGGTGATGGAAACGATCGTCCTCGACATCGGCGAAACACTCGTACGCGACGACCGCCGCTGGGCGTCCTGGGCCGACTGGCTCGGGGTGCCCGCGCACACGCTCAGCGCCCTGGTGGGTGCGGCCGTCGCCCGGGGCGGTGACGCCACGGACGCGCTGCGGGTCCTGCGGCCCGGCATGGACGTCGACGAGGCGTACTCCGCCCGGGCCGCCGCCGGGCGCGGGGAGCACCTCGACGAGACGGACCTCTACCCGGACGTGCGGCCGGCGCTCGCGGAGCTGCGGGCGACGGGGATGCGGGTGGTCGTGGCGGGCAACGGGACGGCCCGGGCCGGGGATTTGCTGCGGGCGCTGGACCTGCCCGCCGATCTGGTGGTGACCTCGGACGAGTGGGGCGTACGGAAGCCCGACCCGGCCTTCTTCGCACGGGTGGTGGAGGCGGCGGAGGCGGCACCGGAAGCGACGCTGTACGTGGGCGACCACCCGGCGGACGACCTGTTCCCCGCCTCGGCGGCGGGGCTGCGGACGGCGCACCTGCGGCGCGGACCGTACGGGCACTGGTGGGCGGAGCATCCGGACGTGGTGGAGACGGCGGACTTCCGCGTCGGCGCGTTGACGGAGCTCGCGGGGGTGGTGGTGAGGGCGGTGGATGTGGCGGAGGACGCCGGGGTGGAGAAGGGGGCGCGGAGGGCGACCCTCAGAGCGGTGCGGTGAGGGCGACGAACAGGGCCGTGCGGTGAGGGATCAGCCGCTTTCCGTCGGCTGCGGGACTCTCCGGAATCGCGCGGGCCCCCTTCCATGACCGGTGCGGGACTGCTCCGGGGCCGCTCCGAGACTGCTCCGGTCCGGGGCCGCTGCGGGACTTTCCGGGATCGCGCGGAACCTCTCCAGGACCGCTGCGGAATCGCTCGCTCCCCCTCCGGGCCCGCCCCGGTTCCGCCCTCCCCCCTCCGCACGGCCCGGAACGCGGAAGCCCGCCCGGCCGACGTGCGACCGGGCGGGCCGGGGTGGGGCGGCGAAGCGGCCCCGAGTGAGTCGGGGAGGCCCGGAGGGGCCGGAAGTCAGCGCCTCACGCCGGGTCGATGCGGGCGATCGTGCCGCCGATCGCGAGCACGTACAGCTCCCCGTCGCCGTCCTCCACGAACGAGATCACCTCGCCGCCCTCGACGCCGAGGTCGCCCTCGCCCGTCACCTCGCCGTCCTCGATCCGGAGCGTGCGGATCGTGCCGTCGCAGTAGTCGCTGAACACGTACTGCCCCACCAGGTCCGCGACGGCCCCGCCCCGGTAGACGTACCCGCCCGTCACCGAGCAGCCCAGCCCGCTGCGGTCGTACTCGTGGACCGGCGGTACGTGGTCCGCGGGCTCCGTGCCGCCCCGGAAGGGGTGGTTGCCCTCCATCGAGGACCAGCCGTAGTTCTCGCCGCCCGGGCTGTCCGCCGGGGCCCAGTCGATCTCCTCCCACTCGCTCTGGCCGACGTCCCCGATGAGCAGGTCCCCGGTGCCCGCGTCGAAGGAGAACCGCCACGGGTTGCGCAGCCCGTACGCCCAGATCTCGTCCTTCGCGTTCGCGTCGGCCACGAACGGGTTGTCCGCCGGGACGGCGTAGGGCTCCCCGCCCCTCGGGTCGATCCGGAGCAGCTTGCCGAGCAGGGTGCCGAGGTTCTGGCCGTTGCCGTGCGGGTCGCCGCCCGAACCGCCGTCGCCGAACGCGATGTAGAGGTAACCGTCGGGGCCGAACCTGATGTCACCGCCGTTGTGGTTCGCGTACGGCTGCTCCTGGGTGAGGACCGTACGCCGTGTCTCCGGCCGGAGCTGTCCGTCCCGTACCGCGAACTCGTCGATCGTGCTGGTGCCTTCGAGGTCCGTGTACGAGATGTAGAAGTGCGCGAACTCCGGATCGAACGCCACGCCCAGCAGGCCGCGTTCGCCGTCGATCGTGGTCTCGGCGGAGATGTCGAGGACGGGTTCACCGAGGCCGTCGTCGCCCAATACCCGTACGGTTCCCGCGCGTTCGGCGATCCAGACCGTGCCGTCCGGTCCGGCCGCGCCCGCCGAGGGGGCCTGCGCCCGGGCAACTTCCGTGAGGACGACCTCGGCCGGGGGTGCGCCGGCCGTGGATACGTCGGCCGGGAGTTCCTGGGCCGACGCCGTGGTCAGCGTAAGAGATGCTGCGAGAACAAGAGCGCCGATGATCGCCGAGCTTCTGGTGCGAACTTTCACCGTGGCCTCCTGGAGGCGGCGAGTGGGGGAGTTCACCCTGGCTGCTCGGGGCAGAGTTCGATGGGGGGCGCCCGCGCCAGTACGCAACCGGGGTGGGGGCGTGTGCCACTGGCTACGGATGAGGGTACGAGGACGGGAGCGGCTTGGCCCAGACCAATGCGCGGTCCGATTCCGTGAAGGCCCGGGCCTGTTCCGGTGAAGGGCGGGGCCGGTTCCGATGAGAGCCCGGTCGGCCCCGGCCGTCGAGCCGGGGCCCGCTGTACCCCCGCCACCGGCCCCCGGCGCCCCTCGTCCCCGTCCCCGGCCTCGGCCCCGGTCGAAACCCCTACTCCCCCAGCACCGCCTCCATCACCTTCTTCGCGATCGGGGCGCCGAGGCGGCCACCGGAGATGTCCGAGCGGGAGATGTCCATGTCCGTCGGGTCGATGAAGACGGCGACGGCGACCGAGCGGCCGTCGTCCTTCTTGCCGTAGCTGACGAACCAGCCGTACGGGACCTGGTCGCGCACGTTCACCCCGCGCTGGGCGGTGCCCGTCTTGCCGCCGACCGTCACACCGTTGATCTGGGCGCGCTGCGCGCTGCCCTCCTTCGCGGTGTGCTCCATCATCTCCTGGATCTTCTTCGCCGTCTCGGGGGAGACGGCCTGGCTCATCTCGGCCGGTTCGTTCTTCTCCAGCGTGGAGAGGTCCGGGCCGCGCAGCTGGTCCACGATGTGCGGCTGCATCAGCTTGCCGTCGTTGGCGAGGGCGGCGGTCACCATCGCCATCTGCATCGGGGTGCTGGTCAGGCTGCCCTGGCCCATGCCGGTGAGGGCCGTGCCGGGCTTGTCGAGCTTCTCCGGGTAGAGGCTCTTCGTGGCGAGCATGTCGCCGAACTCCTCCGCGTACACGTCCTTGTTGAAGCCGAACTTCTCCGCCGTCTCCCGCATCTTGTCCTCGCCCATCTCGGCGGCGACATCGAGGAAGACGTTGTTGCAGGAGTACTGCATGGCGGTCTTCAGCGACGCCTTGCCGCAGACCGCGTCCCCCGCCTCGCTGCCGACCTTGTTCGTGGAGAGCGGGAGCGGATACGGGGAGACCGCCTTCGTCGGGGCGTCCACGTCCGTGATCACCCCGTGCTCCAGCGCCGCCGCGGCCGTGAGGATCTTGAAGGTCGAGCCGGGCGGGAACGTCTCGCGCAGCGCGCGGTTGGCCAGCGGCTTGTTCTTGTCCTCGAGGAGGGCCTTGAAGCGGTCGCTCTCCTTGAACGAGATCCCGGCGAAGACCTCGGGGTCGTACGAGGGCGTCGAGACCAGGGCCAGCACCCGGCCCGTACGCGGGTCCAGGGCGACGACCGAGCCCCGGGCGCCCAGGTCGGTCAGTCCCTTGTATCCGGCCTTCTGCGCCTTGGCGTCGATCGTGGTGACCACGCTGCCGCCGCGCCGGGGCTGTCCGGTCAGGACGTCCTTGGCGTGGCGGAAGGCGAAGCGGTCGTCCTGGCCGCTGAGGACGCTGTCGTACGTGCGCTCCAGCAGCGAGGTGCCCTGGGCCTGGGAGGCGTACCCGGTGACGGGTGCGTACATCGGGCCGTCCTTCCAGGTGCGCCGGAAGGTGTAGTCCCTGCTGTCCGTCTCCTTCGAGCCGGTGATCGCCTTGCCGCCGACGATGATGTCACCGCGCGGGGAGGCGAACCGCTCGAACCGGACCCGGACGTTCCTCTCGTGCTGGGACAGCTCCACACGGTCGACCTGCTGAAGCCAGTTCGCCCGCAGCAGCAGCGCGAGCATGAGCAGCCCGCAGAAGATGGCTATATGCCTTAAGGGCCTGTTCATCCCACTCCCCACCAGGGCGGGCCCCGGCCCGCACGTACGAAAAAAAGGGCGTGCGGGCGTGCCCGCGTATGCGATCTCCCGGGAGTAAGGATGCCCTACCGGGGTCCCCGGTTGCACAGAGCGGTGGGCGGGCCGGGGCCCCGGGCACCCGTAGCACCTGTCGCCTAGTGCTCTGACCGGGAAGGTTCGCCGGGTTGGCGATTGGAGCGGTTGGATGGGCGGGTGACGTCCGTTCCGACCGCTGGAGGTGTGGTGGCTGAGCCTGTGCGGGTGCGCAGACTGACCGACCAGGAAGGGCAGAAGCTGCAGCAGATCGTGCGCCGGGGAAGTACCAGCTCCGTGCGTTACCGGCGTGCGATGATGCTGCTGGCCTCGGCGGGCGGGAACCGTGTTCCGGTGATCGCCCAGTTGGTCCAGGCCGATGAGGACACGGTGCGGGATGTGATCCACCGGTTCAACGAGATGGGCCTGGCCTGCCTGGACCCTCAGTGGGCGGGAGGCCGTCCCCGCCTGCTCAGCACTGACGACGAGGACTTCGTCGTCCAGACGGCCGCCACCCGCCCCGCGAAGCTCGGCCAGCCCTTCACCCGCTGGTCGATCCGCAAACTCGCCGCCTACCTGCGGAAAGTGCACGGACGTGTCATCCGCATAGGCCGTGAAGCCTTACGGTGCCTGCTCCGGCGCCGCGGCATCACCTTCCAGCGCACCAAGACATGGAAGGAGTCGCCCGACCCGAGCGCGACGCCAAGCTCGACCGCATCGAGCACGTCCTGGAGCACTTCCCGGACCGGGTCTTCGCCTTCGACGAGTTCGGGCCGCTGGGGATCCGGCCCACCGGAGGCTCCTGCTGGGCGAAGCAGGGCAAGCCCGACCGTCTGCCGGCGACCTACCGCCGCACGCACGGCGTGACCTACTTCCACGGCTGCTACTCCGTCGGGGACGACCGGTTGTGGGGCGTCAACCGCCGCCGCAAAGGCACCGCCAACACGCTGGCCGCGCTGAAGTCGATCCGCGCCGCCCGGTCTGACGGCGCCCCGATCTACATCATTCTGGACAACCTCTCCGCCCACACCGGTGCGGACATCCGCCGCTGGGCGAAGAAGAACAAGGTCGAGCTGTGCTTCACCCCGACCTATGCGTCCTGGGCCAACCCGATCGAGGCGCACTTCGGCCCGCTGCGGCAGTTCACCCTGGCGAATTCCAACCACCGCAGCCATCCCGCGCAGACCCAGTCACTGCACCGCTACCTGCGCTGGCGCAACGCCAACGCCCGCCACCCCGACGTCCTCGCCGCACAGCGCAAGGAACGCGCCCGCATTCGCAGCGAGAAGGGCATCCGCTGGGGCGGCAGACCAGCCCTCGCGGCGTGATCAAGAACGGTCCACGCCTTCCTCGCTAGAGGCGGCGTGCCGCAACAACCGCTGAGCTGGCGGGCGTTGTGAGAACTTCAGTGGCGTCCAGGGCCGGATGAGTGAGGTAGAACAGGCGGAGCTCATCGACTTCGCCGCCGAAACGAGGCGGCCAATGGGGCGATGGGGTGAAGTCGTCCAGGATGAGAAGGCCACCGGGAGCCAGCAGCTCGACGACCTGCTCGGGGTCGTCACGCTTGCCTCCGCCGTCGCAGAAGAAGACATCGAAGGGAGCGTGCTGCTCAAGCAGCCGCCAGTCCCCGGTGAGGACGCTGACGCGGTCGTCGTCCGCGAAGACACCAGCCGCTCGACGCGCAAGCTCCTCGTCCCGTTCCACGGTGACCAAGCGGGCACCGGCGCCAAGCCCGCTGTGCAGCCAGGCGGTACCCACGCCCGAGCCGGTGCCGCTCTCCGCAATGACTCCGTGGGGTTTCGCAGCAGCGGCCAGCCTGAGCAACCTGCCCACCTCGGGGATGCAGCTCTTCTTGAAACCCGCCTCGGAGGCGACACGCTCCGCGGCCACCACGCGAGACGGAACCGCACGCTCTGCCATGATCACGAATCCCCCTTCACCCTGGACATGACGCTATCCGCCGGCAGAGGCGTCCGTACGGAGTTTCGCCTGCCCACACCCGGCAAACCTTCCCGGTCAGAGCACTAGAGGTACGCCGCGTACCCGTCCAGGGCCCGCAGCACCTCCCGCTCACCGGCCGGGGGCAGCTGGAGCACGACCTCCTCGACGCCCAGGTCCGCGTAGTGGGCGAGCTTCCCGGGGTCGGGGAGAACGGCGTACGGCACCACCTGGAGGTCCTTCGGGTCGCGTCCCGCCTCCTCCCAGGCCGCCCGCAGCTTCGGTACGGACTCCGTCAGGCCCCGGCCGCCGATGGGCAGCCAGCCGTCCGCGTGCTCCGCGATGGCCGCGAACAGCTTCGGGCCCGCCGCGCCGCCGATCAGGGTGCGGGGGCCGACGACCGGACCGCGCGGCCCCTGGACCGGCTTCGGGAACGCGAAGCTCGCCCGCACCGACCCGTACTCGCCCTCGTACGGAGTCGGTCCGGCCGACCACAGTGCCCGCATCAGCGCCAGCCGGTCGCGCGTGAGCTCCCGGCGCGTGGACCACTCGACCCCGTGGTCGGCGGCCTCCTCGACGTTCCAGCCGTAGCCGACCCCCAGCGTGAACCGGCCACCGGAGAGGTGGTCCAGGGTCGCCACCTGCTTGGCCAGGCCGATCGGATCGTGCTGGGCGACCAGCGTGATCCCGGTGCCGAGCGTGATCCGTTCAGTGACGGCCGCCGCCTGGCCGAGCGCCACGAAGGGGTCGAGGGTGCGGCCGTACTCGCGGGGCAGGTCACCGCCCGCCGGGTACGGGGTGCGGCGGCTCACCGGGATGTGGGTGTGCTCGGGCAGATAGAGCCCGGCGAACCCGCGCTGTTCCAGCTCGCGCGCCAGTCGCACGGGCGTCACCGTCTCGTCGGTGAGGAAGATCGTTGTGGCGATCCGCATCGAGAGCACCTCCGTCGTCGTCGGCCGGTCCGCCGGTACGGCATCCGGCGGCATCCGGCAGTACGTGGAACGTCGTCCGTCGAAGCGCCAAGGTAAGCCGTACACCCGTAAAATCCGACAGGGCCGCCGAAAGGACATGGGATGGGACTGGGGTTCTTCCTGCTGCCCGCAGGGGGTGTGCTGAGTCTGACCGGCGTGTACCTGGGCAGCGGCACGCTCATCGGGGTGAGCTGGATCATGTGGCTGGCCGGTGTCCTGCTGCTGATCGCCCGGCGCAACCGCCGCCCTCCGGACCCGGATCAGCTGGCCGCCGCCGCTGCCGCCGGAGACGCCCGCGCGGTACGGGGACTGCGGATGCTCGCCCTGGACGCGCGGAGCCAGGGGCGGCCGGACGCGGCGCGGCGGATGCTGCGGCAGGCGGTGAAGGCCGGTGACGTGGAGTCGATGTGGGAGCTGGGCCGCCTGGTCCAGGAGCGCGAGGGGCTGGCGGCGGCGGAGCCGTGGTTCCGGATGGCCGCCGGGCGCGGTCACCCGGTCGCCCGGCGGCTCTTCCGGACGGGCGGCGAGCTCAACCCGGACGGGACGAGCCCGCTGTAGCCGGTGCTCCCGGGGCCGGGTCCGGAGGCGGGCGTGGGGCTGTCAGGAACCGCTGGAGTAGAGGAAGAGGAAGGTGAACGGGGCGAGCGCGCCGAAGGCACCGAGGACGAAGCCGATGGCGCACAGGGTCCGGTTGCCCCTGTCCTTGTCTGCCAGGCCGAGGAGGCCGAAGGTGACCGCGAGTATCCCGGCCAGGATGGCGAGGATGCTGTAGAAGTACATGACGAGCAGCGCGATGACGCCCAGGCCGATCGAGACGGGCCCGTAGAGGGTCGCGGGGCTCTCGCTGGTTCCGCTCGTTCCGGTGTCTCCGGTCGTTCCGGTTGCCATGTCGCGTCCCCTGTCGTGAGGTGTCGGCCTCGTCCGGGGTACGGGAACACCGTCCCGCCCCCCTCCCATCATGGCATTCACCGACGCCCCGCCCCGATCCGCCCCCGCCCCCATCACCCCGGCGCGCACGGCCCCTTGCGGGAGCGGACCGCCCCTCTCCCTCTCTCCCTCAGGCTCTTCCTCAGGCCAGGCCCAGCGCCGCCGCCCGGGTCAGAAACGCCAGCCGGGCCGTCTTCTCCGGCTTCTGGATCTCCGGGCCCAGCTCGAACCCGACCCGGACCATCCGGGCGATGGCCTTCTCGTTGCGGGCGTCGGGCTCGACGACGACCCGCAGGTGGGCCGGGTCGCTGAAGACGTACCCGATGAACGCGGTGAGAAGGGATTCCGTGTACCCCTTCACCGCCCCCTCGCCCTCGGCGGGCGCGATCAGCAGGTGGATGCCGAAGTCGCCGGGCCGGACGTCGTAGCACTCGCCCACCGGGTCGGCGTCCGGTTCGTACGTCTGGAAGAGCGCGGCCGGGACACCGTCGCGCAGCACCAGGTAGGCGTGGTGGGTGGGGAGCGAGCCGACGAACTCGTATATCTCCTGGACCTGTTCGCGGGTGTGGTCGGCCATGCCCCAGAAGCGGGCGCGCTCCTCGGTGACCCAGCCGTGCAGCAGGCCGGCGTCAGCCGCCGGGTCGACCGGGACCAGGCGGACGGTTCCGAAGCCCTCGACCTTCTGCTCGTACACGGCGGGGCGCAGGGCGGGGACGGTGGTCGTCGTCATGCTCGTGGTCTCCTCGGTGCGGTGCAGCAGGTTCCAGTCCGTGGTCACGGGGGCCAGACGGCCGCTCGCCCATAGTTCCGTCTGGTCGCGGTGGTGGGCGGAGCCCGGCACTCCGGACGCGCCGAACGGCACCACCCAGAGGCTGTCCTCACGGCGGGCCAGGTCCCAGACGTACCGGGCGGCCGGGCCGCGCGCGAAGAGGTTGGTGATCCCGGGGACGCTGGAGGTGGAGAGCACGCAGTCGTGGTCCCCGGCGAGCCCCGGCCAGACCTCCTCGGGGGTCGCGCCGGGCAGCGCCTGCCAGGGGGAGACCCGGTGGACCTCGCCCCAGGGGCTTTCCGCTCGCGTGGCGGCGACCGCCTCGGCCGATGCGGCGACGATCGCCAGCCGCTCCTCGTACGGGAGGAGTCCGACGGTGAGCAGGGTCTCCAGGGCGTAGCCGATCCGGGGTACGGCGGCGAGCCAGGGCCGGAAGAGGGGCGGGTACGCGGCGGAGCGCCAGGGGTCGGCGTCCCCCGTGACGGGCCGCAGGGCGGGGTGGTCCGCCAGCCGGTGGACGACGTCCGCGCGGAGCCGGGCGTAGAGGGTCGCGTCGGTGCTGTCCGCGTCCATGTGGCGGTCCCAGCGCAGCAGCCGGTCCCTCAGGCGTTCGGCGTCGGGCCCGAGGCCGGGGGCCCAGGCGAGCAGGGAGAGGAGCTGCCGGGAGGAGGCGAGGCGGGTGTCGGTGTGCACGACGGCCATGTCGGCGGCCGACCAGGGCGGCCCGGTGACCTCACGCGCTCCCGTGCCCGGAGGCGCGCCCAGCAACTCCCGTATCCGGTCGGCCCGGTGCGGGGGTGCGAACTCGATGCCGAGGGGGGCGGCGAGGCCGCGCTCGTTGGCCATCACGGCGGTGCCGGTGGCGGCATCGACCTCGGTACGGGGCATGGGCTCGGCGCCCTCGCGCCAGGCGTACGCCGGGTCGTGCGCGGGGACGACCCGCAGCCGGTTCTCGTACGGGCGCACGGGAACGTGCCCGGCGACCCGGTGCAGGGTGGCCCCGGTGGTGTCGGCGGCCAGGACCACGTTGACGGGTTCGACCCAGCCGTCGAGCGCGGCGTCGAGGTCGGCGACCGTACGGGCCCGGAGCAGGGCGGGCAGCACGTGGAAGCCCAGGTCGCCGGTGACGCGGGGCGGGTAGCGGAGGCTGATGCGGGGGGCGTCCGGGCCGTCGTGGGCGTCGGAGGTGCCGGGGCTGTCCAGGGCGCCGGGACTCTCCGGCGCATCGGGAGCCGCAGCGGCGTTCGGCTCCTCCTGTACCTCGCGTACGGCGTTCAGCTCCTCCCGTACCTCCGGCACCTCCCCGATGATCACCGGCCCCCGGTCCGTCTCCACGACCTCGACCCGCTCCGGCTCGCCCCCAGCCACCTCGATGGTCTCCGTATGGGCATGGGCCCGGTACCAGCCGTCCGGTCCGAGCGCCTCCACCCCGCCGTCCGCCGTGCGGCGCAGCTGTTCCCGGTAGAGGTCCTGGTAGTCGGCCATCGCGTTGGTGATCGCCCAGGCGACGCCCCCCGTGTGCCCGAAGTGGGCGATGCCCGGGACGCCGGGGACGGCGAGGCCCACCACGTCGAACTCGGGGCAGGCGAGCCGGATCTGCTGGTAGACGCCCGGGTCCTCGATGAAGCGGTGCGGGTCGCCCGCGATGACCGGGGACCCGGTGGTGGTGCGGGCGCCGGTGAGGAGCCAGCCGTTGGAGCCGGAGGTGCCGGGGCCGTCGGTGGCGAAGAGGGTCATACGGTCGTCGCCGAGCCTGCGGGCGACCTCTTCGCGCCAGAGTTTGGTGGGGAACCCGGCGAACAGGATGTGCGTGGAGAGCCAGACGCCGAGCGGGGTCCAGGGTTCCCAGCGTCCCGGGGCGAGCCCGGCGGCGGCGAACTCCGGGGTACGGGCGGCGCCTTCGGCCAGTCCCGCGTTGACCCCGTCGACGTACGCACGCACCCAGGCGGCGGTCTCGGGCGCGAGGCGGTCGTAGCAGCGGCGGGCGGTGTCGGCCAGCCGGGCGCGGCGGGCGAACCGGTCCCAGTCGACGGCCTCCGCCCCCAGGTACGCGGCGGTCGTGCCGAGCACCCGGTGGCGCTCGGTCTCCAGCTGCCAGGCGCGGTCCAGGGCGGCGTTGTGGCCCTGCGCCCGGGCCAGCGCGAGCGCGTCGGCGGCCCGCAGGTGGGGTATCCCCCGGTCGTCCCGGAAGACCTCGAAGCCGTCGTGGGCGCTCGTGCCCGGTCTCTCGCTGTCGGCGCCGGCCGTCATCTCTCTGCCCATCCCCTGCTCCCGTTGGTTTTCAGCCATTCCCCAGCCCCCGGGATTTAGGTTAGCCTAACCTAAAGTGACCCTTTGGGCAGTGGGCCGGGGCACCAGGGGAAGGCGGGGAGACACCGTGGGTCATGGCTGGGAAGGCGTCGTTCTCAAACTGTTCCGGGGACGGGACTTCACGTTCACCGTGACCGGCGCGGAGCAAGTCACCGACCGGTTCCGGCGGGTCCACCTGACCGACGGAGGGCTGCTCGCCGCGACCGGCGGGGCGCATCCGACGATGTGGGTGCGGCTCTGGTTCGAGAAGGCCGGCAAACCGCATCAGCGCGCCTACACCCTGGTGGACCCGGACCCCGAGGCCGGGACCTTCAGTCTGGAATTCGCCCTTCACGAGGGCCCCGCCTGCGACTGGGCGCGGGCCGTGAAGCCCGGTGACACGGTCGACGCGACGCTCCAGGGCACCGGCTTCACCCTGCCCGACCCGGCGCCGAAGCGGCTCTTCGTGATCGGTGACCCGGCGGCGCTCCCCGCCATCAACTCGCTGCTGGACGCGATCCCGGAGACCCCGGCGACGATCTGGTTCGAGACCTCGGACGAGGACGACCGGAAACTTCCGTTCCGGCTCGACGAGGCCCACCACACCCTCCACCACGTGGAGCGCCGCGAGGGCGGGGCGCACCTGGTGGCCGAGGTGAAGGCGGCCCTGCCGGGGCTGCTGGGGGACGACCGCTCGGACGCGTACGTCTGGGTCGCCTGCGACACATCGACCACCCGGACCCTGTCGACGTACCTCCGCAAGGAGCTGGGCCTGCCCAAGGACCGGGTGAACGCGCTGGGTTACTGGCGGCCGTAGAACCCGGAAACGGGTGAACGGGTAGGGGCCCCGGCGCGCGCCGGGGCCCCTACCCGTTCACCCGTTTCCGGACCGCAGCGACCTGCGCAGCAGGACCCCGCCGATGCCCACCAGGCTCGGGAAGCCGCCCTTCGGCATGGCGACCGTGCCCACCGCCCCGACGGCGGTCAGGACGACGCCCGCCGCGCGCTGGGCCGGGAGGTCCCCGTGCTCCTCCGCCGACCGCAGCAGCCGGCCGCCCAGCCACAGGGTGGGGGCGGCGGCCATGAACCAGAAGGCGGCGGCCCGGTCGCCCCGGTCGGGCACGGAGCCGACGACGGACCCGCGGCCGATGTCGGCGAACACATCGCGGTAGACCACCGCACCGATGGCGCCGTGGGCGATACCGACGACCTGGAGCAGGCGTCCCGCCGAAGCTCGCGTCATGGCCTCATCGTACGAGCCCCGGCCGCCCTCCCGGCCCGCCCGCCGCACTCCCGGCGCTCAGTCCTCGACCACCAGGGCCGGGGTCTCCTTCGTCAGCACCCGCCCCCGGAAGAACGCCGGACTGCGGCGCTCCATCGCGACCATCAGCACCACGCCGAGGAGCAGCAGCCCCACCCCGATGACGAAGACCGGGCCGACCCCGAAGACGTCAGCTGCGTGTCGTGGACGGATACGGCGAAGGTTCGCCAGGACGGCCAGTCGGCCTCCGCACCGTCGTACGGCTTGGTGTGCGTCCTTCAGCAGCCGGAGTGGACGCCGAGAACTCTGGAGGGAGGCGGACAGTCGGGTGGCGGTGAGCGGACAGCGAAAGTGCAGGTCGGAAGTGGATTGCTACACGGACGCTACCCGGCGAGAAATACTTGCCCGTTGAACAGGTAGTGGGGAGCGTTCTCGTCGAACCAGTCCCAGAATGAGGCGTCGCCTTCAAAGAGCCCGTCATCTGCGGAGTACCGACCGACCAGCGGTTCACCCAAAGGGTCACGACGCTCCAAGTCGAGGATGCTGTTTTCGGCGGCGGGGTCAGAACCCCCGAACGCTACATAATGGTCGTACTCGCCTTGCCGTGCCTCCTCTACCAGCACGTCCTCATCTTCGTCTGCGTACCGGTCGATGATGTGATCGCGGACCGTCTCGTCCAGCGCGTCAAAGGCCATGCCGCCTTCGATCGCATTCAATGAGGAGTGCACCACTGCGAGTTCACGGATCGAGGCGGGAACGGGCTCGCCCAGTGCCCCGAACGGCGTCTGCGGGTCGTGGCGCAGGGACGGACCGCCCCACAGCACGTCCATAAATCCGTTCTCCGCGTGTGCCGCCAGTTCGGCCAACTCCCGTGGCGGCCCGGTACGGTCGCTGTAGCGATGGAGATAGAGGTAACCGAGCCGATCTCCGTCGGTCGCACGGGTCAGCGCCAAACCGAACACCTCCGCGTGCATGACGGAAAGAAAGTTCGGGCAGTGCCGGGCAACCGGCCGCCAGACATGCTCCAACGCCTCAGACAGCCCAGCGTCACACGGCACTCCCCAGGCGTTGTCGTGAACGAAGGGGACGTCGCCGTTCCCGCCGCGCAGCAACAGTCCTCGAAGCTCACCGCCTCCGGTGTGCTGCCGCCAGCTTTCGTCATGCAGCACCAAATCTTCGATGGCGTCCTGGTCCCGCTCGGCGATGGCGGTGAGCTGTCGAAGTCCGCGGGTGTCGTAGTCGTCGCGTGATAGGCCAATACTCATAGCCGTGGACCCTAACGCAAGCGTCGACCGCCCAGCGCCGGGTGGGGGCGATGAAGAACTCCAGCTTGCTGATGGGGTGCCAGATCCGCTTGGGCATCGCGCGATCCCTCTCGTACGAGAAGCAGACCCGGCGACCTTGGCCCCAGGTCACAGCCCGCCGCCCGCCGCCCGCCGCCCGCCGCCCGGAATCAGAACAACGTCCCGCGATCGGGCATCCGGCGTGCCGGCCGACCGTGATCGATCTCAGCGCCAACCGCTGTACCGCTGTTCCCCGAGCCCGTGAGAAGGACGCTATGCGCTGCGATATCCATACGCGGATCGTGAGAATCTCACGTCTCACCCTTGGTCACATCGGTCGATTCCCGATGAACACCTCATCAATTCGAGGTCACCTGCACATGAGGGCTCGCCATGCGTGACGGTCACAGGACGGTTGCCACGTACGGCAATCGCAGCACTGTCCGTTCCATACCGTTTCACAATTTTCCCGCGCCTCTTCGACGGGGTGGCCGAACGGCCTCGGCGGCCGGGCGCCCTCAGCCGGGCCAGACGATCGCCTGCGTCTCGCTGTAGGCATGCAGCGCGTACGAGCCCACGTCCCGCCCCACGCCGCTCTTCCTGAACCCGCCGAACGGCGCCTCCATGTTCCGCCCCACCGTGTTGACGCCGACCCCGCCCGACCGCAGCCGCCGGGCGATCCGGAAGGCGCGGGCCACATCGCCGGACCAGACGTAGTCGATGAGGCCGTAGTCGCTGTCGTTGGCGAGCGCGACGCCCTCCTCCTCGTCGTCGAAGGGGACGACCACGACGACCGGCCCGAAGACCTCTTCCCGGACGACCCGCATGCCGGGGGTGCAGTCGGTGAGGAGGGTGGGGGCCACATAGAAGCCCCGGTCCGGGCGGGCGGGGCGGGCGCCGCCGGTGACGACCCGCGCGCCCTCCTTCCGGCCCAGCTCCACATACGCCTCCACGCGGTCGCGGTGGGCGGCGGAGATGACGGGGCCGACGACCGTGGCCCGGTCGGCCGGGTCGCCGACGGTGAGCGCGTTCGCGTACGCGGCCAGCGCGGCGATCAGCTCGTCCTGCCGCGACCGGTGGACCAGGACGCGGGTCGGGGCCGTACAGATCTGTCCGCTGTAGAAGGAGAAGGTGGTCCCGATGCCCGCGACCGCCGAGCCCAGGTCCGCGTCCTCCAGGACGAGCGCGGCGCCTTTCCCGCCCAGCTCCATCAGCTGCCGCTTCATCCCGCGCCCGCACACCTCCGCGATGCGCTGCCCGACGGCGGTGGAGCCGGTGAAGCTGACCATGTCGACGTCCGGGGAGTCGACGGCGGCCTCCCCCGCCTCCGCGCCCGACCCGGTGACGACGTTCACGACGCCCGGCGGAACGCCCGCCTCCGCGAGGGCGGCGGCCATCCGGTAGACGGAGAGCGGGTCCTGCGGGGCGGGCTTCACGACGACGGTGTTGCCCATCGCGAGGGCGGGCGCGATCTTGCCCGCCGGGTTGGCCCAGGGGTTGTTGTACGAGGTGACGCAGGTGACCACGCCGACCGGCTGGCGGACGGCGATCGCCCCGAAGACCCCGGCCCGCCCCATCGGCCCGGCCTCGTTGACCTGCGGCGCGATGGCCTCCTCGACGGGCTCCAGGGCGCCGCGCGCGTACCGCCGGAACCGGGCGATGCCCACCCCGACCTGCATCCCCCGGGCGGTGGAGGCGGTGGCGCCGCTCTCCCGCCGGGCGAGCTCGGCGTGGGCGGGGAAGTCGCGCCGGATGATGTCGGCCGTACGGTCCAGGATCGCGGCGCGGTCCTCGGGGCGGGTGCGCGACCAGGCCGGGAAGGCCGCCTTCGCCGCTGCCGCGGCCTCGTACACCTGGGCGCGGCTCGCCTCGGGGGCGAGGCCGACGACCTCTTCGGTGGCGGGGTCGATGACCTCGTAATGTCCGCGGGCGGGCTCCGTCCACTCGCCGCCGATGAAGAGCTTCCCGGGGCTGTGGCCGCTCACGCCGTACTCACCGTCCGGGTGTCGCGCCCCGAGCGCAGCACCGTCCCCGGCACCGCCCCCGTCACCTTGTCGTCGCGCAGGGTCTCGACCCCGTTGACGCGTACGGAGACGATCCCGATGGCCTTGGAGTCCAGGCGCGGGCTTTCCCCGGGGAGGTCGTGGACGAGGGTGGCGGGCCCGGCGTCGATCCGCTCGGGGTCGAAGAGAACCAGGTCGGCGTGGAACCCCTCCGCGATCCGGCCGCGCTCGCGCAGTCCGAAGAGGCGGGCGGGGTCGTCGGTGAGCATGCGGACGGCGGTGGTGAGGGGGACGAGCTTGCGCCCGCGCAGGCAGTCGCCGAGGAAGCGGGTGGTGTACGGGGCCCCGCACATCCGGTCCAGGTGCGCGCCCGCGTCGGAGCCGCCGAGCAGCACGTCCGGGTGCTCCCAGGTGCGGCGGCGCAGCTCCCAGGAGGCCGGGTCGTTGTCGGTGGGCATGGGCCACAGGACCGTACGCAGGTCGTCGGCGGCGCAGATCTCGACCAGGCAGTGGAAGGGGTCCTGGCCGCGTTCGGCCGCGATGTCGTTGACGACGCGCCCGGTGAGCCCTTCGTTGGCGGTGCTGTACGTGTCCCCGATGACGTACCGGCCGAAGTCCGCGAGGCGCCGGAAGACCCCGGCCTCCTTGCTGTCGGCGCGGCGGAGCAGCTCGGCGCGGGTGGCGGGGTCCCGGAGGCGTTCGATGCGCTCGGGGACGGGGAGGGCGAGGATCTCGCCCCAGCCGGGCATGAGGTTGAGGGCGCAGAAGGTGCCGAGGGACATGTTCATCGGCGTGAGGATCGGCATGGTGAGCGCGACGATCCGGCCCCCGGCCGCGCGGGCGCGTTCGCTCGGTATCAACTGGCGCGGTACGCGTTCGGGGACGGCGGCGTCGATGGTGAGCACGTTCCAGTTGAGCGGGCGCCCGGCGGCGGCGCTCATGTCGACGAAGAGGTCGATCTCCTCGTCGGAGAACTGGTCCAGACACCCGGCGACGATCGCTTCGAGCTGGGTCCCCTCGTGCTCGCCGACCGCCCGGGAGAGAGCGAGCAGCTCCTCGGGGCGGGCGTGCCGGGAGGCGACGGGCTCGCCGTCGCCGTCGGAATGGGTGGACGACTGGGTGGTGGAGAGCCCCCAGGCCCCGGCGTCCATGGCGTCGTGGAAGAGGGCGAGCATGGCGTCCAGTTGGGCGGGGGTCGGCTGCCCGCCGACCGCGTCCGGCCCCATGACGTACCGCCTGAGCGCGCAGTGCCCGACCATGAACCCGGCGTTGACGGCGATGCGCCCTTCGAGGGCGTCCAGGTACTCGCGGAAGCTGGACCAGGTCCAGTCGACGCCTTCCTCCAGGGCGGCGAGGGCCATCCCTTCCACCCGGGCCATCATCCGGCGGGTGTAGTCGGCGTCCTCGGGCCGGTCGGGGTGGAGCGGCGCGAGGGTGAACCCGCAGTTGCCGCCCGCGACGGTGGTGACGCCGTGGTTCATGGAAGGGGTGGCGTACGGGTCCCAGAAGAGCTGGGCGTCGTAGTGGGTGTGCGGGTCGACGAACCCGGGGGCGAGGACCAGCCCGTCGGCGTCCTCGCTGGTCACGGCCTCTTCGGCGACGGTGCCGGGCTCGGCGATGACGGCGATGCGGCCACCGCGGATTCCGATGTCGGCGGTGTACGCGGGCCCGCCGGTGCCGTCCACGACGGTCGCGCGGCGGATGAGGTGGTCGAGCATGACGGAGTCCCTTCTCCTGGGCTTCTTCTCCGGGGCCTTCTCCGGGTGGGACAGCCGGGGCGCGCACGCTTGGGCCGCGGTGCGCGCCCCGGCTCATCAGGACGACGGTCCGGGAGGCCGCCGCCCGGCTTCACGGCGGGGGCTCCGCCGGATTCCAGCCGACCGCACCGGCGGACAGCGCCACCAGCGGACAGCCGCACCGGCCGACAGGGGCTCCGCCCCCGTACCCCCGCTCCTCAATCGCCGGAGGGGCTCGAATTACGCATCCGCGAGGTCCGGTGGACCGGGTCCGTGTCGATCTCCGGAATCACGTGCTCCCCGATCAGCCGGATCGTCGTCATCGTGTCCTCCGGACTGATCCCGATCGGCAGCCCGAAGCTCAGCTGATCCGCCCCCGCCCGGTCCCACCGTCGGCACTGCTCCAGCACCTCGCCCGGGTCCCCGCAGATCATCAGCTCCTCCGCGATGAGGAGTTCGACGATCTCCTCGGTGTACTCCGGCAGCAGCTGCGGCCACTCCGGAATGCCTTCCGGCCGCGGAAACGTGTCGTGGTAGCGGAACAGCAGCGACTGGAGGTAGTTCAGCCCGCCGCCCACCGCGATCTCCACCGCCTTGGCGTGCGTCTCGGCGCAGATGGCCGTGGACGTCACCATCACGTTGTCGTTGACGAACGCCCCCACCGGCTCCGCGTCCTTGACCGCGTTCTTGTAGGACTCCACGACCCACTCCATGTCGGAGACCTTCTGCACGCTGAAGCCCAGCACCCCGAGCCCCTTCTTCCCCGCCATGGCGTACGAGGCCGGGGACCCGGCCGCGTACCACATGGCCGGGTGGGACGTCCCGTACGGCTTCGGCAGGATCTTGCGCGGCGGCAGCGACCAGTGCTTGCCCTGGAAGCCGACGTACTCGTCCTGGAGCCACATCTTGGGGAACTCGGCGATCGTCTCCTCCCACAGCTCCTTCGTGTGGTTCATGTCGGTGATGCCCGGCATGAACCCGAGGATCTCGTGGCTGCCCGCTCCGCGCCCGGTGCCGAACTCGA
The DNA here is from genome assembly GCA_002082585.1 of Kitasatospora albolonga. Taxonomy (NCBI): domain Bacteria; kingdom Bacillati; phylum Actinomycetota; class Actinomycetes; order Kitasatosporales; family Streptomycetaceae; genus Kitasatospora; species Kitasatospora albolonga. Next base: position 3,165,947 of record CP020563.1, read on the forward strand.
AGCGTCCTTCGGAGAGATGGTCGAGCATGGCGACCTTCTCCGCGACCTTCACCGGGTGGTTGACGGGCGCGAGCGGGTTGAAGATGCCCGAGCCGAGGTGGATGCGTTCGGTGGCGTGGGCGAGATAGCCGAGGTACACGTCGTTGGCGGAGAGGTGCGAGTACTCCTCCAGGAAGTGGTGCTCGGAGGCCCAGGCGTACTTGAAGCCGGACTTGTCCGCCTGGATGACGTACTCGGTCTCCTCGATCAGCGCCTTGTGCTCTGCCTCGGGGTCCACCTTCGCGCGCGCGGCGGGCACGTACCCCTGAACAAAGAGCCCGAATTCCACGGAGGTTCACCGTCCTCACGTAAGCCTGAAGTATTCCTGCCCGGGTCTTCCCGGAAGCTTTCTGACGCTTCGTCAGATTGCGATGCGACCGACTGTTCCACCGCCGCCGCACCCCGTCAATAGCTGACGAGCCGTCAGATATCCTGTTCAGAACGGACTCACCCCCGCCAGCCACCCCCCGTCGATGACGAACGGCTGACCCGTGATGTACGAGGAGTCCTCGGCGGTGAGGAAGAGGGCCAGCGCGGCCACCTCCTCGGGCCGCCCGATCCGCCCCATCGGCACGAGCTTGCGGTAGTACGCGTCCAGCGCCGCGTCCGACGTGCTCAGGTCGGCGTCCGGGTCCAGCCGGGCCGGGTTGCTCATCGCCGTGTCGATCGCCCCTGGGCAGATGGCGTTGACCCGCACCCCCTTGCCCGCCAGCTCCACGGCGGCCACCTTCGTGAGCCCCAGGACGGCGTGCTTGGTCGCGGCGTACGCGCCCACCAGGGGCATCCCCGTCAGACCGGTGTACGAGGAGGTGTTGACGATCGTCCCGCCGCCCGCCGCCTCGATCTCCGGCGCGACGGCCCGGATGCCGAGGAACGCGCCGGTGAGATTGACCTGGACCACCTGCTGGAACTCGGCCAGCGGGGTGTTGACCAGCTCGTTGAAGCGCAGGATGCCCGCGTTGTTGACGAGCCCGTCGATCTTCCCGAAGGCGTCCCGGGCCACCTGGACGGCCGCCGCCCACTCCTCCTCCCGCCCCACGTCCAGCCGGACGAACCGGGCCGCGTCCGCCCCGAACTCCCCCCTCAACTCCTTCTCCAGCGCCTCCCCTTGCTCCACCAGCACATCCGCGATGACCACCCGCGCCCCCTCGGCCGCGAAGAGCCGCGCCTCCTGCTCGCCCTGCCCGCGCGCCGCCCCGGTGACCAGGACGACCCGCCCGTCCAGCTTGCCCATGCCGCTCCCCCTCCTACTTGTCGAGATGCGGGGCCACGTCCGCCCCGAACGCCGCCATCTGGTCGGTCAGTTCGTCCACGCTCCGGCTGCGGAACCGCACCTGGATCTGGTGCACGCCGATGGCCGCGTACTCCCGCAGCGACTCCGCCAGCGCTTCCGGCCTCCCGGTGAGGGTCCGCCGCCCGACGGGCCACCCGGGCTCACCGACGTACAGCGGTTCGGTGATCGCACCGATCACGATCGGCTCCTCCACCCCCGCCTCCGCCCGCAGCGCGTGCACCTGGGCGATCTGCGCGGGCAGCCGGTCCCGGGGGTCGCCCTGCGGGAGCCAGCCGTCGCCCCGTACGGCGGCCCGGCGCACGGCGGCGGACGAGGAGCCGCCCACCCAGATCGGCACCTTTTCCTGTGCGGGGCGCGGCAGTTGGCCCAGCCCGCCGAAGGAGAACCGCTCCCCCGCGAACTCCGGGTACTCCTCCGGCCCGAGCGCCGCCCGCAGCGCGTCGACCGTCTCGTCGAGGACCGGGCCGCGCCCGTCGAAGTCGGCCCCGACCGCCTCGAACTCCTCCCGTACGTGCCCGGCCCCGACGCCCAGGATCAGCCGGCCGCCGCTGAGGTGGTCGAGGGTGGCGTACTGCTTGGCGGTGATCAGCGGATGGCGCAGCCCGACGACGGCGACATGGCTCAGCAGCAGGACACGTTCGGTGATCCCGGCGAGGTACGCGAGCGTGGCGACGGGGTCGTACCAGACGGTGCTCATCCCCTCCGCGAGGCGGCGCGGAATGGCGATGTGGTCGCAGCTCGCGATGTAGGCGAAGCCGGAGCGGTCGGCGGCCCGGGCGATCCGGCCGAGGTCGGCGGGGGTCGCCGCCGCCTCCCAGGGTTCGGCGTAGAGGGCGCTCTGCGACTGGATCGGGAGCTGCATCCCGTACGAGAGCGGCCCGTCGGGCGTCGGAGTGGGCAGCGGTGACGGTGGTGGTTGCGGTTCCGGGTGCGGCACGGTGGCCCCCTTCCCTTCGGTCCGGCCCGGGGCGGTCTCCGCCGCCCCGGGTCACGGCAGCCGCCATCGTCATACCTGACGGGTCATCAGACAAGGGGAGCCATGGTCTTGATCACAGGAAAAGCGCGACGAGGGAGAGCAACTGCCCCTTATCGCCCCTTGTGTCCGTTCGCGGCGGCGCCTGCCCGGCCGGTGCGCCGCCGAAAAACCGACCGCTTGTCCGGACTTTCGCCATAACATCACCCCGGGCCGCCTGCGTGTTCCACAGCGCTGACGCCCCGCACACCACCGGCGTCACACATGCCGCAGGGGTCGCGGGAAGGGCCGCCCTCATCCGTTCATTCCCCGCTCCGGACCAAAGGGCCTCTGTGAAGATTCGCCGCATTCTCGCCACGGCCGCCGCCGTCGCCGTGACGACGCCTGCCGTCGTGCTCTCCGCCACCCCCGCGTTCGCCGACACCCAGCCGGCCGGGCAGGCGCAGACCGACCCGACGCGGACGGGCCAGGCGCAGACCGACCCGACGCAGGCCGGTCAGGCACAGGCCAAACCGACGCAGGCCAAACCGACTCTCAAGGAGCTCGAAAAGGCGGCGGCCGAGGCACAGAAGGCGTACGACGACGCCGTGGCGGCCGAGAAGATCGCGTACAAGGTCCTGGAGGAGGCGCTCTCCGAGACCGCGCCCCTCACGGTGGCGGCCAAGGCCGCCCAGAAGGCCGCGGACGACGCCGCCACCGCGAAGAACACCGCTGACAAGGCGGTCACGGAGGCCAGGGCCGAGCTGGACAAGCTGACCGAGGAAGCCACCGAGGAGCAGCGGACCGCCGCGGAGAAGACCCTCACCGAGGCCGAGGCGGCGGCGAAGACGGCGGCGACGGCCAAGACCACCGCCGACGCCGAGGCCAAGAAGGCGGCCGGCCTCGCCGAGGACGCCCGGGTCGAGGCGAACAAGACGTACAACGCGGTGAAGGCGGCCGTGAAGGAGGCGCTCGACGCCAAGACGGCCGCCGACGCGGCCCTGGCCCGCGCCCGGGAGGAGGAGAACCAGGGCGGCGGCGAGTGCGTGGCCGAGCCCGGCCTCACCACGACCGTGACCGGCTTCCCCTCCTCGGTCACCGCCGGAACGAAGACCACCTTCTCGGTGCGGGTGGCCAACGGCACCGACAAGGAGATGGAGGAGGTCCTCACGTACGCGGGTATCCACGGGGCCGACAAGGGCGGCACCAAGGACACCGGGGCGTACCTGAAGCTGAAGTGGTCGACCGAGGCGTCACCGAAGTGGAAGGACGCCGACAACGACCTCTACTTCGACGCCGTCGGCGCGCTGGAGCCCGGCGCGCAGGCGGACATCAAACTGCGCCTGGACGTCGACGCCAAGGCCCCGGCCGGGCAGGGCCTCACCCTGATCACGGGCGGCTACTTCAACGAGGACGGCGCCTGCGGCTTCGCACCCGAGGACGTCGTGTACGAGTTCGACATCAAGGCAGCGGCCGACAAGCCCGCTCCCCGGCCGACCCCCACGCCCAGCGCGAGCACCCCGGCAGCAGGCTCGGGTGTCACCCCGCAGGGTTCGGGTTCGAGCGTCCCGGTCACCACCACGGGCGGCACCCTCGCCGCGACCGGCTCGTCCGACGCGACGACGCAGATCGCCCTCGCGGGCGGCGCGGCCGTACTGCTCGGCGCCGGGGCGATGTTCGCCGTACGCCGCCGCAAGGCGGGCGCGGACGCGTAGGAGGTACGCGCCCGGACAACGTACGGGCGTGACGGGAAGGGGCTCGACCGCGCACCGCGGTGGGGCCCCTTGCCTTTCTCCCCTCCCGTGCGTGCGCGCAATGCGACGTGCGGCAGTCGGTGGCTAACGGTCGACGGCTAACGGTCGACGGCGCTGCCGAGCACCACCAGCACCATGAACAGCACCAGCACCGCGATCAGACAGCCTCCGCAGCCTGAGCCCATCAACGTGTCGACGCGGTCCTTGCGGGCCTCGTAACGCACCAGCAGAGCGATGAGTCCGCCTATGAGCAGCAGTGGCACCAGGGCGTCGCCTGAGATTCCCCCGTTGAACAGCATGCCGGGCATGCTAGTGGGCGGTACGCGAGAGGCGGCAGGCCCTACGCCCGCTCCCCCGCCTGAAGCAGCAGCAAGGTGTGCGGCCACAGGGTGTCCAGGACGGTGGGGTCGTTCTTGAGCTTGGCGAGGAGGACCATCCCCTCCAGCTGGGAGATCACCGCCCGGGCCGCCTCCGTGGTGGCGCGCCCGGCAGGGATGGCGCCCTCGGCCGCCGCGGCGGCGAGCGCACCCTCCACGAGGCGGATCTGCTCGTCGAAGACCTCCTCCAGCCGGCTCCGCACATCCGGCTCCTGGGTGCTCAGCTCCAGGGCGAGGTTGCCCAGCATGCAGCCCTCGACGGCCCCCGACTCCTCCTTGGTCCGCCGCTGCACCCCCGCCATCGCGGCCAGCAACCGTTCCAGCCGCTCCAGGGCCGCGCCTTCGCCGCCCAACTCGCTTACCCAGCAGCCGCGTTGCGCTTCCCAGTAGGCGTCGACCACCGCCACGGTCAGCGCCTGCTTCGACGCGAAGAAGTGATAGAAGCTGCCCTTCCTGACGTCCGCCCTGGCGCAGATCTCGGCGACGCCGAGGCTGCCGTAGCCACGGCCGCGCATCAGCTCCTCCGCCGCGCCGACCAGTCGTTCCCTAGCGGTGCTGGTACGTCCCATGAGGGCGAGTATACGTCCGGTCAACTATCCCTCCGGCATCACTCCGGAAGGCTGGGGGTGATTTTTAGTTGACCGGTCGTCTAGAGTCGGCCACGATCGATGGCGGAACGAACCGGCCCGCCACGGACCCGACAGACCTGGGAGCACCCATGCCTGAACACACCACGCCCACCACCCCCACCCCCATCTCCGTCGCCATCGCCCACCACAGCGGTTACGGGCACACGGCCCGCCAGGCGGCGGCGGTCGCGGCGGGCGTCGACTCCGTCCCCGGGGCGGCGGCGGACCTGCGGGACGTGACCACGCTCGACGCCGACCTCTGGGCGGCCCTGGCGGCGGCCGACGCGATCATCTTCGGCTCGCCGACCTACATGGGCGCGACCTCCGCCGTCTTCCAGCAGTTCGCCGAGGCCAGCAGCGCGGTCTGGGCGGCGCGCGGCTGGCAGGACAAGCTGGCGGCGGGCTTCACCAACTCCGCGGGCCTCAACGGGAACAAGGACAACGCGCTGCTCTCCCTGGCCGTCCTCGCCGGGCAGCACGGTATGCACTGGGTCTCCCTCGGACTGCTGCCCGGCTGGATCTACACCTCCACCGGGTCCCCCGACGAACTCAACCGTCTCGGCGGCTTCCTGGGCGCCATGGCCCAGTCCCCCTCCGACCTCGGCCCGGACCGGGCACCCGGCGAGTCCGACCTCCGTACGGCCCACCACCTCGGCGCCCGGGTCGCCCGCACCGCGCTCCACCTCGCCCACGGCCGGGAGGCCGCCGCACGTCTGGCCGCGGCATGAGCGCCGGGCGGATCGCCGGGCGGATCGGCGAGCTGCTGGGGCTCCACCACCCCATCGTCCAGGGCCCGTTCGGCGGCGGCCTGTCCACCGTCGAGCTGGCGTCGGCGGTCAGCGAGGCGGGCGGCCTCGGCTCGTACGGGGCGCACATCATGACGCCCGGGGCGATCACGGAGGTGGTCGCAAAGCTGCGGGCGGCGACGGACCGGCCGTTCGCGGTGAACCTCTGGGTCCCGCAGGAGGGGGAGCGATTCTCCTTCGACGTAACGGAGTTGGCGTGGAACGCCGAGCGGCTGCGCCCGTACGCGGACGAACTGGCCGTCGACACCGGCTCCGCCGCACCGGAGCACCCCGCCTTCGACGACCAGGTGGACGCCCTGCTGGCGGCGGCGCCTCCCGTCATCAGCTTCGTGATGGGTGTGCCGCCCGTACGGGTGGTCGAGGAGGCGCGGCGGCGCGGCATCGTGCTGTTCGGCACGGCGACCACGGTGGACGAGGCCGTGGCGCTGGAGGCGGCGGGCCTGGATGCGGTCGTGGCCTCGGGCAGCGATGCGGGCGGGCACCGGGGCGCGTTCCTGCGGCCGGTGGCGGAGTCGCTGGTGGGGACGTTCTCGCTGGTGCCGCAGGTGGTGGACGCGGTGTCGGTCCCGGTGGTCGCGGCGGGCGGCATCGCCGACGCCCGGGGCGTGGCCGCCGCGCTGGCGCTGGGGGCGGACGCCGTTCAGGTCGGTACGGGGTTCCTCGCCACGGCGGAGTCCGGCGCCCCGGCCGTCCACAAGCGGGCCCTGCACAGCCCGGAGGCCCGTACGACGGTGCTCACCCGGCTCTACTCGGGCCGCCCGGCCCGGGGCATCCCGAACCGTTTCGTACGGGAGATGGCGGCGCACGAGGAGGCGGTGCCGCCGTACCCGCTCCAGAGCCTGCTGATGCAGCCGGTCCGGGTCGCGGCGGCGGCCCAGGACCGCCCGGACCTGGCGGCGCTCTGGGCGGGCCAGGCGGCACCGCTCACGCGGCCCGCGCTGTCGGCGGCGGAGTATCTGGCCGCGCTGACGGGGAAGTTGCCCGGGGTCGGCACCGTACGCGTACGGGAGGGCTGACCGAGGCACGTCCGGGGCGGGGGCCTCACTCGCCGCCACGGGCGGGGCCGCCGCCTCGGCGAGAGGGCCTAACCCGCCCCGGCGTGGCCACCCCCACGGGCGGGGCCGCCGCCCTGTACGCCGTCCGGGAGGTCCGGTTCGCGGGACCCGCGGGCCGCCGTGCCGGTGACCAGGCGGAGGCCGGGGGCGTGCAGGGGCTGCCAGCCCATGATGGTGATCCAGGCGGGACGGGGTTCCCAGCCGGGCAGGTACATGGGGCGGGTGGTGCCGTAGGAGTGGCTGCGCAGGTCGGCGGTGCTGTTCCACAGCTCCCTGACGCGGGGGTCCTCGCACACCTGGTCCACGATGGCCCGCAGCGCGGTGTTGCCCTCGGCCAGCGAACCCTGGCGGAGCTGCGCGAGGAGGAGCGGCGCCCACCGTTCCTCCCACTCCGCGCACTGCCGCCGCCCGGGGCCCTCCAGGAGCAGGTCGAGCATGATGTTGGCGCCGGGGCGGCGGACCCAGGGCCAGTTGCGCGCCGCGCGCGCGTTGTAGGCGAGGATGCCGAAGTCCGGGCCTTCCCACAGGGCCCCGCAGGGCAGGCTGTCCATCCAGTCGAGCAGCTCGTGCGGGATCTCCGGGGCGGCGGGGGTGAGCAGGGGCGGCACGGGCCGCCCCGACCACCGGTAGAGCGCCCGCGCCTCGTCGGTGTGCAGGCCGAGCAGACAGGAGATCCGGGCGATGGTGTCACTGCTCATCGGGCGCTCGCCGGACTCCAGCCGCTGGTAGTGGCGGGGGCTGACCTCCAGGAGCTGGGCCATGAGGGTCTGGGTGACCGGCCCGTCCGGGTTCCCGGCCGCCCCCTCGGGGATGTCCGCGATGCGCCGTCGTCCTCGCCACTGCCGCAGCAGGTCCGACATATCCGGGATATCCGGTGATGAATGCGGCATCCCGGACCTCCCTATCGCGGCGAAGGCTAACGTAACACCCATAACCGGCATCACGGACACGACCTGTTCTGGTCGCGACCAGGTCGGGCCCTTCCGCACCACCGGGCCGAGGAGTCCCATGGAGGAGAAAACCGACAGGCATACCTGTTTGGAGAGATTTCGGTCATGAGCTATCTCAAGCTTCCCAAGAGCCGTAAGTCAGTCCGCACCGCACGGCACTGGGCCGCTCCGCTCCTGCCCGTCGACGTACGGGAAGCGGCGGTACTGGTCCTGTCCGAGCTGGTGACCAACGCCGTCGCCGTGGGCCTGGGGGCACGCGCCCCGGACGCCATCGAGGTGGAGATCACCGTCGACACCTCCGGGCAGGTCTCCGTACATGTGACCGACCCCAGCGACCTGGCATTGCCCGCGCCCCCCTCCGACGTACCGGTCGACGACGAGTCGGGACGCGGCCTCTTCCTGCTGGACGCGCTCGCCGACGCCCACGGCTGGGTCCGGCGCGCCTCCGGGGGCAAGTGCGTGTGGGCCCTGTTCCACAGCCGGGGAGCCCTCACCGTGGAGCCGAGGCCGCCGGGCGACATCTGCCTGGAGTGCTGCGCCTGAGGACCGCGGGACCGTACGCGCCTGAAGGCGACGGCGAAGCGGCCGGTACCGGGCACGGGTAACGTCGCCGGGAGACCCCGGGAGACCGAGGAGGCACTGTGCAGGACCGCGCGGAGCAGACCGTCCGACGCATCGTGGAGGCCGCCGGTGTCGTGATCGACCGCGACGGGTACGCCGGTGCGGCGACCCCGGAGATCCAGCGCATCGCCGGGGTCAGCAGGGGAGGCTTCGCCCACCACTTCCCCACCAAGGCGGACCTGGGCGACGCGATCCTGGCCCGGCAGCACGCGTACTTCCGCCGGGTCGCCGAGCGGGCGGAGTCGGGCCCGCCGCCGGAGCTGTGGCTCCAGGCGCTCGTGGACATCAGCTTCGACTACGCGTACAGCATCATCCGCGACCCCGTCATGCGGGCCGCCGTACGGCTGTCGACCGAGCCCGGCCCGTACCAGAGCGCCGAGAGCTACGCGGCCCCGCTGAGCGCCGTCACCTCGGTCCTGGAATCCGCCCGCCGGGCCGGTGAGGTCCAGCCCCATGTGGACCCCGCGTCGGCCGCCCTGACGCTGGTGGGGTGCTTCAGCGGGGTACAGATCGTCTCCCTCGCCCTGGCCGACCGCGAGGGCCTGGACCGGCAGGTGAGCGCGATGTGGTCCGTCTGCATGCCCGGCGTCGCCCGGCCGGAGGTGTTCACCCGGCTGCGTCTGGAGCCGCCGGGGCCGGGGTATCGCGCAGATCCGCCGGGGCCGGGGTGACCCGGAGCCCCTCCGGGGCCGGGGCATCGCGCAGATCCGCCGGAGGCTGAGAATCGCCCAGATCCGCCGGGCCCCGGGCATCACGCAGACCCTCCCGGTCCCGGACATCCCGCAGATACAGCCCCGCCGCCGTGAACCCCGGCCCGAAGGCGACCGCCACCCCCGGCCCCTCCGGCGGGTCGTCGGCCAGGGTCCGGGCCAGTACGTCCAGCAGGGCCGCACCGCCCAGGTTGCCGTGGGAGAGGGATGCCCGCGCGTGCCGTCCGGCCACCTCCGCGTCCAGGCCGAGGCCGGTGAGCGTGCCCTCGATGATGCCCGGCCCACCCGGGTGCACCGCCGCCCAGCCGACCGGCCGCCCGCCCAGCCACTCCGTCAGATGGGGCAGCACCCGCCCGGGGGCCCGCTTCGCGTCCGGCCCCGAGTCGAAGGCGAGCCCGTCCCCGTCGATCACGCCCCAGTAGGCGCCGGAGCTGTCGGGCAGGACGAACTCCCAGACGTCGTCGACCACGAACCCGGCACGCGCGCCCCCCGCACCAGCCGCCCCCTCCTCCTCCGGGTCGGCCGACACCACGGCGGCCGCCGCCGAGTCCCCGAAGAGCCCGCCGTAGAGGACCGCCTGCATGTCCGGCGGCCCCGCCGAAGGGTTGTACAGGGTGCTGAGCTGCTCGGCGGCGACCACCAGGGCCCGGCCGCCACCGGATCGGCCCCGCAGGAACCGTGCCGCGTGCACCAGTGCGTGCCCGCCTCCCGAGCAGGCGGCCGTGGCCAGCCCGACCCGGGCCACGTCCGGGCGCAGCCCGAGGAGGCCCACCAGGTCGACGTCCAGACCCGGGACGGTCCAGGAGGTGGTGTGGGTGGTCACCAGCAGATCGATGTCCCCCGCGCCCAGCCCCGCCTGCTCCAGCGCGTCGGCCGCGACACCGACGGCGAGCTCCCGGGCCCCCTCGTACGCCGCCCGCGACCGCTCCCGGACCCCTTGCCGCGCGGCCGTCGCGTCCACGGGCGAGATCCAGGGCCGGTCCTCGACCCCGGTGTGCCGGAGCATCCGCAGCCAGACCTCGACCTTGGGGTGCCCGGCGTACCGCGCCCTCATGTCCGCCATCAGCTCGTCCGTACCGACCCGGTACGGAGCGGCCCGTACGACAGGACGGCCGATCACGACGTCCATGCCTTCACCCCCTTCTCCGGGGCCTTCTCGGCCTTCTCCGCCACGGTACGCGCCCCATGGAGACCGTACGGGCAAGCCAGAAATGACGGGCAGGCCCGGAACCCCTCCACCTAGAGTGAGCCCTCGGCAATTCGGCGGGGGGCGCCATGGAGATCACCGTCCAGTGGATACGGACGTCCTGGACGAAGGAGTCCCGGGGAGGGGAGGCCGCCGCACGCAGGAACGCGGCCCCGACCGGCTTCGTACTCCCGCCCACCGGAACCGCCGCCTCCGCCCACGTGATCCGCATGAACGAGCGCGACGGCTTCAAGCCCTTCGACACCCAGGAGCCCCGCAAGCGGGTCGATGTCCAACTCCGGGAAACGGACGGGCGTCTGCGGGTCTTCCCCCGGGTCCAGCCCCTGTACGCCCTGCCTCCCCGGCCACGACGCCCCCCGGCCGTACGCCTCGCCCCCGGCCAGTGGGTGCGTTGGCAGCTCAACTACCGGTTCAGCAGCGGGGCGGGAGCCCGCGACTGGTCGTACTGGCTGGACACGTTCAACATCGCTTACGGCCCGGTGGGCGCCGATGTGTTCCTGTCCACGCCCACCGTGTTCATCAACGAACAGGGACCGGTCAGATAACACCATCATGCAGATGAGCCAAGTGAACGGCCCCGGGAAGGCATCCGAGGACGCCTGGATTTTCGGCCTGGAGGAGATCCCCGCCTGGGACACGGACGAGGACGGCACACCGCACAAGGTCGCTCCCGGCTTCAGCAGGACGGTGATCAGGGCCCCCGAGAACACACCTCAGGCTCTGCTGTGGGCGGCGGAGGAGTTCGTCGCCCAGTGCGGGCCCGACGGGGCGATCTCCTCGGTCCTCCTGCAATGGCTCAGGATCGAGGCCGGGGACGAACGTCAACTGGGCGTGGAGAGCTGCATCCTGGAACGCGTCTCCGACGACCGGATTCGGCTCCACTCCCACTACGGCCAATGGGACGATCTGGCCGTCCCCATCGCGACTGTCCGGCGCATGCTCATCGACATGGCGCAGTTCCTCGTGACGGAGGCCCGCCACCCGCTGCCCGCCTGGCGTGTCAGGCGACTGGAAGAGCGGGATCGACCTCGCGGGCACCACGCCGAATAGGGCGCCACTACGCTGCTGGGGCAGGAGCCACCGGACCGAGGAAAGCAGCGCGATGGACGACGAACCGCTGTCGGACTGGGCGAAGCGCCGCGACGCGAAGATCGGCAGGCTTCGAGCCGTACCCCTCGTGCCCGGCGACGGCCCGAAGGGCTCACACCTCAACCCCGCCGCACCCCGCGCCATCCAGCGCTGGAACGGCTACGCCTGGGAACCGCACGGAACCGCCGCCGACCTGGCCGCGACCCAGCGCCTCCTGTACCCGCGCGACGAGAACCCGCCCACGGGTCCGGCCCCGCAGCCTCAGCCACTACGAGCCGGGCGGGGCAGACACCGTAAGCCCCGCCCCGGTGAATGACCCACCGTTACGACCGTACGGCGCCGGGCCCCGGTCCACGCGGGCCCGGCCCCTCCAGGTCACCGAACAGCACGGGATCTGCGCGGGTCTCAGACGCCGCTGATGCCGTTCTCGATGCCGCGGGCAGGCCGCTCGGTGACGTAGCGGTACAGGGCACCGAGTGCGACGGCCTGAACAACGGCACCGATCGGGATCATGACCAGGGCCGCAGGTCCGGCGAAGGAGAGCAGCATCGAGGACGGGGCGGTCACCAGGACGGCCCACAGGATGGCGAAGCTGGCGTCTCCGGAAGAGGCGGCGGAGATGGTGTCCACGGTGACCCACAGGCACACCGCGAGCACAACACCCAGGTAGCCCAGGGCCAGAGGGTTCACCAGGTAGTGGCGGAGGGTCTGCGGCAGCGAGCGCGAGTTCTTGGCCATGGCGGTCTCCTGGAGGTGTCGGTATACCCGGTGCGGTGCCTGTTGTGCTGACACCCTCGACCATGCCGCCCACCGGCAGCCGCCACATGAGTGCCCGTACTCACCTTCGTATCGAGGCACCAAGTCCGGGCAGCGGAACCCGACGTGACACTCGGACCACCCGTGTGCCCACCAGCAGCCGCAGAAAGCGAAACGGTCCACCGCCTCCGTCGGCGGACCGTCGTGCAAGATCGCGGCGGGTGTCGGGCTATTGATCGCGGCGTGGGCAGCGGTCATCGAAGATCCCGCAGAGTCCGAAGGGGAACCGGAGAGACGGTGCGGACACATGTCGGTGTGGAACCACTATTGAATGAGCGAGTCCAAGCGGGCGATCGGGACGCATTCGCCGAGATCTTCGACCAGCATGCGCGCCTGGTGTACGCCCACGCCGCCCGGACGACAGGTGACTGGGCCCTCGCGGAGGACGTCATGTCACTCACGTTCCTCGAAGCCTGGCGGTTGCGCGGAAAACTCCGTGACGAGGTGGCGAACGTCCGAGCGTGGCTGTTGGGCATTGCTACCAATGTGCTGCGCAACACCGCACGGACCTCGCGTCGTCACCGGGCGGCGATGTCACGGCTGCCTGCTGCGGAAGCACTCCCCGACTTCACGGACGAGTTGGTCGGACGGATGGCCGACGAGCAGCGACTGGCTGCGGCGGCCAGAGCGCTGAAGCGCCTGAACCGGAGCGAGCGTGAGGTCTTCACCCTGGTCGTATGGTCCGGTCTGGGGTACGCGGCCGCCGCCGAACGGAGCAGCAGGAGCGGTCCGAACGTGAGCAGGGAGTCCGGGTACTGGCACCGGCTCCCGTCCCGGACCCGTCACCACAGAAGCTACGCGCACGCAGGCAGCACCTGCTGAACGAGATCGACCAGCAGGCAGCTCCCCGCTCGGCGCCGAGGAGAGAGCTGCTTCGACGTCGACGCAGGGTTCTCGTCCTCGGCTCAGCGGCGGTCGCCGCCGTGACCGTAGTCGCGGTGAGTATCGGCTTCGGGGAAACCATGGCTCCGCGTGAGGTACCACCGGCATCCGCAGCCTCGGTGGACCTGCTGGAGCGGGCTGCCCTGGCCGCCGCGGCAGAGCCACTGCCGACGGCTCGGCCCGACCAGTACGCGTATGTCAAGGTCGTTGGCCATACGACGGTCCTTTCCGAGGCTGAGGGCGGGGCGATGCAGCGCCTGCGTCAGGACGCGGGCATGGAGCAGTGGACGTCCGTGGACGGCAGCAGGCGCACTCTGCAGCGCAAGGGTGGTGCGGACCAGCTGCTACCGGAGATCCCGGGCAAGGGCAGCTTGAACTCGCCCACGTACAACTTCCTGGCGGCTCTTCCGACCGATCCTGACGCCCTGCTGGAACGGATCTACGAGGACGCCGAGGCTGACCATGGAGCAGACTCAGGCTCCACCACTGGACCCGACCAGCAGGCATTCGTTGCCATCGGCGACCTTCTGCGCTCTTCGACGGCGCCTCCGGCAATCACCGCGTCCCTCTACCGCGCCGCCACCCGGATTCCCGGAGTTGTGGCCGTCCCCGATGCCGTGGACGCTGCCGGACGCCATGGAGTAGCGGTTGCACGGGTACACGACGGCGAACGTACCGAGTGGGTCTTCGACAAGAGCACTGCGCGCCTGCTGGGCGAGAGGACGGTCCTTCTGGAGGACAACGCCTGGGGTAAGGACGGAGCCGTGGTGGCCTCCGTCGCCATCCTGGACAGCGGGATCGTCAATAAGGCCGGGCGAACTCCCTGAAGCGGATGGAGGTCGCGTACTGGCCGACCTCCTGAATGGCGAAGGCGCTTGCGGCGGAGGCCGGCTGGAACTGCGCTGTGAGCTGAGGGCGCGGTCGGCGTGACGAAGAGGCTGGGATGATCCCGCTCGCTGGAACGGCTACACCTGGGGACCGTACGGAACCGCCGCCGCCCTGGCCGCGCCCCAGCGCCTCCTTTACCCGCGCGACGAAACCCCGCCCACGGCACCGACACCGGCTCCGGCACCACACCCTCAGCCACTACGAGCCGGGCGAGCAGACACCGTAAGCCCCGCCCCGGGGAATGACCCGGGCCGAGCACGGCACCGAGGGGAAGGCGTCGATATATTCGATCATGTATACTTGCATACAGGAGCGTATACATAACGGAGGGCAGCATGAGCCGTACGGTCATCGACCTCGACGACGAAGCCCTGGAAGCCGCCGCCAAGGAACTCGGCACCACGACGAAACGCGACACGATCAACACCGCGCTGCGCGAGATCGTTGACCGCAATCGACGGCTGCGCGCCCTGCACGAGCTGCAGGACCTGGCCGATGACGGCGCTCTGGACCTGGATCTCCTCCTCGACAAGCGGAACTATCGGGGTGGATCGCCCCGGTGAGCGTTGCCGACTATCTGATCGACACCTCGGCGCTCGTGCGCGTTCTCGGGCGCCGGAGCACGGAGGACTGGGAGCGCCGTATCGGTGCGGGCCTCGTCGCTCTCTGCGACCTGACCGAGCTGGAGGTGCTCTACTCCGCGCGCTCCGCCAAGGACCGCGAGAGCCTTGGGGAGCGCTTGGCACTCTTCACATGGTGCCCGATGCCGGACGGGATCTATCGGCGCGTCCGAACCGTGCAGGAACAGCTCACCGCCAAGGGCGAGCATCGCAGCGCGGGCCCCGCGGACCTGCTGCTGGCCGCGACCGCCGAGCAGTCGGGCCTGACGCTCCTGCACCACGACCATGACTTCGAGACCATCGCCCGCACCACCGGTCAGCCCACAAGGATGCTCGACCTGAGGCAGCCGCCCGCCGGAAGCGGCTAAACGGTGACCGGAGCAGCAGCGGGCCGACCGGTGGGCCCTACCGGACCGGAATCGCGCGGCAGACGCTTCGATCGGGGCGAACCGCCCCCGTACAGCAGCTCCAAGTGCCACCCGCAGAACATGCTGCACCCCTCCCCGTAGGGTCAGTGCCATGACAACATCCCTTGCCGGCAGCGCCTTCGACGCGCTCAGCCTCGACGCCCTGTCCGACCAGGAGGCGCTGCGCCGGGCCTACGGACTCCCCAGCGACGCGGCCGTACGCAAGCAGATGGCCGAACTCACGGACCAGACCCGACGGTTGATCGGCTGCGCATCACTGGTCCTGATCGCCAGCGCGGACGCCGAGGGCAACTGCGACGTCTCCCCGCGCGGCGGCCCCGCCGGGTTCGTCGCCGTCCTGGACGAACGGACGGTGGCGATACCGGACGCGACCGGCAACAAGCGGCTGGACACCCTCCAGAACGTCATCGCCACCGGCCGGGCCGGGCTGATGTTCGTCATCCCGGGGCGCACCACGACGCTCAGGGTGAACGGCCGGGCCGCCGTCTCCACCCGCCCGGAACTGCTGTCGCAGCTGACCCCGGTGGGCAAACCCCCGGCCAGCGCACTGGTGGTCGGGATCGAGGAGGTCTACCCGCACTGCCCGAAGTCGTTCCTGCGCAGCGCGGCCTGGAAGCCGGACCAGTGGCTGCCGACGGACGCCCAGCCGACCTCGGCCGAGGTGACGCTGGCCCAACTGCGGATGCCGCAGCTGACGATCGCCGACATCGAGCAGGCGGAGGCGGACTCGCTGAAGTACCGGTACGAGTAGGGGTTCTGCGGGCCGACGGGGCCGACGGCTCGTCAACCATCCCGTCTCGCATGAACGACTTCCCCCTAAGCGCCAGCGAGAGGGCCACCATGAACGACAGCCCGCCGAGAGACCTCATCTCCCTCGCGGACGACGAGGGAAACAGCGTCACGGTCAGGGTTCTGGGACGCAGCCCCACGTGGGCCTCCGGCCTGGACGCGGAGATCGCCGTCAGGACGCCTTTCGTCTCCGGCCGCCTCGACCTGCCGCTGTCCGTGGCGGACCTGAACAGCTGGGGCGACGCCCTGGACCGGCTCGACGCCGACGAGGACGTGGCCTGGCGGGAGATGAGCCGTGGCCCGTCCCTGTTCGTCCAACTCGTCGGCGAACGCGAGTGCCCCGAGGTGATCGTGGAGGACGAGGGCGGCTCCATGGTCACCGTACGGGTCCCGCTCGTACCCCCGGACGACTGGATCGCCGCTCACCGTCGGCACCTGCGCCGGGTGATGGAGCACTGGGTGCCGATGCTCACGGGGTAGGGCAGCCCGCCCACAACGGAGAAGCGCACAGCAGTGGGCTGTGCGCTTCTCGGCACGATCCGTCAGAGTGCGCCGTCCCGTACGGCGGTGACGAAGGTCTGCCACGGGGCGGGGGCGAAGATGTGCGCGCCGAGGGTGCGGTCCTTGGTGTCGCGGACCGCGTGGCGGCCGGAGGGGAGGGCGGCGTGTTCGATGCAGCCGTTGTTCGACCCGCTGTACGTGCTCTTGTGCCAGAGCGCGCTGTCAAGCGCGGACTCCCTTGTCTGAAAGGCCGGCTGCTCGGTCATGTTCCCCGTCCTCGGTGAACTCGCGCATGAACTGTCGGGTGCGCTGCCTCCCGTGGTCGAGCCCGAGACAGCGAAGAGGTGGTTCCCGACCGGCCACCGGCGAAACCCGAACACCCAGGGTGTATCGCTCAAGCGAACCAGAGCCTTCTGTAGCCGGTCACCTGCCACAGCAGCCGTCTCCCAGATCCGTTCGTGAGATCGTCGTGTCCGTGATCGAGTCCTGGGTGATCAATGACGAAAGTCCTCTACCGGTGTCGTCCGCAACGGTGTTGGAGGCTCTACGGTCGAGAATCGACAACGGCCGACTGGAGACGTGGCTGACCAGTTCGTCCGGACGATCGCTGGTCTTCGTGACGAATACGGAACGCGCGATGGTGATGCTGCTCGAAGACGAGGGTGACCCCGGCGAACATGCCGTGTCCCCCGGGGCTCAGGGATCGAGCGACGGATTCGCCCTCTCCAACGGCCAGGACGACGAGTACCCGGATGAGGACACCGTCCCCGTCATCGAGGCGTTCAGGCTCGTGGAGCAGATCGTCGGTACGGGCTCTTGGCCTGCGGACGCACGCTGGGCGGTCGATCGTTGACAGCGGCCTTCCGCCGGGTGACGGATTACTGGGTGCTGATGCTTGCGTGGCAGGGCAGGCTGCCCACGGCTGAGGAGCGCACAGTCGTGAGCCGTGCGCTCCTCAGCTGTGGTCCGTCAGAGTGCGCCATCCCGTACGGCGGTGACGAAGGTCTGCCACGGGGCGGGGGCGAAGATGTGCGCGCCGAGGGCGCGGTCCTTGGTGTCGCGGACCGCGTGGCGGCCGGAGGAGAGGGCGGCGTGCTCGACACAGTTGTTGTTCGACCCGCTGTATGTGCTCCTGTGCCAGCGCGCGCATTCAAGCTCGGTCTTCGAAACGCGAGCCGATCCCTCGATCATGATCTGCTTTCCTCGATAAGGTCGCGAATGTACTGCCGGGATGCGGTGGGCGACAGCGCGGCGGCAGTCAGTTCGTCCCATGCCTTGCTGTACGCCTGCACATCGGGATTCTGCTCCAGCAACGTACCACCGGTGATGTGCTCCAACCACACCACTTCCACCGGCGGATCGGCCTGTAGTCCGAGGATGGAGAACGACACGTACTGCTCGATCGGCAGGGCAGAGTTCAGCGGCAGCACCTGAATGGTGACGTTCGGCGACGAGCCCGCTTCCAGCAGATGGGCCAACTGCCCGGCAACGAGGTCCGGTCCACCGCCGATGCGGTGCAGAGCGGGGGCGTCGATCACGGCTCGGAGCCGGAAGCCGAGCTTGTTGTCGAGCAAAACCTTGCGCTTCATGCGGGTATCGACAAGCGCCTCCACCTGGTCGGCCGGTACCGCCTGCTCGTACAAGCGGCGCATGTACGCCTCAGTTTGGAGCAGCCCTGGAATGACCATCGGCTCGAACGTGCGGACCACCTGGGAGTCCGCCTCCAACATCAGGTAGTCCTTCAGGGCGTCGTGGAGAAACGGACCCTGCCCGCTCCACCAGTCGACCTTGTGGATCTCCTTCGCCAGCCGCTTCAGGCTGGCCCGCTGCCGCTCGTCCTCCAGCCCATACAGATTGAGTAGCGTCGTCAGGTCGAGCGGGCGGATGCCGCGCTTGCCGTTCTCGATCTGGCTGATCTTCGGCTGCCCACACTCCAGGGCTTCCGCCGCGTCCTGGACCTTGAGGCCGGCGTTCAGTCGAAGCTGTCGCAGTTCGCCGCCGAGTCGGCGGCTCCGCATCGTGGGCATGTCGCTCTGAGCCATGGCGTCATGATGAGGCCCAACTTCACTCACGAACAACACACTTCGGCAACTTGCACCCTCTCGGATGAATCCGTGAAGGAATACTTGCCTAAGCGATGCTTCTCACGGCACCATCCCTCCCGTGACCGACGGCATCCGCACGTTCACGAGCTGTCGATCTTCAGGCGCATCACTCACTTCGTTCTGGAGGAGCCATGACCATCGCCACCGAACCGGACCCGCCCGACTACCGCCAGGACCTGGTCGCCCACCCCGAGAACCTCGCGATCATGCGGCGCATCGTCAGCGCCCACGTCGACCTCTGGGGCTTCCGGGAGCTGGCCGACTCCGTCACGCTCTGCGCCCATGAGCTGCTGGCCAACGTGGACCGGCACACCGGGTCCCCGCACTGCACGATCACCTTGCGCCGCCGCCCCGACGGCGTACGGGTGACCGTGACGGACACCAACACCGAGTCGCCCACGCCGCGTGAGCCCGACTGGGCCACCGAGAGCGGGCGCGGGCTGGCGCTGATCTCCGGGATTGCGGAGCACTTCGGCACGGTCGTCCGCCGGGACAGCAAGGACGTGTGGGCCGAGATCCTCACCTCGCGTCCGGCCGCGCTGGCGTGAACTACCCACTTCCCAGGGCCTATTGGTGCCACACCGACACCGACGGCCCCGCGCTCCTCCCGCGCCTCCACCCGCTCCCGGGTGACCTCGTCACCACCGCGCCCGGACTTGCGCTGACCTGGATACGTGAATCCGTACGGTGGCTGACACCGCGCCTCGACCGTGACACCTTCCACCGGGCATGGGCCTGGCTGGGCGACCACCGAGGGGTGGAGGCGGCGGTGCGGACGCTGCGCAGGGGGCAGCCGTACGCGTACGAGCTGGACACCCCCGCCGCCCGCTGGCGCTGGACCGCCTACCCCGTCTCCGTGCTCCCGTTCCCTCTCCACCACTTACCGAACGAGCACCCCGTCAGGAGCTACGAATGACCGCGACAACCACAACGTTCTCCTCCCCCGGGGCCGCCGCCGAACTGCGTGCCGCCCTCCGCGAGGCCGGGCTGCACGTGGGGGCGGCCGACGGCGAGGGCAACGTACAGCTGGGGCCTCTGAAGGCCGCCGACGCACGGCAGTTGGCGCGGCTCGTCCGTACCGGGACCAAGCGCACGCTCAAGGCCGCCCGCGCGTTGCGGGAGATCTGCGAGGGGTACGGGGTGGACCTCCCGGAACTGCGCGTCCAGCAGGGCCGCATCACCCTGGGCGCCTGCCGGATCGACAGCGCCGTACGGCTGACGCGGCTGCTGGGCGGTTCGTCGCCGGGTCCGGAACTCCCGGACGCCGAGACCGTACGGGACCTGTTGGCGCGGGCCTTCGCGGGCGCCACGGACGGCGGGACGCTCACCGTCTCCGTACGCGAAGGGGCTTCGGACGTAGTCGAGTTGGGGGCCGTCGACGCTCGCACGGCGCGGCGGCTGATCGGGGCGCTGCGATTCTGAGGCCGCGCGGGTGCGTGGGGCCGTGGGCCGCAGGCCGTGCACGGGAAGGAAGCCGCCGCGGCCCTCCCGTGCACGGGGTCATGGGGGGTGCGGTCAGCAGTTCGGGATGACGGTGCCGTTGTTGTCGCGGGCCTCGTCGTTGCCCCAGCGGGAGAGGTAGTACGCGGAGACGTAGGCGTTGCGGCCGTTCTTGCCCGCGTACACACGGTCCAGGTCGGTGCGCAGCCACCAGTGGTTGAACTGGGTGGCCGTGCCGACGCGGGCGCCCCACACCTTGCAGTAGACGTAGTGCGTACCGGCGTTGAGAATGCCCTGCGCGTCGGCGGTGTTGGGGGCGGCGTAGCCGGTGGCGTTGGCGAAGGTGTCGACCCAGTACTTGCTGCTGCCACCGCCGCAACCGTTGTCGCTGGTCAGGTACTTGCTGTAGTACGACCCGGGATAGGGGCTGAGCGAGCGGCCGTTGATGACGATGTTCTGGCCGACTCCGTTGAGCAGTTGCTCGTAGTGGATGTGGGCACCGGAGCTGTTGCCGGTGGAGCCGGTGGTGCCGATCTGCTGGCCCTGGGCGACGCGGGCCCCGTTGGCGACGGAGAACGCGTTGAGGTGGAAGTAGTAGGTCTGCCAGCCGCCGCCGTGGTCGATGGAGATGTAGTTGCCCGCGCCGCTGGGCTGGGAGTGGCGGTAGGCGGTACCGGCGGCCGAGGCGAGGACCGGGGAACCGGCGGTAGCGCCGCCGTCGGTGCGGACGAAGTCGAGAGCACGTCTGACCTCGGCGGAGTGGTGGCTGTAGGTCCACTGCTGACCGCAGGCGTACGGGGCCTTGAAGTTGGGCGCGGCGGCTGCGGGGGACGCGGTGGCGGTGACGGCGAGCAGCCCGCCGAGGAGGGCCAGCAGGGCGAGGAGGCTCGTACGAGTACGGGTTCGGCTTCGGCTTCGGGGCGAGCGCATGGGGGGGAATCCTCCGGGTCGACAACCGGGCAGTGGGGTGCGGGGTGTACGAAGTGCCGTGGAATCTACGCGAGTTGACCGCCCACCAGGGTGCCGCACTTCGGGCCGCACGGACAGACCCCCGACCCCGCGCCCTGGGCTCCGGAGATCAGAGACGGGCGAAGAGATCGTCGAGCGGGGCGGGTACGCGGTCGGGGTCCAGGGCTTCGACGAGGACGCGTCCGTACTGGATCTTGCGCCCCTTCTTCGTACCGAAAAAGCGCCGCAACTGCTGCTGTGGGCAACGGCCTTGCTGCGCGGGCTGGCGCAGGAAGATCTGGAGCGGGCGCAGGTCGCCCTCCGCCTGGATCAGCTCTTCCACCCGTGCCACCCCGAGGGCACGGATGAGCTCCTCCTCCAGGTCGGCCGCGCAGACGAAGAACTCCTGCTCGGCCCCCGCACCGGCCCGCTCCCACCCCCGTTCGTAGAATCCGCGCTCGCGCTCGTCACACAGCCCCGTGAGGCGGAGGCCGAGACCGGAGGGCCCGAGGAGACCGGCGAAGCGGGCGACGCTCATCGCACCGCCCATCGGGAGGACGCAGACGCCCTCGGCGGCCAGGTCCCGCCCCCGCTGCTCGGCCAGCGCGTTGACGGCGGCGGCGTCGCTCGGGCCTTCGAGGAGGACGACGGTCCGTACGGGGAGCCGCTCGGCCAGCTCACGGGCGGGGCCCTCGGGCCCGCCGGCCGCCCATGCGGTGACCGCCTCGCAGAACGCCGCCATGTCAGCCATGGGGCGAGTCTCCGCCCTCGGCGACCGGGACGGTAACGAATTTACGCCGACACGCTGGCGGGAGGCATGGGCGGGGGCGGCCCTGGTACCCGCGAGGGCGAAGGGGTGGCGGCGGGCGAGGGTGCCGAGCGCATACCCGGTGCCACACGGGGTGACCGACGACGATCATTCGGTAAGCGCGGGACGCGGAGCACGCCCGGGCATCGCCCTGAGGACTCTCCACGCCTCACATGCCCGAATTGATCACTGTACGCTACACGGGTGAAGATCACTGAATGGAGGACTCTGGTAGACCAGGGTCGATACAGCAGCAGCTCCGCCTTTCAGCGAGTGGAGCAGGACATACGCGCAGCGGTGACGGATGTTGTCTGGCCGCCGGGCTCGGACCGCTTCACCATTCACCCCGAGTCGGGCAAGAAGCGCGGCGAAGGGAACGGTGTAGTTCCCATCAAGAAGAGCTTCGCCGAATCGCTGGAGCAGCGCGGCTGGGAGCTTGAAAGAAGGGCACCGAAGACTGAGGAGATCGAGCAGAAAGTCGTCAAGGGATCACGCCCGGGCGCCTTCGACGGACACCTCTCGTTCCCGGGGAACGACCCGCTCCCCTTCGCTGTCGAATGGGAGACCGGCAACATCTCCTCCAGCCACCGGGCGATCAACCGCATCGGCCTGGGAATGAAGGTCGGATATCTGTCGGGCGGAGTCCTCGTGGTCCCGAGTGCGGAACTGGCCAGATACCTGACCGATCGCATCGGAAACGCTCCTGAGCTTCTCCCGTATCACCCCCTCTGGGAGGAGTGGACGTTCCAGAAATTCGGCTACTTCGGGATCGTCACGGTGGAGCATGACGCCGAGTCCTTCGACGTCGCCCGCATCCCTAAAGGAAAAGACGGCCGCGCGGAATCCTGAACGACCAGGGGCGGGGTCACCCCGCGGCCAAGAGCGCGGTCACGCTGCGGCCCGGATCTGCACGCGCCTCTCCCGCGCCTTTGGCGCACGGCACGGCTTCGATCCGGGTCGCACCGGCCTACTTCCGCCGCCCCTTGCCCGAGTCGCCGAACCCGGGAAGCTCCACCTGATTCCCGATCCCCGTCAGGCGGTTGGTGATGGGCTCGATGTCGCCGAGCTCCACCCCAAGCCATTGCCGGTGCATCCGCTCGGCGACCGCGTAGGTGGTGCCGCTACCACCGAAAGGATCGAGCACGACGTCACCGGGCTCGCTGGCGATGCCGAGGACACGCTCGAGCAGCTTCTCGCTCAGCTCGTTCGCCTGCCGGTTCTTGGTGCCTTGATGCCTCACAGGATGGATGTCGTTCCAGACGTCCGTCAGGTTGATCCCGTCCGGGTGCAGCTTATTGCGGTGACCGCCGTAGTCCTTGATATCTTTCCCGCAGTGCCGACACACTTGAATGGGAATTCTCGGACGCGTGAACGTTTTCGGCTTACCGTTGGTGAAATACAGCAGGCTGTAATGACTGGGGTAGAGCTTCCCCTGAATCGGCAGGCTCAGCTTGATATCAATGGTGATCCAGTGACGGAAGTTCATCCCCAGGCTCTGCATATAAGCGCCGTTGCGCATGTTCCACTTGGGAATGTTGTAGAGGAAGAATGCCCCGCCGGGGGTGAGCAGGCGAAGCCCTTCCTTGATCCACGCTTCTGACCAGTTCGTGTACTCGACCTCGGCCACGGCATCCGTGAAATGTTTGCCGTAAATCTTTCCAAGATTGAACGGCGGGTCCGCAAAAACGAGATCCACGGAACCTGACGGAATGTTTCGCATCACTTCGAGGCAGTCGCCTTGGTACAAGGCGCCGAGGTCCGTCCGAAAGGCAGGCTGAGGCCCGTCGGGCAGATCCAGCGCATTCCCGACCTGCGCCGCTCCGTTGGTCTGGCCTGTCACGTTCGACTCCTTGAAGTGCTACCTACGGTTCCGCTGATGCACGGGCCCGGCAATCCATCTCTTTCCGCGCATCCGGCCCCAAGCCGACGGAACGGGGCCGGTGAGCCCCCACCGGGTCCCGCCTCCAGCATGCTCACGGGGCCGTACGCCGGAGACCACCCCCGCGTGCGCGGGGACCACCCCGAGGGTGACCTGTACACCGCCCGGGTCGGGGGACCGTCCCCTCGTGCGCGGGGACCACCATCGTCCCAGCTTTTCGCATGCGTGATGCCCGGGGCCATCCCCGCAGGATGCGGGGACCCCGCGTTCTTGCCCGTCCGGCACTTCCGGGTGCCAGGGCCACCCCCGCATGCGCGGGGACCACTGGGCCGGTGTCCCGACCAGCAGCGGCATCCAGGGACCACCCCCACGTGCGCGGGGACCACCGGGCGTGCGTGGAAAACTTCGCAATCCTCCGGAGACCATCCCCGCGTGCGCGGGGACGACATGGTTCTTGGTGAAGCCCGGACCCCAGATGAGGGACCACCCCCGCGTGCGCGGGGACGACTTGCCATGAAGAGGGCGAGGAGGGCACCAACCGGGACCACCCCCGCGTGCGCGGGGACGACACCCCGTCCGTCCTGCTCGCGGTGACGATGCCGGGACCACCCCCGCGTGCGCGGGGACGACCTTGATCCGTCGTACGTGGTGTCTTGCCAACCGGGACCACCCCCGCGTGCGCGGGGACGACAGAGGACGTTGCTGTGGTCGGCGCCGGTCAAGGGGACCACCCCCGCGTGCGCGGGGACGACTTCATTTCCCATGGGTCAAGTCCTTGCGTGAGGGGACCACCCCCGCGTGCGCGGGGACGACAGTTCGTGACCTGCGGGTTTATGCGGTCAGGGGCTCGTTTTTGCTTACTTCTTGAGAAACGGACATCTCTCCCCTATGGGGCGGGCGGGCTGGGCCGGGACCTGTGTCTGTCAGGAGTGGTGCTGCCTTCCGCTGGTTGCGGCAGGCATTTCGTTCCTTGCGGGCGAGGCTTCGTCCTCTCCGCAGGTTAGTCACTGCGCAGCGGAGGCCGGGAGCGTTCGCGGGCTTTCTGTTCGCTGTCGCGAGCTCGGTGTCCAGGGTCTCGGTCAGGGCCGCGCAGGAGGCGTTGTCAGGCTGGCTGAAGTGTGGGTCGAGCCACCGTTGTTGGTTTCAGACGGGTTTGAGGAGGTCTCGGAGGTTGGCCATATGTGCCTTGATGTCGGCGACCTCGGCGGGTGGGGGCTGGGTTTCGTTGGTGTGGGTGGTGCGGCAGGGGCGGCAGAGGCCGTCGGGGAGGGCCTCTGGTTGGCCTGGGCGGCCGCAGGTGGTGCATTCGATGAGGATGCGGTGGGTGGGGGTGGGGCGCGGGGTGCTTGTGGGGGTGGGGAGGTGGGGTGGGAGTTTGTCGGTGAGGCGGCGGCGGATGAGGCCGGCGGGGTGGTCGATCGTGGCGGGGAGTCCTGCGGTGAGGGCGTTGGTGAGGTAGTCGATGCTCACGCCCCGGGCCAGCCATTGGGTGGCCTGTGCTTCGAGGGCGGTGCAGTCGTGGGCGGAGAGGGTGAGGCGGTGGTCCTGGTGGCCGAGGCGGGCCAGGGCCAGGTAGGCGGGGGAACGGGTGGCCTCGGGGTGGTTTGGCGGTGCCGGGGGTGGCGTCGTGTCAGGGGTGGGCTCTGCGTCCGGAACCTGGGGCGAGTTGCGTTGGCGCGGTACGGCGGTGGGGGCGTCCGGGGGCTTCGGGGCGGAGGTGGGGGTGGGGGCTTGTGCCGGAGGGGGGTTCTCCGGCGGTGCGGGCAGTGGCGGCTCGGCGGTCGGGCTTCCCGGTGGTGGGGGTGGTGGCGAGGTGTCCGGTGCGGGGGTGGTGGTCTGGGCTGCCAGGTAGGTGTTCCACCACTCGTTGTCCCGTGCTGTGCGGGACCAGAAGGTGCGGAAGACCCAGCGGGTTTCGTCGCCCGCGCCGACCGGGCACCGGACCCGCCGTAAGTGCCCCGCCACCGACAGGGCCGTCAGCGCCGTCGAGATCGCCTGCTGGCCGTAGAGCGGGAGCTGCTTGGCCAGGTGTTTCACGCTCATCGCCGCGCCGTCGGGGAGGTGGTCGACGAACCCGGCCACGTACCGCTCGCGCGTCGGGAGCAGTGCGAAGTCGTGGCGCGTACGGGGCTGTTGGTCGGGGGTGGAGCGTTTGCCGTAACCGGGCTTGGCCATCGGGTACGGGGCACACGGTGCGGGTGTGTGCAGGGCAGGGCTAAGGTTCTGGGTAGCCACGGGATCGGCTTTCTGGGGTTCGATCTTGCGGTCAGACCCCGGCGTCGGTGCTTGCTACACCGTGTCGGGGTCGCTTAGTTCTTGAACCGTAAGCAGTCGTGACGCTCCGCCGCAAGCTGTCACGATTAGTCATACTTCCCCAGCCGCGGCAGGGGGAGGGAGGCAGGGGAGGTATTCCCAAACCCCCTGGTTTTCCCGCCGGTTAAAAAAGGCGCTCGAACCTCGGCGCTCGGGTCCCGACACCCGTGTCCCGGGACCCGAGCTTCGGGCCAGGACCCCGCCTCCGTACCCCGAAAGCGTGAACCGGTCGATCCCGAGGCTCGGGTCCCGAGGACCGAGGGCCGGGACCCGAGCTTCGGGCAGGAAGCGTCCCGGACCATGGTCAGGGGCGTCGATGGCCTTTACGACGAGCGCCCGTGCCTCGGCCCCGTACTCCGTACACAGCCATGGCTCGTAGCTGCTCGAACTCCTACAGGTACAGGCCGATCTCGCTGGGCCGGACGATGTTGACCTGCGCGGAGAACGGTTCGACGGAGACGAGAGCGTCGCCGTGTATGACGTCTCGGCGTGGCGGGACACTACGGTCAACTCCAGCGCCCTGCTGGGGGCCTGGCAGATCTCGCACCAGTCGCGGATGTCCCGGGCCGAGGGAGGCGTCTTCGCGTTCTCGATCCGGGACGTCTTCGCGTGGCGCCAACGGCGCTGGGCGGCAAGCTGGTTCACGGTCAGGCAGGTCGGCGTCCTGCCGGAGTTCGCGGAGCCGCCGCCCCGTAAGGCGCCTACTGGGTGGTCACGCTGTACGGTCCAGCCGCTGGGGCGCGGAGGTCCTCAAGGGCCCGCCACCAGGAAAGGGGCGAGAGCCGTGCGTCCACGGTCAGCGCACCGGCTCCTCGCCTGCTGCTTCTGCGCCGACGACGATCCAAGAGGGCCACACCTGGAGCCCGGAGTCACCGCCCGGGAGGATGTGGTGCACGCGCCACAGCCCCGTACCGTCAGGGGCCGTGGCGAGGGCGGCGCCGTCCTGGGCAAAGGTCACCTCGCTCTGCGCGGCATCAAGCACGGTCCGCCGGGAGCCGTCGAGAGCAGAAACCGCGTCCACCCGCGCGGACGCACCGGAAGCGGGCTCCGGGTCGCCCAGCACAAGGTGATCCCCGACGACGGCGCGCAGCCGGTAGGGGCCGGCATCGCCGAGTGCGGAGGGCCCGGTACCGGGTGCGGAGCCGACGCGCACCGCGCTCAGTGTGTGGTTCGGCCCCTCGTCGATGGCGAACCACCGGTCGTTGTAACGGATCTGGGCGCCGGTCGACAGCCCGGTGACGTACGGGGTGAAGGAGTAGGTGGCGAGGTCGACGAGCCCTGCCGTCGCCACGCCCTGGTACCGGTAGGCCACGGCCGCGTACCTCACGGAGCCGCCCGGCCGGACCAGGTACACGGTGGCGCCGGAGGGTATCCCCGCCACCACCCGCCCCCCGGCGGCGTTCTCGACCGGCAGCAGAGCGGAGGCGCGCCACACACGCAGTTGGCCCCCGCCGCTGTTCCCGCCGACCAGGACACTCCACCCGCTGGCGGCGCGGAAGGTCTGTCCCTTGGGCAGAGCGAACCGGGTCGCGTCCCCGCTGGACCGGTGGACCTGGGAAACGGTGGTGACGTCACCTTGGGTCGTCACTGTGCTGCGCACGTCCGCACCGCTTGACAGGTCGCTCGGCCTCGCACTGGAGAGTGGAGGTTCTATGTTCTGGTAGGAACCGGCCTGTGTGGTCGCCCCACCGTCGAGGCTGAAATCGAAGCTGTGCGAACCGGCCCACAGGTATGACACTGAAGGCACATCCGCCGCGACCCGGACGGCCGGAACGGGATGACCGTCGGCCGCCGCCCCGGGCGCGACGCCGAGTGCGGCAGCCGCGGCGACGACGAGTGCGGCGAGGGCCTTAGGGAATCTTCGCGAGTGGTTCACGTTTCCTCCGGTCGGTGTCGCGTGCAGGCACCCAGCGGTGCCCCGAAGCCACCCAACCACACGCATCGGGGAGGACGGGACGGATAAAACAGCACGACCGCCGTCGCTGCCGGGAGGGCCCAAGTCCTAGGAAAATTTGGGTACTTACTGTGGTGTGGGGCCGACCGTTTCTCTTGGCATCGCCAGCGGGAGGGACCAGACAGGTCAGGTCAGTCGGCCAACGTGTAGCGGACGACGGTGTCCTCGCACGGCCCCTCGGCGAACATCTCAGCACCTCCGGCTCACGGTCGTCCGCGGTGAGCTGCCAGGGGAGCTTGGTGGTCCTCTGCTCCCCTCCGTATCGGCACTGTGCGTCCGTCCGGGAGGCATCATCCAGATGACCGGGGCTTGGTCGGAGTCCAGTTGAACCATGTTCTCTTGTCCCTTGGCGTTGGCCTTCCGTCACTGGGGCTTGCTCTGCGAGCAGGCGTCCCATGCGGTGCTTCGAGCGTCAGTCGCTGCTTGTCCGTTCTCGTTCACGGCGACAGGCTCTGGTGCCCCAGTTGCCCCGCATGAGCCGGAGCTGCTTGGCGACGGGGCTGCCGGAGGAGCCCGCATAGCTCTGGGTGCAGTCGGCCGTGCCAAGGACCGTCGGCGCCTCGGCGCCGCCCCGCACGCGCGGGGAGCACCTTGGTACGCCATTTTTGGCGTTGATGTCCCAGGGACCGCCCCCGCACGCGCGGGGAGCACCCCAGAATGTTGCTGAGCCTGACCTTTACCGTGGGACCACCCCCGCACGCGCGGGGAGCACGGAAGAGAGCAACCGTGGGAATCCGCCTGATCGGGACCACCCCCGCACGCGCGGGGAGCACGGTCGGACGTGGCCGGACTACTGCCAGGACCGGGGACCGCCCCCGCACGCGCGGGGAGCACCAGGCCGGAGACGTCCTCGCGCAGGGACCGCAGGGACCACCCCCGCACGCGCGGGGAGCACTCCGCCGTGGCGGGCCCGCCGTCCCCGGTGATGGGACCACCCCCGCACGCGCGGGGAGCACCGGCCAGCACGACCAGCGGTGCCGGAAGCAGGGGGACCACCCCCGCACGCGCGGGGAGCACGACCCTCCGCCCTGCGCTGCGGCGAGCCCGGCGGGACCACCCCCGCACGCGCGGGGAGCACGGTTGATCCCCCCGGTTGCACCCGGGGGGCGAGGGACCACCCCCGCACGCGCGGGGAGCACCTCCTCAACGAGGTGGAGACCTTCCACCGCCGGGGACCACCCCCGCACGCGCGGGGAGCACGCACACCGGGCGCCCGCACCGCGGGACCGCCCGGGACCACCCCCGCACGCGCGGGGAGCACGGCGCCCTGATGCTCCTGGTCGCGGGACCGGTGGGACCACCCCCGCACGCGCGGGGAGCACCTCGGACCTGCGCCTTCCAGTCATCGGTGTTGGGGACCACCCCCGCACGCGCGGGGAGCACCCGGTCCGTCGCTTCCGGTCCGGTCCGCTCCGGGGACCACCCCCGCACGCGCGGGGAGCACGTGGACCGCGCCCTGATCACCGGGCTCGCCGTGGGACCAC
Source organism: Kitasatospora albolonga (assembly GCA_002082585.1). Lineage (NCBI taxonomy): Bacteria > Bacillati > Actinomycetota > Actinomycetes > Kitasatosporales > Streptomycetaceae > Kitasatospora > Kitasatospora albolonga. The sequence continues at coordinate 3,195,285 of CP020563.1, forward strand.
CCCCGCACGCGCGGGGAGCACCCTAGGCCCTGCGATCCAGTCGATCTTCACCGGGGACCACCCCCGCACGCGCGGGGAGCACCAGGTGACGACCCCGGCGAACCCGGCCCGGCCGGGACCACCCCCGCACGCGCGGGGAGCACTGGGCAATCGAGCTGTAATTCGAGTTCGCCCCGGGACCACCCCCGCACGCGCGGGGAGCACTCCGGCAACGTCTTCGCGGCCGTGAGCGGTTCGGGACCACCCCCGCACGCGCGGGGAGCACAGTTCGTGACCTGCGGGTTTATGTGGCGCGAGGCTCGTTTTTACTTACTTCTTGAGAAACAGACATATCCACTCTTTAGCGAAGGCAACCGCAGATACACGGTCCCGAAGCCCTCCTGCACCCCGACTGAGCAGCAACGCTCCCGCGCCCGCAAACAGCACCAGAGCCGCTGGCCCGGGGGAACCACCACCCGCTCAACGCGACAGCCGAGCCATCAGCGAGCCTACCCGGCCTGAACAACCGAAAAGGCGAGCTGACGGGAGGACGGACCGTCACGGATAGTCGACGCTAAGGGCTGTCGCGCAAAGGGTCGGTGGGGCGAAGGTCGGCTGAAGGCGCCGATGCGGGCTGGGTAGATACCGTGTAGAGGTTCATGGAGGCAGCGGTCTTGGGGGACAAGTGGGACGCAGCAGGTTGCCTGTGGAGAATGCGGGCGTCGGCGACCTCTGGCTCTTTGTCGAGCCGTACGGTGAGGACTACTGGCTGAAACCCGGGGAGGTCTTCACGGTCGCTCCGGAGGTTGAGGGCATCGATGTCTGGTTCTCTACCGCTGTCAGTCAGGAGGGCATCACTGTGTGGCTCTATGAGGACGGTGACCCAGCCAAGGTCGTCCTGGAATACACAGTGACTGACGCGGACGGCAAACGGCTGGAGTGCGGGCACCAGAGACCCCCGGAGCCGACGGGCTCCGGCGCGGCTGAGCCGGGCTGAACCCTCGCTCATCGGCTGAGTGCGAGGTTGTGCAGGCGGGCGATGCCTCTCATCGCGTGATGGACGCCGTCGCCCTTCAACCGGCAGTCTCGGAGGATCTTCCAGGTCTTCATGTGGGCGAAGGCGTGCTCGACACGGGCGCGGACCTGGCGGTGGGAAGAGTTGTGCTCTTCTTTCCAGGCCGGCAGTTCGCTCTGCCCGCGCTCACGGCAGTGCGGGATGACCAGGCCGGTGCCCCGGTAGCCGCCGTCGGCGATCACGGTGGTGCGGCCGACAGCATCCTCGTCTCCGGACAGCGCCCACGCCTTGCAGTCGTTGCGGTTGCCGGGCAACGGCCGGCCGACCACCACGACGCGCCAGGTGTCGGCGTCGATGACGACCTGGTGGTTGGTGGAGTACCGGTAGTTCTTCGATCGCTCGGCCACCGTGTGGTCGCGGGTGGGGACCAAGGTGCCGTCCGCGATGAGGACGGTGCTCTTGCGGAATCGCCTGCGGGGCTTGAGCGCGAGCAGGGGGCTGAGGTGGCCAACGATGCGGTTGGCTGCGGACTTCGAGACGCCGAACAGCGGGGCGAGCTGCCGCAGCGTCAAGTTGGTACGCCAGTAGGCCGTGACCAGCAGCACCCGGTCCTCCAGCGGCAAGCTCCACGGCCGGCCTCTGCGAACCGTGTCAGCCCCCTTTTGCCGCAGCTGTGCCACCAACGTGCCGAAGGAGCGGGGGCTGCACCCGGTGAACGGGGCTATCCAGGACGGCCGTGACGCCGTGATCACACCAGCCACGGCGGGAGCCTCACACGGTTCACGCCGTGGCTGGTGCGTTGACCGGGACGCTCGCTTCGCTGACTGCCAGCACCGTCTCGCCAAGGTGGCCCGCGAACGGGGTCTCGCCGCTCATCGGTGCCACCTCGACGCGGCCTGACTCCGCCATGTCGTATCCCGCGAAGGGGGCCGATGTCTCCACGATCATGCACCAGTCCGACCCGGTCGTGATGCGCCCGCTTGAGGGACCACCCCCGCATGCGCGGGGAGCACCAGTTCGTGACCTGCGGGTTTATGTGGCGCGAGGCTCGTTTTTACTTACTTCTTGAGAAACAGGCATATCACCCCTGGCTTTGCCCACTTCAAGTGACAGCGTTTGTCAGCTGACTCGGGCAGCAGTTGAACCCTGGCGCGTGGGCCAATGTTCACGGGATTGAACGGCACGGCGCCCGCGCCGGGTGGGCGGATGCCATGATCGCTTGGCGGCCTCGCACCTCGGCATGCCATCCGGCAGTACCGGGCCGTAGTTGCGACAGCGTGACCAACGGAAGGGACCCGGCATGCGCAGACTCGTCCACTACATCGCCACCACCCTCGATGGCTTCATCGCGGGCCCGGACGGCGGGGACCCCACCGGTCCCAACGGCTTCTGGCCCATACCGGAGGACTACATACAACACCTCGTGGCCGAGTACCCGGAGACGCTGCCCGTCCATGCCCGGCAGGCTCTGTCCGTCACGGCGGAGGGCACGCACTTCGACACCGTGCTGGAGGGGCGGCGCAGCTACGAGATCGGTCTTGCGGCCGGTATCACCGACGCCTACCCCCACCTGCGTCACCTGGTGTTTTCCCGGACCCTGACCGAGAGCCCGGACCCGGCCGTCGAATTGGTCGCCGACGACCCGGTGGCGACCGTGCGCGAACTCAAGCAGCAGGACGGCAAGGACATCTGGCTCCTGGGCGGCGCCGAACTCGCGGGCTCCCTGTACGCCGAGATCGACACGCTCATCATCAAACTCGGCCCGCTGACCATCGGCGACGGGATTCCGCTGTTCTCCCGCAAGGCTGCCTTCGACCCGCGCACCTGGACACTCGCAGACCACACCGCCCTCAAGAGCGGCGCGGTGTTCCTCACGTACACGCGCGTCGGCAGCTGAACGCTCGGACGAGCGGCGCTTGTGGAGGCCGGGCGCGGGCGCGCTCAGAGGGTCACGCAAGCGCCGCCGTGCCGCGGCGCCAAGGCCGTGGACGGCTGCAACAGAGGTGAGCAGCGCGGGGTGTTCAAGCTGGCTCGCGGACCGCGCCCTCTCCCCCGTCAGTGGAGCAAGCAATAAACCGCCGGGTGCGGCACCCACCCCCTCACCTCCGCCGGTACAACTCCTCTATCTCCGCCGTGAAGTCCCGCGCGATCGCCTCCCGCTTCAGCTTCAGCGACGGCGTCAAGTGGCCGCGTTCCTCCGTGAAGTCCACTGGCAGGACAGTGAACTTACGGATCGACTCCGCCCGCGACACCAGGCGGTTCGCCTCGTCCACCGCCTTCTGGAGCGACGTGCGCAGCTCCTCGTCGTGGACCAACTCCCTGAGCGGCACGTCCTGTTTCTTCGTCATCTGGCGCCAGTGGTGGAGGCCGTCCGGCTCCAGGGTGATCAGGGCCGTAATGTACGGGCGGTTGTCGCCGACCACCATGCACTGGCCGACCAGGGGGTGGGCGCGGAGCCAGTCCTCCAGAGGGGCGGGGGTGACGTTCTTGCCGCCCGACGTGATGATGATGTCCTTCTTGCGGCCCGTGATCGTCAGGTAGCCGTCCTCGTCCAGTGTGCCCAGGTCGCCCGTCGGGAACCAGCCGCCGTCCAGGAGGTACGGGACCGGCTCCGCGCGTTCCGTGTCCCAGTAGCCCCGGAACACCTGGCCGCCCCGCAGCAACACCTCGCCGTCCTCCGCTATGCGTACCGATGTGCCGGGGAGGGGCCAACCCACCGTGCCCAGGCGGGGTTTGAGGGGTGGGGTCACCGTGTGGGCCGCCGTCGTCTCCGTCAGGCCGTAGCCCTCGAAGATGCCGATGCCCGCGCCCTCGTAGAAGGAGGCCAGTCGGCGGCCCAGCGGGGAGCCGCCGCAGATCACGTACCGGACCCTGCCGCCCAGCGCCGCCCTGATACGGCGGTAGACCAGGGGGTCGTACAGGGCTCGGGCGGCGCGCAGGCCGAAGCCGGGGCCCGGGCCCGTACCGTGTTCGGCGGCCTCAACTGCCTTGCCGTAGCGCTGCGCTATGCGGGCCGCCCGGTCGAACGACGAGGCCCGGCCCATCTTCTCGGCCGTCGCCCGGCCCGTGTTGTAGACCTTCTCCAGTACGTACGGGATGGCGAGGAGGAAGGTCGGGCGGAAGCCCGCCAGGTCGGCCAGCAGGTCTTCCGTCTGGATGGAGGGGGCGTGGCCGAGGCGGACTCGCGCCCGCATACAGCCGATCGCCACCATCCGGCCGAAGACATGGGAGAGGGGGAGGAAGAGAAGCGTCGAAGCCGGGTCCTTCGAGACGGACTTGAAGACCGGGTGGAGGAGTTCGATCGCGTTGTCCACCTCCGCGAAGAAGTTGCCGTGGGTGATCACGCAGCCCTTCGGGCGGCCCGTCGTGCCCGAGGTGTAGATCAGGGTGGCCGGGCTCTCCGGTTCCAACGTGGCGCGGCGCGCCGACACCGCCTCGTCGGGGATGTGCCTGCCCAGCGACCTGAGGTGGGCGATCGCCCCCGTGTCGAACTGCCACAGATGCGCCAAGTCGCCCAGCTGCCTGCGTTCCTGGCTGATCAGGCGGCCCTGCGCCGTCGTCTCCACCGCGCAGGCCACCGCACCCGAGTCCTGGAGAATCCAGCGGGCCTGGAAGGCGGACGAGGTGGGGTAGATCGGGACCGTCACCAGGCCGGCCGCCCAGGACGCGAAGTCCAGCAGCGTCCACTCGTACGTCGTACGGGCCATGATCGCGATCCGGTCGCCCGCCCGCAGCCCCTCCGCCATCAGGCCCTTCGCGACCGCCAGCACCTCGGCGGCGAAGTCGGCCGCGGTCACGTCGTGCCAGGTCCCCTCGGCGTCCTTCCGGCTCAGCACCGCCTCCGCCGGGGCCTGGCGGGCGTTGTCGAACGGGATCTCCGCCAGCGAACCCCGCAGCACCTGGGGCGCGAACGGCGGTACGGAGACCTCCTGGACCCTTCCGTCCGGGCCTCTCCTCTTCGTCGGCTCCACAAGGACCGGTGCGGCCTGGGGAGTTGGGGTTACGGGGGCGGATGAAGGCGTTGACACGTGCGGCTCCTCGGTGGCGGGGGGTCGGGCGGGTCTTGTCGCCGGGTCGTCCGTCCGGCAAGCGAGCAATCAGGCGGGGAGGCAGGAGGCAGGGCGGGGAGGGAAGGGAAGGGATCACGGGGGCTCCGGTGGGCTGCCGTCCAGGTGTCACCCGGGGCGTCAACCAGGGCGTCGCGCAGGGCATCAACCGGACCGGCCGCCCTGGCCCTCAGCCAGGGCGTCAACCGGACCGCCCCCCTGGGCCTCACCCGGGTCGCCGTCGCGGACAGCCTCCGGAATCGTTCATCTCGACCAGCTCCTGACTCTTCAGTAACCTTACTCCGGAGTAAATCTACGACCGAGCAGGGAGTCAGGACAATGGCCGATCGCTATCTGCACCTCACCGGCACAGCCCCCGGCCGCTTCCTCACCCGCCGTCTCGGCCTCCCCCGGCCCACCCCCCTGCTCCGCTGGTCCCCGGAAACCCCGCGGCTCGACGGGGCGCTGCTGCACCTGACGGCGGGGGTTCCCGCGGTCGCGGGGGTCGCGGAGGTGCTGGACCGGGTCGGGCTGCCGGTGGTCGGGGGCTCCGGCCGGGCCGACCGGACCGCCGCGATCGTCCTCGACGCCACCGGGGTCGCCAGCGCCGCCGGGCTCGGGGACGTGTACGCCGCCCTGCACCCCGTCGTCCGCTCCCTCGCGCCGGGCGGGCGGGTCGTCGTCCTCGGTACGGTGCCCTCCCCCGCCGACCACCACCAGGCCGCCGCCCAGCAGGCGTTGGAGGGGTTCGTCCGGTCGCTGGCGAAGGAGATCGGGCGGGGCTCCACCGTCCAGCTCGTACGGGTTCCCGGTGGTGGCGGCGGGACAGCGGAAGCCTCCGAGTCCACCCTGCGCTTCCTGCTCTCCCCGCGCTCCGCCTACGTCAGCGGCCAGGTCATCGAGATCACCGCCGAAGCCCCCGGCCCCGGCCCCGTAGCCGACCCCCTCACCGACCCCGCCGCCCCGCTCACCGGCCGCACCGCCCTGGTCACCGGGGCCGCCCGCGGCATCGGCGCCGCCGTCGCCTCCGTGCTCGCCCGCGACGGGGCCCGGGTCATCGCCCTGGACGTGCCAGGAGTGCGCGAGGAGCTGGCACGTACCGCCGACCGGCTCGGCGCCACCGCCCTCCCGCTGGACATCACCGCGCCCGACGCCGCCGAACGCATCGCCGCCGCCGCACCGGACGGGCTCGGCGTCCTCGTCCACAACGCGGGGATCACCCGCGATCGCCGCCTCGCCAACATGCCCGCCGGTCACTGGACATCGGTCATCGAGGTCAACCTCGACAGCGTGCTCCGCACCACCGACGAGCTGCTGAAGTCCGGCGCCATCACGCGCGGCGGCCGGATCGTCGCCACCGCCTCCATCGCGGGCATCGCCGGGAACACCGGGCAGACCAACTACGCGGCGAGCAAGGCCGGGATCATCGGTCTCGTCCGTTCGCTCGGCCCGCGCGCCGCCACCGACCACGGCGTCACGGTCAACGCGGTGGCGCCCGGTTTCATCGAGACCAGGATGACGGCCGCCGTACCGCTCTTCATCCGCGAGGCGGGCCGCCGTCTGAACTCCCTTTCCCAGGGCGGCCTTCCGGTCGATGTCGCCGAGGCCGTCGCCTGGTTCGCCCGGCCCGACTCCGCCGCCGTCAACGGCCAGGTGCTGCGCGTCTGCGGCCAGAGCCTGCTGGGGGCGTGAGCGTGATGACCGGGTCCGGACTGAGCACCTCCCTCGTACGCGCGGCCGTCACCTCACCGTTCAAGCACGCCGGACGGCCGGGCGCCACCCTGCCCGCCGCCCGCCTCACCCTCCCGGCCGCCCCCACCGCGCCCGGCCCCCTCGCCGCGTACCGCTCCCTCTGCGGCTTCCCCGGCCAGGGGCCGCTCCCGGTCACGTACCCCCACGTCCTGGGCTTCCCCCTCGCCATGCGGCTGATGACCGGGCGGGGCTTCCCGCTGCCCGTCGTCGGGCTCGTCCACACATGGATCGAGATCGGCAGCCATCGGCCGGTGCAGGCCGCCGAGCCCATCGAACTGAAGGTTTACGCAGGCGAGTTGACGCCCCACCGCCGTGGCACCGAAGTCACCCTGGTGACCGAGGCGCGCGTCGGCGGGGAGCTGGTCTGGGAGTCGCGCAGCGGGTATCTGTCGCGGCACACGAAGAAAAGGCGGGAGGAGGCGAGTGTCCGACAGGGGCCCGAGCTCCCCGCCGTCGCCGAGTGGCGGCTCCCCGGCGATCTCGGGCGACGGTACGGAGCCGTCTCCGGCGACCGCAACCCGATCCACCTCCACCCGCTCACCGCCCGCCTCTTCGGCTTCCCCCGGGCCATCGCGCACGGCATGTGGACGGTGGCCCGCTGTCTGGCCGAGGCGGCCGGGCAGCACGGTGAACTCCGTACCGTACGGGCCGACTTCCGGGCTCCCGTCCTGCTGCCCGCCACCGTGACGTACGCGGCCGACCCGGCGGGAGCAGCCTTCGTCCTGCGCGGCCGGGACGGGCGTACGCACCTCGCCGGAAAAGTCACGAGGCACGACGGCCGGGGGCTGCCGTACGTCGGCCTCGCGGGTTCGCCGTAAAGGCTTGGCCCGTCGGTCGTCGGGGGCGGTTTGATGGGGGCGGCGGCGGTCACCTCGGCCGCCGGTGCCCCAGTCCCGTCCCCTTGAACCAAGGACACACGCGTGAGCATCCTTACGACGCACCGGGCTCTGCTGAGCCGTCTGCTGCCCGATGACCAGGCGGATGAACTTGCCGTGCGTCAGGGGCAGTTCCATGACGTCGTCATGGGCTCGGACCGTGTCGTGTGTCTGCCCCGCACCCCGGCGGCAGCGGGCCGTCTGCCCGAGCGGGTCGCCGCACTGCGCGCGCTCGCCCCGCTCGACCTCGGCTTCCGCACACCCGAGCCGCTGCTCCATGACAGTGCCCCCGGCGCCGACGGGACGCCGTTCCTGGTGCTCAGCCGCATTCCCGGAGAACCACTGGACGCCGACGCGCTCCGCGATGCAGATGCAGATGCAGATGCAGACGCCGATGCCCGTGCCCGGGTGGCCGAGAGCGTGGCGGCGCAGTACGCCACGGTGCTGGCCGGGCTGGACCGGGCCGGTGCCGACGGGGCCGTACGGGCGGTTCTGCCCGAGGCGGCACCCGACCGGTGGCAGCGCTTCGCGGAGAGCGTCCGCGCCGAGCTGTTCCCGCTGCTGTCCGGCCAGGGGCGTCGGCGGGCCGAGCGGGAGCTCACGGCGGTCCAGAGCCTTCCCCACCTCACCCGGGCCGTGGTGCACGGTGACCTCGGGCCCGAAAACGTCCTGTGGGAGTGGACGGACGGCCTGCCGCGCCTTTCCGGAGTACTCGACTGGGACGGCGTCGAGCTCGGCGACCCCGCCGAGGATCTCGCGGCCATCGGCGCCGGGCACGGCCGTCAACTCCTGGAGCGGGTAATCGCCCTGGGCGGCGACCGGTCGGACAGCGGGCTCACCACCCGCGTGGACGCGATCCGCGGCACGTTCGCCCTTCAGCAGGCCCTGTACGCCCTCCTCGACGGCGACGAGGAGGAGCTCGCGGACGGTCTGACGGGATACCGCTGACGGACGACGGTCGGCGGGCCTGGATTGCGGACGGCGGGCCCGGATTGCCGACGGCGGGCTGCCGCCGAAGTGCGCCGCTGTCAGGAGGTTCCGTCGTCCGCGCTCCCCCGGGAAACGTCCGCCGGAGGCTGCCAGGGACGGGCGTGCATCAGGTTCTCCAGGCCCGCCCAGGCGAAGTTCATCAAGGTCGCTGCGGCCTCCTTCGCCGAGACGTCCGAGGTGTCGTTGGCCCAGCCCGCCAGCGACTCGGCGGCGCCCACCAACGCCTGCGCGAGGCCCGCCACATCGCGGTCCGCGAGGGCAGGGTCGCGGTGCGCCTCGCGGGCTGCGGCGCCGATCAACGCCGTCACGAACGCGACGATCTCGTCACGCATCACCACGACCTCGCTGATGAACGGCTCCCCGTGCGAACGCGCCTGGCGGTGCAGGACCGCCCAGCCGTCCGGGTTCTCGGCGGTGTGCGTGAAGAACGCCCGCAGCCCCGACCAGAGTTGGCCGTCTGCGGGCAGCTCCGGGTCCACCCCGGCCCGTACCGCCGCCACCAGGGCCTGCGCCTCGCGCCGGATACAGGCGGAGAACAGGTCCTCCTTGGAGTGCAGGTAGAGGTAGACCAACGGCTTGGAGACGCCCGCCAGCTCCGCGATCTCGTCCATGGAGGCGGCCCGGTAGCCCCGCTGCCCGAACGTCTGCACCGCGGCGTCCATCATCTGCCGCTCCCGCACGGCGCGCGGCATCCGCTTGCCCCTCGCCGCGCCCGCGCCCGTCACCGCACCCACGTCCGACTTCCTCCCGACCCTGCCACCCGCACTTGCCCAGGGTACGGCGCCCCGCCCCCGGCGTCGTACGCGAAGCCCTCAGCGGGGCGGCAGCACGGGCCTCGCGCACAGCAGCAGCGGTGCGCCCGGAGCCGTCGCGTACAGCACCCCGGCATGGGCGGCGAGCGTCGTACGGGGGTGGGGCGGCGGGCCCGGCGTCCCCGCGTCGGCGAACGGGACCGGGCCGTCGGACGGGCCCACCGGGAGCCGGGTGCGCAGCCGGCCGTCGGCGGTGACCGCCCAGAGGCGGCAGTTCAGGGTCGTCAGGGCGACCGCGCCGCCCGCGTCCCCCAGCACGCGCCACGGCCCGTCCGGGGCGAGCGCGGAGAGGTAGTGCAAGGTGTCGTCGTGCGGGGTGACGGCGAAGAGTCCGGCGTCGCAGAGCGCGAGACCGGTCGTCCCCGGGGGCACCTGCCCCGCCTCCGTCCACTCCCCGGCCGCGTCCCCGGTCACCGGGCCCGGTACCGGGTCGCGGCGCAGCAGACGGCCGTCCTCCGTCGCCGCGTACAGCTCCAGCGGCAGGCCGCCCGCCGCCTCGCGTCCGGCGGCCAGCGCCCGTACGCCGGGGGCGAGACCAACCGGGCGCCACGGCAGGTTCTGGCCGGACACCTCCCGGCAGAGCAGCCTGCCCCGGGTGTCCGCGCCGAACAGCACGGACGCGCAGGCCGCGAGCGCGCGCACCTCGTCCGGCCCGCCCGCCGTGTCCCAGCCGTCGCCGGGGGCCGCGCCGCTCAGCCGGTCCAGGACGTTGCGGGTGATGCGGTCGGCGACCGGGTCGTCCGCGAGGACGCTCCCCCAGTTGATCGTCCCGGCGTTGAACACCGTGCCCGCGCCGAGCCGGAAGACGCCCATCGTGGCCTCCCCGCCCTGCCCGTACTCCCGCCAGTGCCGCAGGTCGGCGGTGGCCAGCACGACGAAGGAGCCCGGGGTGCCGTCCGTGCCCGTCGCCCGCGGAACGTCGCCGGTCCACTCCAGCGCGCAGGCGTCCGTCTCGTAGCCGAGGGCGCCGCGCGCGAAGGGTTCGCCGTCGGTCAGGCCGGTGCCCGCGAAGGCCCAGTGGTCCGCGAACCGGACCGTGTACGCCTCCTTCCCCATCACCGCCATGCCCTCGCCCCAGGCACCCGCGCCCCGGCGGAAGCTGAGGCCGGTCATCGTGTTCTCCGGGCGGTCGACGGGGGCGCTGGACCACTCGACGGTGGCGCGGCGCGGGTCGGTCGCCGTCACCGGGTCCGCGACCGCGTCCCGGTAGCAGACCATGGTGCGCCCGTAGTCCTCCAACCGCATCTGCCACCAAGCGGTGTTGGCAGCGAAGAAGGCGATGTTGCCGCCGCGCCGGGCGAAGTTCTCGACACTGTCGCGCATCTCCATCGACCAGTACTCGTCATGGCCGTTCACCACCAACAAGCTGTAGTGCGAGAGGAGTTCGTCGCCCTTGTGGAGGTCGAGACCGGAGCAGAAGTCGACCGGGTAGCCCGCGCCGGGGAGCCAGCGCAGCAGCCCCTCCTCCCAGCGCTCGGGCGGCGGGCCGCCGCCCGGCGAGGCGAAGGACACCTGGGGCGCGCGGTCGGGCTGCTCGGAGTAGTACAGGCCCTGCTGCGGCTTCCCGGCGTAGGTGTAGGCCCGCCAGGTGGCGAAGGGGATGGAGAGGAGGATGCGGGAGGCGGTGCCAGGGCGGGCGGCGCGCACGGCGAACCAGACCTCGTGTTCGGCCTCGTCGGTGGCGGGGCGGTTCTCCAGCGGTACGTCGAAGGTGGCGCGGTAGAGGGAGCTGGGCCACTCCTCGGGGACAAGGAGGGTCCAGTCGGGGGCGTGCACCGTCGCGGTGAGGCGGGTCTGCTCGCTGACGACGTCGGTGACCCTGACCCGTACGGCCGATGCTCCGGCGCCCATCAGGTGGAAGGCCAGCGCGCCGCCCTGGACGCAGGAGGTGCGGTCGGCCCAGGCCCGGAGCGGTTCGCCCGGCGGCAGCCCTTCGGTGGCCACGATCTGCCCGGTGGTCGCGAACCCTTCGGTGGCCGCGAACTGCCCGGTGGGCAGGTGCCCTTCGGTAGCCGCCGACTGCCCGGTGGACAACGGCCCTTGGGTGGCCGCTGTCCGTCCGGCGATCGCGGGCCCTTCGGTGGCCGTGGTGCCTTCAGCAGTCATGCCCGCGCCTTTCCCGCCGTCTCCAGCAGCTCCCCCACCCCGGTCAGGAGTGGTGCCCGGCCGGACGCCGAGGCGACGACCAGCTCCTCGATGCCGTACAGGTGCGCACGGATCATCTCCGGCGGCAGGTACACCGTATCGGCGGTCAACGACACCGCGAGCGCGTCACCCTCCTCGGTGATGTGCAGACAGTAGCGGCAGGCGACCCGTTCCTGGGTGGCCGGGAAGCCGAACACCGTACGGTCGCGCAGCTCCGCGAGTCCGGCGGCGGTGGGCGCCGGGCCGGGCGGGGCGGGGCGCTCGACCAGGCGCATGTCGTTGAAGCAGCAGTACGGGTGGACCTCGGCCCCGGACTCCGTCCGCAGCCGCTCCCCGAGCGCGTCCCACTCCACCGGGTCGTAAACGGCGGCCCGGTAGGCGCGCAGGGCCGCGCGGTAGGCGGTGGGCAGCAGATCGGTGAAGGTCGAGGTGTCCTGAGGGGTGCCGGTGTCCAGGACGAAGAGGCCGTCCTGCGACAGCGTGGTCACCAGGTCGCGGTGGGCGGCGGAGGTGCGGTTGCCGACGATCGGCATGACCGCCGCCGTACGGTGCCCCTGTCCGGCGGCCACCAGCACCGCCGCCGCCGTCAGCAGCACCGTGGAACCGCTGACCCGGTGGGCGGTGGCGACCGCCGCGACCGCCCTGGCCAGCGCCGGGGAGACGATCCGGCCGGTCCAGAAGCGGGGGGCGCGGGGCGCGGCGACCGGGTCGGGGAACATCGTGGCGGGGGCCGCCCGGTACCCCGCCTCCCAGTGCGCCAGGGCCGCCGCGCCCCGCCGCCTGCCCGTCTCGCCGTGCTGCTCCCGGGCCAGGTCCAGGGGGGTGGTGGCGGGCGGGCGTCCGGCCGAGCCCCGGCGGACCAGGAGGCGCAGGTCCCGTACGAGGACCTCCGCGCCGTGGCCGTCCGCCGCCAGGTGGCAGAGGGCCAGGACGGCGTGGGTGACCCGGTCCCCGACCGCCACCAGGGCGGCCCGGACCGGCCATTCGGAGGCGTAGGCGAAGCGGGTGGCGGAGAGCCGGTCCAGGAGGGCGTGTGCCGTGCGTTCGGCCTCGGCCTCGTCCGGGGCGTGGGCGAGGGTGACCGGGAGGGTGCCGGTGGCGGCGAGGTCCTGGGACGCCTCGCCGCCGTCGGAGGACAGCTCCAGCCTTGTACGCAGGGCCTCGTGACGCTCCATCAGCGCGGCGACCGCCCGGACCGCCTCCGCCACGGTCGCGGGGCGGCCCCGGTCGGCGAGCGGGAGGACGCGGCCGATGTTGAAGTAGTGGTCGTTCGGGGCGGTACGGCGGATCGCGTGCCAGATGGCACGTTGCCCCCAGGTCAGCGGCGCCCGGCCGGTACGGTCACCGCCGAACTCCACGGCGACGGTCTCCTCACCGAAGCCCGCCCTGCCCGCTTCTACGCCCCCCTCAGCCATGGCCCCCGTCGCCTCCCCCCAGCTCGGCGATCTGGTCCACCAGGCCGTCGAGGTCGTCCAGGAAGCGGAACGGGCCGTCCAGGTCCAGGACGATCCCGAACTCCTCCTCCACCGTGTCGATCAGCCGGAGGAACGCCAGCGAGGTGACCCCGAGCGCGGTCAGCGAACCGCCGCCCGCCAGGATCTCGGCCTCGGTCACCTCCCCGTCGGTCGCCCCGGAGACCAGCCCCGCGACCCGGGCGCGCAGCACGGACCGGGCTTCCGTCCCGGCCGTCACCCGTCCACCGCCGACGAGGCGGCGGAGGTGTCCGCCGCATCCGCCAGGCGGCGGCGCAGCGAGAGCGGCCGGATGTCGGGCCACACCCGGTCCACGTGTGCCATGCACTCCTCCTCCGACCCCCGGAAGCCCTCCACACGCCAGCCGACCGGCGGGGCCGTCCGGGCGGGCCAGAGCGCGTGCTGCTCCTCGTCGTTGACGACCACCTGGTACACCGTCGCGTCACTCATCGCCGCTCTTCTCTCTCTTCCGTACTGCTTGCCGCACTGCTTGCTGTCTGCTGGAGTCCGTTCACCGCGTCCGACACACCGGCGAGCGTGGGGGTGTCGAAGAAGACGTCGAGCGGGACCTCGACGCCGAGCCGTTTCCGGATACGGGCCGCGATGGCGGTGATCGTCAACGAGTGGCCGCCGAGGTCGAACAGGTCCTCGTCGGGGCCGATGTCGTCCAGCCGCAGCACCTCCTGCCAGATCTCCCGCACCACGGCGTCGACCCCGTCCTCCGCCGTGGCCCCGGGGCCCGCGTAGGCCCCGGGGGCCTCCGGCCGGACCCTCGGCGGCTCGGGCAGCCGCGCCCGGTCGACCTTGCCGTTGGGGGTCAGGGGCAGCTCGGGCAGCGGGACCCAGACCGCCGGTACCATCGCGGCGGGCAGGACGCGGGCGAGGTGCTCGC